>JAEFBB010000002.1 GCA_016292215.1 Saccharofermentans sp. | reverse complement strand
TAGTACCTGACGATGTAGGCGGCAGATTCTCCGTTCTTACAGCAGTAGGACTTCTTCCTATCGCAGTTGCAGGCATCGACATCAGAGAACTCATGAAGGGCGCAAGAGACGCTTCCAAGGCTTACAAGAAGCTTCCTCTTTCCGAAAACCCTTGCTATCAGTACGCTGCAGTACGTAACTGCCTCCTCCGTTCCGGCTATTCCACAGAGGTCATGGTCAACTACGAACCTTCTTTCCACTTCATGACAGAGTGGTGGAAGCAGCTCTACGGTGAGTCCGAGGGTAAGGACAGAAGAGGTATCTTCCCGGCAGGCGTTGACAACACAACAGATCTCCACTCCATGGGCCAGTTCATCCAGGACGGCGCGCGAATCATGTACGAGACAGTTGTACAGATCGACCAGCCCAGAAGATCTTTTGAGATCCCTAACGACAAGTCCAATCTCGACGGCCTTAACTTCCTCTCCGGCATGGACATGAACGAAGTTAATGCAAAGGCAATGCAGGGCACAATCCTTGCTCACGTTGACGGTAAGGTTCCGAACCTCCTGATCCACATGCCTGACCAGACAGCTTACTCACTGGGTGAGCTCATCTACTTCTTCGAAAAGGCTTGCGGCATCTCAGGCTATCTCCTCGCCGTAAATCCTTTCAACCAGCCCGGTGTTGAGGCATACAAGAAGAACATGTTCGCTCTTCTTGGCAAGCCCGGCTACGAAGACCAGAAGGCTGCTCTCGAGGCAAGACTCAACAAATAATTAAAGGCAAGCAATTGCTTTGAACAGACGGGGGTCCGCGTAATGCGGCCCCTGTTTTTGTTTATATTCCGATTTGTTTATTCTGTATATATGGATTTTATGGACAAAGATTATTGATAAATTCCATAATATTGTTCAGGAATAAGGTGCTCCGGATAGAGTGGAGTGCTCACAAATAATAGGGGGTATCTATGAAAAGAAAGTGTTTATCTGTTGCACTGGCAGTTGTTATGACTGTGGTATGTCTTACCGGTTGTTCCGGTTCCGGAGATTTTTCTAAAAGTTCTTTCATAAGCGCAGCAAAGAGCAGTGGTATGAAAGAGATTGAGGAAACCACAGAACTCAGTAATATTCTGGCAGATCCGGGTGAACATATTGCATACTACTACGATATGGACATTAAATTGTTTGAATTCCTGGGTGGCTCGCTTAGGGATTATGTTTCTGTAAAAGATGTGAAAGAATGCACTATGGCCATCGAGAGCATCGGAGAAACTGAAGATCACGGCAGATGTTTAACTCAAATCTATTTTCTGACTTTCAAAGACAGTGAAACTGCAGAGGAAATCTATGAATCAGCTGTTAAACCGCTCAGATTCGGAGTGGAAGAAGGCAAGAAGAATGGCGTAACTTATACCATCAGCTATCAGGGTCCCAAAGACTCACAGAATGACGGTTCAACTGTTGAGCTTGCATGCGGCGTATATTTAAGGGACAATCAGATCTTCTGGATCCGCAGTGATTATTATGCCACCCTTAAAAACAAAACCGTTGAAAACTTTTGCAAATCACTCGGATTAGTATCACCTTATACACTGAGTTAATTATGAAAAAACGTATTTTACTAAAAACACTCGCAGTCGCCATGACGGCCGCATGTCTTGCAGGGTGCTCTAAAACACCTGCCGGTGAATCAGTCACCGATATTGAGAATACAACCGCTACGGAGTTTTCAGTTACAGAGACTGAAAGTTCAGCTGTTGTAACTGAGACTCAGGCAGAAAAAGATATTCTTGATGCTGCAAAAGCTTACGGCATGATTCAGGTCAACGACCAGCAGGAAATAATCAATCTTTGGGGCGGCTTCGATTCTGCATCTGTGTATTACATTGCGAAAGACAGTGATGAAGCAACATTTATGTATTCTTCGCTGTTTAATCTGGATGCTAAGTCTTTTCCCGATGTCAAAGCGACTGAACTCGTAATGTGCATCGATAAAAAGGCGGCTGAAGGAGACGGAAGATCCACGACATCGGAGATCTACAAGATCACACTCACAGATAATGCTTCAGCGCAGGAACTGTACGATGCGTTTTCGCAAAAGAAAGACTCGTATGAGTATTCTTCAGGAACGGCTAACGGCTACACATACACTGTCGGATATTTTGAATCCGCCAACGGCTGTGTCGCAGTAGGAACATTCGTAAAAGACAACGTCGTCATAAGGATGCTAAGCATCGGTGATTATGACGCAGCAGATGCCTGCATTGGTTTCTTCTGTAAAGAACTTGGATTTGAATCACCGTTGTCACTGAAGAAATAAGGGCTAATAGGAGGGAATATGAAAAACAAAATTTTACTAAAGACACTCACGGTTGCCATGACGGCAGTATGTCTCGCAAGCTGCACACAGACTCCTGCAACAGAAGCTGTAACTGAGACCGAGACTGAGGTTGAAACAACAACTATCACAACAGAGGCTTCAGTTGACGAGACTGAAAGCAGCACAACAGAATCTGAAGAAGTGAAGAATGAAGTGATCTTTTCATCAGAGATGGTCGTTAATGCTGCTGACAAGTATGGAATGACTGAAACAGAAAACTATTCCGAATGGGTCCAGATGATAACTGGAGACGACGCTACTTATCATTCCGTCTATTATGTTATGGATGATCCGGAAGAAGCAAACAAGTGGTATTATGCCAGCTATCTGGTTGTAGAGAACAGCAATTTCCCTGATATTCAGGTTAATGAATGTATTCTTGGTTTTGAAAAGATAAGCGAAGGTGCGGATGGCAGAAACGCCTATACCGAGATTTATATGTTTACTGCCGCAGACGATCAGTCTGCCCTTGATCTGTATAATGCAATGTGCATAGCATCTTCCGATTATGAGGTCGTTTTCGGCGAAAAAGACGGTTACACATATTCAGTCAGATATATGGGAAATGGGAAAAGACAAATGACCGCAGGCGTATATCTCCAGAACAATACCGTCATATTTATCAATAATAGCGGTGAAGTTGAAGAGGACGGCGGATGCATCGGTTTCTTCTGCAATGAACTCGGTCTTGAATCACCGCTGACGCTGAAGTAATACACATTTTCAGGGGGCCGGGATCCACTTCGGATTCCGGCTTTTTTTGAGCGCGTGAAGTAAGTACGCAAATCATACAGTAAATTGCATCCTGTACTGTACGATTTACGTATTTTGGCGTGAAAATACCTAATTCGTACAGTGAAGAGGGGTGTTTTACTGTACGATTTACGTACGGCATCTTTTTGCCTTATTTATTATTTGAATAAAGAGCCTCTAACTTGTATAATTATCCGCGTAATTTATGCATAAATGAGGTAATTACTATGATTTCCACACTCGAAAACGGCGCTTGGCTCATTAATGGCGTCGAACTCATCGAAGATCAGGCAGGTGCTGCTGAGGCAGTTGCTGCCAAGTCAGGTAAGGCAGCTGACAAGGTTCAGGCTAAGCATGGCACGATCGCTTACGGCATTCTTAAGGATCACAACACATCAGATAACATGGATCAGCTTAAGATCAAGTTCGATAAGCTGACTTCACACGACATCACATATGTAGGAATCATCCAGACTGCAAGAGCTTCAGGTCTTGAGAAGTTCCCGATTCCTTACGTTCTCACTAACTGCCACAACTCACTTTGCGCAGTAGGCGGAACGATCAACGAAGATGACCACATGTTCGGTCTTACAGCTGCCAAGAAGTACGGCGGAATCTATGTACCTCCTCATCAGGCAGTTATCCACCAGTACGCAAGAGAGATGCTCGCTACATGCGGCGGCATGATCCTCGGTTCTGACTCACACACACGTTATGGTGCACTCGGTACTATGGCTATGGGTGAGGGCGGACCTGAGCTCGTTAAGCAGCTCCTCTCACAGACATATGACATCAAGATGCCTGACGTAATCGCTATTTACCTCACAGGCGAGCCGATGAAGGGCGTAGGTCCTCAGGACGTTGCTCTTGCGATCATCGGTAAGGTATTTAATTCCGGTTATGTTAAGAACAAGGTAATGGAGTTCGTAGGTCCCGGTGTTGCAAGCCTTTCGGCTGATTTCAGGATCGGCATCGACGTTATGACAACAGAGACAACATGCCTTTCTTCAATCTGGCAGACAGATGAGAAGACAGAGCAGTTCTTTGAGATTCACGGCAGAAAGGGCGACTATAAGAAACTCGCACCTGCTGATGTTACATACTATGACGGTGCAGTTATTGTTGACCTCTCCACGATCAAGCCTATGATCGCCATGCCTTTCCATCCTTCGATCGCTTACGAGATCGAGTATGTTAATGCAAATCTCGAGCAGATGATCGCTGAGACAGAGGAGAGAGCAAAGGTTTCTTTCGGCGACAAGATCGAGTATTCACTTAAGGATAAGATCCAGGGCGGCAAGCTCATGGTAGACCAGGGTATCATCGCTGGATGCGCAGGCGGCGGATTCGAGAATATCTGCGCTGCAGCTGACATCATGAAGGGACAGTACATTGGTGCAGACAAGTTCACGATGTCCATCTATCCTGCTTCAACACCTATCTACATGGAGCTCGTAAGAAACGGCGTTGCAGCAACACTCCTTGAGACAGGTGCTATCCTCAAGACAGCATTCTGCGGACCTTGCTTCGGTGCAGGCGATACACCTGCGAACAACGCTTTCTCCATCCGTCACTCCACAAGAAACTTCCCGAACAGAGAAGGCTCAAAGGTTCAGAGCGGCCAGATCTCTTCCGTTGCACTCATGGACGCAAGATCCATCGCCGCAACAGCTGCAAACAAGGGCGTTCTCACACCTGCTACAGAGTTCACGGGCGAGCTCAATAACTACGCTTATACATTCGACGATAAGATCTATAAGAACAGAGTCTTCGATTCCAAGGGCGTTGCAGATCCTAATATAGAGATCCAGTTCGGACCTAACATCAAGGACTGGCCGAAGATGGAGGCACTTCCTGAGAACCTCGTTCTCCAGGTAGTATCCGAGATCCACGATCCTGTTACTACAACAGACGAGCTCATTCCTTCAGGCGAGACATCTTCTTACAGATCTAATCCTCTTGGTCTTGCAGAGTTCACGCTCTCACGTAAGGATCCTGAGTATGTAGGCAGAGCTAAGAACATCCAGAAGGCTGAGACGGCACTGGTTAACGGCGAGCACGCTTGCCAGGCAGTAGAAGGCCTCCACGATGTTATGCAGGTTGTTAAGACTATCGTACCTTTCGAAAAGGCTGACACTAAGATCATCGGATTCGGTTCAGTTATCTTCGCGGTTAAGCCCGGTGACGGTTCTGCAAGAGAGCAGGCTGCTTCCTGCCAGAAGGTACTTGGCGGATGGGCTAACATCGCTAACGAGTATGCTACAAAGCGTTACAGATCCAATCTTATCAACTGGGGTATGCTGCCTTTCATCATCGAGAAGGGTGACCTGCCTTTTAAGAACCTCGATTACATTCTCCTGCCCGGCATCAGAAACGCAGTCGAGACAAAGGCTGACACCATCAAGGCCATTGCGATCAAGGGCAATGAGACAACAGAGTTCACACTGACTTTGGGAGATCTCACTGACCGTGAGCGCCAGATAATCCTTGACGGATGCCTCATCAATTTCAACCGCCAGAAATAAGAGATTAACGGGGCGTCATCAGGCGCCCCTTATTACAGATCATATGCCGACCGGAAAAGCACAGCCTGTTACGTTTAACATTGTCTTTAAGCAGTGGATAGCACCGCTGTTTATGATCACTGTGGGCGCTGTCATCGCTGCTTTCGCGCTGGAGGAATTCCTCGTGCCGTTTACGATACTTGACGGCGGCGTGGTCGGTATCTCGATGATCATAAGCCAGCTCTCCGGGATCCCTCTGGGCATACTTACGATCGTTTTGAATATTCCTTTTATGATCATAGGCTTTAAGCGCTTGGGCATGAGGTTCCTGGTTAAGGCGATCTACGCGATGGTCATATTCTCGACATTCCTTGGTGTTTTCGAGCACATGAAGGCGGTAACGGAGCAGGAGATCCTCGTAGTCGTATTTGGCGGAGTTTTGCTTGGAATCGGCGTAGGCCTCATCTTAAGATACGGCGGATGCCTGGACGGCACGGAGATCGTTGCAATGCTGTTGTCGCACCACACGGAATTCTCCGTAGGACAGATAGTCCTCTTCTTCAACATTATCATCTATACGGTAGCAGGCTTCCTCTTCGGACCTGACAGAGCGCTCTATTCGCTCCTTACATACTTCATCACATCGAAGATCATAGACATCGTCGAGAATGGTATGGAGCAGGGCAAGTCCGTCATGATAATTACTGATCATGGCAAGGATATTGCGGATAAGATCTACTCGCAGCTCGGCCGCACATGCACGCAGATGGAAGGTAAGGGAATGGTCAGCAACGGCAAGAAGACCGTGCTTTATTGCGTCATAACAAGAGTCGAAGTGCCTGCGATAAAGAAGATTATTAACGATGCGGACGTGTCTGCTTTTATGACGATCTCAGATGTCTCGGAGATCGTAGGCAATCACATAAAGAAAAGAAAAAGTCCCGCTCACAAGAAGTGAACGGGACTTCTTTTATTCTGAAAACATGATCAGATCTTCTTTTTGGAAGATGAAGAAATCAGGAACTTGAGCGTGATTACCGTGCCGGCAGTTAAAAGGGCTAATAATACTGTATCTATGCCTGTGATCAGACCGGGGGCGATCCTGTAGAGCCAGTAATAATCAATTATCCGGTATGAGTATAAGCTTCTGAAAAATGAGACCAGATAACTGACTAAAGGTATAGAGACCAGGTACTGGTCAGTGACAGTAATAACAAGAAGTGCTGAAGATATTGCAAGGCTTGATACCGGTATCTTCGAAGACTTTTTATTCAATCTTATGATGAGAAGTATCTCTCCCACAAGGCAAAGGATAAGGCCTATGATACTCAGATATCCAAGTTCTTTGCCCCAAAAGAAGATTATGTGTCTCACGTAATTAAGACTGATGAATGCTGCGGTCCATATGACAACATTACCCGCGCAAGCTAAAATGATTCCCGCTTTTAACTGTGAGCCGGCTGTTTCTGTCTTAGTAGCACCGCCGTTTGCGGAGATCTCTCTGATCATTGTGCGGTTAATGCATAACAGAATGATATAAGCGATGCTTAATACCAGCAGGGTGACGAATAACGTAATAAAAAGACCCATCTTTGCTTTGGGAACGGGTGGTATTCCGTAAAACATAGAGAAACGCTTAACAGCGTTTGATGCGGGATGTGACAGATTGGATTTGAGTGAATATAATACCAGATAAAGTATGCTTGCTGCTGTAACAACAGCAGAAGAAATAATGCACCAAAGCTTTGCTGTCTTTCCTGTTTTGTCTGTGTTTTTCGAAGGATCAAAAAAGTACCTGCCGATGTTCTTTCCCATGGCAGATAAAGCAAGCGTGCTTATGAGCGCAAAACATATGATCAAGACTGCCGGAGAAACGAAAGAGACATAGGTCATTATTTTCTGATTAGGAAAATTGAAGTAAAAATCCATAGGCCTTTCTCTGGATATACCATAGGCATATCTGATAAGCCCTAACCAGCTTAAAAATGTTACGACAGTTCCTGGTATAACCGCAAAACGGATCTTGCGGTCAAGGATAAAAAACATAAAAGCGGCAGCAAAGAGAATACAATAGACCATGATCATTCCTCCCCCAAAAGAATGAAAAGTGTTCCTATACTTACAAGATAATACTCTTCTATTTTGTTTTAAATGTCAATGCTATATTACGCCCCGGTTTTTCAACAAATAAAAAAGGGTTATCCCATACGAGATAACCCCTTAGCTAAAAGCTGTAGTAGTGATTACTTCTTGCCTAAAGCACCAGCAATAGTATCAACATCGGGAAGATCTACATTGATCTTCTTCTCTACGGTCTCGATGACGTCGTTAGCAGCTTTCTTGCTCTTCTCGTCCTTTGTGACCTTCTCCAATGCATCCTGTGCAGCATCTTTTGCCTTGTTGATGTCAATATCCATATGGGTACCTCCGTTTAAGATTTATAACTGAATTATATCACTTGTCGAAAAGACTGGCGTTTGATGTTTTCGGAAATTCCGTGTCAGTTTATCTGAAAGCAAATGCTATCCCAGCGAATTTGTGAGCGTTTGATATCAGACAGAAACAATCTATAAAAGTTAATCCTATCAGGATCAGGGAGAAGATCATGCGGCCCTTGTGGTTCTTGAGCTGTCCTTTTACAACGATCTTATAAAGTCCCATAGATATGAAGGTAAGTCCTAAGATCATAAGTAAAAGGAACAATATGCAGAGGACCTTAGTGTATCCGTATCCGTTAAAGAAAAACACCTCATGCCAGGAGATGAGGCCTACAAGCGCAGTGATGAGGACGCCGGCATTTCCGAGGCAGGATAAGATGATTCCTGTGGTGGACATACCGGTCCTAAGCTTTAACGGCTGGGCGGAAGGATCCGCTGCCTTTAACTGCTTGGCGCGGAAAACAGGTGTGCAGAACAGGATGATCAATACTATGCCAAGCGCGATCAATAAACATCCGTAGATTACGTTTGAATTATATTTTGCAAAACCCGGTGCCCCGAGAAAACGAACGAGATTTATAGCTGCCCGGCCGGCGGGTCTTGCTACGAAATTTCTAAGATACATGAAATATCCGCCGAACGGGAGCAGAAGAGCTCCGCCGATGATGCAGAAGATGCGGGCTAAGATGCTGGATCCTTTTCCGTCTTTTGATGCTTTGAAGATCGCTGCTGATAAAAGCTTGCCCAAAGACAGCAAAGCGAAGCAACATAATGCCGAGACGAGTAAAGTTAAGCAGATTATAACGATAGCGCGGCCTGACGGAGTTCCAAAGATCGATCTCGGAGACAAGGCCAATCTCATGTTCTGATTAACAAAGAGCAAAATGCATCTGTATACGAATCCGTAACATGCTGTGATCGTTATTAAGATTCCGGGAATGAATGCCGCGCGGAGCTTGCGGTCAGCGATGAAAAATAATAGGGCGGCTACGAACAAAAATACTACATACATATGGGTACCTCGCGAAATATGTAAATGCGCTTGCCTGTTCCTGCTATGCCTGCATTATCACCTAATGCGATTATAAAAGTCAACAGAATTTAATAATGGGGGTATAATAGGCTAATTAACAATTGGATAAGGTTAAAAACATGACTGAGAAAAAAGGCATTATTTTTGATATGGACGGCACCGTCTGGGATTCTTCGGAGAACGTAGCGAAGTCCTGGACCGAGAAGATCCATGAAGCTGGTTATCCTGATAAGTCCGTCACAAGAGAAGATATCCAGAGCGTCATGGGCAAGCCCATGGATGTTATTGCTGATACGTTGTTCCCTTACACCGAGAAGGGTCCTGAGAGAGACGCGCTCAGATTCGCGTGTGAAAATTATGAGAATCAGTACTTAAGAGAAAACGGCGGCATCCTTTATGAAGGCATCATCGAGACTTGGAGAAAGCTTAAAGAGATGGGTTATCACATCTACATCGTAAGCAACTGCCAGGAAGGCTATATCGAGTCGTTCCTGGGTTACTACAATATTCCTTACGGCAATCCCGAAGACCTCGTTGAGGATATCGAGTGCTATGGCAACAATTTCCTGCAAAAGGATGAGAACATCAGGCTTATGGCAGAGCGCAATAACCTTACGGCTGCGTGCTATGTAGGCGACATACAGAGCGACTATGATGCTACTCACAAGGCAGGTCTTCCGTTCATTCACGCAAGATACGGCTTTGGCACGATCAATACCGAAGTGCCTGTTATTGACAGTTTTGCAGAGCTTATAAAAGTGGTTCCTGAAGTAATCGGATAAAGGAGATAAATACTATGCCTAAAGACGAAATATCGATTCCGGTAATCCTTAAGATCGAGCGCGGCGTTACGGCTAACATCGGCGAATACCTGAAAGACGCAGGCATTGAGCAGGTAACGATCCTTTTTGGTAACGGTCTTACCGACATGTTTGGCAGTACTGTTTTCGAGTCCTTCGAGAAAGCCGGCGTCAAGGTGTTGCACCATCAGGAAATGGATACCGTTGATTTCGTTGATATTACGAATCTGGCATTTGAGCTGCCCAACAAAATGCAGGCCATTATCGGCATGGGCGGCGGCAAGGTAATCGATGCCGCGAAGTATATCGGATACATCCTGAGGATCCCTTTTATCAGCGTTCCGACGAGTTCTTCTTCAGACGGTTTCTCAAGTTCTTCCGCGTCTCTTATCGTTGACGGACACAGAAAGTCACTGCCTGCCAAGATGGCATCAGGCATCCTCGTTGATACCGATGTCATCAAGAGCGCGCCTGTAAGATTCCTTTATTCGGGCATCGGCGATATGGTCGCGAAGATCCAGTCCACATACGACTGGCAGCACGAAGAGGATATGGGCTATGACGAAGTAAATGATTTCGCTTTTATGGTAGCCAAGAAGGCCGTCAATTCATTCGTCAGAACGCCTTTTGAATCTGTCAGCGAAGACCTCTTCCTCAAAGAACTCCTTGATTCACTTGCAATGAGCGGCGTAGCCAATGAGATCGCAGGATCGAGCGCGCCGACGAGCGGCTCCGAGCACCTTATCTCACACGCTTTGGACCAGCTTTTGGAGCGCCCCCAGCTTCACGGCGTACAGGTAGGTATCGCGACATACATCATGTGCAAGATATTGGACCACAGATGGAAGAGAGTAGATGAGATATTTACAAAGACGGGCTTCTGGGATTACTGCGCGACTCTTGAGCTCAAGGCTTCGGATTTCAGCAATGCTATAGACATGGCTCCTTCGATCAAGCCCCACCGTCACACATATCTACATGAAGAAAAATACAGAGAACTGGCAAAAGCTCTTCTTTCAACAGATGAGAGATTATCCGGTATCCTTCACTGATCTGATGGTCATAAAGAGGTCACATCTTTTTCCTATACTCACGATGAACAAAGACGGAAGTCGTAGAAAGGAAGAAAAAAGATGAAAAAGAATTATTTAAGCTTCGGAATAATTTATTGTCTTGCAGCGCTGCTTATTTTTCTGGCAGCAATCTCGTTTTATTCCAAGAAAAAGATCGATGAATTAAATGACGGATTGCGTAACATTTCGCTTTTGCCCTATACATATATGGGGAATCCGGATAATTCAAGTTTTAAAGAACTGAAACCTATTGTAGGCAATACGGTATTAACATGGGAATACCTGTCTTACATGAATAACGATGTCGGTTTTTACTCTTCCATTGTTGATACCAATAAGGACACTGTGTTGTTCGAATCTCAGGACTTTTTTATAGTCCGTTATTATGGCGAGATAGAGATCGAGGTTATAGAGGATTCTCCGGAAAGATATGAAGAAAAATCAACTCAGCTGGTTCCCGGTGATTCACGTTATATATTTTTTGAAGAACCGCTGTCGCTTACACCGGACGAAGTTTCAGATCTCAGAAACCCGGTCAATAATGAAGTCTCGATAAAGGGAGCAAGATGCGATGACAGATTCATATACGGAGGCCTGCTGTCTTATACGTATGATACTGAGGTTAAGTCGTTTAATATCGCAACGCCCGGTGTCGTTAATAAAGTTGAAAACGTTCCTTATGAAGAATGGATCGTCAGGATTGATGAGATAGAATACCATAGCTTTGGCGGAGATTCCGGGATAAACAGAAAAGCTCATAAGATAAGTGATGCGTATGTTGACAAGCACTTAAATGGAGATGCACCTGCAGGTGTTGATGTCAAGGAAGGCATTTTCACTACGACTTGTACTGAAATCTATGTTTTCGATAAAGGTCATTACATAGTTACTTATTGTTTTGTAATAAATCCGCTTCAGCTCGTCATCAGGGACCACTTAATTATCTATATTCTGTCATTCCTGGCACTCGTTTTGGTAGAAGCAGTCATAATCTTTGCTGTAAGAAAACTCTACCTTAATCAGAAGAGGTTTGAATTAAGGAGCGAAAAGCTTACGAAAGGCATCGCATATGATCTTCAGGGTCCTTTGGCTGTAACCAGGGAATACCTTAATAACTGGGAAAACGTAGATGAAGACAAGCGCCCCGAGTATTCAGAAAAGATTATATCTGAAGTTGATCATATGTCATCTCTGGTCACGAGACTCCTTGAATTGTCTAAAGTTCAAGAAGGCAGCGTTAAGCTTAACAGGGAAGATGTCGATCTTCTGCTTCTTACCAAAAACATTAAGAAAAGAAACTTGGAATCAATAAGGAAAAAGGATATTGATTTGACGATCGAATGCGATGACAAAGCGGAAGAATATCCTGTATATGCAGATCTCGAGATGATGTACATCGTTATAAATAACTTCATGACAAACGCCATTAAGTATTGCGAGCACACCATAAAGATCAGGCTGAGCAAGACGGCAAAAAGAGTAGAATTCAGCATCACAAATGACGGCGCTAAGATTGATAAACCCGATCTGGAAAAAGTCTGGGATGTTCTTTACAACACCAGGAAAGGCAGAAAAGAAACTGAAGGAAACAGCGGCGTGGGACTTTCAGTCGTAAAGAGCATACTTGATGCTCATAAAGCAAAATACGCATGTTACAGCGGCTATAAAGGAACGAATTTCTGGTTCTCGATGGATGCATATGAGGAAGAAAAATGAAGAAACAATATATAAGATACGGAACAATATTCTCCATTCTGGTGTTGCTGGCGTTCTCGATTACTTTTTTTGTTTATTCAAAGAATAAAATTGCTGATTATAATTTGCGGTTCAATCGGCCATTTATTACAGCAAACATCGATTATCATGCGGATAACACTGACGGACAGTTGGAACACCAGGTAATCAGATCATGGGATCGCTATCTCACATATGAATATGCGGATTGCACGGGTTTTTATTCTTCGATAACGGATGTTAACAGCGGAGAGGTTATCCTGGATTCTTTTGAGCAGGGAATACACAAAGGCGATGCTGAAATTGAAAAGCTTAATAATCTGGCGCGCAAGGCAGGCATTGAAGGGGAAAAGACTTATAAAGAATATTTCGGTGCCGAAGTAAAAAAAGGCATATTTACTTCAACCTCGGTGCTGATCTGTACGGCTGGAGAAGGTGATCTGCACGTTTCTTACTGCATCGCTGGAAAACCCTTTGCAAGCGTGCTTAAGACCAATGCATTGACTTATATATTCATGCTTTTGGGATTTATCATCCTTGAGACTTTGATCGTGGTATCGTTCGTCATGCTCTACAAAAACCAGATGAACTATGAGATCAGGAACCAGAAGCTTACAAGAGGCATCGCGCATGAGCTGAAGACCCCTCTTGCTGTTACAAAAGCAACCGTTGAGAACTGGGATTATTTTGATGAAGACCGCCGTAAGGATTATTCGAAAAGGGTCATAAACGAAGTCGATCACATGTCGGACATGGTGGGCAAGCTCCTCGATGTATCTAAGATCAAAGAAGGCAGTGGTATGCTTAATCGGAAAGCCGTTGACCTGAAGATGCTGACGGAGGATATAATCGGCAGGAACAGCGAATTGATCCGTGAAAGGAATATCACCGTCGCCTTTACCCGTGACGAGAAGCCTTATACTGTATTTGCCGATCCTGACATGATGAATATGGTTATAAGCAACTTCATGTCGAATGCAATAAAATATTGCGATCATATAATCAGGATCCGGCTTGACAGGAACGGCCGTAAAATAGAGTTTGGCATCATCAATGATGGTGCTAAGATAGAAAAAAAGGAGCAAGACAAGATCTGGGATATCTTCTATACGACAGATAAGGCAAGGACTGACAGGATGAGCAGCAGCGGAGTCGGGCTTTCGGTCGTAAAGAGTATCTTAGATGCACACAAGGCAGATTACGGCTGTACGAGCGATGATAACGGAACGGAGTTTAAGTTCTCGATGCCCGCTCATGAAACGGCCTGACAGGACCAAAAGGGAAGTAAAGAATGTATCGGATTTTGCTTGCAGAAGATGAAGTGACATTAAGAGAAGTCGTTGAAGTCTTTTTCCGTAAAAACGGATTTGAGATAGATGCGGCAGATAACGGAAATGATGCCTGTTCCTTAGCGGACAGGCAGAAGTATGACGTAGTCATCCTTGATATCATGATGCCCGGCAAGGACGGTAAGGAAGTGTGCCGCCACATACGGTCCAAGTATGACGTACCGATCATATTCCTTACTGCCTTGGGCGATGAATGCGATATCATCTCAGGCTATGAGATCGGTGCAGATGAGTATGTTACCAAACCTTTTTCCACCAAGGTGCTTCTGATGAAAGTTAATGCCCTGATCAGCAGATACCATGGACTTCTTGCCAAGAACGGCTGTTTTGTCATAGATGAGATAACGATAGACCCAGCAAGGCATATGGTTAGTGTGGACGGCAAGACTGTTAATCTGGCACCAAAAGAATATGACCTGCTGCTCATGTTTATCGACCACAAGGATATTGTCCTGACACGTGACCGGATCCTCGATATAGCCTGGTGCTCTGATTTTGAAGGATATGACAGGACTGTGGACTCACATATAAAGAAGCTCAGAAAAGCCCTCGGGAACGCAGGCTATCATATCGAGACCGTGATCAAGACAGGATACGTCTGGAAGAGCGGAAAGCAGTAATTTATCATCAATCTCTGTGACATAAAGCCCGTTTTATCAACAAACGGGCTTTTTCATTTGGCGTATAATACTGCTATCAGTTTTCGGAGGAATTTATGAAAAGATTTGAGAAACCGGTTGTCTTATTTCTTATCGGTTCATTGTTGTTGACTGCATGTAATAAGGCCAAGGAACCGGGCCCTGAGGACATGACCTGCGGAGGCGGCACCGAGACCATGACCGAGTCTGAGCCGGACGCCTCGGAAAGCAAGCCTTCAGGGACTGTAATAACTTCTGATCTTACCGAGTTCGGAAAAGGTTATGAAGGCATTGAAGGCACAGGTGATTATAACTACGGCGAGGCTCTGCAGAAGTCCATACTCTTTTTTGAGCTACAGCGAAGCGGAGATCTTCCCGAGCAGACAAGATGCAACTGGCGCGGAGATTCAGGGCTTAATGACGGCTCTGACAACAACTTAGATCTTACCGGCGGCTGGTACGATGCAGGCGATCACGTAAAGTTTAATCTCCCGATGGCATACTCAGCGGCTATGCTCGGATGGTCTGTCTACGAAGACCGTGAGGCGTACGAGCAGAGCGGCCAGCTCGAATATATCCTGGGCGATATCAAGTGGGTCAGCGACTATCTCATAAAGTGTCATCCTGAAGATGAAGTATTCTACTATCAGGTAGGTGACGGCAATGCGGATCACTCGTGGTGGGGACCTGCTGAAGTCATGTCCATGAACAGGCCTTCTTACAAGGTAACAAAAGATAATCCGGGTTCCTGCGTTGTCGGAGAAGCAGCTGCTGAGCTTGCGATAGCATCTATCGTTTTTAAGGATTCTGATCCCGATTATTCAAAGCTTTGCTTAGAGCATGCCAAGAGCCTTTATGCTTTTGCGGATTCCACGAAAAGTGATAGCGGCTATACTGCAGCGAATGGCTTTTATAATTCCTGGAGCGGCTTTTACGACGAGCTTTCCTGGGCAGGGTGCTGGCTTTATTTAGCAACTGACGACAGCAAGTATCTGGATAAAGCGAAGGAATACTATCCTAAGGCCGGCCAGGATTACAACTGGTCTCTTTGCTGGGATGACGTGCACATCGGCGCAGCTGTAATGCTCGCCAAACTGACAGGCGAGAAGACCTATATGGACGCTGTGCAGAAGCACCTTGATTTTTGGAGCTGCGGCACATCAGACGGCCAGAGGATCACATATACTCCCAAGGGTCTTGCGTGGCTTGACCAATGGGGCTCTTTAAGATATGCGACGACCACCGCTTTTGTAGCAACGGTGTACAGCAGATGGGAAGGCTGTCCTTCAGATAAGGTGTCGACATATTGGGACTTTGCGGTATCTCAGGCTAATTACGCTTTGGGCTCTTCAGGCAGGTCTTATGTCGTAGGCTTCGGTGAGAATCCTCCCGAGCATCCGCACCACAGAACAAGCCAGGCTTCTTATTGCGACAACATGAACGAACCGGGCACCGCAAGGCATACGCTATATGGCGCTCTGGTAGGCGGTCCTGACGCTTCCGACGGTTATTCAGACTCTGTCAGCGACTACACCAAGAACGAGGTCGCTTGCGATTACAACGCAGGTTTTACAGGCCTTCTCGCTGCGATGTATTCCGAGTATCACGGCAAGACACTAATAGATTTCGGTGCTGTCGAAGAAGTACCAAATGATGAATACTCCGCAGAATGTTCGCTCAACGTCCAGGGCTCGGATTTCGCAGAGATCAAAGCTTTTATCTATAACAAGACCGCATGGCCTGCAAGAGCTGCTACGAATCTCGAATTCAGATATTTCGTAGATCTTTCAGAGATCTATCAGGCAGGCGGAGACGCTTCGGGAGTCTCGATCTCGACCAACTACATGCAGTCGGGAAGAGTAGACGGCCTCAAGGTGTGGAATGAGGAAAACCACATCTACTATCTGTCCGTTCTTTTCGATGACGGCGCGCTAAGACCTGCGGGTCAGTCACAGTACAAGTCTGAGATCCAGATCAGGATGACAAGCCCTAATGGCGCATGGGATGACTCTAATGACTTCTCATACAATATGGGTGCGGTGCTTCTCGAGAATAACGAACTGGTATTCGGTGTATTGCTTGATGAAGAAGGCACCGGTTCGGGCGAATCTGCAGGCGGCGCAACACCTTCCCAGAACACTTCCCAGACGCAGTCTTCAGCGGGCGGCGGACAGGCATCTTCAGGCGACTTAAGCATCAAGATGACCTACAACGATAATTCGAATACCGCTAACGCTATCGCGGGAACGCTTGAGATAACGAACAACGGAAGTTCTACGGTCGATCTGTCTGATCTTAAGATCAACTACTACTTCACAAAAGACGGCGGCAGCATGGTCTTTGACTGCTATCACGCCGCGGTCAATTCGGCTTCGGGCCAATACACTGCGCTGACTGATAAGACGAGCGGTACATTTGCTTCTTGCTCCGGCACTGACAGGGATACGTGTCTTACGATTACCGTTAGCAGCGGTTCTCTTGCAAAAGGTGATACACTTACTATCAGTTTCAGCTGTCACAGGTCTGACTGGCAGAATATGGATCTTGCAAACGACTGGTCGCATCAGAGCGTAAACAATATTGAGGTTACGACTTAAATGATCTGTGTATCAACTGAAGTAATGCGCGCGAGCGACAGATGGACTATTGAGAATATCTGTCCTTCAAAAGAACTGATGGCAAGGGCAGGCAAAGCCATATTCGATCAGGTGGACTGGAATGGTCCTGTAGGCATCATCTGTGGTAAAGGTAATAACGCCGGTGACGGCTTTGTCGTCGCATCGCTTCTTAAAGATCACGGCATCGATTGTGAGATGGTTCTCCTTTTTGAAGATGCGTTCTCGGAGGACGGAAGATACTTTTACGATAAGTGTGTTGAGAAGGGCATACCGACGGTCTCTGACGGCGATTACGGCAGATATAAGACCATCCTGGACTGCATTTTCGGAACGGGCTTTAAGGGCGAAGTAAAAGAGCCTGCGAAAAGTGCTATCGAGAAGATCAATTCTTCGGGTGCATATGTAGTCAGCGCAGATATCAACAGCGGTCTTAACGGCGACACGGGACTTGGCGATCTTTATGTTGTATCTGATCTTACAGTGTCGATCGGTACATATAAGTACGGGCATTTCTTAGGCTGCGCGAAAACTGCCATGAAAAATAAAGTGAACTGCGATATCGGAATTAAGATAATCGGAGAGACTAAAGATTTAGATTAAAAACTGTCAGAGTTTGTCCTCTGTTTCATTTGTTTTCATCATGTTAATCTCATAACAACGAAGCGGCAGTAGCCGTCGTTGGTGGCGTTTCCGGATAAGCATTTTCGCAATTGGGGAGAGAAGAATATGTGTCCAGAAATGAATGAAGAAAAAGAGATTTCCAGGCAGAAGAAAAAACTGTTATTCGCATGCGTTTTTGCAGCGTTCGTCGTCGTTGCGCTTGGTATCGGAGGATGGCTCATATACCGTAATGTCGCGCTTCAGAGAATACCTGAACTTAAGAGACTTACTGAGATAAAGGAGGCGCATTATTCCATAACATATCTGTGCGTCTACGACGGCAAAAAGTTATCTGTCTATTACAACTATTCATCTACCATTGAAAGCGGCAGGAAGACAGATAAGCTGGTCCGCGATTTCTGTTCTTTGAGAGGCGCGAAGGCATCTGACTGGACTCCTGAAAAAATAACCTATCCGGTATATTCGCTTCAGTTAGAACCGCGTCTTTTGGGGGAGAATGACGAACTCGGTGAGACTGTCGTTTGGTCAAACGGTTATCTCTTTACTTCTTCGGGCGGAGTATATAAATGCGATGCTGATTTTACTCCGTTTATGGATATGGTGGACGAGGATGATGTCAGGGAAGGAGAAATGAATAGCATCGCTGATATCAGAGCCTTCAGACCTTTGGCAATGGCATATTCAAAATGGCATCCTGAATTGCTGCGCGATTCTTTCGTATCTGATGACAAGATCGTAGAAGGCATTGAAGCAAAGGTTACAGATGTGCGCCGTGAGCATGGGTATCCCGTAGTGACTGTTGAGATCACTAACAACAGCGGCAAGGCATGGCACTACTGTGATCAGAGTATTTTCACATATATCGATGTGACGCTGGACGGAAAGCATTATTATGTCTATCACGATCCGGACATTAGTGACAGTTATTACACAATACCCGGTTATGGCGAAGTCATTGAGCCGGGCGAGAAAGACACTAGGGAATTCGGCCTCTGGCTGTACGGCAACAAGCTCCCCAAAGGCGATTACCGCATCCTCATCGGCGGTCAGGACGGCGATGTGAATAATTACGCGTGTGCGGAGTACAAGATAAAATAGTTTTGTTTCAATTATGAAGTGATATGATAGTAAACATCGGGAGGGTATTTATATGTCATACAATTCTAATTACAGGAACACTGATTACAGGAACAATAACGGCGTTATCTATCCTTTTGCCGTAATTACAGCAGTTCTGCTTTTGATTTCAAATCTGTTTTATCTGCGGGGTATCATCTATTCGCTTAATTATCTGGGCGATTGGAGTGTGTACGCATTCTTAAGTTATGTTGTAAACATGCTGTCACTTGCTGAGCTTGCCCTCATTCTGGCTTTGACGATCACTGTATTTGCCAGAGCTTCTAATCATGCCATAGGAAATATCCAGATCGCGTCAGCAATAGTTACCGGAATTGAATTTACTTTCAGGTTCCTTTCGTTCCGCGGATCTATGCCGACGGCCTCGTGGTTTATTTACGCTTTTCTTATCGCTTATCAGATCAGCATGGCGGTAGTTATCAAGTTGAAAAAAGAGGCAATTAAATACACCTGGTTCATCCCCGGAATAATGGCTTGTCTTTCTATCGGTTATTCTCTCCTTTTCAATTTTGAATCGTTCAGATATGCGTTTTCTAATCTTCGACATATAAATAGCATTTACGATTTGAATTATTTCATGACCGGTTTCTTTGAGCCGATCATTACTGTTGCTTTTGCATTCTGTGTTATGGCGTGGGCATCTCACAGGATCCAGGACAAGAAGGGTGCTTCTAAGGATAAGGCATCTCAGCCCGGTGCTCCGGCTAACACTCCTGCTGTTGCAGTTGCCCCTGTAGCTGCTGCCCCCGTCGCAGCCCAGCCTGTTCCTACGCAGCTTCCCGCTGCTGCAGTAAATGCCAGGCCCTGCCCGAAATGCGGAAGCTCACTGCTTCCCGGTGCCCGTTTCTGCTCTTCGTGCGGCGCGGATGTCCAGGTAGGATTCTGCCAAAATTGCGGCGCTTCCGTAAATCCCGGAGATACTTTCTGCGAGAAGTGCGGCGCAAGAGTGCAGTAATAAATAACGGGGATTCATTTTGATTCCATAGCGGTTTAGGCTTTTCTATCGCTTTGAGAGAAGATAAGACAATACAACTAAATTCTCTAATTGTAATCGAAAAGCCAATCCGTTATTTCCAAACATATACATCAGCCAAATAGGCCATGTGATATGCTTCGGTATCACTTCCAACTGAATAATCGCATTGGAACATCAAACAGACATAATGCATTCCGGTTATGTCAGCATCAATTTTCAATGGTTCTGTGCTTCCTGACATAGTGCCTTTCCATAACTTGTTTCCATTGAATGTATCAATCCCAGATGGGTAACCTTCAACAATCACTTGTGTAGTAGTACCACACTATTAATTTTCTGCATGAAAGATTCTGCAACAAGTGCGGAACAAAAGTGCAGAACTGATACATTCATCCTAAAGGCCGCGAAAACGGTTTTAGGGATGACTTTTTCGAGAAAAAATCATCCGTATATCCTAAATACAGGCATATAGGTTGACTTACAAAAATAAAAATGGACTGGAATCCCCAGTCCATTTTTCGTTTGCTGTTTTTCGAAAACTTACTTCGCTACGATGTTTGCGATCCTGCCCTTAACGTAGATGAACTTAACGATCGATCTGCCTGCAAGAGCGCCTGCGAGTCTGTCGTCAGCGTTAACGATTGCTTCGACTGCAGCCTGGTCAGCTTCAGCAGGGATGTTGACCTTGAACTGTACCTTGCCGTTGATCTGGACTGCAATCTCGATCTCATCCTTAACGAGTGCGGACTCATCGCATACAGGCCACTTCTGGTCGTATACGGAATAGCCGTTGCCAAGTGTCTCGCACCAGAGTTCTTCAGTGAAGTGAGGTGCGAAGGGTGCAAGCAGGAGAACGAGCTTCTCTGTAGCGTATCTCTTGAACTCAGCCTTGGCAGATGCGTCCTGGCTGTACTTCGTGATAGCGTTTAAGAGCTCCATCATTCTTGCGATAGGAGTATTGAACTGGAATTTCTCGATATCAGCCGTAGAGCTCTTGATTGCGTAGTTGACAGCGTAGTTGAGTTCCTTATCTGCTGCTGTCATGTCTGCCTTAGCGGGAACTGCGGAAGCACCTGCGCCTGCGCAGTCTGCTACGCATGTCTCGATCCTTCTGAAGAACTTAACGATAGCCTGGAGTCCGGAATCTGCCCAAGGGCCGCCCTCGATGTACGCAAAGCCGAATCCCAAGTATGTTCTGAATACGTCTGAACCGTACTTGCTGATGTAATCGTCAGGTGCAACAGTGTTGCCTCTGGATTTACTCATCTTCTGGCCGTCAGGTCCCAAGATAGTGCCCTGGTGAACGAGGCTTGTGAAAGGCTCGTCAAAGTCGAGCATACCCATGTCACGCATAGCCTTTGTGAAGAATCTTGCGTAGAGCAGGTGCATGCACGCGTGCTCAGCACCGCCGACATACTTGTCAACGGGGCAGAACTTATTGATCTTATCCTTGGAGAACATCTCCTTATCGTTCTTGTTATCAGGATATCTGAACTGATACCAGGAAGAGTCAACGAAAGTATCCATTGTATCGGGGTCACGTCTTGCATCGCCGCCGCACTTGGGGCACTTGCAGTTCATGAACGATTCGCACTTGGCAAGAGGGCTCTCACCATCAGGTGTGAATTCAACGTCGTAGGGAAGAAGAACAGGAAGTTCGTTCTCCGGAACAGGTACAACGCCGCATGAAGGGCAGTGGATCATCGGGATAGGTGTTCCCCAATATCTCTGACGTGAGATAAGCCAGTCACGCAGTCTGTAATTGATCTTCCATTCGCCCATGCCGATCTCTGCGAGCTTTGCAACGATAGCCTTCTGGGCATCGTGCATCTCCATGCCGTCGAACTCGTCTGAATTTGTGAGGTAACCCTTCTTCTCGCAGTAAGGGAGCTCTGAATCGACACCCTTTTCGGGCTGGATAACGCGGATGATATCAAGGCCGTACTTGTGAGCAAAATCGAAGTCTCTTTCATCGTGTGAAGGAACTGCCATTACGACGCCTGTACCGTATCCTGCGACGACATAATCTGCTGCCCAGATCGGAACTCTTCTGCCGTTCAAAGGATGAATAGCGTAAGCGCCTGTGAATACACCCGTCTTCTCACGTGTTGTGGACATACGGTCGATCTCGCTGACTTTGGCTGTTGACTGGCGGTAAGCTTCGACAGCCTCGCGGCACTCGTCGGTAGTAAGCTTTGCGCAAAGCTCTGACTCAGGTGCGATAACGACATATGTGATACCCATGAACGTATCGACTCTTGTAGTGAATACTTCGAGCTTCATAGGAGAGCCGTCTTCGTCTGTAAGACGCTCGCCGTTCTTTTCGACATAGAGTGCGACCTGCGCACCTTCGGATCTGCCGATCCAGTTCTTCTGAAGCTTCTTTGTCTTCTCGGGCCAGTCGAGCTTCGGGAGATCATCTAAGAGTTCCTGAGCATACTCTGTGATCTTGAAGAACCACTGGGTCATGTTCTTTCTGACTACTTCCGTATGGCATCTCTCGCAAGCGCCGTCTACGACCTGCTCATTTGCAAGAACGGTCTTGCATGAAGGACACCAGTTGACCGGCGCGTTCTTACGGTAAGCCAGGCCTCTCTTGTAGAGCTCAATGAAGAACCACTGGTTCCATCTGTAGTAATCGGGCATGCAGGTCTTTACCTCGTAGTCCCAATCTACTGTCGTGCCCATAGCCCGGAGCTGCTTTTCCATTGTATCGATATTCTTGAGGGTCGAATCCTGGGGATGAATACCTGTCTTGATGGCATAGTTCTCAGCAGGGAGTCCGAAAGAGTCGAATCCCATGGGGTGGAAGAGGTTATAACCCTGCATGTGCTTGAACCTTGCCCAGGAGTCTGTCAAGGAGTAGTTGTACCAGTGACCCAAGTGTAGGTTAGCGCCGGAAGGATAAGAGAACATCTCGAGGCAGTATAGCTTCTCGCCCTCTGCATCCGGATTGAACTTGTAAAGGCCTGTCTGCGCCCATTTTGCCTGCCACTTCTTGTCGGTCTCAATTGAATAACTCATGTTAAAAGACTCCTTATTCTTATAATTGAACAACTAATTATACTCCGATGTTTTGGGAAATTACATAGAGATAATTTGTCTAATTTCGAACCGGTAGTTCGATTTTAGGGAATTATCAGATGAACGTACAGTCCTCAAATGCCTACAAATCGCCTCAAAATGAAACCTGATTGTCACTTAAAATAGGGCATCGCGTAATTGATTTTTATAAATCGTGATGTAATAATAAATTGAATTTTTGCGAACTAACGCGCCAAATAAGGCGTTTTCGAATATATGAGGTGAAAAAATTATGGGTTTAGGCATGGAAATCGGTGTCGATCTCGGCACCAGCAGCGTTCTTGTTTACATCAGAGGTAAGGGTATCGTTCTTAAGGAACCCTCTGTTGTTGCTGTCAACAGCAAGACCGGTAAGGTCCTCGCTGTAGGCGAATCCGCTTCGCTCATGCTCGGCCGTACTCCCGGTATCGTAGAAGCCATCAGACCTTTGCGTGAAGGCGTTATTTCCGATTTCAGAGCTACGGAAGTTATGCTCAAGGCCTTTATCGGCCGTGTCTGCACAGGTCTCCGCGCCACATATTTCAAGCCTACTATCGTAGTCTGCGTTCCTTCGGTCATCACACCCGTTGAGCAGCAGGCAGTAGAGAACGCATGCCGTCACGCTGGCGCTAAGGACGTATTCCTCATCAGAGAGCCTATCGCTGCAGCCATCGGCGCAGGTATTGATATCACAAAGGCTTGCGGTTCAATGGTCGTAGACATCGGCGGCGGTACGACAGATATCTCCGTTATCTCACTTTGCGAACCTGTTGTTGATGCATCCTTAAAGGTAGCAGGCGACAAGTTTGACGAAGCTATCATCAAGCACGTCAGAAAGAGACATAACATCCTCATCGGTGAGAAGACAGCAGAGAAGCTCAAGATCGAGATCGGCTGTGCTTATCCGAGAGATGAAGAGCTTACTTTGGACGTTCAGGGAAGAAACATCATCACAGGTCTTCCTTCAACGGTTACAGTATCTTCCACAGAGATGCTCGAAGCATTGGAAGAGCCTATCACACAGATTTTTGAAGCAGTTCATAACGTACTCGAGAGAACACCTCCGGAACTCATGGCAGATATCTCCCAGAGAGGTATCGTTATGACAGGCGGCGGTGCTATGCTCTACGGTCTTGATCACATGCTTTCCAACAGGATCGGTATCGACGTATACCTCGCTCAGGACCCTGTATCCTGCGTTGTTATCGGTACAGGTAAGGCGCTCGATATGATGGATAAATTTGCGGCACTTTCTGATAACTAAAGCTTATTCGATTGACTGAAACAATAACAAATGTTATATTATGCGCGTCGGGTGAAGTCCCCGGCGCGCATTCGTTTTATTTCGATATTTTCCTTTTCTAGTTTGAAGTTTGATATCTCTTTTTAAGCAGTATTGCGCATAATAGGAATTTTGCGACTATTTTAATTTTCGAAAGGCGTTTATGGACGATTTTGACAACCTGAATTCTAAGACGGATTCTGACTTAAGACAGATAGCTGTCGCTTTTGGTGACTTCACACCGGAAGAAGCGGAATCAAAGACAAGAGACGAACTCCTCATGGCTATCACAGGCGCGAAAGACATCGGAGACATCACTCCCGTAGATCTTTCCGAAGATCCTGTACCCGTTAAGCCGGCAGCTATTCCGGAACCCATGAAGAGCACGGAAAACCAGAAGTCACTGGACGAGCTGATCGTTGATGTCGGCAGGACCGCAAGGTTCGAGACAAATGAACTGGCTGATGCAATGATCAAGGCAGAGAAAAAGGAGAAAAAAGTGGCTAAGAAAGTAACTGAAGAAGCTGCAGCAGAGCCTAAGGAAGAGAAGAAGGCTGAGAAGAAGCCCGCTAAGCGTACTTCCAAGAAAGCTGCCAAGGCTGAAGAAACTCCCGCTGAAGCTGCGCCCGCTGATGCTCCTGCAGCAGAAGCACCTGCAGAAGAGCCCAAAAAGGCTGAGAAGAAGACTGCAGCTAAGACTAAGAAGACCAGAACTTCAAAGAAAAAGGAAGAAACTCCTGCTGAAGAAGTTAAGGCTGAAGAGCCTACTCCCGTTGAGGCTCTGGCAGCTGCCGCTGAGGCAGAGGCTGCGCCTGCAGAAACAACACCTGCAGCTGAAGCTGCTGTTGAAGCCAAGGCAGATGAGAAGAAGCCTGAACAGCAGGCTCAGGCTCAGGGCAAGCACGGCAGATCAAGGAGAAGAAAGATCACTTTCGGTCCCGGCCAGGATACAAAGACAGTAGAGACTGTCGAAGAAGTTCCTGCTGAGACAGAGGAAGAAATCCCTGAAGTAGTTCTTCCCGTTGAGATCGAGATCGAGGGCGTTCTCGCTATCAACAACAACGAAGGCAACAAGAACGATTTCTGCGGATTCGTTCACAGAAATAACTATCTGCCCGGTGAGGATGACGCTTATGTCCCGGGCCAGATGATAAAGAGAATGGGACTTCGCAGAGGCGACTACATCAAGGGCTTCGCGATCCCGAAGCGCGGCAAGGACAGATATGCTCCCTTGAAGCGCATTACTGAAGTAAACGGCATCCCTGTAATCGAGAATGATTACGAGAACATCAGAAGACGTCCCAAGTTTGAGAGCCTCACAGCTATCTATCCTGATGAGAGACTTGATCTGGAGACTGAGAAGGAAGACATTTCCACAAGGATCATCGACCTTTTCTCGCCTATCGGTAAGGGCCAGAGAGGTATGATCGTTTCTCCTCCGAAGGCAGGTAAGACGATCCTCCTCCAGAAGGTCGCAAACTCTATCACAGCTAACAATCCTGACTGCGTACTTATCGTTCTCCTCATCGACGAGCGTCCTGAGGAAGTTACGGACATGCAGAGAAATATTTCCGGCGAGGTCGTTTACTCCACATTCGACAAGCGACCTGAGAATCACGTAAGAGTAACTGAGCTCGTGCTCGAGAGAGCTATGAGACTTGTTGAGCTCGGCAAGGACGTAGTAATCCTTTTGGACTCCATGACAAGACTTGCAAGAGCTTACAACCTTACGATCAACCCTACAGGAAGAACCCTGTCAGGCGGTCTTGATCCGGGATCACTTTACGGACCTAAGAGATTCTTCGGTGCCGCACGTAATATCGAGCACGGCGGATCCCTCACGATCCTCGCAACGGCTTTGATCGAGACCGGTTCAAGGATGGACGAAGTTATTTTCGAGGAATTCAAGGGAACAGGCAACATGGAAGTTACTCTCGACAGAAAGCTCGCAGACAGAAGAGTTTTCCCGGCTATCGCAGTCGACAAGTCCGGTACGAGAAGAGAAGACCTCCTGCTTACGCCCGAAGAGCTCGATGCGGTATGGCTCATCAGAAGAAGGATCGCAGAGGCAGATACGATCACTGCTACCAACGCAGTCATCAGCTTTATGGAGAAGACGACGAGCAACAAGTCCTTCGTGCTTTCCGTAAAGAAATCTTTTGCTACCGATTGACAACCGCATACGATTCAAGTAATATAGCAAGGCTAACACGAAGAATCCGGTATGACATACGTGAGTTTAGGATTACGCGTCATATCTTTGATTGAGAGGTGAAAGGACATGAAAGAAGGAATTCATCCTAAGACGCAGGTCGTAACAGTTAAGTGCGCATGCGGCAACACATTCGAGACTCTTTCCACAAAGAGTGATCTCAGAGTTGATATCTGCTCTAACTGCCATCCGTTCTATACAGGCAAGCAGAAGCTCGTTGATACAGGCGGACGTGTTGATAAGTTCAAGAAGAGAATGGAAAAGGCTTAATTCTCGTTCAACTAAAGCTAACAAGAGGTTGCCAAATACGGCAACCTCTTTTGTTTTGGCCAAAAAGGGTTACATTCCCTTATTTTGCCTTTTGTTTGTAACACCAATGCTCTTTTTATTTGTTATACTCACATCAGAATGCACAATTATGCTTAGACAAGGGGAAATATATGTCAGAGAATAACAGTGACATGAAGATATTGACCGAAGAACAGGTCAGGGAGATCACGCCCGAGCAGATGGCTCAGGATATTGATCTTGTACCCGAAATGCAGCCCAAGGCTCCTGCGAAGGCAGCGAAAAAGAAGAAAAAGAAGTGCTGCGAGCCCGTAAAGAAGACTTCCATAGGCGGTCAGGCGCTCATTGAGGGCGTCATGATGGTCGGCCCTTCGAGAACTGCGATGGCAGTAAGAAAAGGCGACGGCACGATCCATGTTGAAGAGATAAAGCAGAGCGAAAAGACCACTTATTTTGAGAAGGTCCCTTTTATACGCGGCTGCATCAGATTCTATAAGATGCTCGTTACAGGTACCGGCGCGCTCATGAAGGCCGCTGATATCTCTGAAGAGGGTAAGCCCGAAGAACATAAGGAAGGCGAGAAGAAGTCCCGTCTTGACGAGTTTGCCGAGAGGCACTTCAATGTCATGATGACCATCTCGGCCATTGTCGGCATCCTTCTTTCCGTAGGCCTTTTCATCCTCGCACCCAGACTTATCGTTGATATCGGAGCTAAGTTCATCCCCGAAGAACTCAAAGAGCTCACCTGGATGACGGTTGCCCTTAACGTTGCAGAAGGCTTGTTGAGACTGCTCATCTTCCTCTTCTATCTGATATTTGCTTCCAGCCTCAAGGACATCAAGAGAGTATGGCGTTATCACGGAGCTGAGCATAAGACGATCGCCTGCTATGAGGCAGGACTCCCGCTTACAGTCGAGAATGTTTTGAAGCAGACACGCTTCCATCCCCGCTGCGGAACATCCTTCATGTTCAATGTGCTTGCGATCTCCATCATCATCTATACGGTTATCGGTATCTTCACGGGCGCCCAGCCCATGTGGGTCAACGCCCTTATCAGAGTAGGCTGCATCCCGATCATCTGCGGTATCTCTTTCGAGGTCCTGAAGTTTGTCGGAAGACACGACAGGAACTTTTTATGCAGATTCTTGTCCAAGCCCGGTCTCTGGCTCCAGAAGTTCACTACCCAGGAGCCTGATGCTCCCATAGTCGAGGTTGCCATTGCTTCCATGCAGGCAGTCATTCCGGAGAACAAGGAAGATGACATCTGGTAATGACGGACTTTTAAGTCTTCTCGAGCGTTCGGGAGATGATGAAGCTTCGTTGGACCTTAAGATCCTTAAGGAAGAATTCGAAGGCGAAGAATTAGAAAAAGCTGTTAAGAGGCGCGCTAATGGCGAGCCTCTTGCTTATATTCTGGGATACCGTCATTTCTATAAGGAATGCTATAAGGTATGCCCGGGCGTCCTCATCCCGAGAGCAGATACTGAGATCGTAGTCGAATCCGCGCTGAAATTTCTCGGCATAAATGAGATGGCGACAGGCGATCTTCTTAAGATCCCTTCATACGGGAAAGACCTGTCAGACATAAGATTTGCGGACCTTTGCACAGGCACGGGCTGTATCGGCATATCCCTTGCAAACGAGATATCAAGAAGGGGAGGCAGGGCTTTTGGATGCCTTGTAGACATCAGCGATACCGCGATCGCCGTTGCTTCCGGGAATGTCACATCACAGGCACTTAAGCCTGAAGATATTAAGATACTTAAGCATGACGTGCTTGGCACGGTGCCTGAGCTTGGAAAACTCGATCTTATCTTATCCAATCCGCCTTATATTACTAATGGCGAGATGGAAGAGTTAGACCCGCAGGTCAAAGACCACGAGCCTGATCTGGCTTTAAGGGCAGGCGATAAGGGTATGGATTTCTATGCACCCCTTGCAGATATCGCCATCAAGCTCCTTAAAGACGGTGGCGCGCTTATAGTTGAGCATGGGTTCGGGCAGGGAGACCTTGTTCGCGAGTTTTTCGCGAAGGCCGGCCTTCATGACTGCATGACAATAAGGGATTACGGAGCTAATCCCAGAGTTACCATAGGAATCAAGTGATCAATTAGTCTCGATATACTGCGAGACGCAGATGTGGCGGCCGTCGACGTCCTCGAAGACGAACTGGCGGTTAGTGCCCTGGCTCTGCGCGGCCTTTGCTTCAGGCAGGTCTTCGACGATCTTAATGCCGTTGCCTGCGACTTCGTTATGAAGAAGGAAGGGCTCGGAGCAGTATATGTACATGTCGTATTTGATGCCGAATTCTCTTGCGGGCTTAGTTATGGCGCCTTCGCTCTGCACAAGTACAATGGCGATGTTATCCCTGTAGAGCTTTATGTGAGGCATAGCCTCGTCGTCTAAGTGAGCGGCCTTGAAGCCGAGCTTGTTCTCGTAGAAAAGAGCTGTCTTGTAGATATCTTCGCAAGCGAAGACCGCAGCCTGGCTGTTCATGAGAAGAAGTCTGTCGCTGCCTTCTTCTTCGCCTTCTTCAGGTGCTTTTGCAGGAGCTTCGCTGCCTGAACTGAACTGATAGCCCAAAAGCGGAGTGCCGAATACCTTCTCGTGATCAGCAAGGGAATTTACATAGTCGGATCTCTTTTTGATCTCGTCGTTGGTCAGTGTGGAAGGGATGTCAGCCAGATACTCGACCTTCTCTAAGTACTCAAGAAGGTTCATAAGCCTTACATGAAGGGGATTGATGTCTGATGTGGCGGGCACCTCGGCGCCTCTTCCGTGGATGAACATCATGCCGTGCTCAACGGCTTCTGCGGGAAGTCCTGCGTAAAGATGCATGAGAAGGTTCATCTCATCTGAAGCCTTTTCCTCTGTACCGCCCTTTGCTATGGACTTCTCGATCATCTCGAAAACGAGATTCATATCATGTAAAGGATATTCTTTATTAAGCATCGGTTACTCCCTTAAGAAATAATGGTCTTAATATAACAAAGTGAATCAGAAAATGACAGAAGAGCCCTGTTTTTTCAATGAAAACAGCCCTGAAAAAATTTTTTCAAAAAATGCTATATTTTTTGTAACGAATCTCAGATTTCTCCGTCTAACAGGTGAGATCACAAAAGAAAGGTTAGTTGATACGTGGATAAGAATACCGCAGAAAAGCTATATGAAGCCTTTTATATGAAGGTATTCTCTTACGTTATGACGCTTGCCAAGGATCGGAATGACGCCGAGGAGATAACCCAGGAGACCTTTTTCAGGGCGATATCAACTGATAAGGCCTTCAAGGGAGAGAGCGAGAGCTTCACGTGGCTTTGTGCTATCGCAAAGAACATCTTTATAGATGAGAAGCGGCGTTACGCAAGACAGGATGAGGAACTTACAGAAGAGCTTCCGGATACAAATAAAGGGATAGAGGAGAAGCTCACCGAAAGGGACACATCACTGAAGATCCATTTAATACTCCATCAGCTGGAGGAGCCGTACAAGGAAGTTTTCCAGCTGAGGGTATTCGGCGAACTGTCATTCGCGGAGATCGGTTCTATCTTCGGAAAGACCGAGACCTGGGCCCGGGTCACGTATCACAGAGCCAGACTAAAGATCAAGGAAAGGATGGATGAAAATGAAATATAATTGCGATTTGATCTCAGATCTTCTTCCGTTATATAAAGATGACATCTGCAGCGAAGCATCCAGAAAGATAGTCGAAGAACATCTCGCCGAATGCCCTGACTGCAAGAAGATCCTAAACAGTCTTAATGACGTTACCATAGATGAAAAGATCGTTAAGGAAAAAGAAGAGGTAATCAATTCCCAGGCCAAGTTCTTTAAGCGTAAGAGCGCTTTTGCGGGCAGCATCATCGGACTTATCTTCTCGATACCGATCTTGGTATGCCTTATCGTTAACCTGGCAACAGGCGCAGGACTTACATGGTTCTTTATCGTACTCGCGGCGATCCTTGTCGCAGCGTCAGTGATCATTGTGCCGCTCATGGTCCCCGAGAATAAGATGCTGACCACGATGGGAGCATTTACCGCAAGCCTTATGGTATTGTTCGGTGTTATAAACATCTACACACAGGGAAGATGGTTCTTCGTAGCAGCCTCAGCAACACTCTTCGGACTGACAATGTTCTTCGCGCCTTTTATCTGCTTCAGAAGACCTGTCAAAAACTACTTAAAGAACTCTAAAGGCCTTGCAATCATGTGCGCATATACTGCAACATTCGCGCTCATGATGCTCTGCATCGGTCTTCACGTTAAGGAGCGCATGTTCTTCCCGATGGCATTCGCTATCGCTATGCCGCTCGTGGCAATGGCATGGGCTATCTTCGCAACTATCAGATATCTCCGCGTCAATGCAGTCCTTAAGACAGGCATCTGCATTACGGCAGTAGGCATTTTATCCGGCATTCTGTCACACATGACAGCTATGGCAACAGTTAAGGAAGCTACAAACGGTGTCGTTATGTATTCGGATCCCTGGCTGCCGCTCATGCTCTCGATCGGATCGGTCGGCCTGCTTCTTGCAGGAATCGGAGCATTAATCATGATTTTCAAGAGAGGAAAAAAGAATGAGAACAAATAAACTTATCGCAGGCGCTCTGGCGCTCATCGTACCTTCAACACTTTGCCTTACAGGCTGCAGCTTCGGCGTTTTCAATACCTTTACATACACATACGATAACAGCGAAAAATACACTGCAGGTGACCGCGAGATCGACGATAAGATCACTGCTATCGACATCGATTATGTATCAGGTGACGTAACGCTTAACGGAAGCGACACTGATAAGGTTACTGTTAAGGAGACTTCAAATAAGGACCTCGACGACGCCCACAAGGTACACACCTGGGTCGACGGCAGCACTCTCTATGTAAGATACTGCGAATCTGCAAAGAGCATCAATTTTAACAATATCAACAAAAAGCTCGAGCTCAATATTCCCGGTGCGCAGGAGCTGGATAATCTTAACGTTAAGATCTCTTCCGGCGATCTTAAGTGCAGCGGTGTAACAACAGGCAAGCTTAATGCGAACTCTTCTTCAGGAGACGTCGGCATCAGATGCAAGGCATCCGATATTGAGCTCAAAGTATCATCCGGTGATATCGTCCTTGATCAGGAAGGTATGGGCGGCTCTGTCAGCATCAAGTCTTCTTCGGGCAAAGTGAATTACACCCAGACCGGCAGCAATGACCAGATCAGCATCAAGTCTTCTTCCGGCGGAGTAATCGCAAGTGTAGAGAAGGCATCGGGCCTCACTGTAGATGTAAGCTCAGGCGATATTACAGTTAATGCTGATGATATAGCTGACTTTAGTGCAAAAGCTTCCAGCGGCGACCTTGATATCACTCTCGGCAATATTCCGCAGACGTCAAAGATCGACTCAAGCTCCGGCGATGTCAAGTTATTTGTTCCCGAGACAGCTGATATGACTGCAAACATTAAGATCTCCAGCGGATCATTTAATTCCCAGCTTCCTTTCTCAAAGGATGGAAAGACTTACACCTGCGGAAACGGTTCTTCCACAATGGATATCCGTGTATCCTCCGGTGATGTCGATATCAAAGTGATCTGACCCCGGGTTTTCGAAATAAAGATCTTAAAGGGCTGTCTCTTTTTAAGGGACAGCCTTTTGATATATTCTCCCTGTTGTTCTACAATACTGTACTGTCAGTAAAGACTTTAAGGAGAAGATAATGGCTCAGTTCAAAAAGACAAATGCTATGAGGATCCTCGACAAAGCGGGGATCGATTATACATATCAGGAATATGAGTACGACGAGAATGACCTGGACGGCCATCACGTCGCGGAATACCTTGGCGTGCCCTACGAGGAAGTTTTTAAGACCCTGACCGCCGTATCAGATAAGGGTGAGTATCTCGTGTTCTGCATCTGCGTCGATGACGAGATCGACCTTAAGAAGGCTGCAAAGCTCGCAGGCGTTAAGAGAGTCGACATGATCCATGTCAAAGACCTTCTGAACGTAACAGGCTACATCAGGGGAGGATGTTCTCCAATCGGAATGAAGAAGCAGTACAGGACTTTCATCGATGAGATGGCAGAGTTGGTTGACAGCATATGTGTCAGCGCAGGGCAGAGGGGAGTGCAGTTAAGACTCAAGCCTTCAGACCTGATTTCTTTTACAAATGCCGTAGTCGGCGATTTTGCTGTGCGTGCTTAAAATGTTAGAATTACAAGGAAAAATCGCGAAAAACAGGAAGTGAATTCTCATGTTGGAACCTAAGAGTTTTACGTTGAATGATATCCAAAAGGGCGCCCGCATCTACTTTATCGGTATCGGCGGGATCTCAATGAACGGTCTTGCAAGACTTGCAAAGCATGCGGGATTCGTTGTCGGAGGTTCGGACAACCATCCTTCGGAGAGAACAGAGATCTTAGAAGAGCAGGGCATAAAGATCTATAACAGCCAGATCGCTGCAAACATCGATGATTTTAAGCCCGACTATCTCGTTAAGACCGCTGCCATCCTTCCTCACAATGAAGAGGTAAAAAGGGCAACAGAACTTGATCTTCAGATCTTTGACAGAGCCGAGTTCCTCGGAGCTTTCACAAGAACATATAAGAACGTTATCAACGTTTCCGGTACTCACGGAAAGACTACGACCACCTCTATGATCTCTCTCATGATGATAGACGCGGGGCTTGATCCCACCGTTCATCTCGGTGCCGATCTCGATATCTTCAACGGCACTATCAGAACAGGTTCACACGACCTTCTGGTATCCGAAGCATGCGAGTTTAACAGATCGTTTTTGAACTTCTCATCAACGACGGCAGTTATTACAAATATCGACCACGATCACGTTGACTGCTATCCGGCATTACATGATGTTATCGATGTTTTCGCGCGCTTCATAAGGCTCGTAGATGACAACGGATATGTAGTCGTATCCGGTCACGACAAAAATGTCGCAGAGTCAATAAAAGAAGCTGAAGAATACTTCAAAGAACAGGGAAGAAGATTCCCGCAGATCGTCACTTGCGCAACAGATAACGAGCCCTGCGAAGCTACAGGAAAGCAGGCTGATTTTATTGCAGAGAACATTACTTTCGAGAACGGACTTCCCAAGTTCGACATCGTTATCAGGGGTGAGACTTCCATAAGCGTTCAGCTCAGGATCCCCGGACGCCACAATATAGCAAATGCGCTCAACGCGGCAGCTGCCGCATACCTCAACGGAGCAGCTCCTGACGCTATTCAGAGCGCTCTTAACAGCTTTGCGGGCGCTGACGGAAGATATACTGTCAAGGGCAAGTACAAGGGCTGCGATGTCGTAGTAGATTACGCGCATCATCCGACGGCTGCAAGAGCTACCATCGAGGCAGCTTCAAACATGCCGCACAACGATATCCTCGTAGTGTTCCAGCCTTTGACCTTCAACCGCACCAAGCTTTTGTTCGAAGACTATGTCACAAGCCTTCTGCCCTGCAGGAAGATATTGTTCTCAGAGATCTTTTCCGACAGGGAAAGTGATACTCTCGGTATGTCCAGCAAGCTTATTTCCGATGAGATAAATAAGCGCGGCGGAGATTCTGAGTTCTACGAAGACAGAGAGGAACTCAAAAAGAGGATCGACGAGCTCATTAAGCCCGGAGACATCATCCTCATCCTGGGTCCCGAAGACATAAGGACTTTAGGCGACGAGTTGTGCCCTGAAAAGTAATGAAGAAGAACTCCGGAAGACAGGAAGAGCAGAAGATCGCGCCGCAATACGGATTCCGCAAGCTGCGCCCTCTTAAGATACCCAAAGCAGCGTGGTTTGCGCTCCTTTTGGCGCTCGTCATGGCGGTAGTCCTGTTCGTTCTTTACGGAGCATCTTTCAAGGGCACTAAGAATGCCGACAAGACTCTGGTCATATATTCTGACGGTACAACTATACCTGACGTATCGTTCCGCAACAGCATGGCAGCGGCAGGTTTTGACTATGTCATAGTAGAGCCGGACAAGCACAGCTCCAAGCCTGGTTTTGTATATGAGCTTCCCAAAGACTGCGCCAAGGACGATGTTGTCGTCTGCGCGATCGGCGCTGACGCTTTTAAGGTCATGAACGACCTGTTGTCTTCGGGCGCGGGCAATATCGAAGGCTATGTCCTGGTAGCGCCCGATTATCCCGGAAATGCCGCACTGGAAGGCTACACAAGCGATTATCCCGCTTTGCCGTGCGCGATCTTCGGACTTGACAGCAAGGCCAAGACTTCAAGCGAATTAAGCGGCTCCCAGATGATCTTCGAGAAGATCTCGGGCGTCGACACGATGTACGGACATGCGGCACAGAGAGGCAAGATCTCGCCTTCGAAGGTATATATCTCGCCCAACCAGATGAGATATCTGTCGCTGTCATCTTCCAAGTCCGGCACAGGAGCGCTCCTGGCTTCGCCCTCATTCCAGAGCGAGCTTTCCCAGTATCTCGGAACGACATTCGGAAGAGGCTATTCGTCTTCGAGGGTCAACGTCTGGTTTGTAATGCTCACGTTCGCATTATGCCTTTCAATTACAGCTCTTGCGCTGTTCCTGTTCATGGTCCCGGTATCGGTCCCCGACAAAGGACAGAGAGAGCTTAAAGGGAGAGACAGCCTCGGAGCGATAATATTCCTGGGCATTTCCGGCTGGATAGCGCTCTGCGGCGGCATCATGACACTTATTCCGCAGGCAAATTTCGCTGCAAGGTATGTGGCAATATATGCCCCGGTACTCATAATCGGCCTTATGGCCATAGCCCAGATCAGGCTTTTATCCGACAAGAAGATCAATTACTACCGCAAGGATAACGGCCCCACGATCTTCTCCGCATCCGTCCTTACCGGAGTCACCGAGATAATGGTGATCGTTGCAGCGGCTTTGAACCTTACCAATGTCGAAAAGTCCTTTAAGGACACCGGCAATCTGGTGGCAGCCCTTGCGGTATTCGTTGTTATGAGCCTTGCAGCTGTCGGCCTGATCCTTGCCGATAAGAAGTCGAGATTCTCCGGCCAGGGCCCCGCAGCTTATTTTGCCAGCCCGATGTACTTTTTTGAGGCGCTTTTGCCTCCGCTCGTAATACTGATCATCGCCCTGATAAACAGAGCAACGGATCTGGTATGGGCTTCTTTGACGGGATTGGCTTTGGGAACGCTGCCGTTCATCTGCGCTACGCCGATCAAGAGGATCTCGGATTTTTATGAGATAACGGGACTTGTTTTCGGTCTTGTCGCATCACTTATCGTGTTTGTCGGAGCATAAAAGATCGAAAACTGACAGTCTCTATATATTTATATTGACTTTTTCGGACCCCTGGTGGTATTATACGTCGGTGACCGCATGCAACGGGCTTTTTTAAATGCGCTTATTTTTGGCGCTGCCTTGGGTTAAAGCAGCGAGACTGGAAGAACAGGAGGAATGAATATGTACGCAGTAATTAAGACAGGCGGCAAGCAGTACAAGGTTTCTGTTGACGATGAGATCTTCGTCGAGAAGCTTGAAGGTGAGGCTGGCAGCCAGGTTACTTTCGAGGATGTACTTGCAGTATCCGATGACAACGGTATCGTAGCAGGCGATGTTAAGGCTACCGTTACAGGCGAGATCGTTAAGCAGGGCAAGAACAAGAAGGTTATCGTCTCTAAGTACAAGGCTAAGAAGGGCTACAGAAGAAAGAACGGCCACAGACAGCCTTACACACGTGTACTTATCAAGGCTATCAACGCGTAAGTCAGGGCGTAAAGCTTTATGATTTCCGTTATCGTCAACAGGGAAGGTAATCTGATCCGTGCGATATATGCGAACGGACACGCAGGTTACGACGAACCCGGAAGAGACATCATCTGCAGCGGAGTATCAACATTACTTTTTACTGCAGCGAGTGCTCTGGAAGATATTTGCGGTTACGACAGTGAATCTTTCTTCCGGATCAGCGGTGAAGGTACCGAGGATGTCAATCTTAGGATAACGGTTCCCGATACGGGAGACGATGAGACAAAGAACAGGGCTCAGGTAATTATGAGAACTTGCGAATTAGGTCTTATCGGGATAGCAAGAGATTATAACGACAGTAAAAAGAAGTACGTAGAGATTATTAATTCAAGAACACCGGAGGTGTAATTATGATTAAGTTTAATTTACAGCTCTTCGCACATAAGAAGGGAATGGGTTCCACCAAGAACGGCCGTGAGTCCCAGTCCAAGAGATTAGGCGCGAAGAAAGGTGACGGACAGTCAGTTCTGGCCGGCAATATTCTTGTAAGACAGCGCGGTACTAAGATCCATCCCGGCACAAACGTCGGTATCGGATCTGACGATACACTTTTCGCTTTGATCGACGGTAAGGTCAAGTACGAGCGTATGGGCAAGGATAAGAAGCAGGTTAGCGTTTATCCTGTAGCCTGATTTTAGGTAACAAGAAGAGACCAAACAGAGCAGTCTTCCGCTATATAGGCGTGGACTGCTCTTGATTTTGAGGGAGAATCAGATGTTTATAGATCACTCTAAGATATATGTTAAGGCCGGTGACGGCGGTAATGGCGCGCTCAGTTTCCATACCGAGAAGTATATTACCAACGGCGGTCCGGACGGCGGTGACGGCGGAGACGGCGGTAACGTCATCCTGCAGGCTGCGCCGAATCTGACGAGCCTTCAGAACTTCAGATTCAAGCATAAGTTCATTGCCGAGAACGGTGCCAAGGGCATGGGCAAGAAGATGTACGGAAGACGCGGCGAAGACCTTGTTATCGGTGTTCCCGTAGGAACTGTCGTTAAAGATACAATGACAGGTGACATCATTGCCGATCTCACGGAGCCCGGTCAGAAGATCGTCGTTGCCAGAGGCGGCAAGGGCGGCCTCGGCAACATGCATTATGCCAATTCCGTAAGACAGGCTCCGCAGTTCGCTACACCCGGTGCGCCCGGCGAAGAAAGAGAACTCTCGATCGAGTTAAAGCTCATCGCAGACTGCGGCCTCGTAGGATTCCCCAATGCGGGCAAATCCACTCTGCTCTCTGTCTTAACAAGAGCAAAGCCGAAGATCGCGGACTATCCGTTCACGACATTAGAGCCTGTACTTGGCGTTGTATCCAAGGATGATTTCTCATATGTCATCGCGGATATCCCGGGTATCATCGAGAATGCCCACGAAGGCGCGGGCTTAGGCCACGACTTCTTAAGACACATCGAGAGAACAAGGCTTCTCGTCCATGTTGTCGATCTTTCGGCATCAGACGGAAGAGATCCGATAGAAGATTTTAAGACGATAAATAACGAGCTCGAAGAATTCAGCTTAGAGCTTGCACAAAGACCTCAGATCGTTGTCGGCAACAAGTGCGACGGCGTATCTGAAGAAGACGCACAGAAGTTCGTAGACACAGTAAAGTCAATGGGTTACGAGGATGTATACATCATCTCCGCAGCAGGCATGATCGGTGTCAGCGAACTCGCTGACAAGATCACTGAAGCAGTCAGCAAGCTTCCTCCCACGATCCTTCACGATATCGCAGAGGGCGGAGAGAGAGTCTACACATTTGACGAAGGCAAGAAGTACGAGATCATCATCAATGAGGACGGCAACTTTGAAGTCACCGGAAAGTGGATCAACAAGATCTTCAATTCAACGAACTTCGAAGATACCGAATCGACCAACTTCTTCCAGAGAACCCTTGAGAATGAAGGTGTTTTCGAGGAGCTCAAGAAGATGGGCGTTAAGGAAGGTGACACTGTCAAGGTCTGTGATCTGGAATTCGATTATTATGACTGACATTTCATAATTGAACGGTTTTATTCACGATTTATTAACAAACGTTCCCTTATGATGCCTTAATGGTTGTGTATTATTCTAACTGTAAGATGACATCGCAATAGCGTGAGTTTTGAGTTTGTTTGTAGGATGCCGCAGTAAAACCTGCGGCATCTTTTTGTTTGCGGGCTTTTGCAGTGATGTTTTTTTCTATTATTTAGAGTAAAATATATGGGATTTAGGAAGGTGAAGGGAACATCATGAATTTTTTTGTGCAGATTTTTACTAACAGAATACTGGTCGTAGGCATTGTGTCATGGTTTTTGGCGCAGGTCTTTAAGATGATCAGTAATTTTATGCTGACAAAGAAATTCAGTATCGAGAGACTTTTTGGCGACGGAGGTATGCCGAGCGGTCATACCGCGACAGTTGTTTCCGTTGCGACCGCGACAGGCCTTTACGAAGGCTTTGATTCGGCTTTCTTTGCTGTTGCCGCGATCCTTGCGATCATCGTAATGCACGACGCCATGAACGTCAGATATCAGGCAGGTAAGCAGGCTGCGCTTCTTAATGTTATGGCAGAGACATTTGAAAAGCTTACCGGTGAGGATCTCCCTAATGAAGAGAAGCTTAAAGAGCTCCTCGGCCACACTCCTCTGCAGGTTGCCGCAGGCTTTGTTTTAGGCGTCTGCACTGCTGTCGGAATGTATTTTATTTTCGGATAATCCCATGATTGCCGACGATATCCGTATAGAATTATCGAATCTCCAGGACCTCAAATACAGGGATCTCCAGATAACCACGATCCCTTCGGTCGCATCTGACAGGATTACTGGTGTAAGGACGCCTCAGCTTCGCGCGCTGGCTAAAGAATTATCCAAGAGGGAAGACATATCTCTGTTCCTCGAAGATCTGCCTCACAAGCTTTTCGAAGAAGACCAGCTTCATGCTTTTATCCTGTCAGGAATGAAGGATGCAGAAGAATGCATCAGGCTCGTTGATAAATTCCTTCCTTATGTTGATAACTGGGCTACTTGCGACCAGATGTCGCCGAAGGTCTTTAAGAAGAATAAGAAGCTTTTGCTCGAATATGTCAACACATGGATAAAGTCTGACAAGACTTACGTCAAGCGCTTTGCGATCGGCATGCTCATGGAGCATTTCTTAGATGAGGATTTTAAGCCTTCGTATCTTTCCAAGGTCGCGAAAATCCGTTCTGACGAATACTATGTCAACATGATGATCGCCTGGTATTTTGCGACAGCGCTCGCAAAGCAGTACGAACGGACACTGCCGTTTATCGAAGAACAAAAACTGGATAAATGGACACACAACAAGTCGATTCAAAAAGCAGTAGAGAGCTACCGCATAACACCCGAACAGAAAGAATATCTCAAGACGTTGAGAAGAAAGGCATGAAGCCATGATCTACACAGTTACACTTAATCCCGCAGTCGATGTAAGTCTTCATGTAAAAGACGGACTTATGCCCGGAAGCATCAACAAGTCATATGGCGTCAGGACCGATCCCGGCGGCAAGGGCATCAATGTGTCCAAGACACTTAAGGTATTGGGAAAGAAATCCGTTATCTGCATCGGTGTATGCGGCGATGACGGAGACAGGCTCCTTAGGATGCTCGATCATATCGGTGCCGAAGTGATCAGTGTCAGATATCCTTCCGGCAACACCAGGATCAATGTAAAGATCACGGGTGAGAACGGCGTTACTACAGACATCAACGGCGAAGGCCCTCTTTATGACAGAGATACGATCGTAAATCTTACCGCGCTCATCCGCGAGAGACTTACTGACGGTGATACTGTCGTAATCTCGGGAAGGCCGCCTCTCGGAGCACCTGCCGATATCTATGCGGATCTTATAAAGAGCTTCAGTGAAGTTCCGGGCGTTAAGGTGATCCTTGATGCTTCAGACAGATATCTCATCGAGGGCCTTTTTGCAAAGCCCTATGCCGTTAAGCCCACATGCGAGGAGCTCGAGATCGATAACGATTCCGACAGCGCCAAGAGTGAGGCAAGCGAGATCGTTCTGCGCGGCGTAAAGCGCTGTCTCATCTCCATGGGAAGCGTGGGAGCAGTATACGCAAGTTCGGATCACGAAGCAGTATACTCCAGAGCTCTGGACGTTAAGGCCAACTGCACCACAGGCTGCGGAGACGCAATGACAGCAGGCCTTGCATACGCTGCGGAAGAAGATCTTTCATCTGAAGAGACATTCAGGCTCTGCATGGCTCTCGCGGGCGCCGAAGCAGAGACGGAAGGAACGAATCCGCCTTCCAAGGAACGAGTATCGGAATTGCTGGACAGTTTCCCGATTTGAGGACAACCTGTCCCTGCGTCATTGCAGTACAAGAACAAACGTTCTATAATTGATTCAGAAGACTAATCCTTTTGAAAGCAGCGGGATACACGATCTATGTTTAAACTGGTTTCAGATTTTAAGCCGTCAGGCGACCAGCCTGAAGCGATAAACACCCTCGTACAGGGCATCAAGGACGGGATGAAGGCTCAGACCCTTCTCGGTGTCACGGGCTCGGGCAAGACCTTCACCATGGCCAACATCATAGAGAAGGTGCAAAGGCCGACTCTTGTTCTCGCGCACAATAAGACCTTGGCAGGCCAGCTCTATGCCGAGTTCAAGGAGCTGTTCCCTGAGAATGCCGTAGAGTACTTTATCTCATACTACGATTACTACCAGCCTGAAGCATATATCGCCGCTACGGATACTTATATCGAGAAGGACTCGTCTATAAACGACGAGATCGACCGTATGCGCCACGAAGCTACCAAGTCCCTTCTTACAAGAGACGATGTCATCATCGTAGCTTCCGTTTCCTGCATCTACGGCATCGGTGAGAAGGATGATTATCTTGCTCTCGCACTCATGCTCGAGACAGGCCTTGAGGTACCCATGGATGTCGTTATGGCTCAGCTCATCAACATGCAGTATTCGCGTAATGACTTCGATCTGCAGAGAGGCACCTTCAGGCGCAAGGGCGATGTTATCGATATCTGGACACCTGATTCCGAACATACGCTTACTAGAATAAGCTTTTTCGGTGACGAGATAGATAAGATAAGCTACGTCGATGCGATCACCGGCAAGACGGAGTATACCAAAGACTACATTGAGCTCTTTCCTGCCTCCCACTATGCGACAGGCAGGGCCAAGCTCAACAAGGCCATAGACAGGATCGAAGCAGAGCTCGAGGTAAGGCTTAAGGAGTTAAGGGAGGCAGGCGACATGATCGCCGCGTACCGCCTTGAGCAGCGCACCCGCTACGATATGGATATGTTAAGGGAGACGGGCTTCTGCAAGGGCATCGAGAACTACTCCAGGCACATTGCGGGAAGAGAAGAGGGAGAACCTCCATGCACATTGATGGACTTCTTCCCGGATGATTTCCTTCTGTTCATCGATGAGTCCCACCAGACGATCCCTCAGGTCGGCGCCATGTATAACGGCGACAGATCCCGTAAAGAGATGCTCGTCCAGTACGGCTTCAGGCTTCCTTCGGCATTCGATAACAGGCCGTTGAAGTTTGCCGAGTTTGAGCAGCGCATGGGCCAGACTGTTTTTGTAAGCGCTACTCCTGCAGACTATGAGAAGGAACACAGCGAACAGATAGTAGAGCAGATGATAAGACCTACGGGCCTTCTTGAGCCTGAGATCTTCATCCGCCCTGTCGAAGGACAGATCGAAGATATTTTGGCCATGCTTAAGGAGCAGAAGAAGACAGGCGATAAGAGCCTTATCATGACGCTCACAAAGAGAATGGCAGAAGACCTGACAGACTTCCTTAAGAAAGAGAATATCAGGGTCACTTATCTGCACTCGGACATCAAGGCCGTGGAGCGTATGCAGATACTGAATCAGCTCAGAAATGATGAGATCGACGTCATCGTCGGCATCAATCTCTTAAGGGAAGGTATCGATCTTCCTGAAGTATCGCTCCTTATGATCCTCGATGCCGATAAGGAAGGCTTCTTGAGATCCGAGAGATCGCTCATCCAGATAATCGGACGATGTGCCCGTAATGATCACGGCAGGGTAGTCCTCTATGCTGATGAAGTCACTGATTCCATGATGAACGCCGTCTCTGAGACTAACCGCAGAAGAAAGATCCAGGAAGAGTACAATAAGGCTAACGGTATTACGCCTAAGACCGTCAAGAAGGCGGTAAGAGACGTCTTCGACATCGTTGCCGAGAACAGCAGGGATTCTTCGGGCAAGGGCAGAGGCAAGTCCTCCAAGGGAGGCATAGATGCTGCAAGGCTCATTAACGAAGGCGTATCCGGCGGAACGGAAGAAGAGAACAACAAGCTTATCGATAAGCTTACGATAGAGATGACCAAGGCTGCCAAGGATCTTGATTTCGAGAGGGCGGCTGAGATAAGAGACATAATCATCGAGCTTAAGGGGAAGAAATAATGGGCGGCTTTTGTCACTTACATCTTCATACCGAGTACAGCCTTCTGGACGGAGCCATAAAGATCAAGGATCTCGCCCAGAGACTCAAGGATATGGGTATGACTGCCTGTGCCATAACCGATCACGGAGTAATGTACGGCGCGGTCTCTTTCTATCGCGAGATGAAGGCTAACGGCATACATCCCGTTATCGGCTGTGAGGTCTATGTAGCTCCGGGCTCGAGATTCGACAAGACACCTGTCCCCGGAAGAGAAGACAAATACTATAATCACCTGATCCTTCTTGCCAAAAACAACCAGGGCCTTGCCAACCTGAATAAGCTCGTATCGGCAGGTTTTATGGAGGGCTTTTACAGACGCCCGAGGATCGATGAGGAACTCCTTGAGAAGTGGCACGAAGGACTGATCTGTCTTTCCGCCTGCGTTGCAGGCAAAGTGCCGACACTCATCTTATCGGGCGAGACGGAGAAGGCGGTACAGACTGCCCTCTGGTATGACAAGCTTTTCGGCAGGGGCAATTACTACCTTGAGATCCAGGCCAACACTACGCCTGAGCAGGCCAAGGTAAACGCTGCGCTCGTTAAGCTTTCCAATGAGACAGGCATTCCGCTAGTTGCGACAAATGACTGCCATTATCTTTTGAAGGATGACTACGAGGCACAGGATATCCTCTTGTGTATTTCCACGGCTGCGCGCATCGATGACGAGAACAGGATGCGCATGTCATGCAATGAATTTTACGTCAAGTCCGAGACAGAGATGAGGCGTTTCTTCCCTGAGTTGCCGGAGGCTATCGAGAACACGGGAAAGATCGCGGAGATGTGCAATGCCGAATACGATTTTGAGACAATCCATCTTCCTGTTTATGACGTCCCTGAAGGCTACGCAAGCCATGCAGACTACTTATCCGATCTGACGTTTAAGGGGCTTAAAAAGAGATTTGAGATCACGCCTCCCACAGGAAGCGTCGATGACTACATGAAGCGCGCAGAGTATGAGCTCTCCGTTATCAACAGCATGGGATATACCGATTACTATCTCATCGTCTGGGACTTCATTAATTACGCGAAGACACACGATGTCACGGTAGGTCCCGGAAGAGGCTCGGGCGCAGGCTCGCTTGTCGCTTATGCTGTCGGCATCACCGATATCGATCCGATAAGATACGGACTTGTTTTCGAGAGGTTCCTCAATTCAGAACGTGTATCGATGCCAGACTTCGACGTCGACTTCAACGATGAGAGAAGACAGATCGCAATCGATTATGTCACCGCGAAATACGGCAAGACCAGAGTCGCCCACGTAATCACTTTCGGTACGCTTGCCGCAAGGCAGGCTGTAAAGGACGTCGCAAGAGTTCTTAACATGTCTATCGCGCAGAGCAATAAGCTCACTAAGATGATCCCGTTCTCCATCGGCATGAACCTGAAGCAGGCATTGGAGATCAGCACCGAATTCAAAGAAGCATATGACACCGATCCCGAAGCGCGCAAAGTAATCGATATGGCTATGCGCGTTGAAGGCCTGCCGAGGAACGCCGGAACGCATGCCGCGGGAATAATCATTTCGGGCAAGGACATTACGGATATCGCGCCGCTTGCGGTCAATGACGATACTGTAGCAGTACAGTTTGCTAAAGCTGATGTAGAGAGCATCGGACTTCTTAAATTCGACTTCCTGGGCCTTCGTACTCTTACTGTTCTTCAGGACTGCGTAGAGCTCGTAAAGAATAACTACGGCAAGACGATAGACTTAGACAGGATCCCTCTGGATGACCCCGAGATCTTTAAGATGATCGGCAGAGGTGAGACGGTCGGCATATTCCAGCTTGAGAGCCGCGGAATGACTTCGTTCATGAAGCAGCTTGAGCCCGGAAGCCTTGAAGATATCATCGCGGGAATCTCACTTTACAGACCGGGCCCTATGGACCAGATCCCGAAATATGTTGACTGCAAGAAGAATCCTTCACACATTACTTATGACCATCCTCTGTTAGAGCCCATCCTTAACGTAACTTACGGATGCGCTATCTATCAGGAACAGGTAATGCAGATAGTAAGAGATCTGGCAGGCTTCTCAATGGGCCAGTCCGATAACATCAGACGCGCCATGAGCAAGAAGAAAAAGTCGATAATGGAGAACTACAGAAATCTCTTCATGTACGGCGGCACCGATGACAAAGGACGCCAGATCGACGGCTGTATAAAGCGCGGCGTACCTGAGAATATCGCAGCCAAGATCTTCGATGACGTAGCAGGATTTGCGGGATACGCTTTTAACAAATCGCATGCCGCTTGCTATGCGGTCGTAGGTTATTGGACTGCTTACTTCAAGTATTACTATCCTACAGAGTTTATGGCTGCCACGCTTAACTCTTTCAGGAACGATCTTGGAAAAGCGTCGTACTATATCTCATGCTGTTCTGCGATGGGAATAGAAGTGCTTCCGCCTGATATCAACAGGAGCCGCGAGCGCTTCACGACAGAAGGTGACCGCAAGATCAGGATCGGTCTTTCCGTGATCAAGAATGTCGGCGAAGGAGCAGTGCTCGATATCTTAAGTGACCGCGATAAGAACGGCATTTATAAGTCTTTTGAAGACTTCGTTGTCAGAGCTGCCAAGATCGGCGTTAAGAAGCCCGTGGCAGAGTCTCTGATACTCGCATCGTGCATGGATTCGTTCGGGCTTACCAGAGCCCAGATGACCGCCTGCGTGCAGACGGAATTAGAGAAGCTCGCGCATGAGGAGAGCAGGAATATCGAAGGCCAGTTATCACTCTTTGATTTCGGAGATTCTTCTGACACCGGAGCTTCGATCTTTATTCCTGATATACCTGAATATTCCGATGCCCAGAAGCTCGGTTATGAGAAAGAGATGGTAGGCATCTATCTGTCAGGAAATCCGCTGGCTTCTTATACCAAGCTCATGGCAGAAGTCGCGACATTTGATATGTCCGAAGCATCAGATATTCTCGCGCTTTCGGGAAGCGATGCCTTAGACGATAACAAGCAGGTCGCGATGTGCGGCATGGTAACTGATAAGAAGACAGGTTATACGAAGAAAAAGACCATGATGAGCACCATCGGATGTGAAGACTTAAGCGGCACATTTGAAGTGCTTCTATTCGGCAAGAAATTTGATGAGTATAACAGGGTCGTAGAGAAGAATAAGCCCTATATCTTTATCGGCAGAAGACAGATGAGAGAAGGCGGCGAGCTGTCTTTGTTCGTAGACAGCTGCTATGAATTATCTGATGCCCCCGGCCTTTTGAGCATGATACGAAGTGACAGGGCTTACCAGACCGCGTTAAGGGAAAGAGACGGTGGACAGGCGGCAAGACCGGCACCGGCTCCTGTACAGGCTTCAGCTCCGGCTGTCTCTCAAGCTCCTGCTGCTCCTGCAGCGCCTCAAAATGAGAGCGGTGAACATATCATGCGCATTCACTATTCAGGAAGGCCTGATTCGAAGGGTTTTTCTAGACTTTTGAATTTCCTTGCATATTTCCACGGCAACGTGCCCGTTGAAGTCCTTTTCGAGTCCGATAAGAGCATAATAAGGCTGGATGACATCTGTAAGATACAGCCTGATGAAGCGGTCTTAAGGAAGCTCGCAGATCTTGTGGGCGAAGACAATATCGAAATGATATAAGGAGGTATTACCATGAACGAGAAAGACGTAGCTGAACTTAACCGCATAGTGAAGGAATGCAAGCATATTGTCTTCTTCGGAGGTGCAGGTGTCTCGACCGAGAGCGGTATCCCTGACTTCAGAAGCAAAGACGGTCTTTATAACCAGCACGATGTAAAGTTCGACAGGTACAGCCCGGAATACCTCTTGAGCATTGACTGTCTTATCGAGCATCCTGACGTTTTCTATGAGTTCTACAGACAGAAGCTTAATACTGCAGGCATCGAGCCCAACAGGGCGCACTATAAGCTCGCAGAGATGGAAAAAGCAGGAAAGCTCGACGGAATAATCACTCAGAATATCGACGGCCTTCATCAGAGAGCAGGCAGCAAGAATGTCCAGGAAGTACACGGTACGACATTCCGCAATTACTGCATGAAGTGCCACGAGAAATATCCGTATGACTTTATCTTCAAGTCAGAAGGTCCTATCCCGAAGTGCCCTAAGTGCGGCGGCATGGTAAGACCTGACGTAACGTTATATGGCGAAGGGCTCCCGCAAACGGCATGGATCGAGTCAAAGAGGCTCGTATTCAGGGCAGACTGTCTTATCATCGGAGGCACGTCTCTTGCTGTACAGCCTGCGGCTTCTCTGGCTTATGATTTCAGCGGCAAGTATCTGGTTATAATCAACAGGGATAAGACGTTCGCTGACAGGAATGCGCATCTCGTATTCCACGACAATATCACGGAGGTTCTGGATTCTATAAATTTGGAAGAATAAGTATAGGAAATGGGGAAGATAAGGAAGATAGTCATCGGAATTGCTGCGGTGCTTACGGCAGGCGCTGCAGCTGTTTCAATATATTGCAAAGTAAAGGCTGAAAGCATTTCCAAGCCTGTTGACGCAGTGGATGCTTTGATCAGTAATACTCCTTCTGATGGCGATGTCTTGTATCTCAAGGTCGATACTGATTATGTGTTCAATGTCGCTGATGATCTGTGGACTTGGACATATACGTATCCCGAAGATGAAGACAGGTATGTAACTGTGCCCATAATAGCCAAGAGCAATCTCGAGAACAGGACGTTTTTCTATGCCACGGTCCAGGCAAATGATACCGGTATGGCAGACAGAGTCGCCCAGGCGTACAGGGATTATTTCCAGAGTTCTTTGGATAAGCTCCTCGCTCTTAAAGAGAACGGTCTTCCCGAAGGCTCTAATACTACTCCGGAAAAGCTCGATGAATTTATTGCCATGATGACGGATCTGGTCTCAGACGAGACCTACGAAAAGGATAAGGCAAGTGTTACTTCCTTTACTCTTATAGCCGAGCGTGCACCGAACTATGCTTTGACGGGATATATCTCCGGTGCCGTGGCAGTGCTGTTTGGAATTATCTTGCTTTACGCTGTTCTTGGAATATGGTTAAGCGGCAAAAAGCTTTCCATAGGCAGTCTCGCGTTCCTGCTGCTCGCTATAGCCATTGGCGCATTCGCGCTCCGGAAAGAAATAGCCACGATGGCTTCAATCAGGCAATATGCTCCTGACTTATACCTCTGTAACGTGACTAACAATTACAAACTGGACGAACTTTTGGCTTCAGACATCAGAAGCACAGATGATCTGGTCGAAGAAGCGAGCGAAAAGCTTTTGGGCGGATTCCCTGTTTCTGTTGAGGCACACCATTACGGATGCTCTTCGTTTTCCTGTGTTACCAAAGACGGAGACCATCTGTTCTGCCGCAACTACGATTATACTGAGACAAACGGAATGGTGCTCTATTCGGCCCGGGAAGGCTCGTATGCTTCTATTGCCGTATGTGATCTGCATTGGGTCAACATGGCGGGAGAAGGGGCAGTAACAGAACCGGATTCGTTTTTCGGAAGGCTGGTACTCAGGGGAAGCTGCGCGATCATGAGCGTTGACGGTTTTAATGACCAGGGGCTCGGCATCTCGATATTGAGCCTCAGTTATCCTGAAGAAAGAACAGATACCGATAAGCCTGATACATTAGACCTTATCGCCATAAGAGCTATACTGGATAAATGCGCCAATGTTGATGAAGCAGTAGTGTTCCTGTCTTCTTACGACGTGCACTCTATGTTCGACAAGGATTTCCACCTGTTTATCACGGATAAGTCAGGAAAGAGCGTGGTCGCCGAGTGGATAGACAGCGTATTAACGGTTAGCGAGATCGATTACGTTACCAATTATACGATCGCTACACACCAGAGAGATGACGAGAGCAGATTTGTCACATTTAAGGATAAGCTCACTGAATCTGACGGAGTATTGTCGGTAGACGAAGCGCTGGACCTTTTATATGCGGGTTCACAGCAGTCTGACTATATCCAGACGGAATGGTCATGCGCATACGATCTTGATAATTTCGTGCTCTATATCTACTGTGACTGCGACAGGAATACTGTGTATACGATCACGCCTGAGACGTTTAAGTAACGGTTTTTCGCCCGGGCTGCCTTAACAGGCCTGCCAAATCCTAAACTCCTTTTATTATTTAGTGTATAATGGCCTTGAAAATCTTTTCGATGTTTCGGAGGCATTATTATGGGCAGACTTCTTTACGATGAGAGTAACCTTCCCGAGATCAACAGCCTTAAGGCTTTAAACTACGATGAAGTAGATAAGAATACGGTAGAACCGGTTAAGCGCGTTGGCGTTCTTACGAGCGGCGGTGACGCTCCCGGCATGAACGCGGCTATCAGAGCCGTTGTAAGAGCCGGCATAAATGCAGGATTTGAGATGTATGGCGTTACAAGAGGTTATCACGGCCTCTGGAAGGGCGAGATCAAGCCGCTTGACGGCAGAAGCGTATCTGAGACGCTGCAGCGCGGCGGTACGTTCCTTATGACCGCAAGATCACAGTCTTTCATGACTGACCAGGGCGTTCTTAAGGGTGCCAAGATGATGGAAGCTTACGATCTTGATGCTTTGATCGTCATTGGCGGTGACGGATCCTACAAGGGCGCTAGAGCTCTGGCAAGGATCGGAATCCCCGTAGTAGGCATGCCGGGCACGATCGACAACGATATCGCTTCCACCGAATATACGATCGGTTATGACACGGCAATGAATACTGCGATGCAGTGCATCGATAAATTAAGAGATACTGCTTCTTCGCATGAACGCTGCAGTGTTATCGAAGTAATGGGAAGACATGCAGGATGGATCGCGCTCAACGTAGGCATCGCTACAGGCGCAGAGAGCATCCTCATCCCCGAGGTTCCTTATGACTTCAACAAGGATGTACTGAGAGTTATCCTTGACGGCCGTAATACAGGCAAGAAGCACTACATCGTTATCGTTGCAGAGGGCGTCGGTCATGCTGAAGATATCGCCAGGCAGATCGAAGAGGCTACAGGCATCGAGGCACGTCCTACGATCCTGGGACATCTGCAGAGAGGCGGTTCGCCGACATTGAGAGACAGGACAATGGCCAGCCTTATGGGCATCAGGGCTATCGACTGCCTCGTTGAAAAGAGATTTAACAGACTTGTTGTTCAGCAGCACGGTGAGATCTCCGATGTTGATATCGAAGAAGGTCTTGCAATGACTAAGACCATAACACCCGACATCATCGAGAATATCAAGAGGCTTGGCTGATACAAAAGGTCAGTAGGGATAGCCGGCTATGTATGAGTTTTTAAGCTTTGAAGAGAGCCTTGAGCGGAAGAAGATCCGCGGGCGCGTCTTGAATACGCTTGAATTTACAAAGATCAGGGACGCTGTGGCCTCCAAGGCCAGAACGTCTTACGGACGTGAGCTTTTGGAAGACATGGCTCCGTGCTGCGATGTCGATTATGTGGCTTCTGAATTGTCATGCACAAAGCAGGCGATGGAGCACATTTTGAGATTCGGCATGCTCCCTCTGGGCGGGATGAGAGACTTGAGAGAGGCTCTTACTTATGCCAAGGCGGATGGCACGCTGACATGCGGACAGTTATTGGAAGTCGCATCTTTCCTCAGAGCTTCAGATGAGATCAAGAAAGCAATCGCCAAGGCGAGATCTGCAGGATCTCCGATGGTCGATGAAGTAGAGCCTGACATCTGTTCTTATGCCGATAAGATCGAGACGTGCGAGAAGCTCTTAGAGAAGATACAGAGCTCGATCTTAGGCCAGGATGAAGTATCTGACAGAGCCAGCAAGGAACTGTCATCTATCAGGCGCGAACGCAAGAATATCGCCAGCGGCATCAGGTCGCTTCTTGACCGCGTTATCAATAACCACGCTGATATGCTCCAGGAAAGCATCGTTACGCTCAGGGAGGGAAGATACTGCATTCCCGTCAAGGCTGACTTTAACGGCAGGATCGAAGGCATCGTGCACGGCGCTTCGTCTTCGGGGCAGACGCTTTTTATCGAGCCTATGAGCGTTGTCGAGGCGAACAACAAGATCGCTGAACTTAATTTCGCAGAGCAGGCTGAGATTCAGAGGATCCTTAAGGTGTTCTCGAATGAAGTGGTATCTATCTCAAGCCTTCTCGAAAACAATATGGGCCTGGCATCGCGCCTGGACTATGTTTTCGCTAAAGGCGAATACGGCGTTGAGAACAATTCATTCTGCGCAGATCTTAACACGGACGGCAGAGTAGCTTTGAAGGGCGCAAGACACCCCCTGATCCCCAAGGACAGCGTCGTACCGGTCGACATAAGTGTCGGCGACGGCTACGATGCCCTGATCGTTACAGGCCCTAATACGGGCGGTAAGACCGTATCTCTCAAGACGTGCGGACTTCTTGTCCTCATGACGATGGCAGGTCTTGCGATCCCGACTGACAGCGGATCTGAAGTCTGTGTTTTCGACAGGGTACTTGCGGATATCGGAGATGAGCAGAGCATCGAAGAGAGCCTTTCCACGTTCTCGTCGCACATGTCGAATATCGTATTTATCCTGAAGAACATCAGGGGCAGATCCCTGGTGCTCTTAGACGAGCTCGGCTCGGGCACGGATCCCACAGAGGGCGCTGCGCTCGCCATATCGATCATTGAAGAACTCCGGAAGAAGAACTGCATCGTAATGTCTACGACGCACTACAGAGAGCTCAAGGGCTATGCAGAGACCACGGACGGCGTCATGAATGCTTCATGCGAGTTCGATACTGAGACACTGGCTCCTACATATAAGCTCATAACGGGAAGGCCCGGTTCTTCGAATGCTTTTGTCATCTCGAGCAAACTCGGTCTTGCAAGGCACATCATAGACAATGCGAAGTCGAGAATGTCTTCTGATGAACTGAAGTATGAAGAGCTTCTTGCGAAGGCTGAAGAGCAGACGAAGAAGGCGCAGAGCTTAGCTGCCGAGAATGACAGGCTGAATATCGAGCTTAAGTCTGAGAAGGCGCGTCTCGAAGAAGAGAATGCCAAGCTCAAGCAGTCTAAGACCAAGATATTGAATGACTTGAGGGCAGAGCAGAAGAAGCTCCTGCAGGAGAAAGAGCAGGAGCTTACAGAAGAACTCCGCGCGCTGAGAAAGAGATCCAGAGATATGGATGCCAGACACCGCGAGCAGGAGATGGATAAGCTCAGAAGAAAGCTCAGAGCCGGCATGGAGGATCTGACTGAAGAGGATGAAGAAGCAGTAGAATCCGTTGCCCTGAGCGGCGAGCCCGTCAAGGAAGTCGTCGAAGGCGAATGCTATTATGTACCTTCGCTTGGCCAGATCGGTGTTGCCGAATCAGGCCTTTCTAAGAGCGGATGTGTTAATATATTATGTGGAAGCATGAAGATTGCCGTTAAGAAGAGCCAGCTCATGATGCCGACTAAAGCGCAGCGTGATGAGTTTGCCAGATCCAGAAACGGCAAGATCAGCGGAAAAGGTAAAGAGAAGAACAAGAGCGGTTCCGGCGAGATGAGCAAGGCGATATTCAATGCCGCATCTTCCGTTAAGTCAGAGATCATGCTGATCGGCATGACGACTGCGGAAGCCGAATCGGGTCTTATGAAGTATTTGGAAGATTGTGTTCTTGCAGGGATCAAGGAAGCAAGGATAGTTCACGGTAAGGGAACAGGTGCTTTGAGATCCTGCGTGCAGGACATTCTCATAAAAGATGACAGGGTAGAATCCTACCGCTCCGGAACACAGGGCGAAGGAGACAGCGGAGTTACAATCGTTAAGTTCAGATAACAAGAGGGGTGAACGTTATGTCAGAGAACAATTCAATACAAACATATGACCCTGTAACAGGCCAGCCTGTTGTCCAGCCTGCCGCTGAAAATCCTCAGGCAGCGCCGGCCGCCGGCCCTAAGAAGGTACGCGTAGGTTTTATTTTCCTTGCGATCGTTCCTATGGTCGTGCTCATAGCTATCCAGACCATGGCCCAGATCCCGTTCATGATCATGTCTGTGCTCAAGGTCTACAACGAAGGCATACCGATCGATCTTACCGATGCATATGAGCTTGGCATATTTATTACCCAAGACTTTATGGAGAATTATGCCGAGTACGCATATCTCATTTATTCTGTCATAGGTCTTATTGTTTTCATCATCTGGTATTACAAGGGCTTTGTTAAGAAGTCCCCCAAGGTAAAACTCGGACAGATATTCGGACTAAGATCGGTCCTTGCTGTTGTAGGCACAGTGGTCGGACTTGTTCTGTTTCTCAATGCGGCATTCGTAATTGTTTACCAGATCGCTCCGAAGGTAATCGAAGACTATAACCAGCTTATGGAGGATGCCGGAATCGGTGTCGACAGCATCGCCATGATAATCTATGCGATTATCCTTGGTCCTATCCTGGAGGAGCTCTGCTTCCGCGGTGTAACTTACGGAATTCTCAAGAAGGCAAATCTTAAGCCGGGATTCGTTATCGCTATATCGGCGGTCCTTTTCGGCATTATGCATATGAATCTTGTTCAGGGCGTATATGCTGCGGTCTTAGGACTCCTGCTCGGTTTCCTCAGATATAAGTACCGCTCGGTAATAATCACTATCACAACGCATATCCTGTTTAATATCGCGGGCACGTTCGGCGAGATCGGACTCGAAGAACTCGGCATCATGGACAATGACGGCTTTACGCTCATATTAGGCGGCTTCGCTTTGTTCTTGCTGGTATTTGTCATCGTTCTCGTAAACAACGACAAGAAGGCTGAGAGCCAGGCTTTGGAAGCCTGATACTGTCTGTTCTAAGTTGAAAGTTTTTTTGATATACTTAACCTAAAGATCAATTCATACGGGAGAGTTCATTTTGCAGAGCGAAGAAGAACAGATGTCAGAGGCCCTCGTAAGGATCTTTGAAAATGTCGTTTTAACAGAAGAGAAGTCTCTTCAGGCAGGCTACTTTAATGACCTGTCTATTGCTGAGATGCATACCCTTACAGCTATCGGACCTTATGATGCCCGCACTATGACTAATACTGCAGAGGATCTGGGCATTACTACAGGTACCCTGACAGTCGCCATCGACCGTCTTGTTAAGAAGGGTTATGTTCACAGAGAACGTGATAAGCGCGACAAGCGCATCGTAAGGATCAGCCTTACGCACAACGGCAAGCTCGCATGCCGTATGAATAATAAGTTCCACAGAGTTTTGGCAAAGCATATTCTTGCAGGCTATGACGAGAAAGACAGAAAGCATCTGCTCGATCTTGTAGCCGAAGTGGACGAGTATCTCGCCCAGCAGTTAAGACGTTATGACAGCAGTGAGAACGTAAGAGCTACCGCAAGGCAAGTTGCGAAGGATACCACAAAGGAGACTAAATAACATGGGCGATTATAACACCGACAGAGAACAGGTTTTCGCAGACGTTATTAGGATCATGGCTGAGACGCTGGAGATATCTCCCGAGGAGATCACTGCAGATCTTAACTTCAATTCCGATCTTCCTTTCGATTCACTTCAGCTTTATGAGTTCGTAATCGATGTCGAGGAGAGATACAATATCCGTCTTCCGGATGAGGTCCTCGATCAGGTAAAGACCGTAAGCGACATTGTGGACGTAATAATGAAGCTCAAGAAATAATCGCTGTTTGACGGTACTTGATGAAGAAACTATTTATCGTAAACAGCAGAGCCGAGCCTAAAGTCCTCGCAAGATTCAAAGAAGCTTATTCAAAATGCGCCGAAGAACACCCGGGTGAGTCCCGCGTGGTCTATACGGAGTTTGCCGGTCATGCAGGTGAAGTGGCTGCAAAAGCCATAGATGAAGAGGACCTTCTCGTTATCGCATGCGGTGGTGACGGTACCATCCATGAAGTGGGAAATGCCCTGGCGGAATCCCAAACGCCTTTGGCAATCATTCCTCTCGGAACAGGCAATGATTTTACAAGATCCATAATGGACGAAAACCACAGGAGCAACTGTGAGGTCTGTGTCCGTGAGATATTCAGCGACAGTTACCAAATGAAGGATATCGACCTTATCAAGGTCACTTCCTATGACCGCGCAGGAGCCAGGATCGACGCGAGCTCGGCGTGGTGCCTTAACGTTGCATCAATCGGTCTTGATACGGAAGTACAGCTAAGGGCTAAGGGAAAGGTGCTCGCGCATCCTAATTCAGGACTTGTCAGAAGTACCGCATACCTTACATCCGCTTTGGGCTGCATCTTCGGCAACAGGAATTTCGATTTTAAGTACAGGGCGCTTCGCGCTGACGGCAAGCCGAATGAGTCGGAGAAATCCCGTTTTACGCTCATTGCAGTCTGCAATGCATCATATTACGGCGACGGCTTCTGCCCCGCGCCCACAGCGAAAATAGATGACGGGCTTATCAACTGCTGTGCCATTGACGCCGTACATCTTCCGAGAGCGCTTTATCTCCTTACGAAATACAAAGCCGGCAATCACGAAGGCTACAAAGAGATGGATACATTCGTAACAAGAGCTGTTACGGTGGAAGCCACAGGCTCCAGAGCTCTGAACGGCAATTACGACGGCGAGGATTTCTCAGGTTACAAGGTCGAATTCGACTGCGTGCCGGGATCTTTGAAGCTGGCTTTCTATAAGAACTGAGCACTTCGCTCTCAGTTTTCATTCAAACTGACATAATTCTTTTTTTATTTTATTGGTATAATCAAGAGTTATGAAGGCCACTATCGAAAATTACAGGAAATACGGTGTAAGTGACAAAGCGCTTGAGGCAGCAGTAAGGGCTGAAGAGGCGCTTGCTGATGTGTATGCCCGTATAGACGATATCGTTACATATAACGAGCTTAAGGTGCTCGATGCTTTCAGAAGCGAGAAATTCTCCGATACACATATGGGTTCGACTTCAGGCTACGGCTATGATGACGTCGGAAGAGAAAAGATAGAGAATATTTTCGCTAAGGTGTTCGGGGCTGAAAAGGCTTATGTAAGATGGCAGATCAGCACGGGCTCGCAGGCAATTTCCGCTATGCTCTACGGAGCATTGAGACCGGGCGATATCATGCTCTCTGTTACAGGCAGGCCTTACGATACGCTTATGGCTACGATCGGTCTTTCATCAGGGGATAATGCCATGTCGCTTATGTCATATGGCATTGGCTACGAGGAAGTCGGCCTCAAAGAGGACGGGTCTCCTGATCTTGAAGCCATCAGGGCAGCGATCAAGCCTGAGACGAAGATGGTATTTATCCAGAAATCCAGAGGTTATACTGGCAGAAGAGCGCTCCTTTGCGATGACATTGAGAAGATCGCTGATCTTGCCCATTCCATAAGAGAAGACATCATCGTTGCAGTCGATAACTGTTACGGTGAATTTACCGAGAAGAAAGAACCGACCGAAGTCGGTGCTGATGTCATTGCCGGATCTCTTATCAAGAATCCGGGCGGCGGAATCGCCAGAACGGGCGGTTATATCGCCGGCAGGGCAGACCTTGTGGAGAATGCCGCAAGACATCTTACTACGCCGGGCTTAGGCAGCGAGGTAGGCCCTACATTGGGCGCGAATCCCATGATAGCCAGAGGCCTGTTTACTGCTCCCGCATGCGTCGGTGAGTGCCTTAAAGGCGCTGTTTTCGCAGCTGAGATATTAGGCGCAGAAGGATATAAGACGAGCCCTGCTTCGACAGAAGCAAGAGGAGATATCGTCCAGACTATAGAATTCGGCGATCCCGACAAGATGAGCAAGTTCTGCGCTGCCATCCAGTCATGCTCGCCCGTGGATTCTTTTGTAACACCCGTGCCGTGGGATATGCCGGGTTATGATGATCAGGTAATTATGGCGGCAGGCGCCTTTGTCCAGGGCGCTACGACCGAGCTCTCTTGTGACGGTCCCATCAAGCCGCCTTACATAGCATATATGCAGGGAAGCCTTGCAAAAGAGCAGGCTAAGCTCGCCTGCATGCTTGCTGTCGGGGGTTAATGCAAATGGCAGACGGTAAACAGTGGTATAACAATCCGCAGGACAGCGGTGCCGGCAAAAAGCCTGCAGGACAACCCGCAGGTCCCGTTAAGAAGGCCCAGAGCAAGCCCGCAGCAAAACCGGCAGCAAAACCTGCCGGAAAACCAGTGGCAGGCGCTCATGCACCTTCAGGCAGGAAGATCGTTAAGCCTTCCGGCAATAAACCCGTAAATACCGCAGGCAAGGGACCTGTAAAGCCCGCGCAAAAGAGCATCATCCCGGGCAAGGAAGATGCCGCTAAAGAAACTGCCGTTAAGTCTTCTGCGAATAAAGCTCCCAGAAGAAAGATGTCTGCAAAAGAGATCGCTACTGCAAAAGAGCAGAAGAAGATCATGGCGCAGGCAAAGCGCAAGGAAGAAGCTAAGCTTAAAGAGCAGGCCAAGATCGAGAAGAGCGAATTCAAGCATAAGAATCCCTCCCAGAAGAGTGCCGAGAGCCGCGCTATCAGAAATGGTGTTCTGGGCGCAATAGCAGTTGCTGCAGCACTCCTCGTGCTCGCGTTCATCGTGCATCACTTATACGACTATATTGCAGAGAAGCCTAACTTCTCTTTCGTAACTACGGGCGCCGTAGAGCATACGATCGGTGCAAAGGCTCTCATCGTAAGAGATGAGGATATTATCGTTGCTTCATCAGGGGGCGAACTCGTTACGCAGATCACGGAAGGCTCGAGAGTTGCCAAGGGTCAGGAGCTTGCAATTGTCGTTCCTGAAGAGATGAAGACCACGGTAACAGACTTGCGAAATGTCCAGTCACAGATATCAGACGTGCAGCAGGAGCTTATCCTTGCAGGTAACGTAGCTGAAGCTGACGTCATTTACAGGAACTACAACAAGAATCTGTCGGTTATTCTTGATTCGGTCAGATTTGACGCCATGAGCGGCAATCTCAACAATATGTCTTCCTACGGTTCATCGGTCAACGTTATCCTCGACGAACGTGAAGATGAGATGAGCCGTATCGACTTCGATGACGAGAGGATCACCGTGCTCAGATCAGACGAGAAGGTCTATGAGGCACAGTTGGAGAAGTATGCATCGAGGATCAACGCACACCGTCCCGGAATCGTATCTTTCAGACTTGACGGAAAAGAAGAACTCCTGAATTACCAGAACTTCCTTCAGATACCTGCATCTGAGATCAAGTCATATATAAACAGTTCTGTAGGAGCTATCTCTTCAGACCTGAGTGTTGAAGCCGACAGCGCTGTCTGCAGGATCGCGCAGAACGAGAGCCAGTACCTTACGGTATATCTTTCTTCCAACGATGCTGCCGCTTCCGACTTCGCTTTGGGAACGCTCCATGACATCAATGTCCGTACGGAAGGTATCTCCATCGATAACTGCAAGGTAGTACGCTGCGAAAAAGACAATTCGGGCATGCTCATTACTTTCGAGACTTCCAGATATGTAGAGGATCTTCTCGACTTAAGAACGGTGGATATCGAGATCGTTATTACGGAGACTGACGGTATGAGAGTATCCGTATCGAGCCTTGTAAATGCCGATTATGCTCCTAAGGGCAATCCTTGCTTCTGCGTTTTCTTCGGACCGGATACAGTTATTAACTTGGAATCTTTCACTGAAGGCGCGGTATTCAACATCAATATCGTTCCTGTCGCAGCACCTGCAGGTGAAGGCGATGACAGTAATAGTGACGAGCCGCCGGCCGGCACGGCTGTAGTGAGCTGTACGGTCGTTCATGCCGAGATCGTTGACGGTATCGGTACAGTCGTTGCGTTCTCTACGGCTAATGACTTCTCCGCTCTTAAGAAGCTCGACAGAGTTTATACAAACGGTTACAAGGCTTCCTTTGTAAATGTCTCGACAGCTCTCGGAATGAACTGCGATAAGATCACCGTATCCGATTATTCCGGAATGGCTTCCGTATATCAGAACAACCAGGGCTTTGTAGAAGAGATAAGAGTAATCGTTCTGGATAACGACAGAGAGTTCGCGATCATTGACCAGGTCGGCAGATCTGTTGTTCCTAACCTTGATACGGTTATCATTACTAACCCTAAGACTGTAAAGCCGGGAGATAAGGTCGACTGATATGGAATTTGATTACAGAGAAGATCTTAAGAACAGGATCTCAGATAATATACAATCCGTTTTAGCATCAATAGACGAAGCTACAGCCGCTTCGGGCAGGGAGAAGGGAAGCGTGACACTCATAGGTGTCACGAAGGTATTCCCGGTGGAGTATGCCGAAGCTGCTGCTGTGAGCGGTCTTAAAGATCTCGGCGAAAACCGCGTGCAGGAACTTGTGCCTAAGGTCGAGAGATTCTCTTCTCTCGGCATCGATGTCAACTGGCATCTTATCGGAACGCTTCAGAAGAATAAGGTGAAATATATTATCGGTAAGACGAGCCTTATCCATTCGGTCAACAGCGTGGAACTTGCCGAGGAGATATCCAAGAGGTCGGAAAGTAACAATGTTACTACGAACATTTTGCTGCAGGCCAATGTTTCCGGTGAAGAGAGCAAGCACGGCTTTGCTCCGCATGAATTAAAACCTGCAATAGATAAGATCATGGCACTTCCGAATATTACCGTGTGCGGCCTTATGACTATGGCTCCCATTGAGACTTACGAGGGTGAGGCGAGGGAAGTTTTCGCGAAGACAAGAGTAATATTCGAAGACCTTAAGAGCTATACCGGACTTGACTCATGGAACGTCTTGTCGATGGGTATGAGCCAGGATTATAAGAGCGCTATTTACGAAGGCTCAACGCATATCAGGATCGGTACCGCCATATTCGGCGACCGCTCGCAATATAAGCCTTTGTAACATTGTTCAGTAAAAAATTACTGATTTTTGTTACATTTTGTAATATAACCCCGTTTTAAGTTACCTTCTTGTGTCATATTGACCAATTATATTGAAGCGAAAATCAAAGTTCGTTAATATCCGAAGTATCTTATACGAATGTCCTTGGTCGGGCGAATATTTAAGGAGGAAAAATAAATGGGCACTTTTAACGTTAAGAATTTCTTCGGAAGCATGTTCACACCTGTAGAAGATGACGTAGAAGAGAACTATTACGGTGAGGAAGAAGGCTACTATGAAGAAGAGGCTTACGAACAAGAGCCTGTCGCTGAGGAGTCTTATGTAGAAGAACCTCGCACCTTCGTTCAGGAGCCCGCTGTTACAACACCTGTAATGCAGAAGAACGCTACAGTCATAATGCTCACACCTTATGACATCAGAACAAGCCAGATCGTTTGTGATCACATCCGTGAAGGCCACATCGTTATCTGCAACCTCACAAACACAGATAAGAACCAGCGTGTAGTTGACTACATCAGCGGCGGTGTTTATGCATTAGGCGGAAGAGTTGAGCCTACACCTGTTAAGACAACATTTGTCTGCACACCTAAGTCTGTTGACCTCGTAGTAGAGAATCAGGATATCGAGCAGGTTGGAACAAAGGTTTCCGCTCTCTGATAAGAAATCACAACAAAGATTAAAAGAGCTGTTTCGTTAACGAAGCAGCTCTTTTCTTTTGCCTGTCAAACCCCTTGGAAACACTATCTTTCCGCTTGAATAAAATATCTTTGTTACTATATAATAAGACTTAATGTTTTCTAAGGAGGATAGGCCAATGACCATTGAAGATCGCGAATACTTATTCGATCAGGCTGCGAAATTGTCTGACGTACTTAACGAGGAGACTATCGAGCTGTTGGGCATGCTCGAGAAGATTGAAGACCGAGTAGCGATCTCAAGGCGTATCAATAAGCTGGAGAATGACGGCGACATCATTTTCCACGCTGCAGCAGACAAGCTTCATGAATGTGTGCAGGATCCTGAGAAGAGGATCTATATCTTCCAGATGATCAGACACATCGAAGAGTGCGTTGACATGGTCGACGAGCTCTCCATGACTATCGTCCGTTATAACACAAGAACAGTAAACCCCGGAATCAAGTCCAGCGTTAATGCTATTTCCGGATGCGTTAAGAAGGAGATGCATCTTCTTAACCTTATGCGTACTTATGTACCTGAGAATAAGGAACTGTTCATCAGAGCGATCAATGAATTCGATGCTTTCAAGGTCGACTTCTATAAGATGTATGACATGCTTATTTTCGGCCTTTTCTCACAGGCTCACGATACTGTAGATATCATCAGATGCAAGGCTATCTATGATTCCGTTAAGGATATCTTCAAGGCATTTGAAGTCAGCGCTGATGACTGCTACAAGTACATCATGGCCCGTGAAAACGACGATGATGCATTCAAAGAGGACAGGTAATTTTTTTCAAGGTAGATCCTTGGAGATCAGCTGAATGATTAATAAGATCTCGCTCCCGGACGGGTATCATGTTGCCTGGTCCGATGACTTTAACAGCAATAATATCAATGATTCTGTCTGGAGCGCGGAGACACGTGCTTCCGGATGGATTGACGGCGAGAGACAGGAATATTCCGGCGATAAATGCATAGAATTTAAAGACAGCTGTCTTTGCATAAGGCCTAAGATCGAGACCGACCGTTCGGGCGCGACCAGTTATTACTCTGCAAGGATCAGCACTTTCGGCAGACAGGATTTTAAATACGGAAGAATAGTAGCAAGGATCAAGGTCCCTAAGACCAGGGGTCTTTTAAGCTATATCAGACTGATGCCTGACGAAGGCTATGATGAAGAGAACGGAGAGTATAAAGAATTCCCGCTTCACGGTCAGATCGACATGGTCGAGATCGAAGGCGCAAGAGCTGACGAAGCTGTCTCGCGCGTTGCATTCGGTTATCCTTATACCCAGCGTGTCGGAAACTACAGAAGACTCAATACGGACTTCTCCGGTGATTTCCATCTATTCTCCTGCGAGTGGGATCAGGATGAGATAATCTTCGCATGCGACGGCAAGGAGTATTACAGGACTTCCTTCTGGTTTAAAAGAAGCGGAGAGACCGAAGAGCCTTATCCCGCACCGTTTAATAAACCATTCCATCTTGTTATCGGTGTTGCAGTAGGCGGCAATAAGCTTGGCGCGGGAATGGCGGTCCCGACAAGCTTTGATGAAGATTCCGAACTGCTCGTAGATTATGTCAGAGTCTATCAGAAGGAGAGATATGACAGACAGGTCGTAAGACCTGCAAGGATACTGACACTCAACACTGACGACAGTGTAAAGAACAGTGACAGCAATGCTTTCTACGTTGTTGAAGGCGACCTCAATGCCAATGTCGTTTTCATGGAAGACGAGCTTATCATCACGCCGTCTTTCATATCAGGCACTTCCGGCGAGACGAGGCTTTTGCAGGGCGGATTCCCTTTCAGGAAAGGTGAGACATATGAGTTCTCATTTGACGGAAGAGTAGATGAAGCGCGTACCATCAGATGCCAGTTTGAATCTGATAAAGACGGCACGCTGATAATAGATCCTTACACGGTAAGCCTTGAGAGCCACTGGCAGAGGCACAGGATGCTTTTCGAGATCGATGAAGACTGTGACAAGGCATCTGTAGTATTTGCTATCGAAGCCATTTCAAAGGCTTCGATCCACATCAGGAATATCACATTAAAGAGGAGACCGGTGAACACCAACAGGCGCAAGCTTATTGCAGTCTGCGGAGTCTGGAACGATTCAGATAACTACAGTCTCTTCTTAAGATCGCTCCAGTCGGAGGAGATTAAAAAGAATTACGTCATCACGAGTTTTACTTTCAATGACAGCAATACGGGCACTCTCCAGGCGGAATTGGAGGTCGAGTTTGCCGATCTTTTGAAGCGCATGGAGCTTGCGGCGATCATCATCTTCAGTGAGATGATAAAGTCTTCTGAAGTATTGGAAAGATTGGTCAGTATAGGGCACGAAAAAGACATTCCCGTCATCACGTTCCAGCATTCTCTGGACGGATGTATCAACGCTGATTTTGAATATGAGAACGGCTTCAGACAGATCGTCGAGCACGTTGTCGATGTCCACGGTGCAAAGCGCCTCGACATGATGGCAGGCATTAAGGATAACCGTTTCTCTGACGCAAGGCTTAACGTATTTAAGGACGTTCTTAAAGAGCGCGGAATAGATCCTTCTTCATCGAGGATCTTCTACGGTGACTTCTGGCAGGCGAGAGCTGGTGAGGTCTTAGACGATGCCCTTGATAACGGTTATGAGATCCCTGACGCTATCATCTGCGCCAACGATTCAATGGCGATCGGAGTTTGCGATTCGTTAAGCAAGAGGGGCATTAAAGTCCCTGAAGACGTAATGGTTACGGGCTTTGACGGGATCTGGCAGGCATTGTTCCACGCTCCGGTAGTTACGACTTGCGAGCTCGATTATAAGAAGATACCTGAGCAGATACTCTTAAGGATCAAGTGCTGGGAAGAGTATAAGAATAAATGCAATGACACTTTCACCATTCCTTACAAGCCGCTGTTTATGCAGTCCTGCGGCTGCAGGATGGATTCGCAGTTCCCGTGGTCAAATGCTGTTGAAGTGCTTACGGAAGAAAGCCAGAATTCATTCAGGCATATGCTTGAGATGGGCCACTTCGTTTCGCGCATGACTTCGTCTGACAATCTCGATGACGCTGCAGCGAACTTAAGGAACTCGATCTGGATGTGGAAGAGCCAGTATTACTTCGTCGGCATTACTCAGGAAGAAGAGTGCTGTCACAGCATCTTCCACGGCAGAGGAAACAAGTATTCCAATGCCCATAAGTTCTACCGCATGAAGTATCCGATCCCGGATTACGATCTGATCCTTGATCCCGACAGCAATATCAACGTTTTGCTGTTCAGACAGATAAGATCCCGCAAAGAGATATTCGGTTATGTCGCCAACGGATACGACCGCGTATCTTTAAGGTCAGAACAGCGTTTTGAAGAGTTCAGTCTCTTTGTTAATGCTGCGGTAAACGCAGTCAATAACAACCGCAAGCTCATCACTAAAAACAAGGCGAGCGAGCTTTTGTCCGAACAGGATTTCCTTACGGGACTTTATAACCGCAGAGGGTTCTTCGCATCCATCAACAAGATGCTTAATTCGCCCGCAAATTCCGGCAGGATACTCTCGCTGTTCTCGGTCGATATGGACAGGCTCAAGACCATAAACGACGCATATGGACACGATAACGGCGATGTCGCGATACAGACGCTTGCAAGGGCCCTCCTGAAGTTCGTAAAGGATGACGGAATAGCGGCCAGATACGGCGGCGACGAGTTTGCTATTGCCATCGTAAACGATAAGCGGTATGAGGATATCATTAAGGATGTCCGCAACGAGATCGAGCGCACTGCAGATGCCGATCCTGCTATGTCAGACAGGGATTTTGAAGTCGGTGTCAGCCTTGGAGTTTCAGAACGCGTCATAGACAGGCATATCGATATCGAAGACATGATCCTCGAAGCCGATTCCAAGATGTATGCCGACAAGATGGCAAGGAAAAGAATGCGCTGATAACAGTGAAAAAATAACAACAAAAAACGCTGCCGTTATTCTTCGGCAGCGTTTTCATTTACTTGAGTTTTGTCTTTGCGATCTGACATTTTTTTACCGCCACATGATATACGTAATATGCTATGACGCTCGTTCCCAGACCTAATAGTAAACCGCCCAGAACATCTGTCGGATAATGCACGCCTACATAAAGTCTTGAGTATGCGATGATCGTCGCGTATATCAGTGTAAGAAGCGCGAAAAGCTTATATGCAAGTGTCATCTTTGAACGCGTCATTATACCTTTTTCTTTTGCGACCGGAAGTCCGATCAATGCGATCAAAAGCAGCACGCCTGCTACCGCAAATGAAGCACCTGTGTGGCCGGAAGGGAAGGAGTAATCCTTCTGCTTTTCGATGAGGTTAACGAGGCCGTTGACCGCTTCGTAAGGCCTTGTCCTGCCGACTGCGTTCTTGATGACGAGATTTGTGATGATGGCTTCCAATGCAAGGCTTGCACCTGCGATGGCACCGGGTCTTCTTGTTTTCGGAATGACCAGGAGAGCCACGCACAAAAGGATCCAGATCCATCCGCTGTCGCAAGTATGCGTGATGACCTTTAAGGCCGGAGTAAGCGCGTCCGACCTTAAGTGCTCTTGTATGAAGATCAGGAATCCGGAATCCCAGTCCATCTTTAAACCTCACGTTAATCTGGTATTACCTCATTATTGTAATACTAAATAACGTCCGGTCTGTGACAATACAATGATAAATTAACGGGGCTGGTCAGACTGTCTGTTATGACGTCTGTTGTGCTTGCTGTAATAGTTGTTTTTGTCTTTATACATCAGATGGTCGATCGTATAGAGCAGCTCTGATAATTCCTCACCGTGGTAATCGAAGGTGGATCCGCCAATAGCACACGAGAGCTTATACGGCTTGCCGGAAGTCTCATTATATTCATCTACTGCTTTTAGGATCTTTTCTTTGTAAGGCTCGATGCTTTCACCTTTGAACCTGCGGATGAGGATAACGAATTCATCGCCTGCAAATCTTATTACTCTGCCTTCGCCTCTCATTACGCTGACAAGAATATTCGCGAAAGCTATCAGAGCATTGTCGCCTTCCTCGTGTGAGAAGTCGTCGTTGATCTGCTTAAAGCCGTTGAGATCGAGCATGAGCGCGGCGATCTTTTCGGGCTTTCTGTGGATGAGTCTTTTACGGATTATGTCGAGCTCATAACGGTTGTTGACGCCCGTGAGCTTATCAATATAGATGCTCTCATTCTGAAGGCACGTTACCAGTCCTGCAAAGGCGATCGCGAAGCTTACAGGCTGCAGGGAGATGCCGTAGACGTTCATCTGTACTGCCACCGCAAGAAGGATGGGCATAAGGAACTGCCAGGCAGGGAAGTATCCGAGTGAAGGGTTCCTTATCTTGGAGATGAAATAGAATGCATATCCGTAGAAGATCAGGAGGAATCCGACGATGATGAAGACCATGTACAGTCCTTCTCTGGAATAGACGTTGTTCGCGTCAAGTGAGAATACTACCGGCATGAAGAAGTTGATTATAAGAAGGATTACCTCGATGGCGCTTATCACTGCGAAAAAATAGACCTGCAGCTTCGGGACCTGCTTGTCGATATGACTTACGACCAGATAAATGATACCGATGCCGACAAGCAGATTAAAAAGATAAAGATAAGTGTTGCCAATCATTAGGGCAACTCTGTAACCGGTTCCGGGAGTTCCGTCGCATATGGACGTAAAAGCATCGGCTATACAGTTAAAAAGAGAAGCTGCCATGAGAAGGAAGAGCAGATGGCTCTCTTTCTTTCTTGTAGGCATATACCAGCCTTTTGTGAACATGAGAACCAGAAGCAGGCATACTCCTACCGAATCAGTGATCAGTATCGATGTAAGATTGATCGAGGATGCCATTTCGAAGCCTCCGCATGAATCTTAAAATATTTTTATATTCTCGATACCAACATTATAACTATTTATTTGCATTTTGAAATAAACACATTGTTAACGATGTGTAATCGATTGATGGTTATTCACAGGTTAATTATGTGATGTTTTTTGCCCAGATGCCGCTCTTTACAAAGAATCCGGCAGATAAGCATTTAATGAGTTCAAGAGCCTGTACGGCAGCGACCATCCAGAGTACCGGCATGGAAGTATAGCGGCTCAGACAATATGCAAAAGGAACGGACAGGAGCCATACAAATCCCGAATCGAAGATCATGGTGATGAATGTCTTGCCTCCGGATCTGATAATGAAATACGAAGCGTGAGTGAATGCGTAGAACGGCATCAAAACACCATTGATGACAATGAGCCATGTAGCAAGATGACGGATGTTATCAGTGGTGTCATAGATCAACGGATAGAAGGGACTTGCGATCGTCATCAGCACACCGAAGACCAGTCCGAAGAATACGGTGAAAAAGATCATCCTGAAAGCATTATCCTTTGCCTCTTTGATCTGGCCGCTTCCCAATATCTGACCGATAAGAATGCCGACAGCTTCTCCCATTGCAACAAAAGCGACCATCATTACGTTGTATATCGTAGCTTCGATCTGTATTGCCGCAACGGCGTCAAGGCTCCTGTATGAATAAGACTGGTTAAGCACTGTTATTCCCAAAGACCAGAATGTCTCGTTGAGAAGAAGCGGAGTTGCTTTGACTATGATCTTTCCTGCGAGTTTGCCGGGTATGTGGAAGTGCCTGAAAGCGCCGACAATGAACGGACATTGTTCCTTGTGCGTAGCTACATAAATGACAAGAACTCCGAGCTCTACAAATCTGGAAATTACCGTAGCAATGGCAGCACCCAAAGCGCCGAGTGCCGGGAGACCCAGATATCCGTAGATGAGCAGGAGGTTACCGACGAAGTTAACAACGATCGCGCATGCTGAAGCAATGAGAGGGACCTTGGTCTGGCCGATATCTCTTAATGTGCCGGCATATGCCTGACAGATGCCGATAGGTATCAGGGAAATGATCATCACATGGAGATACTGGACGCCGATCTTAAGTGTCTCTGCGGCATCAGCAGGATCGCCTTCGCCCTGAAGATATCTTGATACGAGGAAGGTGGCACCGAAGAAAAATATGAAGCAGGCAAGTACTGAAAGGACGATGCTCGTTACCAGCTTAAAGCGGAATGTGATCCTGACGCCTTCCCAGTCTTTTTTGCCGTAATACTGTGCGGTAAAAATGCCCGAACCTGCAGTCGCACCGAAAGTCATGAGAAAGAACACGAACATCATCTGGTTCGCGATGGCTACACCCGACAAAGAGTTCGTGCCTACCCGGCCGATCATGAAATTATCGAGCAGATTGACGATCTGGGATATACCGTTCTGGATCATCATCGGAACGGCTATCTTTAAGACTCTTCTGTAAATTGACTTGTTTTCTGTTAGATTCAGTGACATAACGGCGATTATATAGATAAAGGCGTTGGGTTACAACGCCTTTTAGAAATGTTGTCCCAAAAATCGTTCGTGTTTTTATTCTTCAGGCGGCATGGGGAGTGTGGCTCCGCCGAAAGGCATGCAGATGACAGAGCACTCTTCACCGTATCTTGCGTAAGCTTCATCGAAGGCTTCCTGAGCCGAATGCATGGGCTCTAAGAAGATACTCCTTACAAAGTCATCGTCCATCTCGGAGATGAGAACGATCTTGGCATGCTTTAATACCATGGCGATCGCAGCTGCTTTGTGTCCGCCTAACTGGAAGTCTCTTCCTACTCTCTCGATAAGTTCGTCAGCAGTGTTGGCTGTAGTGAGCCACTCTTCAAACTTGGCGCTTCCCAAGCCTTCATTGCATGCGCCGATGACGATGATCGTACCGCCGTCTCTTACCGCATACTTGGAGTTATCCAAAGCCTTTTGTGTCTGATAGAGGTTAGCATCCTTGGGCGCACCTCCCTGGGAGACGATAACGATATCAGCTCTTCTCTTAAGGGGCTTTCTGTACATCTGGTCCAGGTACTTGCAGCCTTCCCTGTGAGCCTTCGTAACGTCACCTGCAACGCAGTAAACGATGTGTTTATGCTCATCAAGGATAGGGTTAACGATGAATGACAGGTGGCAGAATGTCTCGGATTCTTCGATATCTGCTCTTATCGGGTTGCCGTTCAGATTACCTGCGCAGGCCTTCTCATCGACCATCATGCGGTGGTTGGCCTGGATCGCTGAAGGAGTGGAGACGCCAGGCATAAGCGCCTTTGCGCCGCCCGAGTATCCTGCGAAATAGTGGAATTCGATATTGCCTACGCCGATCCTGAAATCAGCCTCAGCAACGCTTCTCGTGATATCAACGGGAGTGCCTCTTGAAGTATCACCCATGTGGATGCAGTCTGAAGGATCGCTGTCGATGCATTTTACTTCGCTGTATACGCGTTCGCCGACAAGCTTTTTCTTCTCTTCTTCGGTGTGAGGTCTGTGTGATCCGAGCGCGAAAACAACCGTGATGTCCTTCGGGTCACATCCTGCCAAATAAAGCTCATCAAGGATAGAAGGTATAACGTCAAAGCTCGGGATAGGTCTTGAGATATCGCTTGTGATGATGCAGATCTTCTGTCCGGGCTTTGCGAGGTCCTTTAAGCGGGGTGAGCCGATAGGATTTTCGAGCGCATAGACAACTGCGGCAGGGCCGCGTCTTGCATGCTCGATCTCATTTGCGACAAGGATCTGATCGAGATTCTTGTCAGGGATATCAACTATCTGTACGCCTTTGCCGTAGCCGAATTCAACCTTCATAATGCGCTCCTAAGAAAAATAGATTCTACTATTTTACATTGTCGGAAATGATTCTCAATAACGAAGGGTCACAAAAGCTAAAATCGTTAAGTTCTTGTATTTGGTAAGTTTCACGCTTGTGCAGGTTGCTTCTTTTATTGTTGAAAAAAGGGCGTTTTGCCCCTGCCCAAACAAGTTTTTTTGACACCCCCTATGCTATGATTTAATAAGTAAGCGTTGACCTGACGTGCAATAACATTTAGGGTCAGCGCTTATTGTACTTTAGCGGAGGTGGAATATATGCTAAGTAACTTTGAGGAAGCGAGGATCTTCATCGACGAGAATGACATCAAGATGATCGATTTCAGGATGATAGATCTCAACGGAAGATGGCATCATCTGACGATCCCGGCAGACAGATTCACGGAATCGATCATGACAGCAGGCATAGGATTCGACGGCAGCAACTACGGTTTTGCGCCCGTCGAAAAGAGTGACATGGTATTTATTCCTGATCTCTCCAGTGCCGCTATCGACGATTTCTGCGAGATCAAGACTCTCTCCATGATCGGCGATGTAAGGATCATCGGCAAGAACGAGAATGTTCCTTTTAACCAGGAGCCCAGAAATGTCTGCAAGCGTGCAGAAGAGTACATGAAAGAACTGGGTGTCGCAGACACATTCCTTTTGGGACCTGAGTTCGAATTCTATGTTTTCGATGAGGTCACCTACAACAACAAACCCAACAGCTCGGGCTTTACTCTTGATGGTGCGGAAGCCTTCTGGAACACAGGTGAATTCGGAAGCCTCGGCTTCCAGACTCCTCACCAGGGCGGCTATCACGCAGCGCCCCCTCAGGACATCGCTTACGACTACAGAAGCCGCGTAACGATGCTGATGGAGAACCAGGGCATCAAGGTCAAGTATCACCATCACGAAGTAGGCTCCGGCCAGATGGAGATCGAGGTCGAGTTCGGCGGCATGACCGAGATGGCTGACAAGACGATGCTCACCAAGTACATCGTTAAGAACGAGGCTGTTAAGGAAGGCAAGACTGCTACATTCATGCCTAAGCCGATTTACGGTGAAGCAGGCTCCGGCATGCACGTCCACATGCTCATGTTTAAGGACGGCCAGCCGATCTTCTACGATGAGAACGGTTACTCAGGATTGTCTGAGACAGCACTGAACTTCATCGGTGGCGTGCTGCGTCACGTTCCCGCGATCTGCGCTTTCTCGAATCCTTCGACCAACTCATATAAGCGTTTGCTTCCGGGCTTTGAGGCACCGGTTACTATCGGCTATGCTACCGCTAACAGAAGCGCTGTAATCCGCATTCCGGCTTATGCCAAGACACCTGACAAGAAGAGGTTCGAACTGAGGAACCCTGATGCTACCTGCAATCCTTACTATTGCTACGCTGCCATCCTCATGGCAGGCCTCGACGGCATCAAGAATAAGATCGATCCCGAAGCAGAAGGCTACGGCCCTTATGACTTCAATCTTTTCAATCTGTCTGATGAGGACAAGAAAAAGATCAAGGGTCTGCCTAAGTCTTTAGGCTCAGCTCTTAAGGCTCTCGAAAAAGACCACGACTTCCTCACCGCAGGCGGTGTTTTCCCGATCGAGCTCATCAACATATGGATCGCCAACCGCCGTAAAGACCTGGCACGCCATATCTCCATGCCCACACCTATGGAGTATGAGATGTACTACGATCTGTAACAGTTTTAATTCGTATTCCGGCCGCAGTCACGGGCACGTGATTGCGGCTTTTTTGTGCTCTGTTCGTCAGTTTTCGAATGTTCACGAAATGGTCGTCGTAGTAGGTCATGATAGGCGACCAAAGTGGCGAATATAGGCAAAAGTCGTCTGTTTGATCATCGTTTAACCCATTCAGAGACCCCCATTTTGCGACCATGTATTAGACGGGAAATTTGATTGCTTTTCCATAGATTGCAGCATTCATTTTCGCAGATAAGTATCTTATGTCGAATGGCATATCTTCGGTGTCATATGTGAACAGAATATCAAGATCCGGAATGAGGCCGGCGTTAGTATAGTTGCCATATTTAACCTTGGTCGTTGTCAAATAATCGGATGAATCCTTTATTCCGAAATGTTCATGGATGAAGCAGGTATCAAGTTCTTCGATATAGATTACAAAATCAGGATTGATTGGCTTGTTTAGTCCTGCAAGTATTATTGAGGGTTCATATTTAAACGGTATACCCAGATATGTGTAGAAGATCGCTATATCACGCTCGGCTGCAGAACGATAATAGATTCCATTGAAATAGTTGTTTTTATACTTAATATATTTTGAATTGTCATCGTTTTTCAAACTATCGAAAAATGCCTTGTTCATTACCACTTGTTTATCTGTATCAATACGCAAGGTTCTGGTTACCTTATGAGGATTGCATTCCGTAAGAGGTTCATCGATAAAATGGCAACTCCAAACCGTTTCATAAATCTTCAGTTGACATTCAGTCTGTTTCCGCTTGTGCATCCTTTGGAGATATTCTTTTCCGAGTTTTGAATCAAGAAAATACTCATGGTTATTCACTTTGATAACTTTCCGTAGTTTACCTCTTTTGAAATGCTCAGCCACAACATATTTTGGCATCTCTTCGAGACACTTCCTACAGTAATTTATCTTGAGGGCCAGAAACTCTTTGGGCACATATTTGTTTAAGTATTCCATAGTTGGATTATAAGCAGCCTCTTTGTCGGTTTTCTACCGACAAAATACGACAAAAACCGACAAGCGCAAACGACCCCAAAACAAGAAACGCCCAAGTAAGAATAGAATTAATATAATTAGCGAATTCAAAAAAATAGCGGCCCCAAAGCACCAGCTTTGAGGCCGCTTAACGCTAAGTAAACATTATTCCACGTTCTTTAATGCCACATCCATAGGGATCTTCTTTATCCTGAAGAAGTCGATCATTGAGACGAACGCGTATCCGACGAGAAGGTAAAGGACTGATAATACCATTGACAAAGGCTTCATGTAGAAAGCAAAGTATCCGTCCATTTGCAGCAGGAATGCGTGGAAGATCCAGAGCATCAGGAAGTAGCCGACAACGAGACTGATTAATGTAAACAGCACGACAACGATCGCGGTCGGGATGATGTAGAGCGAACCGATTTCGCCGTTCTTAAATCCCAGGATCTTTACCATGGAGATAGAGTGTTCGTTGCGTTCGATGATGATCTTTGCGAGCAGATAAATGAGGGCTGCCGCGAGGATGATCATCGCATACTTGAAGATCTCGATGAATCCGCCGACCGAGTGCATGAGCTGGGTCGTTACCTTGGAAATATCCTCCACGGTTATTACGGTTGCGATGTCCTGCTCATCAATGTCGGTTATCTCGTTTCTGGAGAAATATCCGGAGAATTCGCCGGACTTCTTATCGAATGTCTTATTGAAGTTCTCGTTGCTCATGAAGACTGCGATGCCGCCGTCGTAATCAACGAAGCCTTTGATGGTAAATTCATAAGACTTGTTCTCGTATTCCTCGTGAAGCGATAACACATCACCTTCCTTAAGATAGAACTTATCTCTGAATGCCGTGGATGCGAAGACACTGCCTTCGGGAACATCGGCAGGAAGTGAGATATATTGGCTGTTGTCTGCGATTCCGTAAACGGTAATGCTCTCATCACCGCCGCTTCCCATACCTTCGAAGCGTGAGAAATCACTCTTCTGCTTAGGGTACATCAGCGAATGACAACTGAATCTTTCGGCAGTATTCTCGTTTGTCTCGATGACATTGCCGTCCTTGTCTTTGTATCCCATGAGCATGTACTGGTATTCGGCAAAGACCATTTCGGGCGCTTTGTCACCATAGTTGACCAGGGAGTCAGTAAGGCCGAAAGCAAAGCAGAGCATCAGTTCCGACAGGATTACACCGAAGATGAGTACTGCGTAGTTCGGCATGTTCTGGAATAAGACCCTGATCCTGAATCGTCTTAAGAATGACCATGCCGGAATCCTTCTTGCCTTTGTGCGTCTGGATTTTGTGAGGTCATGTCTTAAGAATTTCAGAGGGCTTAACTGAAGTTTTTTCACGATAACGAAAAGGTTGATCAGGAACATCAGAAGCAGCGGAATGACTGTTGTCTTTACCAAAGCCGACGAACTCCACACAAGGCGTGGAGTAGGGAGGCTGTATGTGTTGTAGTAAAGGTTTACGGCCATGCCGCGGAATGCTGTATAACCCAGTACATTACCGATCACCGCGCCTGCGATCGTTACGATAAAGGGCATCGACATGTAGTGAACTATGAGTTCGCCCTTGCTGTAACCTGAAGCACGTAATGTGCCGATAACGGATGCTTCTTTATCGATCGTGTTGCTGATCGTTATTGCAAAGATAAATGCAATGACAGCAATAAGAATGTAGCAGAAAATGCCTGTACCTGTTGAGTCACCGTCGATATCAGAGATCGCAAAGTTTCTGGCCTGGCTTAAGTAGGTGGGCAGATAGTCTTTGAGTTCGTTATCGTATACGACTGACTGGGTGATAAGGGATTTTAGGAAAGCTTCGGAAGTGTCCTTTTGAGCGGCTTTATCCGCGGGTTCGCTTTCGTAAAAGAATGAGTAATTATAGTGAAGTCTTGATGACAGTTCGTCAAAAGCTTCAGGTGTTACCATTGCGACGTCGAAGCCGAACGCGTCAAACATCAGATCGGTATTTGACTCGTGCATAGTGAGGTAATTTACGAATGAGACGAGTCCTGTTACTTCAAACTCTTTACCGCTGATCCTCACCTTATCGCCGACTGAAACACCGACTGTTTCAGCGTGGTTCCGGTCTAAAGCGATCTCGTTTTTGTTTTCGGGAAGTCGGCCTACGATAACCGAAGCCATATCAACCGTTGAATCACTCTTGAAGATCCTGACCGTGGCATCTTCCGTGCCGTCTTTGTTGTTATCTTCAGATTCATTGCGGTAGAAGTGCTCGAAAACCTTCACGGGAACAGGCGAGAAACCGGGATCGTTGAGTTTGTATTCTTCCGCGATATCCTCCCATTCCTCGTCAACAGCCTTAAGGACTTCCTTATGTGCTTCTTCGTATGCCTCGTCGACAGCTTTTTTGAATTCGTCTGAGTCTCTTGCTTCATCAAGCGCGCTGTCGAAGTTCTCGTCCATTGCAGTCTTTATCTGCTCTTGGATCATCGCTTCATCGGTAATACCGTAGGCTTCACACTGTGCGCGGACACCGTCTTCTATAGCTTCTTCGACCGTGGAGCGGAGCTCTTTCTCGATCTCTTCTGCAACTTTTTCATCAGCTTCCTTCATGCCTTCATCGATGAAATACTGCTTAACGTCAGCCATACCGCCGGTGCTTATGCTGTCAAGCATTTCATCTGAAGCTTTGTGTGAGAGCTCGAAGCACCCGTCTTCAAGATTCAGTTCTTCTTTTCCGGCATTGATAGCAGCGATCATGCTGTCACGGCCGACATACATGCCGGAGATAACACCGATCATGCCTACCATGAACAGAATGATTACCAGATACTTGTGCCAGTCGGAAGCGAGCTCTTTAGGGATTCGCTTTACAAGTGGATTTCTCATCAGTACGCCTCCTTACCATTCGAGCTCGGAAGCGGGGATCTTCTTATCGTTGATATCGTTATGGCGTACGATACCGTCTCTTAACTTGATCACGTGATCTGCCATGTACTTGATCGCTTCGTTGTGCGTGACCATGATGATAGTGCTGCCGTACTTTTTGTTGCAGTCTTCGATAAGCGCGAGGATCTCTTTACTTGTTTTATAGTCGAGAGCGCCCGTAGGCTCGTCACACATTAAAATATCCGGATTCTTGACAACCGCACGTCCTATGGAAACTCTCTGCTGCTGTCCTCCGGATAACTGATTAGGATATTTATACTTGTGATCCTGAAGCCCTAATGTTGTGATTACTTCCTCAACGTCCAGCGGTTTGTCCGACAGGTACGCTCCGACTTCGATGTTCTCTTTTACGTTAAGGTTGGGGATGAGGTTATACATCTGGAATACATAACCCAAGTGTTTTCTTCTGTAGATCGTAAGCTGTTTCTCATCCATGTCTTCGAGCTTATCACCGTTGATGCTTACGAATCCCGAGTCCGGCGTGTCGATCCCTCCGATGATGTTAAGAAGGGTGGACTTGCCCGATCCCGAAGGCCCAAGAAGGACGCAGAACTCACCTTTGTTTACAGTGAAGTTCATTCCTCTTAAGACTTCCTGTTTTGCTTCTCCGGTACCAAAGCTCTTCATAAGATCTTTGATCTCCAAAAAGTTTTCTGCCATGCTGATCTTCTCCTCTGACTTTATAGATTTTCTAATTCCCTAAAGTCTTCGAAAAACGAAAGACCCAAGTACAGCAAAACTATACTTGGGTCATCAATGTCTTAATAATAACGTCATGTATAGTTTGGCTATACATGAGTCTCGCAATTTAAAACAAGCCAGACCGTAAGGCCAGGATGTTGACTTGCTACGCTTATCAGGCGCTTGCTACTCCCCCATGGGAATTACATTCTCAAGTTAGCATAAGCTAATTGTAGTGTCAACCTGAGCAAATCCGCCAAAAAACTTGAACAATATTCCGATTTAACCGTGAAAAAGCGAAAAACAGCGTACCGGGTTTGCGGGCTTGTACTTGCTGCACAATTCGATTTTTCGAGTGGTCATGAAATGGTCATCCAAAACAGGCAATAAAAGTGACCCAAATGGTGACTTTTCGCAATAGTACTCAATTTGGTCACTAAATCTATTTCGAACAGGCGAACATTTGGCGACTGGGCTTAATATATCGTTTTTACCTCATCGACACCGCACATTCTCTTGAATTCAGCAAGATCGGCTTCAGACTTGATGAGCATGACATCTCTGTACTTGCCGGTCTTATTATCGATGAATCCGGCAGTCTTTTCGCCGGTGCAGATGCTGGACTTTACTGCGGGAGTCTCATTTTCCTTATCATAGGACAGCTTAGAAGTCTTTTTCTTTCCGAACATTTAAGTGAACTCCTTTGCCAAAGCAGATACAAATTCATCGTCGTTAAGGACTGTTATGTCAGGAAGTGCATCGGGATCAGGAATCCCGCGTCTGTTGAGCCAAAGCGAATGCCAGCCGGAGGTAATGGCGCCTGCGATGTCTTTATCGTAATTGTCACCGATCATCCAAAGGTCGGAAGGGGAGAGCCCTAAGCACTTTTCCATCATGCGGTACAGTTCGAGTTCAGGCTTGGTGTAAGGAGTATCGCCGGTGACGAGGATCATGCTGCGGTCGAACCATCGGTCCAGACCTAACATATCTACTTTGTTCCACTGGTGTTTTGATTCGCCTGCAGTAAGGATCGCGAGCTTGAGATCAGGATTTGAGGCAAGCTTATCCAATGCGCAAGCCAGATCTCTGCTTATGGACATGTGGCTCTGGAGCTCGAGATAAGCGTCAGCGGCACGTCCGCCGTCCTTAGGTTCGTAGGGAAGTCCCAACAAACGGAATGTCTCGTTGTAGCGCCAGCCGTTGGTATCGCGGGTGGAGACTTCACCGGATTCAAGCTGTGCCATGTTGAGGTCGCTCTTTTCGTAGAAGATCCTGATGAATTCGCGCCAGTCGGGTACCTTTACGCCGAGTACGATCTCGGCTGCTTTTACGAGCATGTCCTGCCTGCAATATAGTGTGTCGTCAATGTCAAAAACGATACCTGTCATCGAGCCCTCCGATTTAAGGTTAGGTTAAGATTGTTTGTAATATAATAAAGCAGTTTCAAGAAAATGGAATAAGGGAGAATTATATGAAATTGCTTAAGAAAAGCATCGCGCTTATTGTCGGAGCTTTGATGACAATGCCTTTACTGGCTTCATGTTCAGCAAAGCAGTCCGAAGAAAAAGAACCGAAGATCTACACAGGATCTTATGAAGAGAAGATCAATTCTTTCTACGAAGACCACAAGGACACCACTGCAGGTGCGATGGTCGGAGTTTTCGATAAAGACGGCGTAGTATTTAAAGGCTATTACGGTTATTCGGACATCGAGAACGGAATCAAAGTTGATGAGAATACTGTCATTGACTGGGGTTCTACCACAAAAACGCTGGTCTGGGTCAGCGTCATGCAGCTCTGGGAGCAGGGTAAGATCGATCTGGAAAAGGACGTAAGGGAATATCTTCCCGACGGTTTCCTTACCAACTTAAGATATGAGAAGCCCGTCCGCATGATCGACCTCATGAACCACAGGGCAGGCTTCCAGGAATACTATACGGATATGTTCCTTCCTGCAAATATGGAGGCATACACGCTCGAAGAAGCTTTAAAACTTGACCAGCCGCCACAGGTTTTCGAACCTGATACGCTCACTGCTTATTCAAACTGGGGCGTTGCTCTGGCTGGTTTTATCGTTGAGCGCATTTCGGGTGAGAGCTTTGCTGATTATGTTCATCACCATATTTTCGAGCCCTTGGACATGAAAGATTCCGCTCTTGAGCCTGACCTCATGGATAACCCGGGCGTCAGGGAGAGGCGCGACCAGCTCATGTGCTATTCAGGGACAACATCCGTCGGCAACGCGTTCTATCTGATCAGCCTTTATCCTGCAGGCGCATGCGTATCCACGCTTGATGACTATATCAAGTATGCTTCCTGCTTTGTTAAGGATGAGTTCCCGCTTTTTGAGAATCAGGAGACATTTGATGTCATGATGTCTGCGACATCTTATTACGGTGATACGAATGTTGCGAAGAATGCCCACGGTTTCTGGGCGCTTCCTTACGGAAACAACACTTACGGTCACGGCGGCAATACGCAGGCATGCTCGTCTTATATCACTTTCGATCCCGAAAAGCAGATCGGCTGCGTTGTAATGACCAACCAGGCAGGAGAGGAATATTACAACGGTGAGCTCTTCGATTCGATCTACGGCAGGTCAGCTTGGCTGTCTTATATAGATGGAGATTATAAAGAGGGTTTATACCATCCTGCCAGAACAGTGCTCGAGGGCCGCTTTAAGGTAATGGGTGCCAGTTATGTAACGCCTGATACTTTCAGTGAGTTCCTCTGGACATATAACGAGAAGGACGGCATTTCAAAGATCGAGATGCCTTACGGCGATTATTATCTTGCTGACACCGGTACCATGATCGCTGACTGCATTCTTTTCTACGGGTGGATGCTGTTCCTGGCATTTGCGCTCATAAGTCTCATGGTTAAGGGCATAAGAGCCATCGTCCGCAAGGCAAGAAAGAGCACGAAGAAGATCATGCTCGGCAAGACGACGGGCTTCATCGCTCTTATTGAACTTTTGCTCGGTCTGTGCGGCCTTGGCATTATCCTGTCGATCGCTGTATGGCTGCCTCACACCTTTTATATGTGGTTCTTCTATGCAGCCGGCTTACTTACAGTTATCCTCCTGGCGCTGGCTCTTTATTCGCTCATTAAGCTCATAAGGACACCGCGCAAGGACTCTTCTGTGATCCGCAAGATCTACAACATCATTGCTATTGCCGGTGCTGTTCTTACAGTCGTCTTCGTTGTCTATATGCAGCTCTGGCACTGGTGACAAAGGCTCTCCAAAAGCCCGAAAATACAGCAATTTATGAATCCTCAGTTTTCCCTCAAATAATCATTTGACTATTTTTGACTTTAAGAGTATATTGTTGTTGGCACTCAAAGGGATAGAGTGCTAATCGGAGAAGGGAGAGACATAAAGATGCAGTTAGATAACCGTAAAAAAGAAGTCTTGCACGCTATCGTAGATGACTATGTATCTACTAACGAGCCTGTCGGTTCGAAGTCTTTGATCGAGCGCTATAACTTTAATGTCAGCTCCGCTACGCTCCGTAACGACATGGCTGAGTTAGAGCACCTGGGCCTTATCGAGAAGCCCCATACCTCTGCAGGCCGTATTCCTTCTGACAAGGGATATCGCGAATACGTTAACTCCCTTATGACCATCGAGGAGCTCTCACCCAGGGAGCAGCTCGAGATCGAGAAGAGGATAGATTCCAGCGTTGACGAGGTCACAGACCTTATCAAGAACGCTACACATACACTCTCAGAGACTACAGGCTTCGTATCTCTTGCCATGAGCCCGAGACTTAAGAAGAGCTTTTTGAAGCAGCTCAAGATCCTCATGATCGAGCCCGGCAAGGCACTCGTGGTAATGGTCCTTTCGGCAGGCGTTGTTAAGGATAAGGTCGTAAGGATCCCTAATTTCTTAAGTGATGAGCAGATCATGAAGATCTCCGGTGCCATCGAGAAGAGCCTCACGGGCAAGCCTTTGGACGAGATCACGCTCGTTACAGTTGAGACTGCAGGCAAGAGCACCGACGTGCCCGAGCCGCTCCTTAAGCAGGTGCTTTACGAAGCATACGCTGCTATCAAGCAGGCAGACGAGCTCAATATCTACCTCGAAGGCGAGCACAGGATGCTTAGTCTTCCTGACTTCAGTTCTTTGGGACGCGCAAGAGACCTTTTGGGTACGCTTTCAGATTCCGGAATGGTCGCAGGATATGTCAATGAGATGGAGAATGCGGCAAGGGAGCAGGGTAATGACGATTCCTTCATGATAAGGATCGGTCAGGAGATAGCGCTCGAAGGCCTCGATGACTGCAGCTTTATCACTGCAACATATAATCTTACGGATTCCGTCTCCGGCAACATCGGAGTCATAGGACCCAAGAGAATGCTTTATTCCAAGGTAATTTCGCAGATCGATTTCGTTAAGAAAAAGCTTAACCAAGAGATGCAGAAATTTACTTGATAAATAAACAAATAACAAAAGGGAAAGGATAAAGAAAATGAGCGATGAAGAGTTATTTTTCGGGGCTGATGAAGAACCTGTAAAAGACGAGGTCGATACCAGCTCCACAGAAGATGCGGCAGCATCTGACAAGGCTTCCGCAGAGGACCCCAAGGCTGAAGATAAAAAGCCTGAAGAGCATGCAGCAACTGCAGATGATGAGGAAGAAGAGGAAGAGTTACCGGCAGACAGTTCTGAAGCAACTAATGAACTTGAAGCAAGATATATGAGCCTCTACGCCGAGTACGATAACTACCGTAAGCGTACACAGAAGGAGAAGGACAACCTTTACGCAGACGCCATTGCAACTGTTACAAAGGAATTCCTGACGCTTATCGATAATCTCGACAGAGCATACGAGGGCGCGAAAAAGTCAGACGAGACATCACTTGATAAAGTCATTCAGGGCATGGAGCTCGTCGGAAAGCAGGCGAAGGACACTCTCACAAAGATCGGTGTAGAAGAGATCCCTGCAGAGCGCGGAACAAAATTCGATCCTAACCTTCACGATGCAATGATGCACGTTGATGACGAAGAATTAGGTGAGCAGGAGATCGCGATGGTTTTCGCGAAAGGATATAAGTACAAGGACAGAGTTATCAGACACGCTCAGGTCCAGGTAGCAAACTAAGTAAAAAAACAAATTGAAATAAAGGAGAAACAACATGGATTTAATCAGATCAAGCTTGGTTCCTACAGTAATCGAGACTACCGGCCGCGGCGAGCGTGCCTATGACATCTATTCAAGACTTCTCAAGGAGAGAATCGTTATCCTCTCAGAAGAAGTTAACTCAGTAACAGCAAGCCTTATCACGGCTCAGCTCCTCTTCCTCGAGGCAGAGGATCCTGATAAGGACATTCAGTTCTATATCAACAGCCCCGGAGGATCAGTATCTGACGGTCTCATGATCTTAGACACAATGCGTCTTATCAAGCCTGACATCCAGACGATCTGCATGGGTATGGCAGCTTCAATGGGTTCAGTACTTCTTTCAGCAGGCACAAAGGGCAAGAGATGCATCCTGCCTAACGCAGAAGTCATGATCCACCAGCCTTTGGGCGGCGCACAGGGCCAGGCTACAGAGATCCTGATCGCAGCAGATCACATCAAGGATACAAGAAAGAGATTAAATCAGATCCTCGCAGACAACTGCGGCAAGGACTTAGAGACCTTGATGAAGGATACAGACAGAGATCACTGGATGACAGCCCAGGAAGCTCTTGATTACGGTATTGTAGACAAGATCCTTGTCAGCAAGAAAGCATAATAAGTGATAGAAAATTTGGTAAGTCCTAAGGACTTCAGGAGGAAAACAAAATGGCAAAAGTAATTGGTATTGACCTTGGTACAACAAACTCATGTGTTGCAGTTATGGAAGGTTCGGAGACAGTAGTCATCCCGAATCCCGAAGGCAACAGAACCACACCTTCAGTTGTAGGTTTTACAAAGACAGGTGAGAGACTTATCGGACAGGTAGCTAAGAGACAGGCAGTCACAAACCCTGACCGTACTATCCAGTCCATCAAGAGAGAGATGGGTTCTGACTATAAGGTAACTATCGACGATAAGCAGTACACACCTCAGGAGATCTCCGCAATGATCCTCGCTAAGCTCAAGAGCGATGCTGAGGCTTACCTCGGAACTCCCGTTACACAGGCAGTTATCACTGTTCCTGCATACTTCACAGACTCACAGCGTCAGGCTACAAAGGACGCAGGCCGTATCGCAGGTCTCGAAGTTTTGAGAATCATCAACGAGCCTACGGCCGCATCTCTGGCTTACGGCCTTGATAAGGAATCCGACCAGAAGATCCTCGTCTTTGATTTGGGCGGCGGTACGTTCGATGTATCTGTCCTCGATATCGCTGACGGCGTTTTCGAAGTTCTTGCTACAGCAGGTAACAACAGACTTGGCGGTGACGACTTCGATAACAAGATCGTTGATTATCTCGTAGAGTCCTTCAAGACATCTGACGGTGTTGACTTAAGATCCGACCGTATGGCTATGCAGAGATTGAGAGAAGCAGCTGAGAAGGCTAAGATCGAGCTCTCCGGCGTTACATCTTCCAACATCAATCTCCCTTACATCACAGCTGATGCTACAGGTCCTAAGCACATGGACATCACTCTCACAAGAGCTAAGTTCGATGAGCTCACGGCTGACCTCGTTCAGAAGACAATGGATCCTGTTAAGCGCGCTATGAGCGATGCTTCGATCTCTCCTTCTGATATCGATAAGATCCTCCTCGTAGGCGGTTCCACAAGAATCCCTGCAGTTCAGGACGCAGTTAAGAATTACTTCGGCAAGGAGCCTTTCAAGGGCATCAACCCTGACGAGTGCGTTGCTATCGGCGCAGCTATCCAGGCAGCAGTCCTCACAGGCGACGTTAAGGGCCTCCTTCTCTTGGACGTTACACCTCTTTCTCTCGGTATCGAGACAATGGGCGGTGTATGCACAAAGATGATCGAGCGTAATACAACGATCCCTACAAAGAAGAGCCAGGTATTCTCCACAGCAGCTGACGGCCAGACACAGGTTGAGGTCCACGTACTCCAGGGTGAGCGTGAGATGGCTGCTTACAATAAGACACTCGGCAACTTCATCCTTGACGGTATCGCACCTGCACCCCGCGGTGTTCCGCAGATCGAAGTTACATTCGATATCGACGCTAACGGTATCGTTAACGTAAGCGCAAGAGATAAGGGCACAGGCAGAGAGCAGAAGATCACGATCCAGTCTTCTTCCAACATGAGCGAAGAGGATATCCAGAAGGCTGTTAAGGAAGCTGAGATGCACGCAGCTGAAGATAAGGCCAACAAGGAGAAGGTCGAGATCAAGAACCAGGCTGAGACAGCTTGCTATCAGGCAGAAAAGACAATGAAGGATGCCGGCGACAAGATCTCCGATTCTGACAAGGCTCCCGTAAATGCCTGCATCGAGAAGCTCAAGGGCTCTATCGCCCAGGACGATACAGAGGGCATGAAGAAGGGCACAGAGGAGCTCCAGGAAGCTCTCATGAAGCTCGGCGAGAAGATCTATCAGGCAGCAGGCGGCGCTCAGGGCGCAGGTCCTCAGGGCCAGCCTAATCCCGATGATTTCGCAGGTTACGGCTCCGAATCCGTTAACCCTGATGAGGGAAATAACGGTGACGGCTTCAAGAATGCCGGCGGCGACTTCTAATAGTTTTTGAATCTGATACAATAGTCCGGCATGTCCGAAAAGGATGTGCCGGACATATCTGTAAAATCGCTTAGTTCAAGCGAAAATAAGAACGGAGGAGTTCCTCTTTGGCTAGAGATTACTATGAGGTCTTGGGAGTATCTAAGGGTGCTTCCGATGACGATATAAAGAAGGCTTTCAGACAGCAGGCCAAGAAATATCACCCTGACCTTCATCCGGGCGATAAGGAGGCTGAGACTAAATTCAAGGAAGTCAACGAAGCCTATTCTGTCCTGTCTGATCCTGACAAGAAGGCTAAATACGACAGGTTCGGTCATGCGGGCGTCGATCCCAACGGATTCGGCGGCGGTGGCGGCGGCTTCAACGGCGCTTATGACGTTGACTTGGGTGATATCTTCAGCTCGTTCTTCGGAGGGGGCTTCGGAGGAAGCTCGAGAAGACGTACGGGCCCGCAGAAGGGTGCTGATCTTAAGTACCACATGTCTCTTGAATTCATGGAGGCAGCCTTCGGCGTAACCAAGTCCATCCAGATCACCAAGGAAGATCTCTGCAAATCCTGCAACGGTTCAGGCGCACAGCCCGGAACTACACCCGAGACATGTCCCACATGCCGTGGTGCCGGAAGAGTACAGCAGCAGACACAGACATTGTTCGGTATGACTATGGTAACCAAGTCATGTCCTACCTGTAACGGCAGAGGTACGGTCATCAAGACACCGTGCTCGGCATGCAGGGGCAAGGGCAGATTAAGGACCACAAAGCCGCTTAATGTCGTTATTCCCGCAGGCGTTGATACAGGCGATCTTCTCCCGCTAAGAGGCGAGGGCGAGCCCGGTACAAACGGCGGCGGATACGGTGATCTTTACATCGAATTCAAGGTTAAGCCGCATGATGTTTTCGAGCGCAAAGGCAGCAACACATCCTGCAGCATACCGATCACTTTTGCCCAGGCAGCTTTAGGCGGTGAGATCGAAGTGCCCACCATCTACGGCAAGGAAAAATATAACCTCAAGGAAGGCACGCAGCCCGGCGATACCATTACACTCAGGGGCAAGGGTATTCCGAACAAGGGCAACCCGAACATGAAGGGCGACCACGTCGTCAAGTTCGTTCTGGAAGTTCCTACGGGCCTTTCACGTGAGCAGAAGCAGCTCCTGACGCAGTTCAACAACACTCTCACGGAGCGCAACTATTTAAAGAGCAGCCAGTTCTTCCAGAGGATTAAGAACCTGTTCAGATAAAGATCCGCGCGGATCCTCCGTAAGGGGGACCCGCGTTTTTTATAAGAGGAAAAGACTATGAGATGGGCAGAGATCACGATCAAGACAACAGAAGAAGCTTCCGATGCTATCTGCGAGATGCTCGCGCAGGTCGGTGCTGACGGCATTGCGTCACAAGACCCCGAGGAGTTCCGCAAGACCATAGATAATGACCCTTTAAGCTACTGCGACGACGGCACGATCGAGAGCTACGGCAGGGACGTTGTGATCAAGGCATATTTTGCGGAGACAGACGAAGGCGTTATCCGCATGGGCGCCAAGAGCGAGGAATTCGCCAATCCCGACGGTGTCGGCATGATCTACGGCTCCATCACGGACAAGGAGCTTCCGACAGCAGAAGCAATGGGCTTCATCAAGCAGCGCTTAGCTGAGATCGGCGGGTTCCTTGATATCGGCGAAGGATTTAGCGGTTTCCGCTATGTCGACGATGAAGACTGGGCAAACAACTGGAAGAGCTACTACGAAGAATTCAGGCTCTCAGACCGCATCGTTATCTGTCCTTCATGGATCGAAGAAGGCGATGCCGAGCTCGAAAAAGATGCCGTCAAGGTCATCCTCGACCCGGGTTCTGCTTTCGGCACGGGCACCCACGAGACAACGGCTATGTGCGCTGAGATCCTTGACCGCGTTATCAAGCCGGATACGACTGTTCTCGATCTCGGTACAGGTTCGGGGATCCTTTCGATCATCGCAAGCAAGCTCGGCGCGAAGAGCGTTGATGCTGTAGATATTGACTCTATGGCTGTTAAGGTCGCTGAAGAGAATGCTGCTGTCAATGAGTGTTCCAATATCGTTTGCTACACGGGTGAGCTTAAGAGCGTAAAGAATGCGCCGTATGACCTTATCGTCGCAAACATAATCGCTGACGTCATTGCGCAGATCGCATGTGACATTCCGGCAGACCTTGCTGACGACGGTATATTCGTATGCTCCGGCATCATCAACAACAAAAAAGAGAGAGTTATTGAGGCTTTGAAAGCCGCAGGAATGGAGATAATCGCCGAGCAGTCCAAAAATGACTGGATGGCATATGTAGCAAAGAAGCATAAATGATCTGATCCGGAAATAATATGCATGTTGCCCTGAAAGAACGTACCGGCCGCAAAGAGCTTTATGAAAGGCCTGAACTGCTGTATCTGATACTGGCTGTCATTTTCAGTATCGTGTTTATGGTGATCTTTACGCCTTGGAATTCTGTTGACGGTCCGACACATTTCATGGCGGGCTACAGATATTCAAATAAGCTGATGGGCCTTCCCGAATGGAGCGTCAGAGGCAATGACCAGGATGTGGTCTATGAGAACCTCTACGACGGAAGCTTTTCGGGGATGTCTAAGCATTACGAGCTGTTTTGCTCCGACAAGACCATTCAGGATGACGCGAATAAGTGTAAGTACATGGACTTCTATGGAGCTTTCAATTATCTGCCGTTCATCTTGGCGATCCTCATCGGAAGGATCTTTAATCTGGGCATAATGTCCATAGGTTATCTGGGAAGGATAATCAGCGCGGCGTTCTATATTTTCCTGTTTTACCGCGCTATCAAGACTACGCCTGCCGGCAAGCACATATTCGCTTTCATCGCGCTTTTCCCGATGACCATTCACATGATCACTTCATACACATATGACAGTGCCGTGCTTGCGGTAACTTTCAATTTCTTCGCGTGCTTATTCAGGGTTAAATCTCAGAATGAGATCAGGAAGGATAAATACCTGTTTGAACTCCTGATATGGTGTGTCGCGCTCGGCCTCGTAAAAGGCGGAGCTTATGCAGGATTATTACTGCTTCTTGCGGTCCTCTTTGAGAAAAAGAACGGACTTCGTAAAAACATTGCCGTTGTTCTCCTGATGGCCGCGGGATTGTTTGCTTTGCTTTGCTCTAATGTACTGCTTAATCCTTCGGAAGAATTCTTCCAGCTTCACAGAGCCGCCGATAATAAGTTTGATTTCTCATTCTTCTACAAGCACCCCGGAAAGTATTTTGTTTTGTGGCTCAATACGGTTAAGACATACTGTTTCCCGTGGCTGTTTGAGGCGATCGGCACCAATGCGGGTTACTGGCAGACCTTTGTGCTTCCGAGCCTTCCTTTCGCACTGTTAATGCTGATCCCGACATTTGTTGCCGGATATTTCGGAGGCGCTGATGAGAAGAAAATCACGGACAAAAAACTGTTGATCATCACGATCGTCATCTCCTTGTTGTTCCTGTATATAACTCCGGCTACGGTCCTGCGCGAGAATCTCGTGACGAACACGGAGATAGATTACTGCACCGGAAGGTATTTCCTCCCGCGCTATCCTTTGATCTTTACCGTTTTAGCAGGCTTATTCAGCAAGCCTGCGAAAACATCTAAGAGAAAATGGATAGTTCTGGGGTCATATGGTGTCTATGCCGTCTTGATGTGCTGTGTTTCATTCACATTCTTCCAAAGCTTCTTTTACGGCTGACGGCTTTTGACTATTCTCACATCCCTGACAGCCGGCTTAAGGGTATATGTTATTCATTGTGCTTTCCCTGAACATATAAGCAACTTTCTTAACTTTATGCTAAAATATCTTGTTATTTAAAAGATATAGGAGAAAAGTAATGAGATACGCAGCGCAGAAGGGCACGAGGGACATACTTCCTTCAGAGATTCACAACTGGCAACTTGCAGAGAGAACATTTGCTGATGTATGCCATTCCTTCGGCTATGAGGAGATAAGGATCCCCACATTCGAGCAGACAGACCTGTTCCAGAGAGGCGTCGGTGATACTACTGACGTCGTTACCAAAGAGATGTACACCTTTGAGGACAAGGGCGGCAGAAGCATCACTTTGAGACCTGAGGGTACGGCAGGTGTCGTCAGAAGCTTTATTGAGAACGGCATGACAAGCCTTCCTTCACCGGTAAGGCTCTTTTATAACATCACGGCTTTCCGTTATGAGAAGATGCAGAAGGGCAGAATGCGTGAGTTCCACCAGTTCGGACTCGAGTCCTTTGGTGCAGCAGGCCCGGATATCGATGCAGAGATCATTTCCGTAGTTGACGTCTTCTTCAAGAAGATGGGACTTAAGAATATCGCGCTCCACATCAATTCGATCGGATGCCCTGCTTGCCGCGGTGAGTACAACAAGCTCCTTAAGGATTATTTCAGACCGCACGTTGCAACGATGTGTGAGGACTGCCAGGCAAGATTCGAGAAGAACCCCTTGCGTATGATCGACTGCAAGGTCGACGGCGGCAAGGATATCGTTAAGAATGCGCCCAGGCTCATCGATCACCTCTGCGACGACTGCAAGGCTCATTTCGAGGCGCTCAAGGCAAGACTTGAGGCTATCGGCATTTCTTACACTATCGACCCGAATATCGTTAGAGGGTTGGATTACTATACAAGAACAGTTTTCGAGTTCGTATCCGAGAACGTCGGCACGCAGGGCACCATCTGCGGCGGCGGTAGATATGACGGACTCGTAGAAGACTGCGGAGGCACTTCTACACCCGGTATCGGATTTGCGATGGGCGTAGAGAGACTCCTTCTTGAGACTGAGGCTCAGGGAGCGCTCAAGGAAGCGCCTTCATACGTTAAGCTCTACATCGCTTCAATGTCCGAGCAGGCAAAGATCGAAGCGCTTAAGATCTGCTATGACTTAAGACTTAAGGGTATCGGCTGTGAGACCGATATGGCGGGAAGATCTTTCAAGGCACAGATGAAGTATGCGGGCAAGCAGGGGATCCCTTACCTTGTAGTCATCGGAGACGACGAGCTCGCTTCCGGAGAAGTCAAGGTCAAGTGCATGGCTGACGGTTCTGAGACTGCCGTTAAGCTTGACGGTATCGGTGATTTCCTGATCTCGAAATAAAAAAGTAAGCATTTGCTGGAGGTAATATATGCAGTCACGTACACATACATGTGGAGAACTTAGGATCACAGATGCGGGCAAGAAGGTACAGCTCGCAGGCTGGATGGAGAATTTCCGTGAAGTCGGAGCCGAATTGGGATTCGTTGTAATCCGCGATTTCTACGGAACAACTCAGGTCGTTATCGAGACATCTGAGATGATGAAGACTTTTAAGGCCATCACCAAGGAATCAACTATCCAGGTAGAGGGCACTGTAAGAGAGAGAAGCTCCAAGAACCCTAAGCTTGATACAGGCGATATCGAAGTAGTTCCCGAGAAGGTTACGGTATTGGGACGTTGCCGCTACAACGAGCTTCCGTTCGAAGTTAACCACAGCAGGGAAGCTGATGAGGCTGCAAGACTTAAGTACAGATATCTCGATATCAGAAATCCTGAGGTTAAGAAGAATCTCATTCTGAGAAGCAATGTTATCGCTGCTCTCAGACAGTCTATGATCGACCATAACTTCATGGAGATCACAACACCTATCCTTACGGTATCTTCACCTGAAGGCGCAAGAGATTATCTCGTTCCTGCAAGAAAACATCCGGGCAAGTTCTACGCGCTTCCCCAGGCACCCCAGCAGTTCAAGCAGCTCCTGATGGTGTCAGGTATCGACAGATATTTCCAGATCGCTCCCTGCTTCAGAGATGAGGACGCAAGAGGCGACAGATGCCCGGGCGAATTCTACCAGCTCGACATGGAGATGGCTTTCGCAAGCCAGGAAGATGTCTTCGCTATCATCGAAGATGTACTGCCTCCTGTTTTCGCAAAGTACGGTAAGTACAACAGAGCATCAGGCTCTCCGTTCATGCGCATCCCTTACCTTGAGGCTATGGAGAAGTACGGCACAGATAAGCCTGACCTCCGTATCGACCTGACTGTTACTGACGTAACGGATCTTCTCAGGACAGAAGAGTTCGCACCTTTTGCTGAAGGCGAGATCAAGGCAGTAGTTATCTCTGACTTCCACGAGAGCCGCAAGTTTATCGACAAGACGATGGCAGACTGTGAGATCCAGTCAGGCAGCAAGGGCTACTGGTTCAGAATGGATGAGAACGGCGAGATCGTCGGAGGCATCTCCAAGTTCGTAGCTCCTAAGAAGGATGAAGTAGTCGCTAAGCTCGGACTTAAGCCTGATACACTCGTAGTCCTCTCAGCAGGTACAAAGGGCGCTGCACAGAAGATGGCAGGCGTTCTCGTAAAGACATTCGGCGCAGCAGTTCCGGGCCATATGGACAAGGAACAGTATGCATTCTGCTGGATCGTTGATTTCCCGATGTATGAGATCGGTGAGGAGTCCGGCGAATTAGAGTTCTGCCACAATCCTTTCTCAATGCCTTCAGGCGGTCTCGATGTCCTTCTTAAGGCAGAAAAAGGTGAGATCGATCCTCTCAGCATTATGGCTGACCAGTATGACCTCGTAGTCAACGGCATCGAGCTCTCATCCGGTGCTGTAAGAAACCACGATCCTGAGATCATGATCAAGGCTTTCGAGCTCGTAAGACTCGGAGAAGAGGACGTTAAGAAGAAGTTCCCCGCTATGTACAACGCATTCTGCTACGGCGCTCCGCCGCATGCAGGCATCGCTCCCGGAGTCGACCGTATGGTCATGCTCCTTTCAGGCGAGGAGACGATCCGTGAGGTAATCCCGTTCCCTATGAACAAGAACGCCCAGGACATCATGATGGATGCACCCGGATATGTTACAGACAAGCAGCTTGAAGAATTGCATATCAGTATCACAGCTACTGAAGATGCCGGCGGAGATAACTAATGAGCAAAGAAGAAATTAAACAGACAGAAGAAACCACTTCTTCCGAAGAAAAGGACGTCTCTTTAGAAACTGAAGCATCCGAAGAGGTAAAGGTCTCTGAAGAAAAGGCTGAAGAAGAGAAGACTGTCTCTGAGGAAAAGCCCGCAGAAAAAGAGCCTGAGACTTCTGAAGAACCTTCGAAAGAGGAATCTTCCGCGGATGAAAAATCAGAAGACGAAGGATCTGATGAGGAGGAGTCTGAAGAAGAATCCGAAGAAGAGTCCGAAGAGGAGTCTTCTGACAAGAAGGCTTTCGCGCGCGGAAAGAAGATCGAGAAGGGCAGCAAGACTTACGAGATATTAGACTGGCTCCGTACTATTTGTATCGGTGTCCTGGCAGGTATCTTTATCGTTGTCTTCCTTGTGCAGAGAGATGATGTTTACGGCAGCTCCATGAGTCCCACACTGACTCAGGGAGATGTTCTCTTTACGCAGAAGCTGTCTACTTATTTCAAGAGCTATAAGAGGGGCGACATCGTCGTTCTGGACGGTTCCGGCATGGAAGGATATACAGGCAAGGAATATCTCGTTAAGAGGATCGTAGGACTTCCCGGCGAGACGATCAGGATCGCTGACGGCAACGTTTATATCAAGGCAGCGGATTCTGCGGATTTTTATCTCCTGCAGGAGAATTATCTGCCTTCCGGAATACGCACTACCATGATGGACGGCGGTACGAAGAAGGGCTACGACGAGATAACGCTCGGCGAGGACGAATATTACTGCATGGGTGATAACAGACCGGTAAGTAACGACTCGCGCAATCTGGGTCCCTTCGAAGAGAAGAGGATAGTTTCCGTTGCCTTCATCCGGGTATTCCCTTTCAACGAGATTAAATTACTCTGACAAGGAACAATCTGAATGAGTGAAAGCTATAGAAAATACATAAGAAATTTCTGCATTATCGCGCACATCGATCACGGTAAATCTACTTTGGCTGACCGCCTTATCGAGCATACTCACGTAAGAGAAAAGCGCGAGATGACAGACCAGATATTAGATAACATGGATATCGAGCGCGAGCGCGGTATCACGATCAAGTCACAGGCTGTAAGACTGCCTTATGAGGCTTCTGACGGTAACACATACCTTCTTAACCTCATTGACACTCCGGGCCACGTAGACTTTAACTATGAGGTCTCAAGATCGCTTGCTGCATGCGACGGCGCTGTGCTTGTCGTAGATGCTTCACAGGGCGTTGAGGCGCAGACACTTGCCAACGTTTATCTCGCAGTTGATGCAGACCTTGAAGTGCTTCCCGTAATCAACAAGATCGATCTTCCTTCCGCAAGGCCCGAAGAGGTCCGTCAGGAGATCGAAGACGATATCGGAATCGATGCTTCATATGCTCCGTGCATCTCAGCGAAAAGCGACATCAACATCGATGAGGTATTGGAGAAGATCGTACAGTATCTTCCTGCGCCCGAGGGCGACGAGAATGAGCCTCTGGCAGCTCTTGTTTTCGATTCCAAGTACGATTCATACAAGGGTGTTATCGTAAGCGTAAGAGTCAAGAACGGCACCGTAAAGACCGGCGACCGCATCAGGATGATGCACTCCGGAAAAGAGTTTACGGTCACAGAGCTCGGCATGTTCCATCCGGGCGAGCTTGTCCCGACTGAATCTTTGAGAGCAGGCGAGGTAGGCTACATCTGCGCTTCCATTAAGAACGTAAGAGACACAGCCCCGGGCGACACGGTAACTCTCGCAGATAACCCTGCAGCAGAGCCTCTGATCGGCTACAAGGGCATCCAGCAGATGGTATTCTGCGGAATGTATCCTGTAGACGGCGCAAGATACGGTGACCTCAAGGATGCTCTCGAAAAGCTCAGACTTAACGATGCAGCTCTCTCTTTTGACGCGGAGACATCGGCAGCTCTGGGCTTCGGCTTCAGATGCGGATTCTTAGGCCTCCTTCACTATGAAGTAATCCAGGAAAGACTCGAGAGAGAATTCAATCTCGATCTTATCAGTACCGCGCCTTCCGTTATCTACAAGATCTATCTTACGGACGGCACCGTTGTTGACTGTTCGAATCCTACGAATATGCCTGATCCGGCAAATATCGATTACATGGAAGAGCCTGTCGTCAAGGCGACGATAATGCTTCCTAAGGAATATGTAGGCAACATCATGGAGCTCTGCCAGGAGCGCCGCGGCGAGTATACAGATATGAAGTATCTTGATGAGAAGCGTGTAATGCTCCACTACAAGATGCCTTTAAACGAGATCATCTACGACTTTTTCGACGCGCTCAAGTCCAGGACCAGAGGCTATGCTTCTCTGGACTACGAGCCTGCAGGATACATGAGATCCAAGCTCGTTAAGCTCGATATCCTTCTTAACGGCGATATCGTTGACGCGCTCTCATTTATCGTTCATGCTGATAAGGCATACGGCAGAGGAAGAAGAATGTGCGAGAAGCTTAAGGAGAACATCCCGAGGCAGCAGTTCGAAGTACCTGTCCAGGCTGCGATCGGCGGCAAGATCATTGCCAGAGAGACGATCAAGGCTTACCGTAAGGACGTTACCTCCAAGTGCTACGGCGGTGATATCTCACGTAAGAAAAAGCTGCTCGAAAAGCAGAAGGAAGGTAAGAAGCGAATGAGGCAGGTAGGCTCCGTTGAGGTGCCTCAGGAAGCCTTCATGAGCGTACTTAAGCTTGACGAAGAATAAAACCTGAAAGCATATAGGGAGTGCTTAAAAATGACGGTAATCAAAGGACACATCTGCCCCTCATGTGCGGGCGCGCTCTCAATAGATATCGACAAGCAAATGTATATTTGCCCGTTCTGCGGCGTCACTTTTGACTATGAGTATTTCAATGAAGACAATGTCCTTGATTTAGGTTCTGATGCACTGATAAACCAGGAATTCAATTCGGCTTCGAAGGCTTACTCGTATGCGCTGGAAAAAGATCCCCACGATTTTAAAGCGTTGAAGGGTATGCTCTGCACGCAGTTCAAATGGCGTTCTTTCGGTCAGATAAAAGATATCAAAAAGCCTAATGCACTTACTCCGGTTCAGAGAGATATATCGGCTTTAAAAGACGCAGCAGCGGAAAAGGATAAGTTCTTTTTTGACGGGGTCAATGAATGCATAGGCATGGCTGATGAGTATGCGGAAATCATCGATCAGATGGAAACAAACGAGAACGATATCCGCAAGTTTGACAGGACTGCTGAGGAATTTAGACAGAAGCTTGAAGACAACAAAAACTATTACGATTACAAGTTTTCTTTGCTGTACGCGTTATATGGGTCATTTGCTCTTGTGATTATTTTCCTGATAGTCAGTAATTTTGCCGATGTCAGTTTTTTCTATTTCTTCCTGGTGCATATGGTGATCTTCGGCATAGTATTCAGTAATGACCGTTTTTCAGGTTATAAAAAGAAAAAAGAGGATGCTTCGGTAATTGCAATTTCAGCAATGAAAAAGGAAGAACTCGCAAATAAGAATACTGAACTTAAGAAACAGGCTGATGCTCTTAAAAGAGATTTTATCAAGAAAAGCACGGTTCTTGTCGAGTATAAGTCTCAGTAAGTATTTCAAAAGGCTGGTTTAGAGACACTAAGGACATACATATGAAGGCTTTTATTCTTTGGCATTCACATGAAGAAAATGACGATTACGGTATCCACGACGAGGTAAAGCTCCTCGGCGTTTTCTCCACGCTCGAAAAAGCCAATGAGAGCATCGATGTGTTCAAAGACAAGGAAGGCTTCAAGGATTATCCGCTGGATTGTTTTACTGTTGAAGAAAGAGACATGGATATTCCCAACAGAACGTGGACAGAAGGATTTGTTTCTGTCAGGTATGCGGGAAGCGATGTGGTTATCCGTCCCGTAAGAGCTGATGATGACAGGGAAGAGATAAGCAATATTTTCGAGCAGAGCTGGAAAATGGCATACGAAGGCATCGTGCCCGAAGAATATATGTCCTCGATACCGGCAGGAGAATGGGCCGGCAATATCGATGATCCCGACTGGAAGCATATCGTATGTGAACTTGACGGCAAACTGATCGGCACCGCGAGTGTGTGCCGTTCGAGATTCGAAGAATATCCTGATGCGGGAGAGATAGTGTCTATCTATATGCTGCCTGAATATACGGGCAAAGGATACGGCAAGATGCTTCTTAACGAAGCTTCAAAGGTGCTTAAATATTACGGTTTTAACGAGATCTTTTTGTGGGTGTTAGAGGATAATAAGAATGCAAGGCGGTTCTATGAATCGCAGGGATTTTCATTGGCTGACGGGACGCTGGATCTCACCATCTGCGGCAAGCCCCTTAAGGAAGTCCGTTACGTCAAGAAAACAGTAAGTGTCGAAATATGAAGATAAAGACCAAGACTATCACTTATGAAGATGCAATGGCGCTTCCTTCCTGGGAGCACAAAAAGCCTAAGAAACCGTCCGCTCTGCTTGCAGGCGTGGCACGTCTTTTGCTTAACGGCGAATTGAAAAAAGTTGATTTCAAATACGATCAGATCGACATGGAAAAAGCTGGCGACGGCCCCTGGATGATCCTGATGAATCACTGCAGTTTTACCGATCTTTCCATCGCTTTCAAAGTGCTTAAAGGGCGTCCTTTCAGCATCGTCTGCACATCTGATGCGCTGGTAGGAAAAGAAGGATTGATGAGATCTTTAGGCTGTATTCCCACCAGAAAATTTGTCTCTGATATTACGCTTATTTCCGATATGGATCACGCACTCAATGTCAATAAAGCAAGTGTTCTTATGTATCCGGAAGCAGGCTATTCTCTTGACGGCACGGGCACAAGGATCCCGAGAAGACTTGGCGTCCTTCTCAAAAAACTCAAGCACCCCGTGGTCATGATCACTACTTACGGCGCGTTTGCGAGAGATCCTCTTTACAACAATCTTCAGAAGCGCGACGTCAAGGTAAGCTGTACGATGAAGTGTCTTTTTACTCCTGAAGAACTTGCCAACACCAAGGTAAGGCAGATTGATGAAGTATTGGATAAAGAGTTCACTCTCGATTACTTTAAGTGGCAGCAGGACAACAAAATAGAGATAGATGAACCGTTCAGGGCAGACGGCCTTAACCGTATCCTTTACAAGTGCCCTCACTGCCTGAAGGAAGGCGTGACTGAAGGCAAGGGTATCAGCCTTACATGCCGTGAGTGCGGAGCCGCATATGAGCTCGATACTTTGGGAAGGCTTAAAGGAGTTAATGTCGAACCGAAGTTCACGCATATTCCCGACTGGTTCAGATGGGAAAGAGAACAGATCAAAGAAGAGATCACAAACGGCACTTATGCACTTGATGTACCGTGCGACATAGCGATCCTCAAGGATTCCAAAGCGCTCTATATGGTAGGCACGGGAAGGCTTCATCACGATAACAACGGCTTTGTCCTGGACGGCTGTGACGGCAAGCTTCATTACGAGCAGTCACCGAGCGCTTCTTACAGCGTTAACTCCGATTATTTCTGGTACGAGATCGGAGACATCGTATCCATCGGCACCAATAACTGCCTTTATTTCTGCTTCCCTAAAGAAGGCGATATCGTAGCGAAAACAAGGCTTGCGGCAGAAGAGCTCTATAAGATGTCCAAAGGAAAGACATCTTCGGAAAAAGACAGTGATTAGAACTAAGCAAAGGAGATAAAAATGCTTATCAAGGATGTTAAAGGCAACGAATTATTAGACATTTTCAAGGTCGACGAGAACAAGGCGGATGGATCTTATTCTCCGATAACGCACTGCCTTGCCGTAGTAAAGGTCGGTGACGACTATCTCCTCGGCTGGAATAAATACCGTCAGGAATGGGAGATCTTCGGAGGCTGCAGGGAAGAAGGCGAATCCCTGCGCACATGCGTCAACAGAGAGTGTGAAGAAGAACTCGGCATCAAGGAAGCAGGGCTCTCCTTCCTCGGAATAATGCATTACCATCTTGCGCCCGGATACTTTAATCCCGAGTGGCACTACGAGTACGGCGGACTCTACGGCGTCACGCTTCCTGCTGATGCGCTTAAGACTATCGAAGCGTTCAGGACCGATAAAGAGGAAGTCGAGAAACTGGCTTTTTATCGCGATGTCAAAGGCAAAGATAAGATCGCTCTTATCGACGAGTATCTGCTCTCAAGCTGGGAATAAAAGCGGGCGGGTACACTGCTTTAATATACGATTGCTGAAAAGTGACACGTTTTGAAGCTGAATCGTGTCGCTTTTTGTCACTCTAAGGATTATTGCCGGGAAATGACACGTTTTGGCAGTGTGCCGTGTCACTTTTCATCACAACGCGAAAAATAAAAAAGGCTGTCTGCACGACAGCCTTAGTTTTTATCTTATCGCAGCATTTTTCTATTCATGCCCTGCTTCTCAAAGTCTGTAGCGTCTTCACGCTCATCAGCTTCTTCGACTTCAGGAGCAGCGGTCTTAAAGTCGTAAGTCTCTTCTTCGCCGTATTTCCAACCTGTCTCGACAGAAACGAAGTCTTTGGTCGTCTCGTAAGCTACTATCGGGAAACTCGAATCGTAATAAAGCTCTACGCCGGGTTCGGATGCAAGATCGTGGCTGCTCGACTGGGAAAGAGCCTCAAGGTCTTTCTTTTCCCTGTTTCTCAAGACTTTCGGGAGGATCTCGGCGCCTACATACATTGCCAGACCTAACGTAAGACCTATCAGGATGCATTCAAACGGGTGGTCAAATATGAAATCCATGAATTCCAGATCTCTCGAGAATGATGCGAAGAAACGGAGGATCACGACGGCAACTGCCGGGATCAGATAAAGGCAGGCACGAAGTCCCATGTTCCAGCTGACCGCTTCCATTCTTGCTTTCCGGCCGGTGCGCTCGAGTGTCTCCCAGCCCTTCGCGTAAGGGAACTCTCCGGAGACTTTGCCTGTCTGGCCGTTTACGATGTACTGGTATCTTCTTCCGTCGTAGTCGAGGCTTAAGAACCAGCAGGGAAGGAGCGCGTACTTGATATCCTGGTTGTTGTATTTTGTCATGCTCATGTCGGCGTTGGGCACAAAGTCGTCGAAGCCGAAATCAACTTCGTCGCAGACTTTGAGCGAATACTTGTCCAGACGCTTGTAGATCCTGTCGGTCATGTCGAGAGGAAGCTCATCGTACTTCTCGGCAAAGAAGCCCTGGAGGTATTCAGGTCTGAATTTTACGAGCTCTGAATAGTCAAAAGGCTCTGCCGCAGCATAGAGACGGTTGGCAATGTTTTTCTCGCCGTCGAAAGGTACGTTCTTAAGCCTGAACTTAACCTTGCCGTATGTCAGCTTGGAATAATTGCCGTTTGTCGACATGTGCTGGTCTGCGTAAGCGGAGTCAACCATCTTACCCATGTTGCCCTGACCTGCGACATTGACCTCTACCTCTGTGGAGATGATCCATGTCGGCACATAAAGACCGGTCATTTTCGATAATACCTTCTTGGACTTGAAGTCTTTGGGAAGGTGGGAGATCTTGGCGCAATGCTCTTCGAAGAGACTGATGGCCTTCTCCTTATCGAACTTGAAAGGAATGATGTAGTCCGGCTTAAACTCACGTGAAAGCCTTCTGGTTACAAGCGCAGGCGAACCGCAGAATGCGCAGAATGTTGAAGCCGTATTCTTGTCGGTGACGATCTGTGCACCGCAGGAGTTGCATACGATCTCCTGACGGCCCTCGTCTTCTTTGCTTACCTCAATGCTTCCGTCGTATTCTTTCTCCGGATTTGCATAGCCGAATGAACCGACTTTGTCGAGCGTCTCAGGATCGAAGAGACCGCCGCAGTTTCTGCAGATCATTGCTCCGTGCAGCGACTCGAAAACAAGGTTCGATGCGCAGTTCGGACATTTGTAAGAGTTTGCCGAGAATGTCTTGATTTTGGATGAGCCAAAACCGCCTGCCGTACTTGCAGGATTGTCCCAAATAGCCATAAAGTTCTACCCCTCTTTTGTGTTTCTTCTTATTCCTGAAGATAAATATACAATAACGCTCAAATTTTTGTCAATGATAATTGATTTTAAGCAATTTCTTCCAGAGAACGACTATGCTGATCGATATTGCGCCGGCAATAAGGATCTTTATCTGCCCCCTGTCCAGGATGCCTGTATTTGTATATCTTAAGTATTCAACAGCGAATCTTGCGGGTAATGCGATGGCTATGAGGATATAGACTGCCTTTACTTTGTTCTCCATCTTCAGGACAAGGATCAGGGCGATTATATGGATAATGATAAAAACCGTCATATCCACGAGCTGTGCGGGGAAGAAAGAGCCTGAATGGATCCCGTGATTAACTATCGCAAACGGTCCGCTGTAAGGCTTTCCGTGGCAGCATCCTGCCAAAAGACATCCGGTCTTTGAGAGCGCGTACATCAAAGGTGCCGAAGCGGCGAAAGAGGCCAGAACATACTCGGCTTTATCTTTGAAAATAAGACCGGATATCAGGATGCCCAATGCCATTCCGACTACAGCTCCGAGGCCTGAAAAACCTAATACCAGACCGTTTCCGGTGAACTCAAAAGCTGCCATAAAAGAAATAACCAATGTGCAGATCAGTGTAAGAAGAGATGTGTACAGGATGGTCTTTTTTGCCACGCCGAATCTGCGCATGAGTAATACAGCGGCCAGAAAGCCGATCAGAACCGATGCTATAACGATCAGAGCGTAGGGCGAATGCTCAAATTCGGGAATGTTTATTGTCATGTTCAGAAATGATCAGTGGCAGCCGTTTATCATTATTGCGCACATATAGATCAGAATGAGCGTTCCGATGATGCCGATAGACAATATGCCGAGATAGACCCACATCAGGACTTTGGCAAAGACACTCTCGCTGTACTTTGCTCTTGCGATGATCATGAAGACCCATGACGCTATGTATGCGCCTCCGCCTATATAGCCCAATATCTGGACAATAGCGGGCGCTGTGCTTGTGCCGGTGAAGCCTGTTTCGAGGCTTTCCAAAATGCCCTCAAGAATACCGACAAGAACAAATGGTGAAAAATGCAGGAACAGCGAAATAATGCACAGAGTATTAGCCTTTTTCTTTCTGGCTGATCTCTCTTCAGGAGGCAGCAGATCGATCGGTCTTACCGGCTTTTGAGGCGCGCCGGGCTGCTGGTACACCGGCTGCTGATATACGGGCTGCTGGTAAGGTGACTGATAAACCGGTTGCTGGTACTGGGGTTGCTGCTGGTAAGGCGGCTGCTGGTACACTGGCTGCTGATACTGAGGCTGCTGGTATGGCTGCTGATATTGCGGCTGATACTGCTGGGGATCCGGAGCCTGCTGGGGCTGATAGTTTTGTCTGTCGTTGAAAATGTTGTTATTGTTATCCATCTGACTGATCCCCTTTCTAACAGACTTTGATCTCGACTTTTGTATTTTATCACACCAAATGAAAATCAATAGCCCGGCCTTAATGCGTGAAAAGAAGCTGAAAGCAGTTGAAAACAAGGCTTTGCGGGGAATTTTGCACAAAGTAGTAAGGTAGCGTATTACAGATTATTTAAATATATTTGTCACATTAACGAATTTGTTACTTTTTTTGTTTTAAAGCCTTTACAAGATTTCGGACAATAGTATAATCGAAAACAGCGATAGGAGTTCTAACGCACTACATTTTTAGGAGGTTGTTATGGACACAACAAAAAAGCAACAGCAGACTGGTCTGATTTTGGGTATCGTTTCACTGGCACTGCCTATCATTGCAGGTATTATTTCTAATGCTGCAACAAACAGCGCACAGAGCGCTTCTTCACTCGGCGGATTAGTTTTCCTTCTCATCGTTGTTACACTTATCTGCTTGGCAGCAATGATCGTTGGTATCATCGGTATCGTTAAGTCTTCCGGTGCTATGAAGGCAGCTACAGCAGCTGGCGAGAAGAAGGTTCTCGGTATCGTTGGTTTAGTTCTTTCTATCCTCGGTACAGTTTACTCTGCATTCGATTTCTTCTTCGTTGGTATCTGCGCTACATGCACAGTTTGCGCTATTGCATCAGCAATGGGTTAATCTTTTAACTATTTCCATTGTTTTCATGGACAGTTGCTTTATAATAAAGCAACTGTCTTTTTTTAGGGATGAGTTTTTATGTATCCAATTATTGAAATATTCGGAAAAGAAATAGGCACGTACGGCATTTGCACATTGGTGGGCATTTTCGTCTGCGCGTTCCTGTCCTGCTATCTTGTAAAGAAGAAGGGGCTGTTCTACGAAGACATGATCATCACGATCGTGTATATCCTTATCGGCATGTTTATCGGCGGCCACATCCTTTACGGCATTACCAATATTCCGCATATCATTACGCTGTTCCAGAATGCCGAAAAGTATACCTGGTGGAATTTCCTTAAACTGCTCGTGGTAGGATATTTCGGTGGAATGGTCTTCTATGGCGGACTGCTCGGCGGTATTGCCGCACTGGCTATCGTATGCAAAAGAGGAAAGAATCTGCCTGCGAATGTCGTGTTTGACATTTATGCGATCGACATTCCGTTATTTCATGCATTCGGAAGGGTAGGCTGCTTTCTTGGCGGCTGCTGCTACGGCGTAGAATCGAAATTCGGTTTTACCGTTCATAACAACCAGCTTAATCCTGCCATCAATGATGTTAACCGCTTCCCGGTCCAGCTTGTTGAAGCAGCCTGCAATCTGATCATATTCTTTGTGATCTTTATGCTCTACAAAAAGGGCAAGTTCCAAAACAGGCTGCTCATCGTGTATTTCTATATCTATCCGGTAGTAAGATTCACTCTGGAGTTCTTCAGAGGAGATGAGATAAGAGGTTTCCTCTTCGGTCTTTCGACATCACAGATCATCAGCATTTTGCTGTTCGCTTTTGCAGTTATCTTCACGATCGTGGATCTTAATAAGAAACGCAAAAACGGCGGCGAACCGGCTGAAGAAGCAAAGCCTGCCGAAGAGCCACAGATGGTATAAGCTTAGATTATTCACAAGCATAAGACCGGCCGATGTGCCGGTCTTTTTTTCCGTGTCAGCACCAAAATATAAGCCTCGCAATTTTCCGCACAAGCGAAGCGCGGAGGACCTTTTGCGAGGCTTATATTCTGGTGCGCCTGACAGGACTTGAACCTGCACACCTCACGGCACCAGAACCTAAATCTGGCGTGTCTGCCAATTTCACCACAGGCGCTTATCGCGGAACATTATAGCAAAAAAACAAAGAAGTGATAAGATTAACAGGAAGGTCGGCGGCGGCCCCCTTGTTATTGAATCAAAGGAGTTTTTAGTGTCTGACAAGAGAAAGCGCAGAGAAAACCTGATAACCGCACTCCTCATCGCGGGAATGTGCATTGTGGTCGGTGCGACGATCGTTTTCATCGTCAAGTATTCAAAGAAGGACAAAGTTGACACTGTCCGGCTGACCCCGGGCATGACTGAGGGTACAGGGCTTTCAGTTGAAAGCGATCTTCCGGCATCTTCATCTGAAGCAGCTCCTACAGAGACGCCTGCACCCACTCCTACGGATACGCCTACGCCGTCTCCGACTTTAAGTCCTACACCTACAAATACTTCCACGCCTACGCCTACTCCCAAGCCCGAGAAGCTTAAGAGCCTGTCAGGCTACGATCCCGGTGATACCATAAGCAGCGATAAGATCGACAGGGATAACCTTTCGCAGTATTTCACTTCGTCCGAGATCGTTGAAGGCGACAGCGTTTATAACCGTATCTACGGCAAATCATATGTCAGCAACAGCAACATCGGACTTTCAGACTTAAGATATCTCAAGATGCTCCACATCAATTTCAACGGAGACTATCAGGTCGGCGAGATGATAGTAAATAAGAGCGTTGCAGGAGAGGTCTTGGAGATTTTCGAGATACTCTGCGCGGAGGGCTATCAGATCTATTCGATGTATCTTATCGATAACTTCTGGTCAGGCGATGCCGCCACATCCGACTGGTATTCAATTGACGCAAATAACACATCGGCATTCTGTTACCGCGAGGCTACGGGCTCTTCAAACCTCTCGAAGCATGCTCTGGGCAGGGCGATCGACATCAACCCCCAGCAGAATCCTTATGTTACTTACACTGACGGCAAAGCCAAGTATTCACATGATAATGCGGCTGACTATGTTTATGACAGGTCATCTTCAAAAGCCCATGAGATAACGACATCCGACAGGGCATATGAGCTCTTTACATCATACGGCTGGACATGGGGCGGCAGCTGGAACAGCCCCAAGGATTATCAGCATTTTCAGAAGTCTTAACAAATGAAAGGTATTTGACTATCTGATTTTCACTTGATAATATCTTGTCATGAATAATCCTGACAGAAGAAAACAGATCCTGGATATATTGGCTGAAGAGGGCGAGATCAATACGACCGTTCTCTCAACGAGGCTCGGCGTCACCGGAGCTACGATCAGAACTGATATCAGAGCTCTCGAAAGAGAAGGCGCCATCATCAGATTCCACGGCGGAATCAAGCTTCCTCACAAGATGTCATCTTACAGCGGCGAGAACTATATGGTCAGAGCCGTTACCCACGTTGACCTCAAGAATGCTATCGGAGCTAAGGCCGCAAGCCTTGTCGGCAGCGGCAATACCATTTTCATGGATGCAAGCTCGACGACCTTTCATATGATTCCTTACCTCAAGAAGGTAAAGGACGTTACGGTCATTACGAACGGTATCCATACGGCCATGGAGCTCCAGAGAAACAGCAACTTCAAGTCGATCATTATCCTCGGAGGCATGTTGAGACCGCATTCCGGAGCCATTGAGGGACTTTCATCTAAAGAGATGATCGGAAGACTTTCTGCAGAGTTTTATTTCGTTTCGGGAAACGGTTTTTCTGCCGAGTCCGGACTTTCAGGTGATAATTTCTTCGAGCTTGAGCTCAAACGTCTTTGCGCTGACCGTGCAAAGAAGATAGTTGCCCTTATCGATTCCACAAAGCTCGGTACTGATTCGGCTTCATCGTTCATTCCTGCGGACAGGATCGACTATCTTGTCACTGACTCGGGTGCTTCTCCCGAGAGCGTTGCCCTGTGCCGCGCGAAGGGCATAGAAGTGCTTATCGGCGAAGTCTCGAACTGATCTGCGCTATTTTCGCGCACTATTTTCAAAATTTCTATTTATTTTTCTTTTAATGTATAATAATCGGATAGAACTATTCTCACTTTTGACGAGGAACGAAAGATGCAGATTAATCCGATCATTTTGCCCAGCTGGCTTACAAGCAAGTGTGTTTTCCAGCAGGGAGTTGAACTGAAGATTGAAGGAATAGCCGCTCCGAGCGCCACTGTTACGCTCGAGATAGTCAAAGACCCTACTGACGGCAGAAAGGTCAGTAAGCTCGATACCGATTACGGCGTTATCCTTAGCCGTGAAGCTACAACGACTTCCAAGGGCAGATTCAGCTTTACGATCCCGCCTTACAAGGCATCAGGTGACGCTTACACATTCACATTCAAGTGCCTTACGGACCAGACTGTGCTTACCGATATCAGATGCGGTGACGTCTGGGTCTTCTTAGGATCCGATTTCCTCTCGATCCCCATGAAGGAAGCCAATGCCACAAAGGCTCCTCTCAAGCGCAAGGTAATGAATTACTTGAGATTCTTCTCGCCCTCAAGGTCAGGCCTTGAAGACGGTGAGGAAGAGTATCCCGCAAAGGACAAGTCACACTATAAGAATGCCGAGTGGATCAAGGTCACGGAGACCGACAAGCTCGCAGGCGTTTCATCTGCAGCATTTGCTTTCGCATACCGTCTGAGCGACCAGATCTCATATCCTGTCGGTGTTGTAGATCTCGCTTATAACGATTCAACGATCTTAAACTGGATCGCTCCTTTCGCGATGGACAGGGTAGAAGCCCTTAAGGACGTCGTTACCGATATGGGCCTTTATCTTGATGATGAAGCATACGAGAAGCTTCTCTGGATCGACAAGAGAAAGAAGAAGGTCGTTGAGCTCAAGGAAGAGTACAAGAAAACTGTCGAGAACGGTGATATCGACATCGGCATGCAGGATGAGCTCAAAGCTTTGCAGGGCGAAGATCCTGACGACATCAAGCCTCTCGATATCGATTTCCCTACTGCAGACGGCAGTTCGCTTAATGATACCAAGGGTCACAGGGAGAATATCTCATTCTCTTCCGCAAGCCAGCTCGACTTCAACATGATCCCCGAGAAGAAGGTCAATCCCTATAAGCTCAGTGAGGAAGACGAGAAGAAGTTCATCAAGCCCAAGTACAGAATGTCCATCCTCTACAGGACAAAGCTCGTTCCTTTGAAGAATCTTGCGGTAAGAGGCTTCTGCTTCTCTCCTGACAAGGGCGAGCTCCAGTATGTAAGATACGACCTTTTCCTCATGGGCCTTCTTACAACGCTTGCTGAAGTATTCGAGCCTAAGGAAGTCTTCGATGATTCGGTAATGCCTTCGATCCTTTTCGTTACAATGCATCCGAATGACGTTGACTTCGACAATCCTTACAGCGTTCTTGAATTCAACGAGAACTTCACCGCGTTTACCAAAATGCTTACAATGCCTTCGGGTATCGTCAGCATGCACGATATGCTCCTGCCTGATAAGACGATCAGCTTTATCCTGGGCCTTAGACTTGCCACCATCGCTCTCGGCACGCACTTCTCGCCGAAGATGAGTAAGTCTTCACCTGAGCCTAACGATATCGAGATCGCAGGCAACAAGAGGATCATCAGATTCAGCAATCTTAATTCAGGCCTTAACAGCCAGGATGCCACGGGCGAGATCACCGGATTTGCCATTGCAGGCGAAGACCGTATCTTCTATCCCGCGCACGCAAAGAGCCTTTACGGAATGTGCGTAATGGTATGGAGAGACGATATCGAAGAGCCGCAGTCCATCACTTACGGCTTCACGCCTTTCCCGCACGACGCCACGCTCAAGAACGGCGAAGATCTGCCGATCCTGCCTTTCAGATTCGACAGGGATCCGGCTTATTTCGCACCTGACTTAAGCTTTACTCACTGCGACAGTCTGCAGTTTGTAGGCAAGAAGACACCTGATTCCGAGTTTGAGACACTTGAGATCTACAGGACCTTCAAGGGCAAGGGAATCATCTCCCAGGATAATATCCACAAGCTCACGGGCGGCGCATCTTTGAGGATTCGTTACGAGACCGACAAGTCACTTTACGGATTCGAACCGTGCCTTGAGTACGCTTCGCTTTTCGCGCCCATCGAAATATACGGAAGATCAAGGATCCAGCTGTCGATCTTTAATCCTGACCAGAAGAAGAAAAAGCTCATTGTAGAAGACTTCGGTGAGGCTGAGATCAAGCAGCAGCTCACATGGCAGACTATCACTCTTGATTATTCCGAGGACGGACCTATCAGACTTAACAGTCTCAGGATATACATCGAAGACAAAGACCGTAACGGCGAGATCTATATCGACGCGATCAATTTTATCTGAAAAGAGGGCTAAATAAATGGCAAACAAGCTTCTTTCTGCTATCGAGGATGACGTCTTCTTATCTGAGGGCTCAGTGCCTATCGTTATCGAGGGCTTAGAGCATTCATACGATAAAGAAGACTTTTTACCTGAAGAGAGCATGCATAATTCACATGAACTCCTCTGTCTTCGCGAAGGCAAGATCGAAGCTGTGATAGGCGGTGAGACTATCCAGCTCACCAAGGGTTCAGTAGTCGTTATCAGACCGCTCGTAAGACACAAGCTCATGATCAAGAGCGAGAAGGCCGATATGCTCAATCTCTATTTCGGCTTTGTTCACGACACGTCCGATCTCAAGCTCACAAAGGAGACAGGCAGTTCTGCCAAGAGCAAGGATTCCAAGAACAACAATGCGGGTCCAAGCGTCTCCATCCCGGGATCTCTTGCAAAGGTCACTCTTGAGAGCTTCCTGAAGTTTGCTGACCTCGGTATCACCGAGGATAACGAGATGATCAGACTTCCTTTCTTTGTCATCAAGGGCAACGAGAAAAAAGAGATCAACCAGCTTGCCGAGCGCATCGTCTCCGAGCATTCAGATAACCGTTACGCAAAAGATCTCATGGTCCACACACTTACCGTTGAGCTCATGATCATCCTCGCAAGAGCATTGAGAAGCGAATGGGAAGAGAGCTTAAGCGTTAAGAACGGCAAGGCCAAAGAACTTGTTGCGATCGCAAAGCTTTATATGGATGAGAATTTCGATCAGGGCATCACCGTATCCGAGGCGGCTTCGTATGTTTACTTAAGCCAGGGATATTTTACCCGCGCCTTCAGGGACGAGACCGGAATCAGCCCGATGAACTATCTGATGAAGAAGAGGATAGAGAAGGCCTGCAAGCTCTTGCAGAACAACGAGATAAAAGTCTCCGCGATCTCGCTGCAGTCCGGCTTCTCATCACCTCAGAGATTTAACGTTGCTTTCAGAAAGCAGATGGGCATGACACCCATGGAATATCGCAAAAAGTATTTGTAAGAAGGTGAGATAAATGTACGATTACGCAAATGACAATTCGATCCCGGAGGAGAGCCGCCAGAACATGGATCTCCCGAAGATCGAGAATGCCGTAAGAGATATCCTCGAAGCCATCGGCGAAGACCCCAACAGAGAAGGCCTTCTTGAGACTCCGCAGAGAGTCGCGAGAATGTATGCCGAAGTATTCGCAGGACTTCACAGGGACATCAACAAGGACATCAAGACATTCCACGGCGAAGGCAATGACGAGATGATCCTCATCGGCGACATCCCGTTCTATTCAATGTGCGAGCATCACCTTCTTCCTTTCCACGGAAAGGCGCATGTAGTTTACATCCCTAAGGATGGCAAGATCTTCGGCCTTTCCAAGGTCGCAAGAATAGTAGATACGCTTTCGAGAAAGCCCCAGCTTCAGGAGAAGCTCACTTCAGAGATCGCCGATGCAATCGAGAAGGCCGTTGACGCGAGATCGGTATGCGTTGTCATTGAAGCAGAGCATCTCTGCATGACCATGAGAGGCATCAGAAAGCCCGGCTCAAAGACTGTTACTTCCGCCATGAGAGGCGGCTGCAGATCTGATATCAGGACCCGAAACGAAGCCCTTGCGCTTATCAACAGACAGCGTTCGGGTGTATAAGGGAGTAAGCTCTTAATGAATTCAACTGACGGCAGATTTTCAGGAATATATAAGTGCGGCAACAGATCGCTCGAGTTCGGCAGGAAAACGCTCATCATGGGCATCTTAAACCTCACGCCGGATTCATTCTCCGACGGAGGAAGATATACGAATGTTGATGCCGCTGTCGACCAGTGTGCGCGCATGGTGAATGAAGGCGCTGATTGCATCGACATCGGTGCTGAATCAACAGGCCCCAAGGCTGTTCCGATCTCTGCAGAAGAAGAGCTCGAGAGGCTCATTCCGTCACTTACTGCAATCAGGAGCAGATTCGACATACCCTTGTCTGTAGATACTTACAAGTCTGAGACCGCAGCTCAGGCAATCACCGCAGGAGCTGACATCATCAACGATGTCAACGGTTTCCTCGTTGATCCCGACATGGCAAAGGTCGTTGCAGACAATGGCGCAGGCTGTATCCTTATGTTCAACAGAAGGACCAGAGGCGATGATTTCCCGGCTTTTGAGCCCATCAGCAGAAGATGCGTAAGAGAACTTACAGAAAGCATTGAGATTGCCAAGAAAGCGGGCCTTGCAGACAACATGATAATGACCGATCCCGGGATAGGATTCGGCACGACAAGGATCGAGGATGCTGAGCTTACGGCATCTTTGCTCTCGCTCGGCATGCAGGGCAGGCATCCTGTGCTTTATGCGGCTTCCAGAAAGCGCTATGCAAGGATCTTTGCAGGCGGCGACCAGGCAACCGAAGCACAGCTCGATTATGCAACGGCAGGACTCTCGTTCACGGCAGCATCAGTCGGCGCTTCGATCGTGAGAGTTCATAACGTCGCGGCGTCAAGGCTCGCCTTAAAGAGCTTTGACGAGACGTTCTACGCGTTTGCGAATATGTGATCTTCGAAAGGAATAACGGCATTTGGATAAGATAACGCTCTCGAAAATGGAATTTGAAGGACATACCGGCTGCTTTGACTTTGAAAAGCTGGACGGCCAGAAATTCATTGTCTCTTTGGATATCTTTTTGGACAGGATAAAGGGATGCTATTCGGATGAATTATCTGACACCGTTGATTACTCGAAGATCTACGATGTCACTAAGGATATTGTCACTTCAGACAAGGGCAATCTCATCGAGAGCCTCGCGCAGAAGATATCTGACGGTGTCCTTGGCACAGACAGCAGAATAGAGATGGTTACGGTCACCGTGTCAAAGCCTGAAGCACCCATAAAGGGTATTTTCGAGACTATGGAAGTTAAGATCACCAGAAGACGCAAAGAGTTTGTAATTCTCTCTTTGGGCAGCAATCTAGGCGACAGGGAAGCTAATATCCTCGCTGCGGAAGATGCTTTGAAAGCACTGCCCGGCGTGGAAGGATTTAAGACCGCTTCGATCTATGAGACAGAGCCCGTGGGACTTGAAGACCAGCCGTATTTCCTCAATACATGCGTTGGTTTTTATACCGATATCGATCCTTTCGAGCTGCTCGATAAGATCCACGTGATCGAGAGCGAACTGTTGAGGACCAGAGAGATTCACTGGGGCCCCAGAACGATCGATATCGACATCATATTCTACGGGGACAGGGTAATAATGAAGCCTGAGCTTACGGTGCCTCATCCGAGGTGGAATCTCAGATCGTTTGTTACCGTACCTTTGAGGGAGCTTAAAGATGTGGGACTAGATCACCCTGATGACAAGGAAGTGTCCTTATATCGGAAGCGCGGATAATTGAGTTATCAGATAGCACAGTTTATAATTAGGCACGTCATTTAGAAAGATGGAGGAATTTATGTCAGAAAACAATCCGGGCGCAGCAGTACCGCAGTCAGACAATCGTGGTAACGATCAGAATAAAGAGAAGCGCCAGAGGTTCGATCCCGCAAAGCAGGAAGGACGTAAGAACAACTATAACCGCAATAACCGCAGAAGAAGAAACAACGGTCAGAGACAGGGCGGTAACGATAACAATAACAACAATAAGCGCGCTGATAATGCCGAGATCCAGGCTGAGGGCGGCAACAGAAACCAGGGCCGCAACAGACAGCAGGGCGGCCGTGACCAGAATAAGAAGTTCAACCGCGACCAGAACCAGCAGGGCGAGAACAGAAAGCAGTTCAACCCCGAGCGCAGAAATAAGAATAAGCGCTCCAGAGAGATAGATGCAGAGGTCGCAAAGAATGTTAAGAAGGTCGAGACCATCGAAGACATCAGAAGCGATAACGCAAGAATTACCAAGGAAATATATCTTGAGATAGCATCTCTCAAGAATATTAATCTCAACTGATGATGAAGGGCATATTCATTACTTTTGAAGGTATCGACGGGTGCGGCAAGAGCACCCAGTGCGAGATGCTCAAAAATCACCTCGAATCAAACGGCAAAGACTTTCTCTTCGTAAGAGAACCCGGCGGCACCGTAATAGGCGAGCGCATCAGGGAGATCCTTCTTGATAAGAAGAATTCCCAGATGACTGCAAGGACAGAGCTTCTCTTATTTGAGGCTGCAAGAGCGCAGATCACGGATGAGGTCATCAAGCCCGCACTGGAAGAAGGAAAGATCGTTCTCTGTGACAGATTCTTCGATTCATCTTCCGCCTATCAGGGAATGGCCAGAGGCATGGGCATGGACTTCGTCGGAAGCCTCAATATGGCTGCTACAGGCGGCCTTAAGCCTGATATCACGTTCTTCTTTGACATAACAGCCGAAGAGGCTTTGGCCAGAAGAGGCAAGAGAGGCGAAGCATCTGACCGCATCGAGCTTGCCGGCTTGAAGTTCCAGGAAGATGTAAGAAAAGGATATCTTGAACTTGCGAAGAGTTCAGACGGACGCATCGTTACGATCGATGCTACGAACAGCATAGACGAGATCTTTGCGCAGATATTAAAGACGTTGGAAGGAAAGATCTGATGGCTTTCTCAAGCATTACAGGTCAGAAGCAGATCAAGATGAGATTAGCTGCTGAAGCCCGGAGGCGCGGCAGCGGCGCTTATATGCTCTCAGGTCCTGCAGGCTCGGGCAAGAGACTTATTGCCGAAGAGTTTGCAAAGGCCCTGATGTGTCCTGATGCGGGATCTGACGGTGCATGCGGAGTGTGCAGCAACTGCAAGTATTTCGATAACTTCACGACGCCTGATGTCACGAGGGTTTATGAGCCTTCGGACACTAAGAATGTCAAGGTGGATTTCATCAAAGACCACGTTGTGGCTGAGTCTTACTTAAAGCCCCAGTTTGCGAGGACAAAGACATTCATTATCGACTTCGATTATCTCGGAGTCGAGAGCCAGAACGCTCTGCTTAAGTCTTTGGAAGAGCCCAGGAAGGATGTCGTATTCATTCTTACGAGCTCTAATACAGATCAGGTGCTTGATACTGTCATGTCCAGAGTAACTGAGATCAAGCTTGATCCCTACAGCGAAGAAGAGTTAGAAGAGATAGTAAAGGCCAATTGCCCCGATCTTGATGAAGCTAAGATCAAGAGCGCGGTATATAACAGCGGAAGGATCCCCGGAAAGGCCATAAGCCTTGCGATGGAGGATTCCGGCGTAAGCTTAAGACACGAGATAAACAGCATCATGATCGCAATGCCGACAAGCTCATACATCGATGTGCTCGAAGACTTTGTGGATGTGCTGACAAGCTTTAAAGATGACAGCAAGATCGTTGCTTCAGCGATCCTGTTATTCTTAGATGATGCGGCAAGACTTATCAATTATCCTGACTGCCGCAAGATAAACAACGAACTTGACCGTGAGGCGATAGAGACTTTCGTTGCCTCCAACAAACATATATCAACACTTAAACTCGGAAGATGCACAGAAGCGGTGAACACTTTCTTAAGAGCGCTCGAAGTCAATTCGAACTTTGATTCCTCAGCTTCTGCCATGCTTCTCCGTATACATGAGGAGCTCAAGAAATGAAGATCGTTAACTTAAGAACAAGAGATGCAGGTGTCACGTTAAGATACCGCTGCGACGGCCTGTCGCTTACTTTGGGCGATGCGGTAATGATAGATACCGAGGCATGCGAAGAGATAGCTTTCGTAGCGCAGGAGCCTTACGTCGAAGAGACAAGTGAGGAGATCCCTTTTGTAAAGCGTTTGGCATCAGAGAAGGAACTTGAGAAGTATTACGACATCTGCGCCAAGGAAAAGGAAGCATTCTTCAAGTGCAAAGAACTCATCGCGGCACGCGGCATTGAGATGAATCTCGTAGACTGCGAATATTCTTTTGACGGCAAGAAACTGACGTTTTATTTCACGGCTGACGGAAGAGTAGACTTCAGAGAGCTCGTAAAGGATCTCGCTTATACATTCCGTACGAGGATCGAGCTCCGTCAGATCGGTTCGAGAGACCAGGCCAAGCTCGTAGGAGGTATCGGTATGTGCGGAAGAGAGCTGTGCTGCTGCTCTTTCCTCAATCACTTTGCGCCCGTTAACCTTAAGCTCGCAAGATCACAGGGTCTTTCTCTTAACCCCGGTAAGCTCAACGGTGCATGCGGCAGGCTTATGTGCTGCCTCCAGTTCGAAAAAGAAGCATACGAAGACGCTCACAGAAGGCTTCCTGACCTGGGCTCGAGAGTAAGGACACCCGTAGGTGTTGGCGTTGTCACTGATGTTAACTACATAGAAGAGACGCTCAACGTTAAGTTTGTAACAGAGAGCGACACAGAGATCGAGAAATTCTCCTGGTCAGACATTGAAGACCTGAACCATGATATGGCAAAGCGCAATCCGGGTAACGGCAAGGGCGGCAATAAGAATGAAGATTCTTATTCAGATTCCGATTTTGAAGACGATGGAGAAGCCTGAAAACAGGGGATAAGCGTTTCCGACCGATGTCGGTTTTTAGGTCAATAATATAAGGCTAAAAGGGTGTTTTACAAAAAACACCCTTTCTATTACTTGTAGAAATCTTAGTTTTGTGAAATAATCAAGCCACTATTCGAATAGGAGGATAATTTTTATGGCATATGTAATTTCTGACGCTTGCGTATCTTGCGGAACATGCGCTGACGGCTGCCCCGTTGGAGCTATTTCTCAGGGTGATACACAGTACAACATCGATCCCGATGTTTGCGTATCCTGCGGTGCTTGCGAAGCTTCCTGCCCTACAGGCGCTATCGCTGAAGGCTGATACGTAATCGGCAAATTCGATTAGTAGATTGCAGCGCGTTCCTTCGGGAGCGCGCTGTTTTTTATGTTTTTGCCCGAAAATCTGTTAATATTGTTTTTGTAGGTTTGGGTCGGATTTTGTGTGGGGGAATCCTTCTATGGCTTTACTTAAGAGTTATACATGTTCTAAATGCGGCGGCGTCCTGTATTTTGATTCAGATCAGGAGTTTTTCGATTGTCCGTTCTGCGGAAACCATTTTGATATTGTTGATTTCCATGGTGATGAGATCCTTTTGCAGGCTGAAGAATGCCTGAAGCAAAAGGATTTTGTCGCTGCCAAAGAGAAATACAACTTGATATTGGCCAAAAATGAGAAGGTTTTTGAATCGCTGCGCGGACTTGTTTTCTGCGAAGCAGGTCTGACATCGGCAGATGATCTTAAAGATCCGGATAACGTTAGCAGGAATAATCTCTCAAAGGTAAAAGAAGCAGTTTCCCGCGCGGAAAATCTTACTTCAGGTGCAAATCAAGAATACTTCAAGAAGTTGTCTTCCATGATGGATCTTGTCGGGTCCATCAAGGCTGCGGAAAAAGAAGGCTATGTTGTCAGAGCCGACGCGAATAAGGGCAAGTTCAAAAAGGCTGAAAAAGAACTGGAAAGCAAGAGAAAGGGCTGGATTATGGGTATCATTACGATCGGGCTTGCTCTGATATTAAACTTTGCTTTTTCTATGGCCGGAGGATTTTTCGACCAAACAAACCTCAAAGCTCAGCTTATAGGTAATCTGATTGCTTTTTCTCTGCTTTTCGGAGGCTTTTTTATCTACAGCACTATCAAAACCGCCTGGACAAGTAATGATTTGAAAAAAATCGTCAGAATCGGCGAGTCAGGGCAGAAGCCGTACCGGGAAAGGATCGCTGATATCAAAGAGCAGTATAATCAGCAATATTTGCAGCTCTTAGAGATCGAGCCGATGTGTGGTAAAGGTTCCGTTGAGGATAAAAGCGTGGAATCAGCTTCTGAAACGTCTTATGATACTGAAGCAGTAGATGAAAATAAGACGATCCTGTGTTCAAAGTGTGCTGCACAGCTGATCCTCAACAAGGAAAAACGCATATATGAATGCAAGTCCTGCGGTGTAGGCTACGGAATCTCTTTGTTCTTCGGTCTTCCTTTGGAAAAAGCTTTGAATTCAATGAATAAAGGATTCTACTCAGATGCGGAACAGCGATTCTCGAATATGCTCATGGCTGATCCGTCTGATTTTGAAGCTCTGCTGGGGCGTATCCTTTGCAAGGGCAGATGGACTAAGGTAAGCAGCATAGATCTTCATGAAGACCTTACGCCTACACGTATCCGTGTCCTCGAGAAAGAGGCCGGAGATGCAAAGGAACAGGCATTGGAGCCTGACAAAGAATTTTTCGAAGGGCTTAAGGAACTTTTGCATATACTCTCAGAACGCGCAGCTGTAGATTACAAGATCAATATCACCAACAAGAAGAAAGATGATGCTGACGCGCAGGTCCGTGTATACCGTTCGGCACAGCCCGAGGTGATCCAGGCTTCAAAGGAAAAAATATATTTGCTGGACAAGGAACTTCAAACCTATTTCGATAAGAAGAAGCTCCTTGAATCACACTTCGAAAACGGGCTCGAAAAGCTTCTTCAAACGAGAAGTGACAGTGAGCTTGCCAAATAATGGAGATTGTGCAGGAGTATAATGATTCTGTTATTATTCTCTGCGTAAGCTGATAACGGATGGTATGACTCACTTGTCTGATTCAATGACTGTGACAATAGAAGGCGGGAAGATCGTCCCCGAAGATCTCGGGCGCGACGGCTTAAAGCTCCTGCAGCACAAAGACTGCTATAAGCTTGATACCGCAAGTGTGCTTTTGGCGTGGTTTGCGGCATCTTTCGCGCGCAAGGGCAAACCCTGCGAAATGCTCGAATTAGGCAGCGGTACGGGCGGTGTCTCACTGCTTGCATCAGCGCGCTGCAAGAACGCCCGTATTGACGGCGTAGAGCTTGTTGAATTGGCTTACAAGGTGTTTTGTGAAAACATCAGGCTCAATCATCTGGAGGAACGTGTAAGCGCATATAACTGCGATCTCAGAGACCTTCCTCCGGAACTGAAGAACAAGGCTTACGACGTGGTCTTCATGAACCCGCCTTTTTATGACGGCACGAAAGGATCTGTCACAGATACAGCTGTCAAATCCGAACATGAGGCCGCTGCGCGCTTTGCTGATAGCGGCGTGCTGGAGGACTTTATCCGCGTACAGTCTTTGAGGACCCGTACGAGCGGCGGATATGCGGTCATGTGCATCAGTCCCGACCGTGTGCCCGAATGTTTTGCTTTATACTCGAAATATAAGATCACTCCTGTCAGGCTTCTTACTGTGCATGCAAATGCCGGAAAGCCCGCTTTCCTGGCTCTGATAGCAGGGAAGAAAGGCGCTCCGAATGCCGAGTTTAAAGCGCTGCCGCCTTTATTCATCAACGAAGAAGGATCCGGCGGTCTCACCAGACAGGCTGTACACATATATGAGGAGGAACATACGGATTGCTTTATCTAGTTGGAACACCGATCGGAAACCTTGACGATATGTCTCCGAGAGCTTGCGAAGTGCTCAAAAACGTTGATGTTATTGCCTGTGAGGACACAAGAGTCACGGGCATTCTGCTGTCGAACCTCGGCATCACCGGAAAGCGTCTTATCGCTTACCACGAGCACAACAAAGCTGCCAGCGGCAACGGCATTATAGACCTTCTGAAGCAGGGCCTCGACGTCGCTGAAGTATCTGACGCCGGCATGCCTGCCATAAGCGATCCGGGCGCTGATCTGGCTCTCCTTGCCGCTGAGAATGATATCGACATCACAGTTATTCCGGGACCTTCCGCTGTGACAGCTGCTCTCAGCATTTCCGGTCTTGATACGAGATATTTCCATTTCGAAGGATTCCTTCCTTCGGAGGGCTCGAAAAGACGCGAGAGACTAAAGGCTCTGACGCTGATCGGCGAGACCATCGTGCTTTATGAGGCTCCGCACCGCCTGAAGAAGCTTCTCGATGAACTGGCTGAGAACGGCTTCGGCGGCAATAAGATTGCTTTGTGCCGCGAACTTACGAAGAAATACGAAGAAGTGCTCAGGATGACCGTCGCGGAAGCGGTCTCGTATTATGCTTCAAATGAGCCGCGCGGCGAATTCTGCATCTGCCTGGAGCCTCTTGAGCAGAAGACGATGGTGGAAGCCGGCGACGGCACGGCGCTCATCGCTTTGCTTAAAGAGAAAGGCATGTCCTCAAAGGACATCGCTGCCGTAGTATCCGAATACACGGGCATGAACAAGAAGGAAGCTTATAAGATCGCTTCTGAGAGCTGATCACCTGTAGTTCTTTTCGATGAAATCATCGATCATGTTGACATCTATTGAGTCATCGGAAGTCTCAAAGGTGAAAAACAGTCTGTCACCTTGATATATCTTGGCTGTTGAGTACAGTTTTACGCGTTTTACCATATCTCGTGCATAATCTTCCTTGTCTATCATCCCGCAGTGTTCATGATAGACGATTTGACGGTCGCTCATCCTCAGAATGCTGAAATCTGGATGAATGATCTTTTTCCCTATTTTAAGAGGACATTCATATTTGTAGGGAATGCCTTTCGCGTAAAGCCTGTCTGCAATGATTATCTCGGATTTTGACCTGACACGGTCGCCTTTGAGGGAATAGTATTCAGGATCGTCCTTCTTGAAAGGCTTTCGCTGATAAGGGGCTTCCAGCCACTTGTTAATATACTGATCATCGCCAATGACTATTGGCTTTGTATTGATTCTCAATTCTTCAGGAAGTGAATCGTAAATATCTTCAATAGTGATCTCAGGAAACAACTTTAATGCTCTTTCAAGCGCCTCTGCTTCCTGGTTTGCTGCTTTCAGAACTTTCTTGAGGTAATGCTTTTGAGATAAGTCTTTTACCGTCTGGGCGTTATTTTTGTTCAGGTAGTGTACGGAATCGTTTTGGTAATGCTCATAGAAAGTTGAAGTTTTATGATGCTTAACAATGATTCTGCCTTCTGGCAGCTTTTGAATCCTCTCATCCAATTCAGTTATGGTTTTAAGAATCAGTTCATATCGAGCTCTTAAGGATGTTTTTAATGGCATAACCTTATCCTCCTGGAATGTTTGCATCATTATATGAAGCTGAATTCCGGATGTGGGTGTAAATTGCTTGAAATTGAAAATTTGCCCCCGAAAATGAGACTATTTGACTAATTTTGAGACTGAAGGTGTTTTTCGGAGTGATAGGAGTATCCACATTTTTCTAATTTTCAGCTTTTTGTGGATACCATTTTCGAAAAAAGTAGTACTTTTTTGCGAAAAGAACGATTTTGTGGTGAATGGTTTTGCCGCGCTTATCGAAAAACACACTCCACAGCCCAATTCTTGAAAATACAAAGATAAATCACTATAATCATTTAATTACGCGCACTCTTTAATATACGCGCGGGGAGGAACATCATGGCTGAAAAGAAGACATTCTACATCACGACACCGATCTATTATCCGTCGGGCAATCCGCATATCGGACACTGCTACTCGACTCTTGCATGCGACGCAATCGCAAGAATGAAGCGAATGCAGGGCTATGATGTAATGTTCTCCACAGGTACAGACGAGCACGGTCAGAAGATCGAGAAGAAGGCTCAGGAGATGGGTATTACTCCTAAGGCTTATGTTGACGAGATCGTCGCCAACTTCAAAAAGCTCTGGGCAACGCTCGGCATCAAGTACGACAGATTCGTCAGGACTACTGACGATTACCATATCAAGACTGTTCAGAACATGTTCGAAAAGCTCTACAACGACGGCTACATCTACAAGGGAGCTTACACGGGCAAGTACTGCACACCCTGCGAGTCTTTCTGGACAGAGAGCCAGCTCGTTGACGGCAAGTGCCCTGACTGCGGAAGAGAGGTAACCGAGGCGTCCGAGGAAGCTTATTTCTTCAAGCTTTC
>JAEFBB010000052.1 GCA_016292215.1 Saccharofermentans sp. | reverse complement strand
TCTCCTGGCCCTTGCCGATGAGAGTCGCTCCTCTTACGGGCTCTGCGATCTTGCCGTCCCTTATCATGAAAGCTTCGTTGGCAGCGAAGTTAAAGTCGCCCGTGGAAGTATCGACCGAGCCGCCGCCCATCTGTGTGCAATAGAGACCATACTCGGTATTTGCGATGATGTCCTTGGGATCTGTCTCGCCGTTGCAGATATATGTGTTGCTCATACGGGATGTCGGAGCATATGAATAATTCTGTCTTCTAGCGCAGCCCGTCGGCTTTGCGTTCATACGGCGTGCGCCGAGCTCGTCGATCAGGTAATTCTTGAGTATGCCATTCTCAATGAGGAGCAGATCTGATGAAGTGTTGCCTTCATCGTCTGTGCCGTAAGATCCCCAGGCGCCGTCGATCCGGGCATTATCTCTCGCGCTTACAATAGGAGAAGCTATCTGCTCACCGAGCTTATCTGTGAAGTAGGACATCTTGATGCCTACTGATGTTGCTTCAAGAGCATGTCCGCATGCCTCGTGGAATATAACTCCGCCAAAGCCGTTGCCTAATATAACAGGCATCTTTGCTGAAGGCGCATAACCTGCGTTGACCATTCTGATGGCCGTATCGCAAGCTTCGCGGGTCTTATCGATTATCGGATACTCATTGATGAACTCATATCCGCGCATCATTCCCGGAGCTACCCTGCCGCTCTGCTTCTCGTTGTCTTTTGTAGCGATAGTCTCGATTGAGAGCCTGATCCTCTTGGTGGTATCTTCAGCGTTCACGCCTCGGGTGTTGATGATCTTGGCAGTCCTTGTTGTTGCTGCAAGGCTTGAAGCCGCCTGAGTGATCAGCGGATTGTAACTGAGCGCGTAATCCGATGACTTTCTCAAGAAATCGACCATGTCCTTCTTCGGGACTGACATCGGATCGATCTCGATGGTTGACTTGGTCGTCTTGCACAGTTCCTTGAGTGCTTCGATAGCGCCCTTGTCGTTGCCCTTGATGGCTGCTGCAGCTTCCTTGGCAAGCTTCAATAGGACTTCGATATCGTTATCACTTGAATAAACATAGACTGAATTGGTTCCGGCCAAGAGTCTGATACCAGTACCGGAATCGTAGCCTGTAGCGGCTCTTATGACCTGACCGTTAAGAAGGCTGACCGACTTGGCCTCAGTAACCTCCTGATACACCTCGGCAAAATCTGCCGTTGTTGACATTGCCTGCTCTAATATCCTTTGGCAATCACTGTCGTTAAACATATAAACACCTCATTTAATCAAATCAGTTGATATTATAACTCAACAAATGTAGCTGCTTCATATGTATTCAGAAATTGTGTTTTTTTCAGTTTTGAATAGTTCCAGACTCGGAAATTTAATCAAGTTTTTGCGATTTCAATTTTTTGATTACAATTTCTCGAAAATATGTATGCCTTTTATCTACTTTTCGAATAATTGAATACAATCAGCTTTGAAAAAGTAATCATAAGACATCACTTTTGAAAAAACGAATACATATCCAACAAAAACTGTAATCGAAATCGCTTCTCTAGGGAGATTTGATTACAAACTATCTCTATTATTCAGCAGCGGACAAAAAAAGAGGGGGTCACGCCCCCCTCAAATTAATAACGCTTAATCTTCTTGGATGTGTTCTTCTCGAACTCCGTCATCCTCAAGACTGTGTTCTTGATCTTCTTATAACTTTCGAGCTTCTCATTCGTGGCAGTGACAACTTCCTTTAAGATCGCCATGATCTGCTCTTCGGTAGGATCTTCCTCCGTGCCGAGCTTTGCCTTGATCTCCTCGAGATCCGGGAAGATCGTTGCAGTTACGACGATGTCGTCCTTTACCTTATCTTCAACGCCTGATACGACAGACTCTGCTACGTAAGGGCTAAGGCTCAAAAGATACTCGATCTCTTCAGGGAAAACGTTCTTGCCGTTCTTGGCGATGATAACGTTCTTCTTACGGCCTGTGATGATGCAGAAGCCGTCCTCATCGATGTAGCCCAAGTCACCGGTGTGATAGTAACCGTCTTTATCAAGTGCGATCGCTGTATTCTCGGGATCGTTGTAGTAACCGAGGAAGTTGTTATCGCCCTTGGAGATGAACTCGCCGATGCCGTCAGAGTCAGGATCAAGGATCTTAACTTCACAGCCCGGAAGAGGCAGACCTGCTGCGTGGTTCTTAAATGCAACGTCACGGTTAAGTGCAAGGATAGGAGCGCACTCAGTAAGGCCGTAGCCCTGAACGCATAAGAAACCGATGTCCTGGAAGAACTGCAATATCTCAGGGTTAACCGGAGCGCCGCCCAGGATGATAAGTCTCATCCTGCCGCCGAATACATCGTGGATCTGCTTGAAGAGCTTTCTTCTCATCTTGTTGGAAAGATGCAGTGTCCTTGCAAGCTTTATACCTGTCTTAAGCTTCTTAGCCTTCTTAGGATCTGCGTTAACGCCCTTCATGATCTTCTTGTAGAAGAGCTCGAGCATAACGGGAACCATAAGGATAGCCGTAGGTCTTGCTTCCTGAATGTTCTGCGCTATGTATCTCAAACCTTCGCAGATGGCAACAGTAGTACCTCTGTAGACCTGGCCCAAGAAGCCGCAGGTGCACTCATAAGTGTGATGCAAAGGAAGTACTGAAAGCCAGACTTCGTTGATATCGATATAGAGCATCGAGAACATCGACATGAGGTTCTTGCAGATATTTCGCTGGCAGAGCATAACAGCCTTAGACTTAGCTGTGGTACCTGATGTAAACAGAAGGATCGTCATCTCTTCAGGATCGATCGTAGCCTCTGTGAAGACCTTATCGCCAGCTGCGAGCTTCGCTTCACCGATCTTGAGGCAGTCGTTGTAGTAAAGGAATCTGTCGTCATCTGTCTCATCCATGCAGATCCAGTACTTAACTGTATCTACTTTTCCGTACACCTGGTTAATGATGTCGAGCTTTGACTTGGAGAAAACGATGATGTTTACTTCAGCTCTGGTAAGCATGTTGTATACGTCATCTACCGGAAGCTCCTTATCGAGAGGAACTACGCAGCCTGTACCGTTGGTAGTAGCCAGATAAGTGGTGTACCATTCGTATCTTGTCTCGGCGAAAATCGCGACGCGCGCGCCCTTTTCGACGGTGTTGAGGAAATATGTACCGAGCGAATCGATGTCGTGATCGTACTTCTCTGTAGAGATCGGGACATATTCTCCGCCCCTCTTCTCCTTAACGAGGAAAACAGGGTTTTGCGGGAAATCCTTAACTCTGTGCTTAATTACGTCACGAAGATCGTGGATCTCTGTTATATCATACAGGTTGGCATAGGGATCTTTCATCATATCAGCAGTATCCTTTCTCGATTGCGAGTTCAGCTCTCTCCTTATTCTTGCCGCCCTTGGCGATCTCAGCATCGATAAAGCCGGGGTTAGCCTTCAGGAAGGCAGTCATGTAATCTGCAGGAGATTCAAGGAAATGAAGGATCATCTCCTTCTGCTTTTCGTTAATAATACCATTATCGGTAGCTTCATCAAAAAGGTTTTTGTCGATACCTGTAAGAGCGTGGAGCTCTACGCCGAGGTTCTTCAACACCTCTCTGCCGTTCTGGCATCTGTCTACTACTGCGACAGTGTCAGTGATCTCAGAGCCTAATCCTCTGATTACAGGGATCCATGCTCTCTCGTAGGATGAAGCTTCTGTGATAAGGTCTGCGATATGAAGAGCCTTCTTACCTGTAAGGTCAATATCCTTGGTATCTACGGCAGGTCCTTCGATGTTCTCTGAATATACGGATGTCATGTCCTTGTAGATCGTGAGATGAGGCTTGCCTAAAAGGTATGCGGGCATCATGGAGAAGAAATAGTCTCTTCTCTCACCGCCTGAGATGTAATCAAAATCAAGTCCCTTAGCAGCTTCAGCGAGCTTATCGGAAACCATCTTGAACGTGCCGCCCTTGTTGTAATAAGCGAGCATCATGTCGAAGATCTCTTCGGGTGCAGTGAGCTTATTGTCAGCTATCGCCTTCTCGATCCTCTTCAGGACTTCGCCTGCAGCTGCTTCGTTCTCGAGCAGGAAGTGCGTGTTGATGAAGAAAGGTCCGAGTCTTCCTGATGTGTACCAGAAAGGCTGGTTCTCAGGAGCTACCCTGATGGCGTTTGTCGCGAAAAGCGCTTCGATGATGGTGTTTTCCATAGATCTATCTCCTGTTCCTACCAGCGCTGTAATGTGCCGGTTAAGTCTTTCAAATTAAGTTTATTCTCCTCGCAGTACTTCTCAAGATCTTCAGTGATCTTAACCGGAGCTGCGGGATGAACGAGGCATGCCGTGCCGATCTCAACAGCAGATGCGCCTGCGATCATGAACTCGATGACGTCCTTATAATCAGCGACGCCGCCGCATCCTACGATCGGGATATCGAGTACCTGCGAGCACTCTGCAACCATGCGGATCGCTACAGGCTTAACTGCAGGACCGGAATATCCGCCTGTGTTATTGGTAAGCACCGGTCTTCTGGTCCTGATGTCGATGCGCATGCCCATGAGTGTATTGATAAGGACGACCGCGTCAGCACCGCCCTCCTGGGCAGCCAGCGCTGTTGCCTTGATATCGGTAACATTCGGTGTGAGCTTGATCCACAAAGGCAGATCAGTAAGGCTCCTGAGCTTTGAAGTGATCGCCTTGATGGCCTCCGGGTCACTGCCGATCGTCATGCATCCGGCCTTGACGTTCGGGCATGACAGATTGATCTCGAGCGCATCGATCTTATCCTTGTGAGGATCGAGCGTTGTGACCATGTCGATATAGTCCTCGAAAGAATGTCCAGCGACATTGACGATGACGCCTGCGCCGGATTCCTTCATGAAGTCAAGATCATTCTCGATAAAGTAATGGACGCCCGGGTTTTGAAGGCCAACGGAATTAAGCATTCCCGAAGCGCATTCGGCTACTCTTACACCGGGGTTGCCTGCTCTGGGCTTTATCGTAAGTCCCTTGGATGAGATACCGCCAAGGATCGAGAGGTCATAGTATTCTGCAAGTTCCCTTCCGAAATTGCATGTGCCGGAAGCGAGGATCAAAGGGCTCTTGAGGCTTACCTTGCCTACATTAACATTCAAAGAAGCGCTCACCAGACCACCTCCCTGCTGTCGAAAACAGGACCTTCCTTGCAGCACCTGACGTTCTTAAAACCGTCAGGACCGTCGTCCTTTACCTTGACTGTGCAGCAGAGGCAGATGCCAACACCGCACCCCATTCTCTGTTCCATGGATACGAGACACTTCATGCCCTTTTCTTCTGCCCAGGAGCTTACTGCCTTCATCATGGGGATGGGGCCAACGCAGCAGATGAGTGTCTTTGCAGGGTCAGCGATCTCAATAGTATCAAGGCCTGCGATAACAGTACCCTTGATGCCCATGTCACCTGCGTCTGTCGTAAGAACATATCCCGGCTTGCTTAAGATAACCTGTCGGGCGTCCCTGAAGCCTTCGCAGACTGAAACAGACTTACCGCATGAGGTAAGCTCTTCATAAGCGAAGTTTATCGGGAACACACCGGTGCCGCCGCCCGTGAGGATTATGTTCTCGAAGTCTCCGAAGTCAAAGCCGTTGCCCAAAGGGCCGAGGCAGTCAAAGAGGGCGCCTTCCTCAAAATCTGAGATCTCCTTGGTGCCCTTGCCTACGACTTTAACGCCGATGTAAAAGATTCCGTTGTCTTTATCTGTGCTTGCTATTCCAAAAGGTCTCTTAAGAAACTGTGTGCCGGCAGAGATGTTTACGAACTGGCCGGGCTTTGCGGATCTTGCGATCCCGGGACATTCAAATCCCAGATAGCATGTGTCGCTGTTAAGAAATTCCTTAGAGACTAACTTGATTTTGTATTCTTGCTTATATTCCATTAAACGTACTTGCGGTTCTTCAATGCTGCGTTGAGTTTTTCCTTCATGTCGAGAGCTTCCTGCCTTGCGGCTACGCCGAATTCCTCAGGCTCTAAGTCTTCTCTCTTCTTCCATGCCGTCATGATGGCTCTGGAGCTGTTAACGATCGCGCCCTTGCCTTCTGCGGTAAAGCCTGCGACTGCTTCATCAGCGCCTGCGCCCTGTGCTCCGTAGCCCGGAACGAGGATGAATGCGTTAGGCATGAGCTTTCTTAAAGCTACTGCCTGCTCGGGCCATGTGGCACCGACTACTGCGCCAACAGAGGAGAATCCCTCTTCGCCTACAACGTCCTTGCCCCACTCATTGACCTTCTCTGCAACTGCTTCATAAAGCTTGCGGCCGTCCTTGAGCTCTAAGTCCTGGAAATCTCCTGCGGAAGGATTGGATGTTCTTACGAGGCAGAAGATGCCCTTGCCGTCTCTTTTCGCGACATCGATAAAAGGCTGGACGCCGTCGATGCCGAGGTAAGCGTTAACTGTGCAGGCATCAAAGCCGCTCATCTCCATGGTCTCGCCAAGGAGAATGTCAGTATTACCGATGATGGCCTCAGCATAAGCCGTTGCCGTGGATCCGATATCATTTCTCTTGCAGTCGCCGATGACGATCATGCCTCTTCTCTGCGCATATCTTGCGGTAAGGAGCATGGTCTTGAGGGCGTCAACGCCGTACATCTCATAGTAAGCGAACTGGAGCTTGATGGCAGGTACGATGTCGCATACCTGGTCGATTATCTCTTTGTTGAAGAGCCAGATTGCCTTGGCCGTAGCCTTTGTGGGCTCTTCAGGGAAAAGCTGCTCGGAATAATCCTTGATACTGTCCGGAATGTATTCAAGTTTGGGATCGAGACCTACAACGGTCGGGTTGTCCATCTCCTCGATCTTCTTAACGAGGTAATCAGCAAAGTTTATCATAAGTTACTTTTCCTCCCATCATCGTCAGTATCGTCTCACCGTAGAGCTTCCATCCGTCATAAGGAGTGTTTCTGGACTTGGAGAGCATCTTCTCCTTGTCGAAAACAAACTCATTATCAAGATCGAAGGCCGCAAGATCAGCATCGTCACCGACGTTCATGCCGCCCCTTCCGAGCTTCAAGATCTTTGAAGGTCCGAAGCACATAAGGTCGATGAGCTTCTCGAGCGTGATCTCACCTGTCTTTACAAGATAAGTGTACCCCAAAGCGAAGGCAGTCTCAAACCCTAAAATGCCGTTCAAAGCGACAGAAAATTCGCACACCTTCTCGTCAGCATGATGAGGCGCGTTGTCTGTGGCGATCGCATCGATCGTTCCGTCCTTGATTCCTTCGATGATCGCGTCAACGTGATCTCCGGTCCTGAGCGGCGGATGCATCTTGAAGTTCGTGTCGTATGTCTCGCACATATCGTCTGTCAGTGTGAAGTAGTGCGGGCAAGTCTCGCATGTGACCTTGACGCCTCTTGCCTTGGCATCTCTGATCATTCTGACGCCGCCCTTTGTGGAGACGTGGCAGATGTGTACAGGGATATCGAGGTACTCGGAGAGGATGATATCTCTGGCGATCATGATGTCTTCAGCTGCGGTAGGAATACCCCTGATACCGATCGTTGTGGAAGTAACTCCCTCGTTCATCGCGCCTTCCGAGAGGCTCTTGTCTTCGCAGTGATTGAGCACCGGAAGATCGAAGTCTGAAGCGTACTCCAGGACCTTTCTCATGATGCCTGCATTCTTGATAGGATGTCCGTCATCAGATACTGCTACGATTCCTGCTTCCTTCATGAGACCCATCTCTGAGATGAGCTCGCCGTCGATGCCCTTGGTCGCTGCGCCGATCGGATATACTCTGCAGTTATCTGCTTCTTTAGCTTTCTTAAGGATTCCGCTGATCACTGCAGCATTGTCTGCTACAGGATTTGTGTTAGGCATCGGGCAGATCGATGTGTAGCCGCCCTTTGCTGCGGAAGCCGTGCCGGTAGCGATCGTCTCTTTGTACTCACCGCCCGGTTCTCTTAAGTGGCAGTGCATGTCGACGAGGCCCGGTGTTACCGTTGCACCCTTAAGGTCAATGATCTTGTCTGCCTGGTCTTCAGCGAATACGTTAGAGAACTTGCCGTCTTCGATGTAGATCTTTGTTTTAGCAGCGTCGTTATATACTTTGCAGTTAGTTAAGATGATTCTCACAGATTGTTCCTCCTTGCCATGAGCAGGTACAGAACTGCCATTCTGACTGCGACTCCGTTAGTTACCTGTTCGTTGATGACCGACTGGTCGCAGTCGTAAACTGCCGTCGGGAGCTCTACGCCGTGGTTGCAGGGACCCGGGTGCATGAGGAATGCATCGGGCTTTGCGAGCGCGAGCATCTCAGGTGTGATTGCGTAGAACTTTGCATATTCCGCGATCGATGGAAAGAGCGATTTCTGCTGTCTCTCGAGCTGTACTCTGAGGCCCATAACCGCGTCAGCATCCTTGATGCAGTCTGCTACGCTGTCCGCGATCCTTACGCCCATATTCTCGATACCTACGGGCATCATGGTCTTAGGTCCGTATACGCTTACCTTTGCGCCGAGCTTGGATAAGCCGATCGCGTTGGATCTTACTACTCTTGAGTGGTAGATGTCGCCGCAGATCGCGATGTTCTTGCCCTCAAAAGTATCGAATCTCTCATACATTGTAAGCATGTCGAGGAGGGCCTGAGTCGGATGCTCGTTCATGCCGTCTCCTGCGTTGACTACGGATGCCTTGAGGTAAGGCGCGATGAAGTGCGGTGCGCCTGACTGGTTGTGTCTCATTATGATGATGTCCGTGCCCATCATGTCGATCGTCCTTGCTGTATCAAGGAGCGACTCGCCTTTGTTTACTGAGCTTCCGGATGTTGAGATGTTGGCTGAAGCCGATCCCATGTATTTCGAAGCAAGCTCGAAAGAAAGCCTTGTTCTTGTCGAGTTCTCGTAAAAGAGCGTTACTACAGACTTGCCCTGCAGGTGGCTTGTCTTTTTGTTGGCCGAAGCGATGACCATCTTCATCGTCTTGGCCGTATCAAGGATCTCCATGATCTCTTCTGCGGTAAGCTGCTTCATACCGAGGAGATCTTTACTCTTAAGTCCCATTTTCGTTATTCCTCCTCTTTCAGCAGAATTACCCTGTCCTGTCCGTCGACTTCCTTGACCTCAACGTCGATGTGCTCGGAGAGCGCGGTCGGAACATTCTTGCCGACATAGTCAGCCCTGAAAGGCAGCTGCCTGTGACCTCTGTCGATCAGGATCGCGAGCTGGATGTTCGCAGGGCGCCCCATATCGAAAATGTTCTCTATGGCGGCCCTTGTGGTCCTGCCCGTATAGAGAACATCATCAACCAAAATTATCTTCTTATCATTTACATCGAACGGGATATCCGTACCGTTTACGACCGGGTGAGCCGAGAGCATCGAGAGATCATCCCTGTAGAAGGTTATATCAAGGATCCCCATAGGCACCTTGACGCCTTCGATCTCTTCTAAGAGCTTGCGGATCCTCATCGCGAGAGGCACACCTCTCTTCTGGATTCCGATGATAGCGACATTATCCAGACCGTCATTGCGCTCAACGATCTCATGAGAGATCCTGATAATCGCGCGGTCCATTGCAGCCGCATCCATCAGTTCGTGACCGGGAACTAAGACCATAAAAAAACTCCTTCCGCGTAAGATATGGCTATGCGCCACCGTCCGGCTAAAGAAGGAATCCGTAAATAGTAATATTCAGAGCCACTTACGGTCTCGCCGGACCGTTTAAAGTTTTGCTGTATGAATTCTATATATAATTAGCTCGAAATGCAATAATCAGATATTGCTATTTATTGCCACTGTTTAGAGCCCGCAAATAAAACCTGCTGTTTACTGCGCGCTATTAATAGCCCGCTGCTGACCGGCCTGAGGGTTAAGCACAGTGATCTTAACGTTGCCGAGATGGTTCTTGGTCTGGTTCCAAAGGGTATCTTCCTGCGATTCGATGCCAATGTTCTCAAGGAAGTTCTCAATATAACTGGTGTAAGCCTCGAATCCTGCGACATATCTGGACCTTGCGTGACCTGCGCCCTCTACCAAGATGAGCTCAGTATAAGCCCCGTTCTTTGAGGCCGCCTTCTGGAGCTGCTCACTGTGATCGGGCCTGATGAATGTGTCACCTGTGCCGTGAATGAAGAGGATCGGATACATGTTGTTCTCGACGTCTCTGAGGGCGTTGGTGTCATTAATGTCGACCTTGTAAATGAGCTTAGCCGCTAATCTTATACAGGAAGTCAGATAATGAAGATGGATTCTCTTGTAATTCCTGTAGATGACTGAGAACAAGTCGGTAAAGGGGCAATCGGCAACGATAAAGTCGATCTCGGGTTTGTACTTGGTGGCGATAAGCGCAGCGGAACTGCCCATCGATTCGCCGTGAAGGCCAAGGACATTGATGTCTTTATATCTGTTACGTGTATCTTCGATGACCTTCATAAGGTCTTCTGATTCATAATTGCCGAGCGTGCAAACATCCCTGACGTTGACGCCGTGATACCTGGCATCGTAAATAACGCATGAATAACCGAGCTTAATGTAAGACGTAAGATATTTGACCGCGCCGTACCTGGTGGAAGTACGGCCGTGAAGGATGATCATGTACTTTCCGGTGCCTCTTACCTCTTCATTGTCAACGAAAGTAGCATGAAGGACATACCCGTCCTTGCCTTCGATCGTGTAATTCACCTTTGTATATGAGTCAAAATCGCCCCAAAGGCCTTTGCGCCTGTTAATATCGACTTCCCTGTCGATCGTGAGTATCTTGGGCTTAACGGTTGCTTTTGCATTTAGACAGGAGAAAACAATTGCTCCCAGGAAATAAATCGAAAACAAAACGATCAGAACGATCCACAACCAAAGCATAAGCGCCTCCCACCTAATATTCCAAAGCAATTATACATTATAATGTCCTGAAATACGCGCTTTGAAATCATAATTTTATAGGGGGTATTTTGTCGGTAAATCAGATACGATTGTTCTCTTTCTTCGTGGTTTTTGTTTGAACCATGTCCGTTATTGTCGTGATTGACAGAAACCTTGTATGAAAATCGCCCCAAACCTTGTCCCTTTTTGTCGTTCATGATTTAAGGCCAGCCCTTCAAAGCCCCCCCTCTG
>JAEFBB010000020.1 GCA_016292215.1 Saccharofermentans sp. | reverse complement strand
GCCGCCGGCCAAGGTCCCGTGCGATTTCGGGCTGTGAACCCTGTCAGGTCCGGAAGGAAGCAGCAGTAAGCGGTTTACGGAGTGCGCCGCGGGTCAAGCCTTACCGACGGCAGTTCGGGCGGGACGGACTTTTTTATTTTAGGCTTTATTATTCAGCTCAAGGGATTAATTATGGAAGATCATGTCGTTCTCTACAGACAGTACAGACCTCTGACATTCGATGACGTTGTCGGCCAGGAGGCTGCTGTCGGTGCTTTAAGGCAATCTGTCATTGCAAAGAAGCTCGCTCACGCGTATCTTTTCTGCGGCCAGCATGGTACGGGCAAGACCACGATCGCTAAGATCTTTGCCCGCGCGGTCAACTGCGAGCACCCCGTTAACGGTAATCCGTGCAACGAGTGCCCCACATGTAAGGGTATCCTTGACGGCTCTATCTTAGACGTCACCGAGATGGACGCCGCTTCCAATAACGGAGTTGACGACATCAGGCCTATCCTTCAGGAAGTAAACTTCGCTCCTACGAGGACTACATATAAGGTTTACATCATCGACGAGGTCCACATGCTCTCAAAGGGTGCTTTCAATGCCCTCCTTAAGACCATCGAGGAGCCTCCGAAGCATGTCATCTTCGTTTTCGCGACGACAGAATCAGACAAGATCCCGGCGACCATCATCTCGCGCTGCCAGAGATACGACTTCAAGAGGATCCCCATAGACCTTATCTCAGGAAGATTAAGAGAAGTCTGCGGCAAGTCCGGCATCAGGGCTTCCGAAGACGCATTAAGGCTCATCGCATCCAGATCTGACGGCGCCTTGAGAGACGCGCTGTCACTTTTAGACCAGATCTCTGCCATCTCCGGAGGAGACAAGGAGATCAGCTCCCAGGACGTTGAGAGGATCACCGGCACGGTAGACAGTTCCTTCCTCTTCAAGATGGCCAACTGCCTTATTGACGCGCGCTTTGATGAGCTCATCGACCTTTGCGAGATCCTCAATAACTCAGGCAAGAACCAGGTCCGCTTCACGCTTGATCTCGCAAGTTATTTCAGAGACCTTTTGATCATCAGAGTCAAGGCAGATCCTGTTATCTATCTGCCCTACCCCAAAGAGACCATAAAGGATATGTATCAGACTGCCGCCAAGGTCAGCGCCGATACATTGACCGGATATATCAGCTATCTTTCCAAGGAGTACGCCGAGCTCCGCAAGTCGCCCGATATCGCGACGAGCTTCGAGCTTATGCTAATGCGCCTTTGCGGAAGAAAGTCTTCACTCCCCGTTACTCCCATCGTCATCCCTGACTTTGAGAAGAAGCAGGCAGAGAAGGCTAAAGAGATCACTTTCAGTGACGAAAAGCCCTCTTACGAGAGCAAAAAGGACGATGCGGAGGTCAAGACTGAAGCAGAGCCCGCAAAAACTGAAAATACAGAAGACAAGCCTGCCGAAGAGCCCGAAAAGGATGAAGCAAAGCCTGCTTTAACGGCACCCGAGCCTTACAGGCCCAAGCCGTCTGCTGCACCTGCTCCCTACAGGCCGCAGCCTTCTGCCGCGCCTTCAGGCACATTCTCATTTACCGCGGCAGCCAAGGACAGCGCAGAGGAAGCACCCAAGACTCCCGTCGAGTCTGTTTTTGCTATCAGGCAGGAGATCCCTGCAGATCCTTCACCGGCAGAAGACAACGAGCCTTCTGATGATCCCGACGATGCTTATATCCCTGCAACGGATCCTGCGGACGAGCCTGATGAGCCCACGATATTCTCATATATTCCCGAAGAGCCTGAAGCCCAGCTGAGCTTCGGTCTTGATGAGCCTGAAGAATCTTCAGCTCCGTCTTCTTATGATAATGAAGGCTCTTCCAAGGGCATTTTCTCAGGACTTTCATCTTCTTTCCTCGCAGATCTTGCAGGTGATCTTGATGTTAAGGAAACAGCTTCAAAAGAGCCTGAGAGGACTGTTCCGGAGAAGCCCCGTTCACAGCTGGTAGCACAGACCGAGAGAAGCGGACTCATCGTTGACGGTCCTTCTAAGGATTCTGTGAGAGCACCTTCCTTCACAGGTGAGGATGCAGATCTCGCAGTCAGATGGACTAATGTCACATCCAGGCTTCACGGCACCAACGAGAACATCGCGGTCATCCTTGAACGCACAAAGCTCAGGAAAGAAGGCGATTCGGCATACGTCGTATTTGAAGACAACGACATGAAGCTTCTATCCAACCTTAAGAACTCACAGTCGTTCAGACAGATATCCGCGAGCATAAAGGACGAGTTTGGCGCAGACCATCTCTATCTTTGCACGGTTACCCAGTACTCCAACCAGGAGAAGAAGAACCGCGCAAGCGAACAGGACAGAAAGCTCGACAGCTTAAGCGAACGTTCAACAAATATGGGCGTTCCGACCGATGTTCATTTCGGAGACTGATATTTGGCCCGTCAGGGTTTAAGTATATAATTTGAAAGATTAATTTTTCGGAGGTTATAACAATGGCAAAAGGATTCCGTGGCGGAATGGGAATGGGCGGCAACATGAGCCAGGTTATGGCTCAGGCTCAGAGAATGCAGAGACAGATCGAGATGGCTCAGGCCGAGATCCAGGAAATGCGTTTTACAGGCACGGCAGGCGGCGAGCTCGTTAAGGTAGTTGTTACCGGCAAGCACCAGATCGAGAGTGTCGAGATCGCAAAGGACGTAGTCGATCCCGAAGATATCGAAGGCCTCCAGGACCTCATCATCGCTGCAGCTAACCAGGCTTTGGCACAGATCGACAAGACCAACCAGGAGCGCATCGGCTCCATCACCGGCGGCATGAAGATGCCCTTCTGATAATGGCCAGATATTCGCCTTCAATACAGAATCTCATATCGCAGTTAAGCGGTCTTCCGGGTATAGGCGGCAAGTCTGCTCAGCGCCTGGCATTCCACATCCTCGCAATGGAAGACAAGGATGCCGAGGCACTTATATCTGCGATCTCATCGGCAAGAGGCTCTACAAAGAGATGCACCTGCTGTCAGAATTTCACTGATTCTGACCCCTGCCCTATCTGCTCTGATCCGTTGAGGGACAAGACGACTGTATTGGTCGTCGAATCACCGAGGGACGTATCGACATTCGAACGTGCCCATGAGTACAAGGGACTCTACCATGTGCTTCACGGAGTATTTAATCCGATGAAGTCCATGAGCATCTCGGATACCACTATCCCCGATCTTATTAAGCGTCTGGCTGATCACCCCGAGATCACTGAGGTGATCGTAGCGACCAATCAGACAGCGGAAGGCAACGCGACAGCCCTTTACCTTTCTAGGATGCTCGGTCCTTCCGGCATCAAGGTATCCCGCCTTGCGTCAGGACTTCCAATGGGCTCTGACATCGAATACGCTGACGACTTAACGCTCCTGTCCGCTCTGAAGGGCAGAGTTATGCTTACGGGGGAAAATAATGAGGCTTGATAAATTCCTTAAGCTGTCCAGAGTAATTAAGCGCAGGACCGTCGCCAATGACGTCTGCCAGGCAGGAAGAGTAACTGTAAACGGCAAGCCCGCCAAGCCTTCAGTCAAGCTCAAGGTAGGAGATGTGGTAAGTATTCTTTTCGGAAGCGGAGAGGTCAAATTCAAGGTCTTATCGCTTCAGGAGACGGTCAGAAAAGAAGAAGCCGCTTCCATGTACGAGCTCTTGGAATAAGGCATTTCGAGCACTCAGGACACCATAATATTACAAGTATTTTAAGTTTAACCCCGAGTTGTTGTTTTGCACTCGGGGTTATGTAATAGTAACTGTATATCACTATCTATGAGGAGGCATAACTTGCGCAAGATTAGACGCAAACCAGGCGGAATATCCTTCCTTATGGCAATGATCTGCATCTGCTTCGTTGTCGTCGGTATTCTCTGCGTCACCAAGTATGCCAACATCCACAAGCAGAAGGAGCGTCTTGCAGCTGAGAACTCCTCCCTCATCGCGCAGTCCGAGGCTTTATCCGACAAGCTTAAGCAGATCAGAGCCCAGGAAGAATTCGGACAGGACGATGCTTATATCGAGAGTGTCGCAAGGTCACAGCTCGACATGGTCTACCCCGGTGAAGTAGTTTTCAGACGTTCCGGCGAAAAGTACGACTAAGTTTTAAAGAGAACTGCAAATCAGGTGACGGTATCAGCCGTCACCTTTTTTATTGCATGGAAAGAATGCTCTTTGCCGCCAGATAAGCTTCGCTCATGCAGGCCTGGAGATTGAATCCTCCGCTTATTCCGTCGACATCCAAGGCTTCACCGGTTATGTATAGACCCGGTACGAGCTTGGACTGCATGGTCTTGCGGTCAACTTCTTTGAGCGATACACCGCCCCTGGTAACATATGCCTTATCCATAGAAGGCGCTTCGGCGATATCTATCTTCAGGTGCTTGATCTTGCGAAGAAGCCTCCTGCGGCTCTCCTTCGGAAAGCCCTGCGCATAAATATCAGCAAAACCCGCCCTTGCGGATATCTCCCCTGCCACTGAAGCAGGAATGTATCTTGCAATGAGATTCGTGATCTTGGTATCCGGATGATCTCCGATAAGGCCTATCAATTCCCTGTCGAACTCGTCATCGCTCATGGAAGGGATAAGATCTAACTCCAGACAAGCATTTGAGCCTTCAACATCTGCAGGGATCTCTCTTGCGATCTCCATGACAGCGGGACCGGTAAGACCGAAATCCGCGAATAATATCTCGCCTTTGGTCGAAGCGGACAGCTTGTCAGACAGATATAAAGAGACTTTCGCCTCTAATGACACGCCGCTTAATGCCTTGGTCAATTCCGCTGAATCTTTGCCGGCCTTTACGGGCGCCAATGCTCCTCTTGGGGAAATGATCGTATGGCCAAAGCTTTCCAAAAAATTATATGAATCTCCCACAGAACCTGTCTTCGGAAAAGAGCTGCCGCCGGAAGATAAGATCACAATATCAAATTCAAACCGTCCCTTAGACGTATTGACTTCAAAGACATCGCCCTTCTTAATGTCCAGAACGTTTGCTCCGCTTATTATCTTCACACGGTCAGAAATGTAGGATACGAGCGTATCTCTTACCGTTACGGCGCTGTCGCAGACGGGGAATATCCTGTTGTTGTCTTCTTCCTTTGTCTTTAATCCCAGGTCGTTCTCGAAAAAACTTATCGTGTCCTCAGGGCCGAATTCCTTAAGTGCAGGATAGATGAAGTTGCCCGCTTCGTGATAGCAGTTCTTGAGCATGGAAGGATCTTTGCGGTTGGTTATATTGCAGCGCCCGTGGCCCGTGAGCGTAAGCTTCTTGCCGGGTATGGGATTTTTCTCGATGAGGGTAACATCAAGATCTTTGTCGCCCGGAAGTCTTTTTAATTGGCACGCAGCGAAAAGCCCTGCGGCGCCTCCTCCGATTATTCCTGCCTTCATCTTAGATCCGCCCAATCAGTTTGCTCCTAAGAAGATCACTGCAAATCTTATTAAGCCTCATTCGTGACTCTTATCTGGAATCTGTCGAACCTGACCTTCTCCGTGTACTGTTCGCGGAAGAAAATGGTCTGGCCGAAAGCCGCAAATTCTTTGGTATTCTTTTTCATCCACATGGGAACGGGGATATCGAGCTGCCTGCAGAGCTCTATGAGGGCTTTTTCCAGACACTTTGAATAAGAGGTGTCTGTATCCTCCGTAGTAACCGTCTTTATCTCGGTCATTCTGTTTGCTACAAAGAGCCGGCCTTCGAGTGTCAAAACCCCAAATCCTCCGTTTTTGCTTGATTCTTTGCCACTATTTTGCCTTTTTTGAATCTTAAAGTAAATATTGTGGGTGGTAAGATATGGTTGTTCAAAGTAATTGTTCCTTACTTCATAACACCCTCCTTAAGACACTGACACCCCCTCGTCAGTGTCTTTTATTTTCGGGAATTTTCTAAAATATAAAAATTCTTGATAGTAAAAATAACAATAAAACCAACGTATATGACTTCTTTTCTTATTGATAATGTAAAAATCAAGTTGTAAAATGTAAAGGAAATTATATTTGCGGATTTCCACGGACATCCGTGATACAGGAGGTCACAATCATGAAGAAATGTCCCGATTGCGGTATGGTCATTGCCAATCAGGCTATCAGATGCCCTAAGTGTAAGTATACATTCACATCAGCAGACGAGAGTGCAGGCGGCGGTGATTCTGCTGCAGTTTCTCCTCAGGCAGCAGCTGTTTCAGCAGCAGCTACCGGTAAGTCCGAGAAGGTTGCCGGCATTATGCCTATGATCGAGGTAAACAAGGACAACGTTGACACTCTCTATGAGCAGCTCAAGGCAGCTATCGTTAAGAGAAAGACTGAGTTCGATCACTTCATCGACTTCCTCGAAAACAGAACATCCTGGCTCACATCTCCTGCAGAAGTTAAGGGTTCTCTCGCATGCGAGAAGGGTCTCCTCATCAGAAGCGTTGCAGTTGCTAAGCAGCTCTTGAGAATCAAGGATACGATCATGCCTCAGCTCGACGAAGAGTCCGCTATCATCATCGCTCTCTTCCACGAAGTTGGTAAGGTAGGTATCGAAGGCAAGCCTCTCTTCATCCAGGAAGAGTCAAGCTCTTTGGGCAGCACATCTACTCTGGGTCTCTCATTCTCCAGCAGATTGTCAGGCGCATCTTCTAACTCAACACCTACTTACTCCATCAACAGCAAGCTCGTTCACATGAACGTTGGCGTAAGATCCCTCTTCCTCGTTTCCCAGTACATGCTGCTCTCAGACGACGAAGCTCAGGCTATCAGCTACGGTTCAGACGTTGAGCTCCTTGGCGGAAAGCTCTCACCTTACACACTCCTCCTCTCTACTGCTCTCCAGATGCAGAAGACAATCTATGAGGATTCCGATGTTGTATCAGGTTACAGCTTCACGGTAATCGACGCTAAGTGATCCCTTGTGACAGAATAAGACAGTTAAGAGGTTGTCTTTAAGGCAACCTCTTTTTTTGCCTCTACGGAAAAGAAAAAAGCTGCCTTTTACGGCAGCTTCTTTCTTTGTGTGTCTATGCTTGGCGGTTTATACCGTTATGCAGGTTCGATCAGGGAAAGGATCGCTTCGAACGGCTTATAGCCCTCGTTCGCATTATAGTAGTAATCGAAAGTTGCCTTGCAGTAGATCCTTAAGACGGTACCGTCTTTGGTTTTTACATCGATATGATTCTCCTTGTCCGTTGATAACAACTCAACGATTTCTCCCTTTTTAATGAGCTTGTACTCGTTGACCAGGCTGCCGTTTCTGATGACCTGTCCGTTAAGGTCTTCCTTTGCCTTAACATTAACGGATGAACTGAGTATGTATTCATTTGTGCAGGGCGTTAAGATTCCTTCGCCGGTTAATCTGTATCCGTTCTTGATGCTGATGACGCCGTTCATGTGGTCGTAATCGTAGCAGATGATGGCATCGGGTGTTCTGACTTCCCCGTCAAAGCACATCGGGTCATTGCCTTCAAATTTGATCGAATCTGAAGTTACGTTGTAGATATTGATCATCCTTAAGTCGCCATCCAATATGGTCTGTACCAGGATAAATACTTTGCCCTCTGTCTTTGTAAGATAAGCCTTGCTGATCTTTGGAGCCTTTGAATCCGTATAATCACACCCTACCGTATAGCTTCTGGAGTTGTATGTGATCCTGAGCTGATGATCGCCATAGGGCTCTATATAGAAGCTTCCGAAATTACCGTCTGCCCATGTTGTTCCATCCTTGACAGTAGAGAAAGCCACAACATCCTTATCGCCAAGTTTGCTCAGATCATCCTTATAAGCGCTGCTTCCGGATTCGAAAAGGCTCATAACGGCCTTATATGTCCAGCGGTAGTCGTTCTGGTCATAATATGTGCAGCACAGATCAGTGAAATCCACTCTGATGATCATGTTCTTGGAATTTTTGATATCGATATATTCGACTTCATTTACTGCGACAGGTTCAACGCTCTCGCCTTTTGTGATCGTATACTTCTCTGAAGTTACCTTACCGTCCTTTACTACATAACCTGTCATTTCATTCTTTGCCCAGACCGGGATCCATGCGCCGAGTTCGCTGTAGTTATCGGCAGGAATGGGCATTCCGTTTGAAGATACCTTGTAGTTTCTTTCAAAAGAGATAACGTCTGTCTGGCAGTCTGTGCCGTTATATTCATAGCACCAGAAAGATTTTGTGTTGTTGAATGAAGGACCTGATATTATGAGGTTTTCAACACCGATGCGCTTGATCGAGTTTTCGGTGACTTCGTATACATTAAGCTCGTTATTGTAGCAGCCGCGCACAACTCCGATATAGATATATGTCTTTCCGTTGCTTCTGATAAGCCATGCATCGCTGAAGCCCGTTACAGAAGAAATGTCAGCCTTGCTGACGGCTCCGTCAGTAGCGAATGCGATCTTTGTGCCGTCGGGATAAAGCTTTACCTTACCGAAGCTTTCATTAAGAGCAAAGCCGTTATCATAATCCATTGCATAAACAGTACCGTCAGGGATCTTCGCAAAAGAAGTCGTCTTGCTGCTGTTGTTGTTATTGTTGTTGTTATTGTTCTGTGCAGGTGTGGGAGTTGCCGTAACTTCGGATGTCGGGGCAGGTGTTACCGTACCCTGAATGCTCTCTTCTGTGCTTTCAGATGGAATAACGTTCTGATTATCGATCTCTGTCTCACCGCTTACAGAAGGCGCTGCATTTCCTGCGCCGCTGTTGTCAGCTCCTTCCGGCATGTCGTAACCGCTTACGATAACGCTCTCGATCGTGATGCCGTCAGCATTGACCTCTGTCGTACAACCGGTGGCTGCCATAATGAGAGCTCCTGTCATTACTATTGTTCCGAGCACAGCAGTCTTTTTTCCGAAAGCTCCTGTAATCGTTCCCTTCTTGATCGGTTTTGTTATGAACTTCATATTAGTGTCTCCTTTATCTGTGCATTGATTCTACGTTTGTAGAATTCTTTTCACGCGGTCATTCTACATTTGTAGAAAACGAATGTCAATAGATTTTTCTACATTTGTAGAATTATTTTTCGAAGGGTACGAAAAAAGGATCCGGAAATACTTATACGAATTGGCTTATACCCCTAATAATGCTGAATAACGCGAAAATGGGGGTGCTTTTCATCATGTTTGAAGCCCCGAAATTCCGCCTGTACCCCCAAAGCAAGCAGATTGTTCAAAATGGGGGTGTTTTGCTGCCGTATAACAGGAATTACCGGTTAAAAGCACCCCCTAAATACCATAACAATCATAATTCGGGGTATCCCACAAAAAACTCAAAACCAAAGCATCATAACCGGTAACCGCCGTACCGGCACTTAGCTTTTCCCCTGCAGGCATAAAAAAGGGGGCAGCAATGCCCCCTCGTATTGTGAATTCAACCCGGATTTAAGGGTTCTCAAGCAATGTCTTCAAAAGATCTACTACCCAGACAGGATTGCCCGGATCGTAATAATTGTTCCTGTCTACGATAATGTAGTATCTGATGATCTCATTATCAGCATCCCTGAAATCGATATGGTCCGATTCGTCTATGTAAATTACCTCAACCTTATCACCGGCATAGATAGTCTTTGTTTCTTGGGTTACTGAACCGTCCCTGACTATGAATCCCGTCATTTCCTTCTTGGCCCTCAAAGCTCCATACCATTCGAGCTTAACTATAGTATCGTCCGTATACGGCATTCCGTCGGAACCGACTTTGTAATATCTGCTTGTATGCGGGAAATCATTAGAACGATTCATCTCATAACACAAGATCTTATCAGTTCCGTAGAAGATACGCATTGACATGTACTCAGCTGTACCGACATAGCTGACCGAATCATCGGTTACCTTATAGACATTAATATCGTAAATACTATCACGTGATGTTCCGACATAAATATATACCTGTCCGCTGTGCTTAAACAGATAAGCATCACAAACATACAGCTCAAGCCTTGCGCTCTTTACCGAAAGATCATAAGCCTTGTCGTTATATGTGATCCTGAGCCTGTCGTCTGCAGGTGCCTCGATGATGAATGAACCGTATGTACAATCGAGCTTGGGCTTTCTGAATGTTTCACCGCTGAACTCGAAAACCGTCTCATCCTGCATCTGGCTTACGGGCATCCACTTAGGAGCAGTTTCCACGGTGGTCTCAGACGTGGACTCGGAAGTCTCAGACTCCGTAGTGGATTCCGATGTCGTTGTTGCCACTGTACTGGTCTGACTGCCTGTACCGTTAAGCGTGGATATTACTTCATCAGCGGTCTGTTCGCCGTAGATCGTCTTCATTTCGCGCTCATGCATTGCGGCACTTGCTGTATCATAATCCACGATCTCACCGTCGAGGTAATAATTCTTGTATTCATAAGTCAACGTAACTGAAGGCTCATTGCCTGCCATCAGATCTGACATCGAATAACCGTAGAACTCTAAGGAGTCTTCGGAATTGACGATCATATGACACAGGAAGTCTCCATAAGGCACATAACCGTAAGCTTCTGATCCTATTGCATCGTAAATGCAGCCCTCAAAGACAGGCACTATCTCCCCGTTCCTGAAAGAATAAACGCTTACTTCGGAAGCATATTCGCGTCCGCAGTCGGGATTATCTACTACAAGCTCCGGGATAAGATCTTTATTGATATAGATAAGAGAATAAGACGAGCCCGGATGTTCGTGTTCGAAATTATAAATAAATGTACAATAAGCACCGATATAGTCATCGCTCCAGAGGCCCGACTCTTCGGTGGACTCGATCACTGCGGCACTCTCTGTCACCGTGACTTCCGGTTCGGGATCAGAAACCTTCTCGTATGTCTTTCTCTCGTGATCTACTGAAGATGCCGATACAAGAACGGTAAAGATCATGGTAACGACGATGGATGTTATCTGGATCGCCCTGGAAGTAACCTTGCTCTTCAAAAGATTGGTCACTCTGAGCTTTGTCTCCATGCCGCCGAATCCCAGGCCGCTGAATGCGGTGCTCTGCATGAATGCGCCGCCCTTGTTGTTATCGTCAGCCGCATGTCTTACGAGAGACTTGCAGTATTCCTTTACCATTGCCAGGTTGAAATTGCTCGTAGTTTCTTCATCGACGCGCATCTCGATATCTGCGCAGAGCATAAAGAAAGCTATCCAGACGAACGGATTAAACCAGTGGAGGCAAAGGATGATATAGCTTAAGAGCTTGGTAAGGCCGTCCTTATTCTTGATATGTGTCCACTCGTGGTTAAGTACGTATTCCCTCTCATCGTCATCCATGTTGATAGGAAAGAATATCTTCGGTTTGATCACGCCTACGACGAACGGAGAATCGATGTTATTTGCCATATAGTATCTTCCGTCAAAAGAACGGGAGCTCCATCTGGCCTTCGAATAGAACATCGCATATCTGACGGCAGAGAAGATCAGCATCGCTCCTGCCACGCTGAGCCAAACGATAGGGATAATGGTCTTTAAGGATACCTTTGATGCCTTATTCTCCGTCTGATCCTGCATGGCTTCTTCTGCCTGACTGTCTGCGGGGGCAGCATTATCAGCACCTGCCGGAGCCGGGCTCTGTGCTGTCTGCCCTACAGATCTGTCGACAGTGGTCGCTTCTCTTATCCTTGTCTCGGGATCGTATTTTACGGTCTCTGAGACTGTGGTTTTAGAAGTAAACAATTTACCGATATTGAGCGCGCTCGTAGGCGAATTAAAATTGAACGGGAGAATAAGCCTCAGCGCAACGACCAGCCAGAAAATGATCAGTACACGCTTGGGACATTTCTTAAAAACAAGTCTGAAGAGCAGTACCGCAAGGAACGCGATACTGCCGTAAATGCTCATCTCAAGGACTTTATAAAATAAATCTCCCATAAATAACGGTTATTCCTCTGTATGTTCCTCGATCATGTCGATGAGTTTGGCGGCATCTTCCTTACTCATCTTCTTGCCGCCTCCGAGGAATGCGTTAACGAACATCGGGAGTGAACCTTTGAAGTTCTTCTCAACGAGTTCTTCACTCTGCTGCTTCTGAAGCTCATCGCGGCCCACCAGAAAAGTAATGGTGGATTTCTCACTCTTGATGAAGCCCTTATCCTGGAGTCTCTTGAGCATGGTATAAACGGTGGTCTTCTTCCATCCGTGCACCATCTCGCATATGCTTGACAGGTCGCCTGAAGCAACAGGCGCATAATCCCAAATGATCTCCATTAACTTATATTCGCTGTCACCTATTGAATTCTCTTTCATAGTCATTATTCCCCTTTTATAATTTGCCATAATTCTACACGTGTAGAATCCCGATGTCAACTTTTTTATAAACTTCTTTTGTGATAGCCTAAATCAAGAGGAGGGCACGCGAATGAGATACGACAACGACAGGCTCGGAGCGGCATTAAAGCTCTACTTGGGAACCGATCCGCTTCCGATGCATATGCCGGGCGGCAAGCGCAATTCTGATTTTGTATCGCAGGCCTTTATGCGCGACATCACCGAGATCGGCGGATTCGACAATCTCCACTCGCCCGAAGGCCTCCTCAAGGACATGGAGGACTGCGCAGCTTCCATCTGGAACGCGCGAAATGCTTTCCTCTCGGTAAACGGATCCACCGCCCTGATCCTTGCGGCCATCTGGAGCGCTTCTATCCTTAATCCCGGCACGAAGATCCTCACCGCGATGAACTGCCACCTGTCAGTGTGGAACGCTTTGGAACTCACCGGCAGCACCATCGTACCCCTGATGCCCGCATTCGATCCCGAACTGCCATTTGCAGGCCATATCTCACCCTCCGATATTGAGAGGAATCTCGCAAGAGACCCTTCGATCAAGACGGTAATAATCACGTCTCCCACATACGAGGGCGTCCTTTCTGATACAGATGAGATCTTCCGCATCACCAGAAAATACGATGCTGTCCTCATCACCGACAGCGCCCACGGCGCGCATTTGGGCCTTGATGACAGTTTCTTCGGGCCTGACGCAAAGGGCGACCTGGTCATAAAGAGCCTTCACAAGACGCTTTCCTCACCTACACAGACGGCGGTAATGCTCTTACACGAAGGCTGCCCCATCGAGGAAAGACTTATAAGAAGAGGTCTTGATATTTTCGAGACTTCAAGCCCCTCTTATATCCTTTTGGGCGGCATCTCCAAGTGCTTGGCTCTCCTTAATTCCAAGGGACCCGGGATCTTAAAGCCCTGGGAAGATGCCATATCCTACGCTGAGACCAATCTTCGCGGTCTGCGCAATTTCAGGCTCTGGGAAGCACCTGTAAGGGAGAGATCGAAGTTCGTATTGATGGGCATGGGCAACCAGCTTTTCGAGTACTTGAGAGGAACATTCAATATCGAGTGCGAAGCGAGCTTCCCTTCACACCTGATCGCCATGACAGGCATCGGTGACACGGCCGATTCGTTAAAGAGATTCTGCGACGCGGTCATAGCCACGGACAACGCGATGGACGGTCAGTATATTCCTGCCAGATTCACCTTCAGACCATATCCCAGATTTGCCATGACCCTGAGGGAAGCCGCCAAATACAGGCTCCTTTACGAGGAGATCGAGCCTTCTAATGCCGTCGGACGCGTATCCGGAGAATTCATTTACGGGTTCCCTCCGGGAATACCGCTCCTTATACCGGGCGAAGTGATTACGGAAGACACCGTCAGGCTGCTATCTTCAGGCGATGTCCGCCTCATGCTCGGCGGAGGCCGGACCTATCAGGGACTGATACCCGTTTTGCCTTGACGGTTTAGGACTTGCAAAGTATAATTCACATATTAAAAACAAGGGAGATTACTTAATATGACAAGAATCGTTACTGTTGAGACAAGAGATCTCGAGAAGTCAGCTAAGGAAGGCGGATGCGGCGAGTGCCAGACATCTTGCCAGTCAGCATGCAAGACATCTTGCGGTGTTGCTAACCAGCCTTGCGAGAAGCTCGCTGAGTAATTCTGTTATCATTTAAAGATAAAAGGTCTCATTTTCACGTGGGACCTTTTTTTATGGAAACGAGATATTTATGATCCACTGCTACCAATTTGACAGCCTCAACATCGTACTCGACAGCTACTCGGGTTCTATTCACATGGTCGATCCTGTCGCCTATGACATGATCCGGTGGTATGAGACCGAGCCTGCTGAAGAAGTTATTGAGAAAGCAATCGCCAAGCACGGCATCACCAGAGAAGATGCTGAAGAGTGCATCGCGGACATCAATGGTTTGAAAGAAGCCGGCAAGCTCTACGCTCCTGACAAGTACGAGCATCTGGCCAAGGATTTCAGGAAAAAGAATATCAAGATAAAGGCTCTGTGCCTCCACGTCGCACACACATGCAACCTCAACTGCTCCTATTGCTTTGCCAGCCAGGGCAAGTACCACGGTGAGCGCGCCGTTATGAGCTATGAAGTAGGTAAGCGTGCGATCGATTTCCTCATCGAGAATTCCGGCTTCCATAAGAATCTCGATATCGACTTCTTCGGCGGCGAGCCTCTCATGAACTGGGATGTCTGCAAGAAGCTCGTTGAATATGGCCGCGAGCAGGAGAAGATCCACAACAAGAATATCCGTTTCACTCTTACTACCAACGGCGTATTACTCGATGACGAAGTCACCGAGTTCGCCAACCGCGAGATGCACAACGTCGTCCTCTCCCTGGACGGCCGAAAAGAAGTCCACGACCGCTTCCGCGTCGATTATGCAGGTCACGGCTCCTACGATAAGATCGTTCCGAACTTCCAGAAGTTTGTCGCCAAGCGTGGCAATTTGAGCTACTACATGCGCGGCACCTTCACTCATTACAACACGGATTTTCTTAACGACATCAAGCAGATGCTGGATCTGGGATTCAACGAGCTCTCGATGGAGCCCGTGGTCACTGATCCTTCCAGCCCCTCTGCGATCACAAAAGAAGATCTGCCCGTTATCTTCGAACAGTACGAAGAGCTTGCAAGACTCATGGTCGAGCGCTATAACGAAGGCAGACCCTTCACCTTCTATCACTACATGTTAGACCTCACGTGCGGCCCGTGCATCTACAAGAGGATCGCCGGCTGCGGTTCAGGCACCGAGTATCTGGCCGTCACCCCCTGGGGCGACCTCTACCCCTGCCACCAGTTCGTAGGCGACGAAGCATACAAGATGGGCTCCATCTACGACGGCGTCCAAAACATCGGGCTCCAGGATAAGTTCGCATCCTGCAACGCCTACAGCCGTCCCGAATGCAAGGACTGCTGGGCCAAGCTCTACTGCTCCGGCGGGTGCGCCGCAAACTCCTATCACGCCTCAGGCGACATCAACGGCATCTACGAGATGGGCTGCGATATCTTCAGAAAGAGGATCGAATGCGCGATCGCGGTTAAGCTCCTGACCTCAGGCTTAGAGCAGCCGGGAGAAAAAGAATAAACTGATAAATGAAACAGCCCCGGCGAACGGGGCTGTTTTTATTGGGGTATACATCTTACGAAGAAACAACTTTATTTAGGCTGGTTGATTCCGAAGAACACATAATCGTTTACGTACTCGTCGTCACCAAAGAATCCCGGCGGTTCGAAGTAAGGATTGTCCTCTTCCAAAACCTGCTCGACCGGTCTGTCGGTATCGTCAGCAACATAGACGTACATGAGGATCCCGTCATAACCCTTCGGGACAACAAAGTAGGCCGTCGTGCTTATCTGGACAGTGCATCTCTCGATATGGTAATTATTCGGATCGACCGTATCAGTCTCGTAAGTGCTCTCAAGGATATCCGTCTCACGGTACTCGTAATAGCTTACCTGATAGGTCTGACCGTTGTAGATAACGTTGCCCGATACGCAGAAGCTGTCGATCTGCGTGGAAAGGTTGACGCAAGGGAATGTCGCGCCCGTATAGAAGTCAACGTATCCGACATTGTGGTATGAGAAGAATGATTTGTAAACGCTCGTCGGCTCCCTCGAAATGATCGGGAACGTCTGCGAATAAGTTACTTCGTATACAGAATATCCCGGATCCTGCGAATCATACAAAGTGATGACCGGTCTGCTTACTGTCGCAATGGTATTGAGATTCTCGTTGACCAGCTCGTTCATTGAGTTAAAAGAATACTGGCGGAAATAGTTCTTGACCGTGCCGGTCGCCATGCGGAGTTCCTTATCAACGCCCCATGCCTGGTCAAAATCCTGAACATAATAATCGTCGAATGTCTCCGTAGCTTCGACAGGCGGCAGATCACGCGTATCAAGTACCGCATGTGACTCCTCAGTAGTCGAACCCGTCGGATCGTTGCCAAGCGCATTACCGCCACTGCCGGTCGGGTCATTCGTATGCTGGAAGCATGACGTAAGTGACAGCGACAAAACAGTTATCGTCAGGATTGTTGCCAAAAGCTTTTTCATAAATACTTTTCCTTGATGCGCCTCTATCCCCTTGCTTTACATAATAATTATAACATCTTAGCAATTTGACATTTGAATTATTTTTGTGGTGCAGGGATTGATTATTTGAGATTTGGACAAGCGGAGCGCATAATTGACTATATGACTTGTAATTAAGCATAGAAAAGGCGGTTCAAAATGAAAAAACGTTTTCTCTCATTATTGTTGTTAGGAAGTGTTGCCATTACCGGTTGTTCCAGCACTACGAATGTTGAAACAGAATCAAACATTACCAGTATAGAAGAGAGCTCCTCCGAAGTTCCTACTACCACAGAATCATCTGTTGAAATAACTGAAACTACTACTGTTGAAACTACAACAGTTACTGAAACCACAATGGATCCAACTGTTTATTCTTTAGAAGGAATGTCCGCTGAAGAAATATATGCTGAATGTGAGATGATAATTGATACTGTAATGAATTCGCCAGGAAAAACTGTTGATGAATACTATGATAGTTTCAAAGCTACGTCTCAAGATAAAGACTTTCCAAACTTTTCTTTTTCCAGAGCACCTATAGATTGTATTTGCGGAATAAGTAGCAGGAGAGGTCTAATTCTTCAATCAGATGACACAGTAGCATTTGAGGAAACTTGGGATACACCTCTATGGGTCTGGGTCACCGTGAATCTTTCAATTAACGATTATGAAAAGGCCACAGAGACGTATGATCTTTTGTCCGCGACTTATAAGGTCAGTAAGAGTACTCAGGAAGATGATTATTGGGAATCCTATGCAGAGAATCCACAAGGACCATTTTGCTTCCTGTCCATGAAAAATACGGGTGACGCATACGAAATTGAATACACTTATTTATCGATTTGATTTATTATCTTGTTTTGATGATAAAACCCCTGTTCTCACTTTGAGAATAGGGGTTTTATTTTTCCTTTATCTTCCAAGAATGATGTTTATTCCGAGGCTCAATTCGACACGCGAAAGCGTCGGCCCAGAGCTGAGGAAAAACCATCACTCGAGTTCGAATGCACCCGTATAGAGCTGATAATACGTACCCTTCTCCGCGATCAGCTGCTCGTGGGAACCGCGCTCAATGATCTTGCCGTGATCAAGAACCATGATGACGTCTGAGTTCATTACGGTCGATAAGCGGTGCGCGATGACGAATACCGTACGGCCTTCCATGAGCTTGTCCATGCCGCGCTGAACGATAGCTTCAGTACGCGTGTCGATTGAAGAAGTAGCTTCGTCAAGGATCATGACAGGCGGATTAGCTACCGCTGCTCTTGCGATCGCAATGAGCTGTCTCTGGCCCTGGGAAAGGTTGGAACCGTTGTTGTTGAGCATCGTGTCATAGCCGTCAGGAAGACGCTCGATAAAGTCGGCAGCACCTGCAAGCTTTGCAGCCTCTTTGCACTCCTCATCGGATGCATCGAGCTTGCCGTAGCGGATATTCTCCATAACGGTTCCGGTGAAAAGATTCGTATCCTGCAATACCAGACCGAGAGACCTTCTCAAGTCCTTCTTCTTTATCTTATTGACGTTGATGCCGTCGTAACGGATCTTACCGTCTGCAATATCGTAGAAGCGGTTGATGAGGTTTGTGATCGTGGTCTTGCCTGCACCGGTTGCGCCTACGAAAGCTACCTTCTGGCCGGGCTTTGCAAAGACTGATACATCGAAAAGGACCTGCTTTTCGGGAACATAGGCAAAGTCTACTTCATTGAGCAATACGTCGCCCTTAAGCTCTGTATAAGTGATCGTGCCGTCTGCCTTGTGAGGATGCTTCCATGCCCAGTGACCTGTCTGGTGGTCGGCCTCGGTTATTGTGCCGTCGGGTGCGATATTTGCATTTACGAGCGTGACGTAGCCGTCATCGGTCTCAGGTTCCTCGTCAAGCAGGGCAAAGATTCTCTGAGCGCCGGCACCTGCCATGACGATAGCATTCATCTGCATCGTGAGCTGGTTGATGTTGCCCATGAACTGCTTGCTTCCGTTGAGGAACGGAACGATGATGTCGATTCCCATGGGAAGTCCGGAGAACGAGACATTCGTTACTCCCAATATGGTCATAAGACCGCCGCCTACGGCAAGAAGGACATAAACGATATTGCCTATATTGCCGATGATCGGAGCCAGGATATTTGCATAGGTATTCGCCTTGCTGCTGTCTTCGGCAAGTCCGTCATTAAGCTTGTTGAATTCCTCTGTTACTTTTCCTTCGTGGTTAAATACCTTAACGACTTTCTGGCCGTTCATGATCTCCTGGATAAAGCCTTCAGTGGAAGCTACAGCCTTCTGCTGCCTGATAAAGTATTTCGCAGAACCTGCGCCGACCTTGCCTGTGGCAAACATCATGGCAATGATGCCGGCGATCATGATAAGGGTAAGCCAGATGCTGTAATTGAGCATGGTAACGAACACGGTGATAACGACAACGCCTGCCCTGATGATATTGGGGATTGCCATCGATACGAGCTGTCTTAATGTGTCGATATCGTTTGTGTAGTGGCTCATGATATCGCCGTGCTTATGGGTATCGAAATACCTTAAAGGCAGTGTCTGCATCTTGTTGAACAGATCTGTCCTTAACCTGTGCAGGAACTTCTGCGTCATGTAAGCCATGAGCTGTGAATTCAAAATGCTTACGATAGCAGCGCCTGCATATATGCAGATAAGCGGTATCAGATACGAGATGATCTTGATCTTCGCATATTCCCAATCGCCTGATTCCAGGGATTCTTCAAGGACTACAGTAACCTTCTGGAGGAAGACCATAGGAAGAGCTGCCGCAACAGCGTTATAGACGTTAAACAGAACTACGACCCAGGAAAGGACCGGGAAGATCTTGATGTACATCTTTATGACACGCTTAAGGCTTCCCATGGATCCTATAACCTGTGACATCGAAGCGGGACCTCTGCGTCTTCCGCCCGGTGCGGGTGCTGCTTCTACCTTCTTTTCGGGAGCATCGTTTTTCTTACTCATCGCCAGATCCTCCCTTCGTCTGTTCTTCATATATCTCACGGTAGATATCATTGCTCTTAAGGAGTTCTTCGTGAGTACCGGTACCCATGATCTTGCCGCCGTCCATGATGATGATCATGTCACACTCCTGAACGGAAGCAACTCTCTGGGCGATTATGATCTTTGTTGTCTCAGGTATATAAGACATGAAGCCCTTTCTTATCAGGGCATCAGTCCTTGTATCGACAGCAGATGTTGAGTCGTCGAGGATAAGTATCTTAGGACGCTTCAAAAGTGCTCTGGCGATACAGAGTCTCTGCTTCTGTCCGCCCGATACATTGGTGCCGCCCTGTTCGATATGCGTCTCAAAGCCTTCAGGGAATGAAGACACGAATTCATATGCCTGTGCGATCTTGCATGCCTCAACGAGTTCTTCGTCTGTGGCATTCTCGTTACCCCATCTTAAGTTCTCGGCAATGGTCCCGGAGAACAGTTCATTCTTCTGGAGCACAACGGCTACGGCGTCTCTCAAGGTCTTGATGTCGTAGTCCTTGACAGGCACTCCGCCTACCTTGATCTCGCCTGCAGTAACATCGTAAAGCCTCGGGATAAGCTGGATCAGGGTGGTCTTTGAAGAACCTGTTCCGCCCAGGATACCTACGGACATTCCGCTGTCTATATGAAGATCGATGTCAAAGAGCGCATCGCGTACCGCTTTCTCCGAATATCTGAAGGCCACGTCAGTAAAGTCAATGGATCCGTCCTTTACTTCCATGACAGGCTCAGCGGGATTGCTGATCGAAGGTTCTTCATCAAGGACCTCAACGATACGCTTTGCGGCTTCAACCGACATCGTGAGCATAACGTAGATCATGGAGACCATCATGAGCGACATGAGGACCATGAAGCCGTATGTCATGAGAGCCGAGATCTGTCCGATGTTGACCTCAACACCATGACTCGTAATAGCCATCTTGGATCCGATGTAAAGGAGGAAAACGACGTTAAAGTGCAGGCAGAGCTCCATGATAGGAGAGTTAAGTCCTACGATCCTTTCTGCTCTTGTAAAGTCCTTCCTGATGTCATCGGATGCCTTGCCGAATTTATCCTTCTCGTGATCTTCCCTGGCAAAGCCTTTGACCACGCGCATTCCGCGGACGTTTTCTTCGATCGACTCATTGAGCTTATCGTACTTTTTGAATACGGCACGGAAAGCCGGCATTGCAAGACGTCCGATGATGATAAGTCCTACTGCAAGGATCGGGACGATAATAACGAACGTCGTAGCCAGAGATCCTCCGAGAACATAAGCCATAATGATCGCGAAAGCGAACATCATAGGAGCCCTTATGGCGATCCTTATCATCATCATGTATGCATTCTGAACAGTCGTGACATCAGTCGTCATTCTGGTGACGAGAGATGACGTGGAGAATTTATCGATATTTCCGAAAGAGAACTTCTGAACCTTTGAGAACATGTCAGCTCTTAAGTTGCCTGCAAAACCTGCTGAAGCCCTTGCCGAGAACTTGCCGGCAAATGCTCCGCATGCAAGAGATAAGATGGCGGCAACTGCTATTATGGCTCCGAGCTTAAGGACGGTATCAAGCGTGGCACCCGCCTGGATCTTATTTACCATATCCGCAGTGAAAAACGGGATTATTACTTCGAGAACCGCTTCTCCGATTATAAATATAAGCGACAGTATCGAATCTTTCTTGAACTGCCGGATAGATTTCATCAGTTTTCGTATCAAAGGATCTTCCTCCTGATCATAACTAGGACAATATATTATAAAACACAGTTAAAAATATTTGTATTTATTATTTAATATTTTTGACGAACATCAGTTGTGATGTTAATATTGTCTTTGGCTTTATTCAGACAAATAAAGCAAGGGAGGAATATACATGCCGGTAACAGATTTATTGAGACGCAACGCACGTGAACACGGCGATGAAGTAGCTCTTGTAGAACTTAACCCCGCAATGGAAGACACCAGAAAGATCTCCTTTAAGGAATTCGACCTCGTACAGCAGACAAAATCCATGCCGTACCGTCACGAGATCACATGGCAGATCTTCGATGAGAAGTCCAACAGAGTAGCAAACATGCTCTTAGGCCGCGGAATCAAGAAGGGCGACAAGGTAGCCATCCTTATGTTCAACTGCCTCGAGTGGCTTCCTATCTACTTCGGTATCTTAAAGACAGGCGCTATCGCAGTTCCTTTCAACTTCAGATATACAGCTAACGAGATATCTTACTGTGCGGACTTAGCCGAGATCTCCGTAATGTTCTTCGGTCCCGAGTTCGTAGACAGACTTAATATCAATGCGGAAGAGCTTGCAAAAGACAGACTCCTTCTTTATGTAGGTGACGGTCAGGCTCCCGAATTCGCAGAGAATTACTGGCAGCAGGTAGCTGACTATTCCAGCCGCGATCCCATGATCGAACTCAAGGAAGAGGACTACGCTGCTATCTATTTCTCATCAGGTACGACAGGATTCCCCAAGGCGATCCTTCATCCTCACAGAAGCCTTACACAGGCAGCAGAGATGGAAGCCGTACATCACGAGACAACAAAGAATGACTGCTTCCTCTGCATCCCGCCTCTCTATCACACAGGCGCCAAGTTCCACTGGATGGGTTCTTTGTGGACATGCAGCAAGGCCGTTCTCCTCAAGGGCACAAAGCCTGAGGTAATCCTTAAGGCAGCATCCGACGAGCAGTGCACGATCGTATGGCTCCTCGTACCGTGGGCACAGGACATCCTCGATGCATTGGACCGCGGTGAACTCAAGCTCGAAGATTATAAGCTCGACCAGTGGCGTCTTATGCACATCGGAGCACAGCCCGTACCGCCTTCACTGATCCGTCACTGGAAGGATTATTTCCCGAATCACCAGTATGACACTAACTACGGTCTTTCCGAATCAACCGGCCCCGGCTGCGTTCACCTTGGACTCGCAAACACTCACAAGGTCGGTGCCATCGGCGTTCCCGGCTACCGCTGGGAGTGCAAGATCGTTGACGAAGAAGGCAACATCGTACCTCAGGGCGAGGTCGGCGAACTCTGCGTCAAGGGTCCCGGCGTAATGCTCGAATACTACAGAAACCCTGAAGCAACCAAGGAGACCTTGAGAGACGGATGGCTCTTCACAGGTGACATGGCACGCCAGGATGAAGACGGCTTCTACTTCCTCGTTGACCGTAAGAAGGACGTTATCGTCAGTGGCGGTGAGAACATCTACCCTGTCGAGATCGAGAACTTCCTCCAGGAATATCCGAAGGTAAAAGACGTTGCAGTTATCGGTCTCCCTGACAAGAGACTCGGTGAGATCACAGGCGCCATCGTCGAGGTAGAACCCGGCAGCAACTGCACCGTTGAAGAATTAGAGAAGTTCTGCAATCAGCTCCCCCGTTACAAGAGACCGAAGCAGATCATCTTAGCTGACGTTCCGAGAAACGCCACCGGTAAGATCGAAAAGCCCGTTCTCCGCAAAAGATATGGGGCTGAAAGACTTGTCGAACAGGAAAATCAGTCTTAAAATGTAAGCCTTGTGACTTTTTTAGACACAAGGCTTATTTTTTGAATAAAAACGCTTCTTAAACGTTTTCGAGGGTGGAAGAAGCGAGAAGTGAGGGAACACACATGGATCTGGCAATCAAGATCATCTTTTTGGTAGTCTTTTTCGCTGTCATGATCGCGATCGGCATCATGACCCGCAAGAAAGCAAACAGCGTTGAAGGCTTCGTACTGGGCGGCAGAAACGCAGGCCCCTGGCTTACGGCTTTCGGTTACGGCACATCTTATTTCTCCGCGGTAGTATTCATCGGATACGCAGGACAGTTCGGCTGGAAATACGGTATCGCATCCACCTGGATCGGTATCGGCAACGCAGTCATCGGTTCACTTCTCGCATGGATCATTCTCGGAAGAAGAACAAGAGTCATGACAAAGCATTTGAACTCCAAGACAATGCCTGACTTCTTCGGAAAGAGATATGACAGCAAGGCCTTAAGGATCACAGCTGCACTCATCTCCTTCATCTTCCTTATCCCTTATACATCTTCGGTCTATAACGGTCTTTCCAGACTCTTTAACATGGCCTTCAACATCGACTATAAGATCTGCATCATCGTCATGGCAGCTCTTACCTGCATCTATGTTATCCTCGGCGGCTACATGGCAACCGTCGTAAATGACCTCGTACAGGGCATCATAATGCTCTTCGGTATTACGGCAGTCATCGCTACCGTAATCAATAACAACGGCGGCTTTATCGATGCGCTCTCAAAGCTTTCACAGGCTCAGCCCGATGCTACCGTTCCTTCCGGAATGCAGGGCGCATTTGCATCATTCTTCGGACCTGATCCTCTGAACCTTGTCGGCGTTATCGTCCTTACTTCGCTCGGCACATGGGGACTTCCCCAGATGGTCGGTAAGTTCTATGCCATCAAGGACGAGAAGTCAGTTAAGGCAGGCACCGTCATCTCCACGCTTTTCGCTTTCGTTGTAGCAGGCGGATGCTATTTCTTAGGCGGATTTGCAAGGCTTTATGAGGGCAGCATCAGCTATGCCGACGGCAAGCCGATGTACGATTCCATCATCCCTACGATGCTCAATAATCTTCCTTCGATCCTTATCGGTGTCGTAATCGTTCTCGTGCTCTCTGCTTCAATGTCCACCCTGTCTTCCCTCGTTCTCACATCGAGCTCGACAGTTACACTGGATCTCATCGAACAGATCAAGCCCAAGAAGAACGAAGACAAGAAAAAGAGAGAAAAGACTCAGCTCATTACTATGCGTCTCCTGCTCGTATTCTTCATCGTTGTCTCCGTCCTTCTCTCTCTTAACCCGCCGACGTTCATCGCTCAGCTCATGGGTTACTCATGGGGCGCGCTCGCAGGAGCTTTCCTCGCACCGTTCCTCTGGGGTCTCTATTGGAAGAAGACAACGAAGCTCTCCGTATGGGTATGCTTTATCTTCGGTGTAGGCTTCACTGTTGCAAACATGTTCCTGAAGTTTATCGCTTCACCTATTAATGCAGGCGCAATCACAATGCTCGCAGGCCTCGTTATCGTTCCTGTCGTAAGCCTTATCACTCCGAAGCTTTCCAAGGCTAAGGTAGACGAGATCTTCAAGTGCTACGACGAGAAGGTCACGATTGAGAAGAGATATTCACTTCCCGAGGAAGCACCTGCCGGCGAAGAATAATCAGGCGATCGCAATTTATTAGCACACAAGAGGCTGTCTCCGCTAAAGAGGCAGCCTCTTTAAACTGTTACAAAGAGTTTTTCAGACATGCGCTTTACCTGAAATATAAATAATGTAAACTATCTTAGTGTAACAACAGCAACCGGAAAAAGTCACAGCGAACAAGGGCTTAGGATAATCAATGACGACTATTCCATTTATTTTTCTCTTTCTGCCGCTGTCCCTGGCGATCTACTATATTGCGGGCCAAAAGGCTAAAGAATATATCTTGCTGGCTGTCAGCCTGGCATTCTATTCGATGTTCTCACTCGAATATATTGCGCTGTTCGTTATCGAGATTATACTTACCGTCACCATCGGAAGACTTATCAACAGGAATAAGAACACCCCTTTGGCAAAAGCTCTGCTGATAACGGGCATCGTTCTAAACGTGGTCCTTCTTGCCTTCTACAAATACTATAATTCCGTTACGGGGCTTTTTGCTTCAGGTGAGATCCCGTCCATTGCCCTGCCGCTCGGCATCTCGTTCTTTACTTTTAAGGCAATATCTTACTTAACCGATGTTTATAAGGGCACAGCCGAATTATCTGCTAATCCGGTCCACGATGCGCTTTACCTGTCCTTTTTCCCCCAGGTCCAGGCAGGACCGATAACAAGATACAGCGGTCTTTCGCGTTTTGACAGAATAAACTCCAAAGTGATAATTGACGGGTTCTTCCGTTTCCTCATCGGCTTTTGCAAAAAGATCCTGATATCCAATGTTCTTTCCAAGATAACCGTGGAAGTTTTCGCGGCACCTTTGGAAAGCTTTTCCGTATCATATGCATGGATCGGTTCTGTCTGCTTCTCATTGCAGCTCCTCTTCGATTTCGCCGGATACTCGGACATGGCCATAGGCATCTCGCAGATGTTCGGCTATCACTGCATCGAAAACTTCGACTACCCCTACATGACGGAATCCGTGAGCAAATTCTGGAGAAGATGGCACATCTCGCTCAGCCGGTGGTTCAGGGATTATATCTACATTCCTATGGGCGGCTCCAGGACAAAGCATAAATGGCAGGTCTACTTTAACCTTTTGGTCGTATGGGTCCTCACAGGCATATGGCACGGCTCCACATGGAATTTTGTGATCTGGGGATTGGGCTATTTTGCTGCGATCTCATTCGAAAGACTGACCGGGCTTCCTGACAGGTTCAAGCATAAATGGGCAAAGTTCATATACAGGATCCTCTCGCTTTTGTTTATCAATCTCCTGTGGGTATTGTTTAATTCAGATAACATCGGGTCAGGCCTCGGATTCATTAAGCGGATGTTCGTCTGCCCGCATAATGAACTTGCTGATCTGAGGACATTATTTTTTATAAGGAATTACGGTATTTTCATTATGGCAGCCGTTATCCTTTGTTTCCCTCTTGTGCCGTTTCTCGAAAAGAAGTTAAAAGACAAAAAAGCTGCGCTCATTGTGTTCAAAGCAGCGTCTGCAGTCATAATCATCTTCTCATTTATCTGGTCTCTTTCATTCGTGATGGAGGGCCTTAATAATCCGTTCGCATATGGCAACTTCTGAGGTGATGAAATGAAGATGAGTAAAACAGCTAACATCCTGGTGCGTCTTTTAGCGATCATTCTCCTGCTGTCTCTCGGAGCGGTCTTTATAACCAGCGGATTATATAGAAGCTCATTTAAGGGTATCGGCTATAAGCTGGTAGAATTCAACGGCGGCATGAGCAAGATCATTCACATGCAGGGATACAACAGCGAGATCGGACTTTATGCGACAGACGATTATTACTATGTCAGTATCACCGGCAAAGCTTCAACGGACTATGAGGTCGAACAGACCCTAGCATTCCGTGATTTCCTCGAAGAGAACGACATAAACCTGCTGTATGTAAACGAGCCTACAAAGTACGTAGATGACTTTCAGTTCAGGGAATCTCTGGGTGTTGAATCATACAGCAACCGCAATGCCGACCTGTTCTTAAGCAGGATCCGCGAGGCCGGAGTCAATACCATAGACCTTAGAGACAACATATCCGCAGAGAGGATTGACATCAAGGATCTGTTCTACAAGACTGATCATCACTGGACAACAAGAGCCGGCCTTTGGGCTTCAAGGATCATGGCAGACGGTCTCAACCGTTACTGCGGTTATGATATAGATCTGTCGATCTACGATGAGAATAAATACGAATACAAAACATGGACCTCATGCTGGCTCGGAGAACAGGGCAGAAAGACCGGAGCTTATTCGGACCTTGAAGATTATACGGAGATCAAGCCGGCCTTTGAGACTGATTACACCTTCATCAATGATGACCAAACGACTTATGACGGCGATTTCTCGAACTTTATTAACGAGGATTTTTACGTTACAAGCGACAATGTTTATGCCAGCTGGCATTATTCATACCAGCTGATCAACTGCATCAACAATAATGTGGATTCCGGAAAGGTTCTGCTTATCGCTGATTCCTACGATCACGTGACCGAATGCTTCCTCTCGCTCGGTGTGCACGAAATCGATGTCATCATCCTAAGAGATGCGGAAGAGGGCTTCCATCTGAAAGAACATATCCTTCAAAACGGATACGACACAGTTGTCATTGCATATGCACAGCACATGATCGGTGCCCTTGAAGACCCTGCTTCAAAAAATAAGCGGATGTTCTCGTTCGACAGATAAGCGTATTTTCTTTACCCGTAAATCACGTTTTGGAGACTATTTCGGGTTCAAATAGTCTCCAATTCAAACACCGGGGCCCGGCACAAAAAGGGCCGCCTCAATCATGAGACAGCCCATAAATATATTAATTCGCGAAAAGCTCTTTACTGCAGATCTTCCATGCCGAGAGTCTTTACTCCTGCAGCATTAAGAAGTCCCTCTGCCTTTGTGTTGTCATCAGTCTTGATAGCGATCGGAGCACCTTCGCCGTCGATCGAAAGACCATAGATGTAGCTGATGTTGATGCCTGCAGCGTGGATCATGCCGATAACCTTTGCGAGGCTTCCGACTGCATCAGGAACTACGACAGCGATGACCTCATCGATACGTGCTGCGAAGCCGGCATCCTTGAGGATCTGCTTAGCTTTATCGGGTTCCTTGGAGATAAGGCGGAGAACGCCGAATTCCGTTGTGTCTGCAAGGCTTGCAGAGAGCAGGTCGATACCGCCCTGTGCAAGGATCTTCAAGACCTCATCGAGTCTGCCTTCAGTGTTTTCGAGGAAAATCGAAATCTGCTTTACGAACATAAGTGGTACCTCCCCATAAATTATTGATAAAGCTTACGCTTGTCTGTAACGTGCTTGCTCTTGCCGTCGAAATGCTCAAGGCCGTTGGGCTCTACAAGCTTGACCTTAGCATTGAGGCCGATAGCCTGCTTGAGCTTTGCGTGGATCTCCTTGGAGAGCTTCTCAAGGCTTGAGATCTCGTCTGTAAAGGCATTCTCTGCAACTTCGACCTGGACTTCAAGAGTATCGTTATTGTCAACACGGTCGACTACGAGCATGTAGTGAGGTGTTGTGCCTTCGATGGTAAGGAGAGCTGCCTCTACCTGTGAAGGGAAAACGTTTACGCCGCGGATGATGAGCATGTCGTCAGATCTTCCTCTGAAGCGCTGGATCCTTGCCATCGTACGTCCGCACTCGCACTTGTCGTATTCGATGGATGTTAAGTCCTTAGTCCTGTAACGGATCAAAGGCATGCCTTCCTTAGTGAGGTTTGTGATGACGAGCTCGCCGTCAGAACCCTTAGGAAGCTGCTTCAATGTGGCAGGATCGATGATCTCCGGGAGGAAGTGGTCTTCCCAGATATGCAGACCCTTGTGGTATTCGCAGTCGCATGCAACGCCGGGGCCCATCATCTCTGTGAGACCGTAGATGTCGTATGCCTTGATGTGAAGTCTTGATTCCATCTGGTCGCGCATCTCGTTTGTCCAGGGCTCAGCGCCGCAGATAGCGGACTTGAGCTTGATCTTGTCAACGAGACCCATCTTCTCAAGATCCTCTGCAACGTGCAGGAGATAAGAAGGTGTGCATGCGATCGATGTAACATCGCAGTCGATCATCATGTCGATGAGCTTCTGTGTGTTGCCTGTGGACATAGGGAGAACCAAAGCTCCGAGGTATTCAGCACCATAGTGTGCTCCGAGACCGCCTGTGAAGAGGCCGTATCCGTAGCCTACCTGGATGATATCGTCTCTTGTAATCCCTGCCATGGAGAGGCATCTTGCAACGCACTCAGCCCAGATGTCGATGTCGCGTCTTGTGTAGACGGCGATCTTCGGCTTACCTGTTGTACCTGAGGATGCGTGAACTCTTACCATCTCTGATCTGGGAACTGCTGCCAAACCGAAGGGGTATGTGTCTCTTAAATCCTGGTATGTTGTGTAAGGCAGCTTGTCTAAGTCTTCGATGCCCTTGATGTCGCCGGGCTCGAGGCCTACTGCCTGCATCTTTTTGCGGTAGTACTCAACGTTGTGATAAACGCGGTTAACTACTTTGACGAGTCTTGCGCTCTGCAGTGCTTCGATCTCGTCACGCGACATGCACTCCTTTGCTTCGTTCCAAATCATAAATGGTGCCCTCCTAACGGGGTGGTTATTTTCGTGCGGTCTTAAAACCGTTGACGATGATGAGTGCGAGTTCTTTGCCTTCGGTATCAAAGGCTTTGACCTCGTAAAGACAGATGAATCTGCCGTCCTTGACGATATCGGCCTTGCAGGTTACCTTGCCGCCGTGCCAGGACCTTAAGAAGTTCATCTGTGTTGCCTGGGTAACAGTTACCGTATCGGAATCAAGTTCGCAGTTCTCCGCAACGGCAAAAGCGAAATCAGCCATCGTGTAATAGACTGCGCCCATCAGGCCTCCGACAGCATTAAGATGTCTGCCGTCAGGTTCGAGTGTAACGACGCTGTGGCCTTTTTCAGCCTTCTCGATAACGATCCCTGTTGCTTCCGTGGCGTACTTGTCGCCTTCAAAAAACTTTCTTACTTCTTCAAGACTTGCCATGTATTACTCCGCTGCAAGGCCCATCTCGAAAGCCTTCATATTGAGCTCAAGGAATTTAGCAGGAACAGAAGCTTCAACAGCCTTGACCCATTCTTCCTTGCTGATCTCTTTGATGTACTTTGAGAAGACACCCATAAGGACGATGTTCGTAGCCTTGGATGAACCTGCCTGCTCAGCGATCGTGAGCGCGTCGATGGCGTCTACCTTAGCGCCGGAAGCTTCCATCTTGGCGATGAGCTCGGAAGGGTATTCTGCTGTGCCTGCGATTACGGGCATAGGATCGATCTGCTGTGAGTTGGTGACGATCTGTCCGCCGGGCTTAAGGAACTGAACGTATCTTGCAGCTTCCAAAAGCTCGAAAGAGATGATGTAGTCAGCTTCGCCCTTATCGATGATGGGAGAATTTACCTTGTCGCCGAACTTAACATAAGTAACAACGCTTCCGCCTCTCTGGCTCATACCGTGAACCTCTGAGACCTTTACGTCATAGCCCTTGTCCATAGCGGCTCTGCCTAAAAGCTTACTTGCGAGGAGCGAACCCTGTCCGCCTACGCCTACTATCATTATGCTGGTTACCATGTGATTGCCTCCCCGTTCAATGTCTCGAATGCGCCGAACTTGCAGAGCTCGCTGCATACCTTGCAGCCGAAGCACTGTGTCGTGTCTACGTGAGCATGTCCGTCCTTAAAGGAGATCGCAGGGCATCCGAGCTTCATGCATGCCTTGCAGGACTTGCACTTGTCGGGGTTGACCTGGATAGGCTCACCGCGCTTAACCTTCTTAAGGAGCGCGCAGGGTCTTCTGGAGATGATTACGGAAGGCTCTTCTGCTGCGAGCTCTTCCTTAACTGCTGCTTCAGCCTCTGCGAGATTATAAGGATCAACTACTCTTACTCTGCTGATGCCCATTGCGCGCACGAGAGCTTCGAGATCGATCTTGCCTGCCGGATCACCACGGAGGTTGAAGCCTGTCGTAGGATTCTGCTGGTGTCCTGTCATACCTGTGATGGAGTTATCAAGGATGATGACAGTGGAATTTGTCTGGTTGTATGCGATGTTGGCAAGACCTGTCATGCCTGAATGCATGAATGTGGAGTCACCGATGACTGCAACCGTCTTCTTCTCAGCATCTGCACCGAGAGCCTTGTTGAAGCCGTGGAGGGAGCTGATGGAAGCGCCCATGCACTCCGTGGTATCGATAGCGCAGAGCGGAGGTGTAGCGCCCAATGTGTAGCATCCGATATCGCCCATGACTGTGAGCTTGAGCTTGGAAAGGACATAGAACATGCCTCTGTGAGGGCAGCCTGCGCACATTGCCGGCGGTCTTCCGGGAAGTCCTTCGATGGGCTTGCATGCGGGCTTTTCAGGAAGTCCCAGTTTAGTAGCGATGAGGCCCTGTGAGAACTCGTCGATAAGCGGGAATACATCCTTGCCTGTTACTTCAAGGCCCAATGTCTTGCAGTGTGTCTCGATGACGGGATCAAGCTCTTCTACGACTACGAGCTTATCTACCTTAGCTGCGAAGTCCTTGATCTTCTTTACGGGAAGCGGATTGATAAGTCCGATCTTCAATACAGGATACTTATCTCCGAATACTTCCTTAACGTACTGATATGAAGTGGAAGAAGTGATGATACCCATTGATGTATCTGTGCCTTCTTCTACGCGGTTGAGAGAAGACTCCTCAGCAAAAGCGATGAGCTTATTCGTTCTCTCCTCAACGATGGGGTGACGTCTCTTGGCATTTGCAGGTACCATTACGTACTTAGCTGCATCCTTTTCGTAAGGCTTGACCGGGACATCGATCCTCTCGCCGAGCTCAACTACAGACTGTGAGTGAGCGACTCTCGTGCACATCTTGATGAGCACGGGTGTATCGAACTGCTCGGAAATGTCATAAGCTTCGACTACGAAGTCCTTAGCTTCCTGGGAATCAGCGGGCTCGAGCATAGGCATCTTAGCCGCGATGGCATAATGTCTTGAGTCCTGCTCATTCTGGGAAGAGTGCATTCCGGGGTCGTCTGCTACGAGGATGACCATTCCCGCATTGACACCGGTGTAGCTCATGGTGAAGAGCGGGTCTGCTGCGACATTAAGTCCGACGTGCTTCATTGCGCAATAAGATCTCTTGCCTGCTCTGGAAGCACCGAAAGCGGTCTCCATAGCGACCTTCTCGTTAGGTGCCCATTCGCAGTAGATCTCCTCGAACTTTGCAGCTTCTTCGGTAGTCTCTGTACTGGGTGTTCCCGGGTACGAACTTGCGACTGCTACGCCGGCCTCATAAAGACCTCTTGCAACAGCTTTGTTTCCAAGCATTAGTTCTTTCATGATTTCATCTCCTAGACTGGTTTATACATAAATCAATTTGTCCATTATACGACAAATCGAACCGCCTTTAAATAATAAATATTATATGGAAAAGGTATGGTTCAGGCAGCATCGGAAAAAGTGATGCTCGAAGCTTCGACCGTAGGTCCGAACTGGTTGGAATACTTAAATTCCGTGGCAGTACATTTGGGGAGCGAGACAGCCATATTGATCCTGGCGTGGTATATGAACAGCTCGTCTGTCAGGTTAAAGAAGGGATAGATCTGGCTGCCGTATGAATCGCTGGCCGTGTCGTCCCAGAGGCAGTCCACATTGTAGTAATCTGCATCGATCTTCATCATGCACCAGGAATGGCTTCCGTCTTCGTTGCTGCCGCTAACTAACCTGCCGCCAAGTCCGTCAGTCCTTCCTGTCACGTAGTAGCAGGTAAGTCCGCATCTCTGCGCGAGATACTGGAATGCCTTGGCATAGCCGGCGCAGACGGATTCGTGAAGCACGATAACCGAATAAGCACTCTGGTTGTAGGGCGCTTCGGTATCGTAATCAGTGTTCTGGCAGATGTAATCGTGAATATAAAGCTCTCTTTCGACGGCTCTCTGATTGGTCATGGCCTGTGCGACTATGAGGTCAGCGGCGCTGTTGAAGGCGGTCTTTGCGGAAGCAAGTTTTTCGGGCGTGTCCGCAAAATCGAAAAAGTCAAACGTGATGTCCTTGATATCCCCTGTAGCGGGCTCGTAAGAATAGCCGTAAGTATTGTCTACCCAGAAGAGCTCGGGGTGATCATTTAATACCGAATCAATAACAGTGGTGAGCCGGTCGGCCTTGATGCTGACCACACACTCAAACTCCTTGTTGCCCATCGTGAGATTCTCGCAGATCAGAGAGTAAGCATTCTTCTCGGTCTCATTCAGCATCGCGAAATAAGGATATTTGTCGGCATCGTAATCTTTTCTTACGTAAGAAGCAGCCGGCGCCGCAGGCGACTCGCCGCTGCCTGAAGGATCAGTTGCCGAGAAAGAGAAATCTGAATCGCCCATACACCCTGCAAGTGAGAAACATAAGGCAGCAGCCATTATCAGCAATATCAGTTTTGCTAGTTTTCCGCGCATATAAAATTCCCTTCAGGCTAATGTGCCTAAAGGGAATTATAAGTTAAACTTGATTATTATTCTATCCTTAAAAGTCAGATGACTACCTTAAGAGAAGATCTTTTGTATCAGTCTCGAGAACATCTTCCTCTTCTTCGTCATCGAGTTCCTCCGGCTTTACAGCCCTCTTTGCGCGGAACTTAAGGGCGATCATGACACAGCCGATAAAGATAAGCAGTATGCCGATACCGATGAGAATGTAATCGTACAAGAGCCTTTGCTCTGTCATCTGGGCTGCGACCTCCCAATACGGGAATTCATAGCCTAATCTCTGCCTGTCAGTCTCTCCTAAGGGGAAAGCCGTATCAAATACCCTGGTCACGCCGAAACGCCCGGTGTTATTTACTACATAGACCTGAGGGTTCGAAATGGAGTAATTCGGCATTGCGTTCTTGAAGTCTGATACCGCAACTCCTTTTACGAGTTCGGGAAGCATAGCTTCATAGCACTGGACTGCATAATCGATGTATCCGTTGCCTGTGGCTGAACCGGTGGTGCCGTAGTCACTGTTATCAGCGTAATCGCCGAATTCGCCATAATCGGAAGAATCACCTGAAGCGGAAGGCTCAGAACCGTTGCCATAGATCTTTTCGAGCGCTGAGAAATAGATGAAAGCCCTGTTGCTCTGCTCGCCTGCGAGCTCTGCGACCTTGGTATTCTTCTCTTCGACGACACCGATGATGGTAAACATCTGTCCGTTTATGATAAGCGTGTTGCCTGTTACATCGTAGGAACTGTAAAACTTCCAGGCGAGAACGTCGTTGATTACTATCTGGTAAGTATCGACAGGTGTCTCGGGAAGGAAACCGCCGGACATGAATCTGAAAGGATGGAAAGCCTTGTAATTGCCTCCGACTGCGACAAGCTGTACATCAGCCGTATCACTCGTTATTTCGCGGCCTTCTCTATATTCTATGGCATTGATCTTGGCCATGACCGTAGAAGAATAGCAGTCTTCCCAGCCCTTGAGCCTGTCTTCGCGGAACGTGGTGTTCTTGCCGGAACTCTCAGAACCGGAGGAAGCCGAACTCTGCAGCGACTTTCTTATCTCGGTTATGTCCGCAAGTCTTATCGATTTGCCGCCTTCGGCACAGACCATAGGTGTCGTATCGCCGCCGGGTCTTATGCCGCCGGCATATACTGTCATGTGTCTGAAAGAAGTCTCCGAACCGTTCTGCCATACCTCAGCCATATACTGGTCCGGTCTGGTATCAGTCAGGTATATAGCCCTGCCGGCTCCAAACGCGATCAGGATCAAGGCGGCAACGATTATCCAGAACGGCGCGCCCATGATAAGCTTCAGGAGTCTTACCTTGGCTTTTCCCTTCTCTCTGTTTAAGAACGATTTTGTCTTTTCTATTATTCGCATTAATCTTTCCTTAACGGATCCGGTCTCTTAAACAAGAGTCGGGATCATTTTGCCTTATAGTCTTCAAGTCTTACGCGCTGTCCGTCTTCCAAAGGCTTCTCTGATCTGTAGACGATCATGACATCGTACTTATCAAGACCTTCGCCCTTAATAGCGGTTACCATACCGTCAGTAGCTTCGATCGTTACGTCCACTCTCTTGACTGTGTACTTATCGCCCAAAGGTGTGGAGGATCCTTCGATAACATAGACGAAATCATTGCTGTTATCCTGGTTGACGGCACTTGCCGGTACTACGCACTTGTAGTTGTCGTTGCCCTTGCCTGCGTTAACGGTGATCTCTTCTCCCGGCCATGCATCATTACCCTGAATAATGCACTTAACAAGCCTTGTACCTCTCGGGTCATTCGGATCGGGCTTCATGGATGCTACGGTGCACCCTTCAATAAATCCGGATGTAACTTCGAGATCCATTCCGATATAGATATTCTGAGCAGCCTGAGCGGAGAATGAGAATGTTACGGAACATACTCTGTCCGTCTCAGGAAGGATATAAGTGATGACCTGCTTTGCTGTAAGAACATCATCCTTGGCTATTGAAATGTTATAGATATAGCCTGATGCGGGAGCTTTGATCTCTGTGATCTTAGACATAGCTTCCAATTCGGCAATCTCTTTCTTGAGCTTCTCTATATCATTGTTGCGTTTATCAATGTCATCCTGAGCCTGATCCCTTGTGATACCGTCATTTATCTGTTGATCGTTTAATGATTTCTGAGCTGCATTGAGCGCATTCTGAGCTGCAGTTACTGCATTCTGAGCTGCAGTTTCAGAAGGAAGTGCATCCAATAAAGCGAGCTCAGCCTTAGCGTCGGCTATCTTACCCTGGCTCTCGGCAAGGGCAGCGGCTGCTTCATCAAGACGGTCCTGTGCAGATGAGAGCTGGGACTTAAGAGCAGTCTTCTGCTCTTCATACTGATCGATCTTGAATATAAGCTTATCCATCTCATATGTAGGAGAATTCTTGTCTAAGCCGTCGCCGTCAAGATTAGGTACATAAGAAGGATCCGGCGGAGTTACAGGATCGCCGGGGCCGGGCGTGGGAGTAGGAGTGGGAGTGCCCAATGCCTTATATACTTCAATCTGTGACTGGAGAGGAGCAATTGCTGCGTCAATGGCATCGATATCCTTCTTGATATCTTCAACGGTCTTTGCAGCAGCATCAACTGAGGCCTCAAGGGATACGGCCTTAACTGATTCTTCATCGATTATCGCTTGGTTTGTTGATTCTACAGAACTCTTATTACGTACTTGGGATAAAGTGTCCTTGGCAGCGGCAAGTGTCTCTTTGCACGTGTTTATCGTATCGTAAAAAGAGGAGTAATCCGGTTGATTTGAAGGCTTTCTCGCTTCATACTCAGCAGTACGCTCATAAGTCTGAAGCGTTTCTTTCTTTGTCTGAAGCTCTTCTGAATCTTCCATTGTCTTCAGCGTGCAGATCGTGTCACCCTTCTGGACCATGTCGTAATTACCGACCAGGACCTGCTCAACGGTCCTGCCGTCAAGACCCTTTACCTCGGTCTGATTATCAACTGTGATCTGACCTCTTGCACTGTTGGAATATGAGAGATTGCCTCTTGATGCATATGTTCCCATAACCTTCGGTATCGTAAGGTTCATGATCGTGTTCGAGAAGAACGTCAGTAACGCGAGTATGATTACAAAAGCGATCATCGCTTTTATAACTTTTGCTCTTCTTCTGCTTCCCTTTGCCATTTTCTTTACTCCTCCATATTTTGCGTGTGCTTTGCGCGACGTAGATGTTACTTAATACCTGATCTCGAGATACCCTCAACGAGATAATCTTCACCCCAGAAGAAGATCAGCAGCGGCGGGATCATGTAGACACTTGATGCCGCGAATGCGATTCCCAATTCCGGTTCGTTTATCTGCGATAAGAATACTGACAACGGCTGCTTGTCCGAATTGGTCAGGAGGACCAGGGGCTGCTCAACCATGTTCCAGTAATCGATGAACAGTAATATCGTCAACGCGAAAATCGCGTTCTTACAAAGCGGTAATGCGATATTCGTGAATATCTGCCATTCTGTCGCGCCGTCGAGCGTTGCCGCCTCGATATATCCTGACGGGATCTGGCGCATGTATTTGGTAAGAAGGAAGATGGCGAACGTCGAGAAGATACCCGGCAGTATGATCGCCCAGATAGTATCGAGTATACCGAGCTTCTCTGCGATCATGTAGTTAGGAACGAGCGTTACCTGGAACGGCATGAGCATGAGAATGATATATGAGAAGAACAAGACCTCTCTTCTCTTCCTTCTGTATCTTGCGAATGAATAAGATGCAAGGCAGGCTACGACCATCTGGCCTCCGACGATAGGGAGTGTCAGTACGATCGAATTCCAATACTTGAAAAGGTACTCGGGGTTCATGAACAACAGCGTGGTGTACTGGTTGATCGTGACCTCTTCCGGAATGAGCTTTAATACAGGCGTCCTTGACATATATGTCGCGCCCTGGCTGGCGTGTCCGGACATACTCTGGAAGACCGTCTCGTAATTTGCGACGATCTCTTCAGATGACATAAATGAGTTAAGGAATGTAAAGAAGATAGGTACCAGAGCCAGAGCCGAGATAAATACGGCTGCCATGACACCTAAACCCGTAATTATTGTCTTGGTGATCTTACGCTTCCTTAAGTTTAATTCGATCCTTTTTTTCTCGCCCGCGAAAAAGTTCTCTCTTGCTTCTTCACTGAGCGAAGTGATAAATGTCTCAGGCTGGACCGTCTCAACGTATACGTTACGGCGGGCGAGTGTTGCCTGTTTTCTTCTTTCTAATCTCTTGGTCTCGTCCATCTTACTCCTCCACATCCTTATCGAACTTGGATTCTGCGAAGAACAGACCGCCTACGATTATGATCATGACAACGCACATTACTATCGCGCCCGCAGAAAGTTTACTGTAGTCCAGGTGCGTGAACGAGTTGTTCATGAAGTGCTGCAGCATGTAGAGGTTCTTGAACGGATAGTCACCCGTTAAGAGATAGACCTCTCTGAATATCTTGAATGAATTGATGAGCGACATGATGCCTACGAAGAAGATCGTAGGTGAAAGATAGTGAAGCTTGATCTTGAAGAATCTCTTCACGGGGCCTGCGCCGTCCATCTCGGCAGACTCCAGGATCTCGTGCGGAATGCTGTTGAGCGCCGCGAGGAACAAGACCATGTTGTAGCCTAAGTTTTTCCATAGGAACAACAGCATGATTACGATCTGCGCGTAATTCGATTTGAGCCAGTCTATCTTCTGCGCCGAATCGAAAAGCTTCTCGGTAATGCCGTTGATAACGCCGTTGTAGCTGAAGAATACCTGCCAGATAAGAACGACGGATGCGACAGGGACCATCATCGGGTTAAGAAGGAAGCTTCTGAACAAGCTCTTTCCCGGAAGTCCCGTATTAAGGAGCAGCGCGATAAGCAGAGCAAGTACTACTGCGAGCGGCACCGAGATAACAGCGAATGTGAGTGTGTTCTTTGACGCTGAGATAAAAGCTTCGTTGGTAAGGACTCTCTCATAATTGCGGAAACCGACAAAGTCGGAATTTGTAGGAGACTTCGAGAATGAAGTCTTAAGGAGCATAAGCAAAGGCAGGAAGAAGAATACCAGGACGCCGACAAAGCTCGGTGTCAGATAGCCGGTAAAGATACCCCAGTCGCGGAGTTTTCTCTTAAAGTGGCTCTTCTTGCGGAGTTCGAGCTTGATCTTTCTCTCGGGAGTATCCTCGAAAACAGGGATGTCCTTGGGCGTGAGCTTCTGGCTCGCAAGAGGCGTGACATTCTTCGGCTTCGGCCTCTCGATATATTCCAGCTTCGCTCCGTTTTGAGAAACAATGGCAGTACCGGGCTTTCTTTCAGCCTTTACTGCAGTCTTGACTTCAGGCTTTTGGGCAGCCTTAACCTCGGCCTGAGAAATCTCAGAACCCGGGCGCATGCCGCTGACTTCACCTTTGTCAGTTAAGTGATTCTTTTTGTTTATCCTATTATCCATACAAATATAACAGTGTCCCCACACTTCAATAAAATTATACTCTTGTGCTCAATTATATCTATTCTTTATTTTGGTGCAAACTGTGGCAAACCGGCATCAAAATGGCATCAATTAAGGGTTTCACGGGTATTTTGCCCTCCAACTATAAGAGTATATCTTTTGTCGGCCCGAGGATAGTATAATTATTTGATAAAGATTTGGTTAAGATTTTATGTGGAGCGGACATGGACCTTAAGAATTCTCTGAACTATAAACACGGCAAGATCTTAGACGCGAAGAAAGTCTTTCTGTTCTGCGCGCTTGTCCTCATTTACTGTCCGTTCTTCTACACTGACATGATCGGCAACTACACCGGTGATGCCGCCATCCAGATAAAGATCGGCTTAGACTGCTTAACAAGCGGAAGATTCATCCCCGTTGAGATCTACAGCTGGCACGAAGGCCTTAACTGGTGGCCTCACGAGATCGGCTGGTACTACATCGTAGGTATCGCTTATAAGCTCTTCGGCCTTATCGGCGTTATCTGCGTAACGGCTGCATTCAACTATGCGATCGCAGCTATAGCTTTCAAATACTACCAGGGCAAGGTCAACCCTTTGATAATCGTCGGCGTCGCCGCTGTCGCAAGGCTCTTTTCCTTCCCAAACTACAACGCAAGGCCTCATCTTTTCTCTGAGCTCGCTTTCCTTCTTGTCATTTATGTGATGCTCGGGAAAAAGAGCACGCTTTTCAAGTCGCTCTTCTTCTGCGGTGCGGCATTCCTCCTGTCCTGGATACACGGAGGCATGGTGCCCCTGCTTTTCGCTGTTTTCCTCATATTCATCGTAATCGAACTGATATTCAAACAGTTTAAGACCGCTCTTCTTTACCTCGCAGCAGCTGCCGGCGCATTCGTATGCTCGCTCCTTAATCCTTTGGGCATCAAGGTGTGGGCTTATGCTCTCGTCCAGTCTGACGGCAAGGCAGTCTGGGAATACAACATCGAGTGGGCTCCCAAGACCTTTGCCATCTGGGAGATCGCGGTCCTCCTTCTCATAATCGTCGCATTCGCAGTCGACGGCCGCGTTAAGAAATTCGATAAGAACGCGATAACAAGACTCTGCATCTTCTGCATGTTTATCGTTATCTCCTGCAAATACTGCCGCTTTATGAATTTCGTCGCGCTCTTCATCCTCGCTCTTTGCACCGAAGAGATCCAGAGCCTCATAAGGTGGATCAACGCAAACATCTTCCGCATCAAGAAAGATAAGATCAAGTTCAGCGACATCTCATACTACATCCTCACGGTATTCTGCCTGCTGTTTTTCTTCTTCATCACGATCTTCTCCATCGCAAGATATATCCGCACGAATACCATGTCAGACGCCAGCGCCATCGCCGCTTACGACGAAGGTGCCGTGGAATGCGTAAAGCAGAACGGTTACAAAAGGATATACAATTCGTTCAATACCGGTACGTGGCTTGCTTTCTACGGCGTCCCCGTCCACATCGACAACCGTTCTGACCTTTATATGGCAAGCTTTTCCGGCACCGATTACATATCGGGCCAGATGATGATCAACAACATCTCGGAAATGGATAAATTTGTCGAGAAATACGACTGCGATGCCATCGTGCTGGATCTCCTGCCGGGCACAACGGACGAATGGTTCGCAGACGATCTCTATGCAGCTTCCGACAGATATAAAGTCGTATACGACAACACCGTAACCTCAGTCTATGATCCGGACTTAAGTTACAGGTGGCTGGTCGTAGAATGTATTGATTGATCAGACTATAGTCTCAACCTTGATCGTATTGGTATTGCCGGCCTTGCCGTTGATAAGGCCGCCCGTCATTACGACATTGTCTCCGGCCTCAAGCGCAAGCACATCCTTGGCAACGTTCAGACCGTGGTAGAACATAACATCCGTCGAATTGAACTCTTCATTCAGGATCGGGATAACGCCCCAGCTCAAGTTCAGTCTTCTCCAGATCCTCTCGGATGTGGTCATGCCGATGATGTCGATAGGGCATCTGAAACGTGAGACCATTCTCGCGGTTACACCGCTTCTGGAGTGAACGACGATCGCCTTGGCGCCTACGTCTATTGCCATCTGGCATGTAGCGTGGGAGATAGCGTCCAGGTTATTTCTCATATTGAATTCCTGCTTGGCAAAACGCTCCTTGTAGTTGATGTGCATCTCTGTGTACTCAGCTACCTGGGACATGGTCTGGACTGCTTCTACAGGATACTTGCCTGCAGCGGATTCTCCGGAGAGCATGATCGCGGAAGAACCGTCATAGACTGCGTTAGCGACGTCAGAGATCTCAGCTCTTGTAGGTCTGGGATTGTTGATCATGGACTCGAGCATCTCAGTAGCTGTGATAACACGGCGGCCAAGGAGACGGCAGCGCTTGATGAGCTGCTTTTGTACGCTCGGCACCTCGTGGAACGGGATCTCAACGCCTAAGTCGCCTCTGGCGATCATGATGCCTGCGCAGTATTCGGAGATCTCATCGATATTGTCAACACCTGCGCGGTTCTCGATCTTGGCGATAACCTCGATATTCTCGCCGCCGTTAGCGTCTAAGAATTCACGCATCTCGATCATATCTTCCTTGCGCGAAACGAATGAAGCAGCAACAAAATCAATATCATTCTTGATGCCGAAGATAAGATCCTTCTTATCCTGCTCGCTTAAGAAGTCACCCTGCATTACCTTATTCGGGAAATTCATCGACTTCTGGTTGGAAAGGATTCCTCCGACTACGACTTCGCAGATAACATCTGCACCCTTGATCTCTTTTACCTCGAGAATAACGAGTCCGTTGTTGATAAGCACTCTGTCGCCGGGATTAAGCTGCTCGGGCAGGAGCTTGTAGGTTACGGATACCCTTGTCTCGTCGCCTTCGATCTCATCTGCCGTAAGAATAAACTCAGCGCCGTCCTTAAGCTCGACCTTGCCGTCCTTGAAAGTCTTGATCCTGTACTCAGGACCCTTTGTATCGAGCATGATCGCGATAGGAAGATTCATCTTCTCCCTTACCCTCTTGATGAGATCGATCTTTGCCTGGTGCTGTTCATGTGTGCCGTGCGAAAAGTTGAGCCTTGCAACATTCATTCCCGCTTCGCACATCTTTGTCAGGGTCTCTTCGTTATCGGAAGCAGGACCTATCGTACAAATAATCTTAGTTTTGCGCATATATAAATATCTCCTCTAAAAGCCAATAAAAAAGTTTTGCCTGATTGTATCATTTGTGCCCCTAAACTTCTGCACAATATTGTAAAATGTTTAAGTCAATATTTTATACAATGGAGGCTTTGCTTATGGCAGACGTAAGACCGGAATCCCTAAAAAGAATCACAACCAGAGAACTCGCTGACGCTTTTATCGCTGATCAGATCGCAGCAATAAAGGAACAGGTCGGTGACAAGAAGGTCCTCCTCGCCCTTTCAGGCGGAGTAGACTCTTCAGTAGTAGCAGCACTCTTGATCAAGGCCATTGGCGAGAACCTCGTCTGCGTCCACGTTAACCACGGTCTCCTCCGTAAGGGCGAGCCTGAGATGGTATGCAAAGTCTTCAGAGATGAGCTCGGTGCAAACCTTATCTATATTGATGCTGTCGACAGGTTCTTAGATCTCCTCGCAGGTGTTACAGATCCTGAGCAGAAGCGTCACATCATCGGTGAAGAGTTCATCAAGGTCTTCGCAGAAGAAGCTGCAAAGCTCGATGGCATCTCATTCCTCGCACAGGGCACCATCTATCCTGATATCCTCGAGAGCGAACAGGGTATCAAGGCTCACCACAATGTAGGCGGACTTCCTCCGGAACTCGATTTCGAGCTCGTAGAACCCGTTAAGTATCTCTATAAGGACGAAGTACGTGTTGTAGGATCCGCATTGGGCCTTCCTGACAACATGGTTTACCGTCAGCCTTTCCCGGGTCCCGGACTTGGTGTAAGATGCCCCGGCGCTATCACAAGAGACAGACTCGAAGCAGTAAGAGAGTCTGATGCTATCCTCCGCGAAGAGTTCGAGAAGGCAGGCCTCGCAGGCAAGGTTTGGCAGTACTTCACAGTAGTACCCGACTTCAAGTCCACAGGTATCAAAGACGGCAAGAGAGCTTTCGAATGGCTCTGCATCGTCCGTGCGATCAACACAACAGACGTAGTTAAGTGCACAGTTGAACCTATCGACTACGACCTCATGTGCCGCATCACAGACCGTATCACTCACGAAGTACCCGGCATCAACCGTGTCCTCTACGATTACACACCGAAGCCGACAGCTACAGTAGAGTACGAATAATCGCAAAACGCTTGGAAGCCCCTAAAACAGGGGCTTTCAATTTTTTAAGCCACTAAAAAGCCACTAAAAACTCAAAATACGTCTTTTTGCATCATTAAAACTGAGTTGAAAGTACGCTAAGTGTTCTTGATTGGGATGATATAATTACCTTGTCTGAGGGAGTGATTCCTTAGTACAGAAAATAAACAGTATAGATAACTTAATCATTTGAAAGTGCAAATAAAGGGAGAGAAGACATTATGACATCTGAAGAATTTGTAATGAACTTCCGTAAAGAAAAGGATTACATGTTGAATATGTACTTTGATGAGACTAGTGATTCCTATACAGGAGAATTAATCAGTAATCTCGTTAAAAAAGGTGCAGACACTGCTGAAATAAAAGAACTTCTAAAATCTGTTTTGAATGAGGCTT
>JAEFBB010000019.1 GCA_016292215.1 Saccharofermentans sp. | reverse complement strand
GATACCTTAACGTCAGTAATCTTGATGGATCCTTTCTTAAGGCCTTTCGCGAGTTCAGGGAGGAACACTCTCTCGTCGATCGTCTTTTCGAGCTCGAAGTCGAATACATGGTAAGGCTCGAAATGACGTACTTCGGAATCCGCATAAGACGGATCTATAATCTGCGCGAGGGAGACCATCTCGGCTCTCTTCGTTATCTGCTTGTCCTTAACCTTGAGGAGATCGGATCTTCCGACCATCTCGTCGACTGTCTTGAAACCAAGCTCTGCCATGATCTCTCTTAACTCTTCTGCGATGAAGAGCATGAAGTTCATAACGTGCTCGGGCTTACCCTTGAATCTCTTTCTTAATTCTTCGTTCTGGCACGCGATACCGAACGGGCATGTATCCTTGTTGCAGACTCTCATCATCATGCATCCCATGGATACCAGAGGTGCTGTAGCAAAACCGAATTCCTCAGCGCCTAAGAGTGCTGCGATCGCAACGTCTCTGCCGCTCATGAGCTTACCGTCTGTCTCGACTGCGACTCTTCCGCGAAGGCCGCTCTCGATAAGAGCGTGGTGTGTCTCAGCAAGACCTAATTCCCAAGGCAGACCGGCGTTGTGGATAGAGCTTGCCGGAGCAGCTCCCGTACCGCCGTCGTAACCTGAGATCAGGATTACCTGTGCGCCTGCTTTTGCAACGCCGCATGCGATAGTACCTACGCCTGCTTCAGAAACGAGCTTTACGGAGATCCTTGCTTTTCTGTTTGCATTCTTAAGATCGTAGATAAGCTGTGCCAAGTCTTCGATCGAATAGATATCGTGATGAGGCGGAGGTGAGATAAGAGCAACACCCGGTGTGGAGTATCTTCTCTCAGCGATCCAGGGATATACCTTCTTGCCCGGGAGGTGTCCGCCTTCACCAGGCTTGGCACCCTGTGCCATCTTGATCTGGATCTCTTCAGCGCTGTTTAAGTATTCGCTCGTAACGCCGAATCTGCCGGATGCGACCTGCTTGATCTTGGAGTTCTTCTCCGTGCCGAATCTCTCGGGAGACTCACCGCCCTCACCTGTATTGGACTTGCCGCCCAGACGGTTCATTGCGATGGCCATGCACTCGTGAGCTTCCTTGGAGATTGAGCCGTAACTCATAGCGCCGGTCTTAAATCTCTTAACGATCTCGGAAGCAGGTTCTACTTCCTCGAGCGGGATAGAATTGCCTGTCTTCTTGAAAGCGAGGAGGCCTCTTAATGTGTGGGGCTTCTCGTTATCTACGATTGCCGTATATTCCTTGAAGAGTTCATATGAGCCTTCACGTACTGCCTTCTGGAGGGCAACGATCGTCTTCGGATTATAGAGGTGATCCTCTTTGTCGTCACCGCTTCTTAAGTTATGGAAGCCGGTGCTGTCCAAAGTCTCATCGTTCTCTAATCCCATGGGATCGAATGCCTTGTCGTGTCTGAAGAGGATGCCTTCAGAGATCTCTTCAAGGCCGATTCCTCCAACGCGGCTTACGATACCCGTGAAGTACTTATCTACAACTTCCTTGCAGATACCGACAGCCTCGAAGATCTTCGCGGACTGGTAAGACTGCAGTGTGGAGATACCCATTTTCGCGGAGGTCTTAACGATACCGTGCAGGATAGCGTAGTTATAATCGTCGATCGCCGTGTGGTAATCCTTGTCGAGGATTCCCTTGTCGATCATCTCAGCGATGCACTCGTGAGCAAGGTAAGGATTGATGGCACGTGCGCCGAAGCCTAAGAGAGTAGCCATCTGATGGACGTCTCTGGGCTCGCCGCTCTCGATGATGAGAGATACGGCCGTTCTCTTCCTTGTCTGTACCAGGTGCTGCTCAACTGCGGATACTGCGAGCAGCGAAGGGATTGCGACGTGGTTCTCATCGATGCCTCTGTCTGAGAGGATGATGATGTTGGCACCCTTGCTGCATGTCCTGTCGACAGTGATCAGGAGCTGGTCTAATGCCTTCTCTAATGAAGTATTTTTATAATAAAGAATAGATACTGTAGCTGCCTTGAAGCCGGGCTGGTCCAAAGACTTGATCTTTACGAGGTCAACGCCTGTGAGGATCGGGTTATTTACTTCGAGGACTCTGCAGTTGCCGCTCTTTTCTTCGAGGAGGTTACCGTCAGATCCGATGTAAACAGTCGTATCCGTAACGATCTCTTCTCTGATGGAGTCGATCGGCGGGTTTGTGACCTGCGCGAAAAGCTGCTTGAAGAATGAGAACAAAAGCTGGTGCTTCTCGGACAGAACTGCGAGCGGGATATCCGTACCCATGGAAGCCGTTGCTTCGACTTTGTTCATGGCCATGGGTAAGATCTCATTCTTAACGTCTTCGAATGTGTAGCCGAAAACCTTGTAGAGCTTGTCACGCATCTCCTGTGTATGAACCGGGATCTTCTTGTTGGGGATCTTGAGTTCGGAGAGGTGTAAGAGGTTTAATGCGAGCCACTCACCGTAAGGGTGCTTCTCGGAATAGTATGTCTTGCACTCTTCGTCAGATACGAGCTTGCCCTTCTCCGTATCGATAAGGAGGATACGGCCGGGCTGCAGTCTGGACTTCTTTACGATGTGCTCAGGCTCGATATCGAGAACGCCTACCTCTGAAGAGAGGATCAGTCTGTTATCGTCTGTGATGTAATATCTGGAAGGTCTCAAGCCGTTACGGTCGAGTGTAGCACCTGCGATAACGCCGTCCGTGAAAAGGATGGCTGCAGGGCCGTCCCAGGGCTCCATCATCGTTGCGTAGTAATGATAGAAATCCTTCTTCTCCTGCTCCATGTACGGATCGTTCTTCCAGGGCTCGGGGATCATCATCATGACTGCGAGAGGAAGCGGGATGCCGTTCATCATGAAGAACTCTAACGTGTTGTCGAGCATTGCGGAATCTGAACCCGTCTTATGGATGATCGGGAAGATCTTGTCGACGTCATTCTCAATGGAAGGGCTGTACAATGTCTCCTCACGGGCGAGCATTCTGTCGAAGTTACCTCTGATCGTATTGATCTCACCGTTGTGAGCGATCATTCTGTAAGGATGGGCTCTCTCCCATGAAGGTGTTGTGTTAGTAGAGAATCTGGAGTGGACCATTGCGATGGCCGTCTCATAATCCTTGCTCTGCATGTCCTTATAGAACTTGCGGAGCTGGCCTACCAGGAACATTCCTTTATATACGATAGTTCTTGAAGACAAAGAAGTAATATACGTCTCATCCGTGCTCTGCTCGAATTCTCTTCTTGCGACATAGAGCATGCGGTCAAATGCCAGGCCCTTCTCGCAGTTTGCGGGACGCTCAATGAAGCACTGCATGATGACCGGCATTGCATCTCTGGCTACCTTGCCTAAGATGTCAGGATTGGTGGGGACTTCTCTCCAGCCCATTACCTTAAGGCCGTTCTTCTCAGTAATTACCTTGAACATGCGCATTGCAAGAGTGCGCTTCTTTGTATCCTGGGGGAAGAAGAACATACCGACGCCGTAATCGCCCTCGTCCTTGACTTCGATGCCTGCCTCTTTTGCAGCGTTCTTAAAAAACTTGTGTGAGATCTGGACAAGAATACCGACGCCGTCGCCTACCTCACCGGTAGCGTCCTTACCTGCTCTGTGCTCGAGCTTTTCGACAATGGATAATGCGTCATCAAGAGTACGGTATTCTTTTTTACCATCAATGTTGACTACTAAGCCGATACCGCAAGCATCGTGTTCTTCTTGCATTGCCTGGTAGCATTCTCTGACATACTTCTCTTCGTAAGGTCTCATATTCTCCTCCCATAACTTACGGACCATTTCATCCACCACCGGCCCGAAGTTTGAAATCATACTCAAAATGTATTGATATTTATTTTCAATGCGTTTAGAATATCGTTGTACGATTTCAAGGCTAATTGTAGCCCCAAGGTCGAAAGAAATAAAATACAAATAGTATTCGTATTACCATACTCTACAGGTATGATAGAAAATCAACGGAGGTTGCCACATGGATCTACGTCAAATACGTTATTTCTTAACGGTTGCAGAGGAACGTAACATCACCCGCGCTGCAGAGCGTCTGCACTTGTCACAGCCTCCGCTCTCGAGAGCTCTCATGGACTTAGAGGAAGAGCTCGGATGCACCCTCATAATCAGAGGCAAGCGTCATGTCACTCTCACACCCGAAGGTCTTGCCCTCAAGCGCCGCGGTGAGCAGATCCTGGCTCTTGCCGACATCGCGAAAACCGAGATCTCCGATGTTAAGAAGGGCTTAAGCGGCACACTTTACTTAGGCCACGTTGACAGTAACGGACCTTCGCTCGCAGCCGAATGGATCTCTTCTTTTAAAAAGGAATATCCTAATGTTACCTATAATCTCTGGTGCGGCACCGTGGACGACCTGACCTACAGAATGAAGTCCGGCCTTTTGGAGCTCGCCATCACCATGACTCCCCTTAACACCGAGCAGCTTGACGGCATCACCGTATACAGCGACACATGGGCAGCCATCATTCCGGGCTCGCACCCTTTGGCCAAGAGCAAGAAGAAAACCGTATCGCTTAACGACATTGTTGATACTGACCTCATCATCTCATCACGTCACTCAAGAGAAGAAGAGATAAGGTCCTGGTTCGAGCCCACGGGCAAGGAGCCTCACTTTATCGTTAAAACCGCCCATTCTTCCAACGCGTCCAAGCTCGTTGACCAGAATATCGGTATCGCCATCTTCCCCGCATCGGTCGCGAAAAACATCTCCGCCGACTCCAATGTAGTAGTCAAAACGATCACCCCTGCCGTAAGCGTTGATTACATCCTGTCCTGGGATAAGGAGAAGATCCCGAGCGCGCTGGCGATGAAGTTTATAGAGCACGTAAGGAATCTCTATTCGTAATAGTGAAATGCAAATGTACATACAAATGAACAGCACGCATGTACATTTGCTTGTACAAAACGGCTTTTTCGGACCAAATGTACATACAAATGAACAGCGCGTATGTACATTTGCTTGTACATTTTAATCCGGTTATTCACAAGCAAACCCCAAAGCCTTATCGCTTCGGGGTTTTGCTTCTTAAGGGGAAAAGGTTATTACCTCAGATTAATCAACAATTGGAAAGGAAGTTCTCGAGCATCTTCTTGCCTTCGGGCGTCAGGATCGACTCGGGATGGAACTGCACGCCGTAGATCGGATAGTCGCGGTGCTGTACTGCCATGACTTCGCCGTCGTCTGCAACAGCTGTGATCTGCAGGCACTCGGGGATAGTATCGCGGTCAGCGGCAAGCGAGTGATAGCGCGCGACTTTGGTGTGCTCACCGATTCCTCTGAAAAGCGGGCAGTATGCGTAGAGTCCCACATCGGACTGCTTTCCGTGCATGAGGTGCTCAGCGTAAGTGATGGTGGCACCGTATGCTTTGCAGATTGCCTGGTGTCCCAAACATACGCCTAACATCGGGATGTCATGGATGGAAGCAGCGACTTCGCAGATAATGCCTGCGTCTTCCGGACGGCCCGGGCCGGGCGATAAGATGATGCGGTCAGGCGCGAGAGCGCGGATCTCATCAACGGTCATCTCGTCATTTCTGATGACTTTGATATCGGGGTTGATCTCACCTATCAGCTGATAAAGGTTATATGAGAAGCTGTCGTAGTTATCGATAAGAAGTATCATCACTCCACCTCCTGTGCGAGATTAAGAGAAGATATTACGGCCTTTGCTTTGTTGAGGCACTCTTCGAATTCCTTCTCGGGTACTGAATCTGCGACAAGGCCGGCGCCGCTCCTGACGAAGACTTTGCCGTTCTTCTTGTATGCGATGCGGATGGCGATGCATGTGTCCATGTTGCCTGTAAAATCGATATAGCCGATCGCTCCGCCATAGATGCCGCGCTTGTTGTTCTCGAGTTCGCCAATAAGCTGGCATGCACGGATCTTGGGAGCGCCCGAAAGTGTTCCTGCCGGTAGCACTGCTTCAATGGCATCAAGTGCATCATATCCTTCTGCGATCTTGCCGCGTACGGTAGAGCCTATGTGCATGACGTGTGAATAGCGCTCGATGCTTCTTAATTTCTCTACTTCGACTGTACCGAACTCTGAGATCTTGCCCAGGTCGTTACGGCCTAAGTCTACGAGCATGTTGTGCTCTGCAAGTTCTTTCTCGTCAGCCAAAAGCTCTGCTTCGAGCGCGAGGTCCTCTTCTTCGGTCTTGCCTCTGGGCCTTGTGCCGGCGAGAGGGAATGTGTGAAGGATGCCGTCTTCGAGCTTAACAAGCGTCTCGGGAGAAGCGCCCGCCACTTCGACGTCTGTGCCCGCAAAGTAGAACATATAAGGCGAAGGATTGACTGTTCTTAAGATCCTGTATGTGTTAAGAAGGCTTCCTTCGAAAGGTGCTGAGAGTCTGTTGGACAGGACGATCTGGAAGATATCGCCCTCGCGGATATAATTCTTGGCCTTCTCGACCATAGCGCAATACTCTTCCTTGGAGAACAGCGGAGTGACTTCACCAAGGAGCCTGCCTTCCTGCTCTTCACTTTTCGCGCCGTTCTTAAGAAGATCTATGAGATCCTTAAGCTCTTCGACAGCTTCAGCGTAGCCGGCATCGATGTCTTCTAATGACATATTGGTGATGAGGATAAGCTTCTGCCTTACGTGGTCAAACGCGATGACCTTGTCGAAAAGCATGAGGTCAACGTCCTTGAAATTCTCGGTATCGATGACGTCGCACTTGGCAGTAGGCTCAACATATGTCAGGTAATCGTATGAGAAATAGCCTACAAGGCCGCCCGTAAATGACGGCAGGTAAGGAAGCCTCGGGCTCTTAAAGCCGGATAATATCTCTCTTATTATTTTCGACGGGTTGTCAGTCTTCTCGGTCTTGTTGCCGTAAGTGATCTCGCCGTTGATGCATGTGATCTCGAGCTTGGGGTCAAAGCCTAAGAAAGTGTATCTTCCCCACTTCTCATCAGACTGGGCCGACTCAAGCATATAGGCGTGGGTCGATGCATTCTTTAAGATGCGGATCGTCTCGATGGGTGTCGTAAAGTCAGATAAGATCTCACAGCTTACGGGTACGACATCGTACTTGCCTGTACTAGCCAGCTCTCTGACTTCTTCGATTGACGGCACTACTTTCATAAGTTCACCTCCGTTTTCTTGTCTGACGGAGGCAATAAAAAAGCCCCCGACAAAAGACCTCTAAGTCTTAAGTCAAGGACGAATAGTACTTATCCGCGGTGCCACCTTGATTCACGATGTGACTCGTGCGCTTTAGCAAGATACCAACATATCTCCGGCAACTTACGCATGCCTTACGTCGCAACATACTAGGGAAGACCCTTTCCTTCGCGCCCTCAGGAGTCCATTCACTTAAGGTCCTTGCTGTCCGGATCTCACCACCCCGGGCTCTCTTTGAACGGTTTCCTTGAAGTTACTCACTCTCCGTCAACGGTTTGATTAAATTGTCATAAAAATACTACATGAATGGTGGGTTGTCAATTAAACGGCCGGCATTTTCAGCCGGCCGGAATAAACTTTACGATCTTCGGAGTGCGTTTTGCACTTCCCTTATATTATTTTTCTTCTAATAGATTACCTAAAATCAGAAAATTTCTTAATCGATATATCCGTCATTGACCATGTCCGTGAACAGGAAAATAGCGTCATCTCTGGTGAAATAACCGTAAGCATACTGTTGTGCATAATCCAAAAAGTATAAGTTGATCGTCTCATCGTACTGGGTCGCGTTTTTACCGGAGGCGAGAACATTGCATTTCATATATGTTTCGAAAATATTCTGGCCGCCGCAGAAATCACAATCGAAGTGTACCTTTGCCATAACTACATTGGATGTAACCGTATCCTGAGTGTAGTTATTCATCATGTCGGTAGCCCAGAGATACTGAAGTCCCGTATCGGAAGTGTCGAGCGTGATCCACTCGATGAGTTCAGCTACACCCTCTTTCTGGTCAGTATTCCTGTTGCCGAGGACCCATGTGCCGCCCCAGTAGAAACCGACAGGAGGAAGACAGACTCTCCAGTCACCGTATGAGCCTTCGCCTACACTGTAGCCGCCGCTGTTGCCCATCATAACATAATTGATCATCCAGTCAGGTCCGAAGTAGCAGAATACATCGGAATTCTGCATATCTTTATACCAGCCTTCTGACCAGGAGTTGTTGCCGTTGGCAAATCCCTCATCGATCAGCTTCTTAGCGAAATCAAAATATTCTTCTCTCTCAGGAGAGATAACCAGATTGTGGTCTGAATCTACCCAGGGCTGCGAAGTGTTCGTAGAACATGCCTGCCACACATCGTTTTCTCCGGAAACGACCTTGTAACCGCTGGATTTAAGAGTATTTGCAGCATCCCAGAACTTATCCCAGCTGCCTGTGCCTGCTCCGAATATCTTCTCGATCTCAGCGGGATCATCCGTGCCGAATACCTGCTTGGCAATGGATGCCCTGTAGATCATGGCGCCGCTTGTTGACTGATAGCTGAGAGCTACGACTTCACCGTCACGTGTACCGATATCCACCGAATACTGAGCTATCTCGGCCGCCTTGATCTTATTGTCGGCATCAATTCCCAGTTCCTTGAAAGTAGCTGCGAATTTGGACATATCGCCCTGCGTATACTTGACAGCGAAGTTCGATTCTACCATATAGATATCAGGAGCTTTGTCCTCTCCTGCCGCGAGAGCCTTATCAAGAGCCTCCTGGTAACCGCCGCCGTCAGTCGGAACAATGGTAACGGCTACTGTGTATTTATCAGCAAAATCCGGATGGAGCTCAACAAACTTTTCGACTATAGCGGCTGCATCTGAAGAGTAACCCCAGAGGTGGATGACCTCATCTCCATGGCCATAACCGGGGACGTTGGAATTATTGCCCGGATCATCAGTATGTCCGGTATAAGCCTCTTCGTAGAAATGAAATTCCGGATTACTGGAACTCCAGTAAACAGTTACTTCAAAAGTCTCGTCCTCGTCAATAAATACCCATTCGGCTTCACTCTCATCGTCGGAAATATCCTCATATATCATGTCAAACGGCTTTCCGTAGGTTTCCTCAACAAATCTCTCGGCATCAGATTGTGACGGCAATACAATGAGCCATTCTTCTTCCATATCGAACTTGTTAGGCTTTTTCGAACTCCAGGTAACCGTTACTTCTACAGTGCCGTCCTTGGCGATGAATACCCACTCGGCTTCAGATCCGTCCTTGGAGACATCAGAAGAATCGAGCTTGAACTTCTTGTCGTACTCGTCTTCCACTTCCTTCTTAACTTCCTTGTCAGACGGTACTTCGATCTTTTTAAAGTTGCAGGCTGCCAGTCCGAGCAGCATTGAAAGGCTGATAGCCAGTGCCAGGATCTTTTTCGCTGTCATATTATCCTCCTTGTAGAAAAGCGGCAAGGTGAATATAGTCTCACCCTGCCGCCTAAGTGCCGTCTTTATAAACTATTAAAGAGCAAATGCGCTTGAAACGTTGTCCTTGAACTCCTGGATAGCCGCATCCTTATCGATCTCGCCGTGTGCATACTTGCTGGCTGCATCCTTGAAGAATCCGTTGATATCTTCATCGTACTGTGTCATAGCCTTACCTGTAGCATACTTATTGCCTTCGATAAACTTCTCGAAAACATTCTGGCCGCCGCAGAAGTCGAGTGTGCCGTCAGACTTACCCATAACTACTGCAGAAGCAACCGTATCCTTGGCGCCGTTGCCCATCTGGTCGTTAGCCCAGAGGTACTGCAGACCTGTATCTGATGTATCGAGCGTGATCCACTCGATAAGCTCAGCTACGCCCGCTGCCTGATCTGTGTCCTTGTCAGCGAGGACCCATGTGCCGCCCCAGAAGAAGCCGACAGGAGGCGTGCATACTCTCCAGTCGCCCCATGTATAACCGGACTGGCCGATCATTACGTAGTTGATAAGCCATGCGGGGCCGAAGAAGCAGAATGTATTAGCATTATTACCGGAACCCATCTCAGCATACCAAGCTTCGTTCCATGAGCCTGTATCCTTGGAAAGATCGTCATCGATAAGCTTCTTATAGATATCGAGGTAAGCTTCTCTCTGAGGATCGATAACGATGTTATTGTCCTTGTCGAGCCAAGCCTTTGTAGCAGCCTTCTCGCATACGTTCCACATGTCGTCACCACCGGCGACAACCTTGTAGCCCTTGTCCTTGAGCTTTGCTGCAGCGTCCCAGAACTTATCCCAGCTGCCTGTACCGGCGCCGAAGATCTTCTCGATCTCGTCAGGATCATCTGTTCCGAATACGTCCTTAGCGATGGAAGATCTGTAGATCATGGCTCCGCCTGTTGCCTGATAGCCGAGAGCTACGACCTCACCGTCACGTGTGCCGATATCTACCGTGTACTGGGCGATCTCAGCTGATTTGATCTTGTTATCAACGTCAATACCAAGATCCTTATATGTAGCTGCGTAATAAGCCATGTCGCCCTGTGCATACTTAAGGATGAAGGCGGCTTCTGCTGCGTACATATCAGGAGCCTTGTCTCCGCCTGCTGCGATAGCCTGGTCGAGAGCCTGCTGATAAGCGCCGCCGTCTGTGGCAATGATAGTGCACCTGACTGTGTATTTCTCACCGAACTCAGGATGGAGCTCAATATACTTAGCTACCATGTTCGGGATCTCGTTTGTGAATGACCAGAGCTCAATAACCTCGGAACCACGGCCGTATGTGGGGACATCCGGATCATCGTCATAAGGATCTGAGGACTCTGTGGGCTTTTCGATCTTCCTGTCGGAGAAGTTAAACTTATCGGGCTTCTTGGAGCTCCATGTAACTGTTACTTCAAGAGTCTCATCTTCTGAATAGAATACCCACTCACCGGTTGTTTCCTTATCGCCTTCGGAAATGGATTCGTAGTTGAACCAGAAAGACATACCATACTCTTCTTCAACAGCGTTCTGGACATCCCTCTTGGAAGGTACGACTGCAAGATCCTTGTCCTCGAAGTTGAATTCCTTGGGATGCTTTGCTTCCCAGGTAACTGTTACCTCAAGAGTGCCGTCCTTGGAAATGAAGACCCATGTTGCTTTGGATTCATCCTTGGCGATCTTCTCCGAGTCGAGCTTGAACTTCATGTCATACTCTTCCTGGACAGCTGCCTTGACATCACTGCTGGAAGGTACTGCGCGTCTGTTGCATGCAACAAGACTGAATAAAAGTGCAAAACATAAAACCAGTGCCAGTATTCTCTTCATTGATATCTCCTCCTATCAATAAATGCGAAAACCAAAACTTAATAAATTAGTGCTCTTACAAGTCCCTGATTTACCTCATAACGGGGATCGTTAGCTGAGAGGTTAGCATTCCATGCGTTGAAGTTGTCTGATGTGAGGCTGTTCCTTGCTGAGTTGTACCATGCAGGTGCAGAGAACTCGAAGTAAAGAACATAGATCTCTGTTTGGTCAGAAGAAATGAATACCTTAACATCACCCGGCTGACGTGCCTCATCAAAGAGCCACATACCCATCTCAACCTTTGTAGTGTCAAGAGGAGCATCTGAAGAAGATGAAAGCAATGTCTCAGCTGTTACGCCGGAGTTGTAACCGCCTGTAAGCATATCCTGGGTATTTGTTGTCTCGCTCTTAACGAGGTTGTAGAAATCAAGTGAGCTCATGCTTCCGGATGCATACTTTGCAGTAGCGTCATTTGCGATAGCCTGAGCGCCTGCAAGGATCTGCTCGGGTGTAGCATCTGTCTGGGAAGCAACATCATTTGTCAGAGTAAGTGTTCTGTAAGCTGCTGTCTGTGTGTCGTTGAGCTTTTTCTCAACGAGCAGTGTAACGTAAGCGCCTGTCTCTGTCTCTGTGACCTTAACATCACCGGGAACTGCATCGCCATAAAGGAATTCGCAGATATCCGCATTCATGTAGGAAGCGCTTGCATATGTGTAATTCTTATAGAGTGTAGGATCGGCATAGTTCTCGTAACCTGCAAGAGTCTCTTCATCGCCCTCTGCCTTGAGGTAATCCATAACGGCCTGTCTGAAGTAAGCGGAATCCTTGCCCTTGGAAGCATCAGCGATCTTCTGGGCTTCTGCAGTAGCTTCAGCAAGGCTCAATGCAGTAGTGACACCGTCGCTGCCTGCGCCTGAGATGAAGTAGTTATTGAATGTTACGACCTGGTAAGCTGTAGGATCTTCGTTGAACTTAGCCTGGATAGCCTCATCAGTAGGAACGATAGCCGGATCGAACTGCTTGAGGTATGCGCCGTATTCCTCAACGAGGATCTCGCGTGCATAGTAATCGATGTACTTTCTTGTTGTCATACCAGTGCCGTAAACAGCAGCCATGTACTGCTGGCTTGTCTGGTAACCGTACATCTTGGCGATAGAATCGAGAGATTCGAGATCTGCAGCTGCAAAATCACGGGACTTAGACATCTCGATGAAGCCTGATTCCTTGGCAGCGCGCTCGACCAGAGCCAATGTTCTCATCTGGCTTGCAGCCTCTCTGAGAAGCATATCTCTGTATGTCTCGTTCTTCTCTGTGTCGTAGATTACGTCCAACATATCCTCGGTAACCATACCGTAGCTTGAGTACTGGTTGTATACCTCTTTGAAGTGCATGTTTGTCTCGAGGATGTTGAAGTTCTTCACTGTACGAACAGATCCGTCAGGAAGTGTTTCCTTGATGGAAACGCCAGTCATAGTGCTGGGAAGAATTCCGGAAATGTATGTGAAGAAGATAGCAATGATGAGGATGATAATAACGATTACCGCGCCTAATCCGCCTGAAACTACCTTCTTGTTTGCCTTCTTTCCGGACTTGGAGGACTTTGCCATTTTGCCTACCTACCTTATTTTTTATTAATATAGAGCATTGAACATTATAATTCGGTGCCCTCAATAATGCAAGGAAGACTCGAAGGAACCTCAACAATATAGTGAGGTTCAAGGCATTTTAGAGCCTCTTTGTCCATCTTCGTCCACCCTACGAGAGCAAAATCACAGCCGGCATCCTTTGCCGAGAGGATATCAGGCACAGCGTCCCCGACATAGAGAACGCGCCCCATATCGCTTATTCCCAGCCTTCTTGCGGCTTCGATCAGGGGATCCCCGTGGGGCTTGGCGCGCTCCGTGGCCTCTCTGAATACCATCGTGTCGAAATATTTTCCAAGATCAAGAAAATCTATTGTGATCATGGCAGAAGACTCACGCTTTGAGGTCACGATGCCCTGTTTTGCGCCCAGAGTCCTTATTTTCGAGAGGAAATCATAGACTCCGGGAAAAACCGGGACCGCGTTTTCCTCTAATTTTGCGCAGTTATAGTCGAGATATGCCTTTATCAGGCGCTCTTTGGTCTCGTCGTCGTGCATGGCATAGACTTCGTTTAAAGGCCTGCCGATAAAGCTCATCAGATCCGCGTCAGTACGGTCGGTACCGCCAAGCACGATATCGTAAGCTTTTTTAAGTGATTCCATTATGAGCGGGACCGAATCCCACAAAGTACCGTCAAGATCGTAAAGAACCAGATCGTACTTATTCATCGTCCTTGGGATTCTCCTCTTTGCCTTCTTCGGGCGGGACGACAGGATTAATATGGATCAGGACCTTCGAGATGGCATTCTCCTCCACCTTGAGAACCTTGATCCTTAAGTTCTTGTAGTTGACGACAGGGTGCTCGGTCTCTTCCGGCACGCGGTCGAGCTGGGAGATCACGAGGCCTGCGATGGTGTCGTATTCGTCGTTGTCGAGCTCGATATCGAGGACATCTTCAAGGTCAGAGAGCGTCATGTCGCCCCTGACGATATAGTCGCCGTTGGAGAGCTTAACGAACTCCTCAGCCTCATCGTCGAACTCGTCCGTGATGTTGCCTACGAGCTCTTCGAGCATATCCTCGATCGTTGCGATGCCCATCGTTCCGCCGTACTCGTCAACGATAACAGCCATCTGCATGCCGCAGTTTTTCATCTCGCCGAAGAGCGAAGATATCTTACGGGTCTCGTGTACGATGAGAGGCTCTCTTATGAACTTCTCGAGCTTAAAAGGCTTATCCTCCGTGGGAGGCATGATGCCTATGAGGTCCTTGATATGAAGGATTCCGATGATATCATCGATCGTATCCTTGTAGACGGGTATTCTCGTGAACTTCTCTTCCCTTGCGACACGCATGACTTCGTCATATTCTGCGTCGATCGGGAGCGAGATGATCTTCTTTCTGTGCGTCATGATCTCCGAGACTTCTTTGTCGTTGAACTCGAAAACATTCTCGATCATTTCCTTCTCGGTATCTTCGATGTTGCCGGATTCGGAGCCGACATCTACCATCATGCGGATCTCTTCTTCGGTAACTGTCTTATCGGTCTGGTTGGGATCGATCCTGAACAGACGCAGAATAAGATTTGTAGATACCGTGAGGATCCATACGAAAGGCTTTAGGACAGCGCCGAAGAACTTAACGATGCCCGCAGCCGCAAAGGCCCATTTCTCAGGCTTGTTCTGCGCGATGCGCTTAGGAACGAGCTCACCTAAGACAAGGGAGAAATAAGACAGCACAACAGTGATGAGCACCGTCATGAGGGGCTCGATCCAGCCGTGGTTTGTCTCAGGATCTACCAGAAGGGCAAGCTTGCTGGCGAAGCTGTTGGCAGCAAAAGCGGATGACAAGAATCCGGCAAGCGTGACGCCTACCTGGATGGTCGCTAAGAAGTTGCCCGGATTATCGATGAACTTCAGTACACGCAGGGCCTTCCTGTCGCCTTCTTCGGCGAGCTTATGCATTTTCGCGTCGTTAAGGGAGATGACAGCCATCTCGGTGCCTGAGAAAAAGGCATTAACGAGCACGAAGAACAGTACCAGTAAGATGTCGAGCAATATCTCCATTATTTCATTCCGTTAAGAAGGTCGATCAATGTCTGTCTGACGACCTGGTGGTCAGCCTTGCCCTTGAGGGCGCGCATCGACTGTCCGATCAGGAACGTGAGGTTCTTCTCTTCGCCTGCGAGATAGCCGTTAACGGCCTTCTCGTTGGCAGCAATGATCTCCTTGATGACAGGCTCAATGGATCCTGCGTCTGAGACCATGGCAAGTCCGTTGTCCGCGATATATTTATCAGGATCAGTGCCGTTTAAGAACGCTTCTTCCAAAGCCTTCTGGCCTGATTTACGGTTGATCTTGCCGTCGTTTACAAGGTTGATGATCTTACCCATGACCTTGCCGTCAAAGTCGATGTCGGCAGCCAGTACCTTGGCGTCCTTTGCGATCTTAAGAAGGTCTGTCATGAGCCAGTTGGAGCAGTCCTTAGGGCTCTTGGCTACTTCGCAAGCGGCCTCGAAAACCTTGACCAGTGCGGGTGTTCCCGTGATGATCTCTGCATCGTACTCAGGGAGCCCCAATTCTGTTACATATCTCTCGCGCTTAGCGTCAGCAAACTCGGGAAGCTCTGATCTTACCTTCTCCAGGAACTCATCTGAGATGTTGATGGGCATGAGGTCCGGATCCGGGAAATACTTGTAATCCTGGGCGTTTTCCTTGGAACGCATGGAGTATGTGTACTCCTGCTCGTCGTCCCATCGTCTTGTCTCCTGGATGACCTTGCCGCCCTCTTCGATCAGGTCGATCTGTCTGTCGCGCTCGTATTCGATAGCGCGCTCGATCGCCTTAAGGGAAGCGATATTCTTCATCTCGGTTCTTGTACCGAACTCCTTCTGGCCTCTGGGCCTTACGGAGAGGTTAACGTCAGCTCTCATGGAGCCTTCCTGCATCTTGCAGTCGGAAATGCCTAAGTACTGCATCGTATCCCTGAGCTTTTCGAGATATGCGATGACCTCTTCACCGGATCTGAAATCAGGCTCGGAGACGATTTCCAAAAGCGGTACGCCGCAGCGGTTGAAGTCGACCATCGTCATGCCCGTAACGGGATCGTGTACGAGCTTGCCGGCATCTTCTTCCATGTGGATCTCGTGGATGCCGATGGACTTCATGCCCTGTGATGTCTTGATGTCGACATGACCATTCCTGCAGATCGGATAGTAAAGCTGTGATATCTGATATGCCTTTGGAAGGTCAGGGTAGAAATAGTTCTTACGGTCGAACTTGTTATTTCTTGTGATCTCGCAGTTAAGCGCGAGTCCTGCCTTGACGGCATACTCGACTACCTGCTTGTTGAGCGTAGGAAGCGTGCCCGGCATGCCGGAGCAGACTTCGCAAACATGTGTATTGGGCTCGCCTCCGAACTTGGCAGAGCATCCGCAGAAGATCTTGGATTCTGTCGAGAGCTCGCAGTGTACTTCGAGGCCTATTACCATCTCATAATCCTGCATGACTTAGCCCTCCCCTCTCATAGCTTCTTCGGGGATCTTGTTCTCGAACCCCTCATCCGAAGTTGCCTTCTGGTAAGCAGAAGCAACACCGATGACAGTCTCTTCGGAGAACCTGTCACCCATGATCTGGAGACCGACGGGAAGACCGTCTGATGTAAATCCGCACGGAACGGACATCGCGGGGATGCCTACGATGTTTACGAGAACGGTGCAGATATCGCCAAGATACATCTTGAGAGGATCAGATAAGCTCTCGCCCTTCTTAAGAGCAGCTGTAGGAGCTACAGGTCCTAAGATCGCATCGTACTTTGTAAATGCCTGGTCAAATGCCTGCTTGATGAGGTTCTTAACTCTCAAAGCCTTGTTGTAGTAAGCATCGTAATAACCTGAGGAAAGAACGAAGTTACCGAGCATGATCCTTCTCTTGACCTCGAGTCCGAAGCCTTCACTTCTGGACTTGATGTAGAGCTGGCCTAAGTCATCGACACCTTCAGGTCTGTAGCCGTACTTAACGCCGTCATATCTGGACAGGTTCGAGCACGCCTCAGCGGTGCAGATGATGTAGTACGTAGGGATAGCGTACTTGATGATCGGCATCGGGAATGTCTCAACCGAAGCGCCCTTTGACTTAAGGACTTCTACCGCATCAAGGACTGCCTTCTTAACGTCAGCATCGATACCGTCGCCGATATATTCTTCCGGAATACCGAACTTCTTTCCTTCGAGGCTGTAGTTCTCAACAGCGGAGAGGTCTATCTTCTCAGACTCTAATGAGGACTGGTCCTTCTGGTCCTTGCCGCTGATTACATTAAATACTGCGGCAATGTCTTCTGCCTTTCTTCCGATAGGTCCGATCTGGTCCAATGAAGAAGCGAAAGCAACAAGACCGTATCTTGATACTGCGCCGTATGTAGGCTTAAGGCCCGTAACGCCGCAGAAAGAAGCAGGCTGTCTGATGGATCCGCCCGTATCTGAGCCCAGAGCAACAGGTGCTAAAGCAGCTGCTACGCATGCAGCAGAACCGCCTGATGAACCGCCCGGTACCCTGTCTGTATCCCAGGGGTTGGACGTGATGCCGAAGTAGCTGGTCTCAGTGGTGGAGCCCATCGCGAACTCGTCCATATTTGTCTTGCCGAGAATGATCATTCCGGCATCTTCTATTTTGCGGATAACCTCTGCGTCGTAAGGCGGAACGAAGTTGCCGAGCATCTTAGACGCGCATGTCGTCTTGATGCCCTTCGTGCAGATATTGTCCTTGATAGCGATCGGAACGCCTGCCAGAGGACCTGTCAGTGTTCCTGCCTTGATGGCCTCGTCAGCCTTCCCGGCTTTTGCGAGAGCCTCGTCTCTGATAACGGTGATGTATGACTTGTACTCACCGTCTTTTGCATCTATAGCATCGAGGAAAGCCTTGGTAGCCTGTACAGAGGTGATCTTGCCTTCCTTGATCGCTGCGCCTATCTCGAGGGCGCCCAGTTTTCTAATCTCGATATCAGTCATAGCGCACACCCCTTAATCAAAGGTCTTCGGCACGAGGATCGTACCGTCCTTTGTCTCGGGCGCGTTGCTTAAGACCGCATCCCTCATATCTTCATTCGCAATAACATCTTCACGCGTAACGTTGGATACGCCTGCAGCGTGGCTCAAAGGCTCCACGCCGTCTGTGTTAAGCTCATTAAGCTCATCGAAATACCCCAGAATGTCGCCTAAAGCCTTCTGTGTCTTCTCTTCATCTTCAGGGCTCAGCTCAAGGCGCCCGAGGCTCTCCAAGTACTGAACCAAATCTTTTGTAATCTCCATGAAATTACACTCCTACCTGCAAATAGTCAGAAATCTTCAATCTAAGATTTTAACACGCCCTATATTTTAAGTAAATAAAGCCGGTTTTTGCTTTTCGGCTTTTCGCGCGCCCGAAAAATGCGAGTGCGTAAAAACAAGCCTAAATCAGGTCAAATCACGCACGGTTTTACGCACGCCCGAAAAATGCTGAAAAAGTGTACGAATCTCCCCCAAAACAGACACGATTTCAGCATTATTCAAAAAAGTGTACGAAAAAGTGTGTGAATCACCCCGGAAACAGACACTTTTTCAGCACTGCTAAATGTCATTCCTGAATTCGTCACGAAAAGCCGCGTTTCCGTGAAGGATTCGTGAAAAGGAAGCACGGCGTAAAAAGAGGTTGCCCTGATCAAGGACAACCTCCGGAAAAACTAATCTTCAGACTGACCTTACTCGTCGTCTTCCTCAGAATCCTCTGAAACATCAGGATCTTCATCCTCTTCATCAGACTCTTCTGCATCTTCTGACTCCTCAGACTCTTCGTCCTTATCAGTCTCATCGCCGTCTTCAGAATTAGACTCATCGTCTTCATCGTCATCATCATCTTCTTCGACAATTGCTTTGCGCTTGGACTTGGCGATCTCGGCCTTGATGGCAGTCTCCTTCTTGTAGTTGTTCATCGCGTAAACGATAAGGATAACGATTACCGCAAGGACTGCAACGCAGGCAAGCGTGATGAATACGATGATAAGAACAGTGACTGAATCAACCTTCTGTCCGGACTGTACAGGTGCCGTGCCTGTGCCGGCCATATCTGTTGAAAGAGAAGGCATTGTCATGTCCTGTGTTGTCGGAGTAGCTGTGGGTACAGGTGTTTCCGTAGGAGCTGCAGGTGACGGGAGATATTCGTCATCGGTGTGGAGATCATGTGTGTCGCTATTGATCTCATCTTTGACAGAGTTCTCAAGTTCTAACGTGGCCATCTGATCGTATTCGCTCGGATCAGGCTCTTTTAATCCGAGATAACCGACTACGAAATAACCGTATTTGGGTGCATAGATAATATCTATCTCATTTTCAGTACGGTCAGCGCCGTAAGCCCACTCTTCAAACTCGGGAACTAACGCGAATTCTGTAGGGACTTCATCTCTCTTAAAAACCGCTATATCGCCATAATCGTAGGCGGTGCCCATTCCGTAAGCTTCTTCCGAGAGCTCAGTAAGATTATCGATGGATGTGCTGGTGTCCTTTAAGGCATTTGCGCACTCAAGTGCCATATCCTTCTGAGCCTGGTCTGCGGTATCGGGGGCATAGAAAAGAGCATATCTTACGTAAGGAATGGTATTTCCTTTGCGCTCGGCCGCATAATTGTCGTACCAAGACTGTGAATAATCATAAGCTAAAAGGTAGTAGTTTTCGATGTACTGTCTGAAAGTTTCTTCGTTTGCGGAAGGTCCGTAATAGAGCTGGATATACTGATCGAAGCTCATGTTGTAACTTGATGCGTCTGAAGAAAGACCTTCCATGATGGCGTCTAAACTCTGATACATCTCATCAGTCATTACGTAATTTTCTTCCTTCGCCCTTGCGATCTTTACGAGATCGGACTCAAGAGAGTACTCCACTTTGCTGATTAAGAAATCACCGTATGTTGCAAAATCGCTTCCGAGAGGACACTCAGCGGCTAAGTCTATATAGCCCAATGTTGTAAGGGGATAATAGCCGTAATAAGCTTCAGTAGACATCGACATCTCTTCAAATTCGTTGATGAAGTAGAAATTGGTGACGGCGGTCGGAATGGCTTCACCGTCAAAGTAGTACTGATGATCGAGGTAATTCTGGATCTGCGGACCATAGCGCTCTTCAAACGTCGGAAGATCGTACGCAGGGCCGTCTGATGACGTATCCGTCGCCGAAGTATCAGAGGGCAGAGTGCTTCCTTCCGTGAGGGGTTCCTTGTTGCATCCTGCGAACAAGGTTACTGCAATAGCTGCCGTAAGAATAAATGCGATTTGTCTTCTCATGTTTTTCATCCTTTAATGATATCGGCATGGTGAGATATTTTTCGCCATGCCGGAAATTTAGATCAAGTTCAATAATTATGTGCTCGGAGCCGTTGTCGGAGTAGGCGCCGGAGGTGATGCGAGGTACGGATCGTCAGTGTGCAGATCGTGTACGCCGCTTTGTGCTTCTGCCAGAAGATCCTGGCTCAGAGCAGTCGCTGCAGCGGATTCGATAACAGACTGGGACTGCTCCTCGCGTCCGAGATATCCTACGACGAAATAACCGTAATTAACAGCGTAGATGATCTCCATGTCGCCTACCTGGCGGCTCTCGTCGTAAGCCCAGGCCTCAAATTCGGGGACCATTCTCTGGCCATACTTGTTAACGATGATATCGTTTGTCTCCTTGGCAAGACCGAGATTGACTGCTTCCTGCGCATATGTCGGAAAATCATCTATTGATTTGCACTTATTCAGTACATCGGTAGCTGCTGCAAGAGCCGCATCCTTTTCAGCCTGTGTAGCAGGAGGTGTATTCGGATCAAAGGGCTGCTCGGGAGCTTCAAAAACCGCATATCTGATGTTGTGGAAATACTTATCTTCATATGTGGGTTCATAATTCTGCGCATACCATATTGAGTACAAGCGCGAGAGATAATCCATCTCATTGATATCTCTGAAGCTCTCCTCAGTCATCTCAGGACCAAACCAGAGCTTTAGATACTCCTCGTAAGTCTTCCCGGAATTTGCAGCCCTCTGTGCATAAACGTCCAGTATAGCATCGACGTTTTTCTGTGCCTCGTCTGTGAGTGACATGCCCTCTGCCTCAGCTCGCGCATCGATAATCAATGCCCGCATGAGCTTTCCCTCTGCATATGCAACGAAATAATCACCGTAAGTCTGATATCCGCTGCCCTCAGGGCACTCAGCCGCCAGGTCGAGATAACCCATTGTCGTTGCCGTGTAATAGCCCTGGCTTACGTAATTAGTCGCAATCTCAATAAAGGAAGTAATGAAATAGTAATTCGAAACCGTCTTTGGAACTTCCTTGCCGTCAAAATAGTACTGATGGTTAAGATAGTTAGGGAGCTGGCTGCCGAAAAGCTCTTCGAAGGTCTGCGGATCCCATGTCGAAGAAGTATCTGTGGTAACTTCCGATGATGCGGAAGGATCACCGGGTGCTTCGGTAAGCTTGGTGTTCTTGTTGCAGCCTGATACCATTGACAATGCGATAGCGGCTGTAACAACTGTTGCGATTACTTTTTTCATTTGCCTGTTATCCTCTTGTAGTCTTCTGTACATGCGGCGATCGTATCGTCCATGTCATAGTATTTGTACTTACCGAGTCTGCCTCCGAATTCGACGTTGCCGTCAGCTTCGGCGAGCCCGGTATACTTCTTATACAGCTCGTTGTTCCTGTCGTTGTTGAGCGGATAGTAAGGCTCGTCGCCCGGCTTCCACTCTGCGGGATACTCGTGTGTGATGACTGTTCCTTTGCCTGTCCCGAACTCGAAATGCTTGTGCTCCAAGATCCTCGTGAACGGTGTCTCGGCATCGGTGTAATTGACCACCGCATTGCCCTGGAAGTCGTCGGTATCAGGCAGATATTCCGTCTCAAACCTCAGGCTTCTGTACTCGAGTTTGCCCAGGGTGTAATTATAATACTCATCGATCATTCCCGTATAGATGATTTTCGGAGCAATTTTATCCAAAGATTCCCTCTCTTTGAGGTAATCTATGCCACATCTTACTTCAATGCCCTCGAGCATGTTTTCGATCCATCTGGTATAGCCGCCGACAGGAATGCCCTGATATTTGTCGTTGAAATAGTTGTTGTCGTAAGTAAGTCTTACGGGCAGTCTCTTGATGATGAACGCGGGAAGCTCGGTAGCCTTTCTGCCCCACTGCTTCTCGGTGTAGCCCTTAACAAGCTTGTTGTAGATGTCAGGTCCGATAAGGGAGATGGCCTGTTCTTCAAGGTTTTTGGGGTCATCGACCTTGCCCAGAGCGATCTGCTCGTCAAGCTTTGCCCTGGCTTCCTGAGGAGTTACGACGCCCCACATCTTGTTGAAGGTATACATGTTGAAGGGCATCGAATAGAGCTCGCCCTTGTAGTTGGCGACTACGCAGTTTGTATAGCGGTTGAACTCGGCAAATCTGTTCGCAAAATCCCACACAGCCTTGTCGCTCGTGTGGAAAATATGCGCGCCGTATTTATGAACATTAATGCCGTGGACATCTTCAGTGTAGACGTTGCCGGCAATATGGGGTCTCCTGTCGATCACAAGACACTTATATCCGTCATCTGTTGCCAGGCGTGCGAAAGTCGCACCGTAAAGGCCTGCACCTACAATGAGGAAATCATATTCACCCATGGCTCAACCTCCGTTCTCGAAAACAGTTTAATTACTATACACTATTTAAGGAAATTCGCCTAATTTGAGGAGGTCCCAAGCCATTATTCAGCTCTGCATCTTCCGGCAGCCGCATTAAAGTTTTTAAGCTTTTGAGTGTCTTTATAAAGCTCGCCAAGTCTCAAGAACGGAGCGTATCTTACTGCGCTCGTGAACATCGCGAAAGGCACACCGAGAGCCTTCGCATCCTTGCGCAGCGCTTCAACCAGATCCTTGTATCTTGCGATCTGTCCTATCTCCCATGACACCCCGCACTTAAGCTCTTCCGAGCCGTCGTCGATGCGGAAACTCCCCGCAGGGATAAGGTCTTCAACTCCCTTAATGCTCAAGTAAAGATCGTACGCGCCTTCCTCGATAAGGAACTTGCCGTAGATCTCATCGAAGTAAGCGAGTTCGTTCTTTTCAAACGATATCGTCACCTTCGAAGTGCTGCCGGCCTTTACCAAAACCTTGGAAAATCCTTTGAGCTCGACAGGTGCCCGCGGCGTTACAGGCACCCTCTTAGACACATAGAGCTGGACTATTGCCTTGCCGTCAATCTTGCTTTTATTTGATACGTTGCAGGTGACATTGATCCTGCCTCCCTTTTTAGTCGATGCAATATCTTTTACGTCAAACTTCGAATAAGAAAGCCCATATCCGAACGGATAAAGCGGCGTGATGCCGCGCTTCAAGTAACCTCTGTAGCCGGCATAAATACCTTCGCCGTAGATGCATGTATAGCTGTCCGGATAGCAAAGATAAGAGGGAGAATCCTTGTAGGACACAGGGAACGTGCAGGTCAGTGCTCCCGAAGGATTGACCTTGCCGGTCAGGATATCAGCCATGGCTTTGGCGCCCATCATGCCGGGATAGAAGACCGTGAATATTGAATCCGCGATATGCTCTATGCCGTCTAATTCGACAGGGCCGGGCACGTTAAGGATCAGGCATATCCTGCCCCTGCCTTTGTCCTTGGCGAGCTTTCTGATGAATGAAGCAGTCTGTTTATTAAGCTTAAGATCAGGCCTGTCAGTGCCTTCGCTCGAGCCTATGGACTCGATGATCACCGCGGTCGCGCCCTTGCGGAAAGCTTCTAAATCGTCTTTAAGCACCCTGTTATCACCCAGAATGCTTCGAAGTTCATCCGCAAGACTAGCCTTTCTGTCAGTAAATACCTGCGCGCTTCCTTCGCCATAGTCTTTGAATCTTTCGGGGAACTTTCCGAAGAATACGGCCTTGGATGTCTTCTTCAGAGGCAGCGCGCCGTTATTCTTGAGCATGACGATGCCTTCGGCCGCAGCATTATATGCAGCCCTGTCGCCTGCCTTTTTGTACTTTGAAGCAGTAAGCCCTTCAGGTGCTTTTACGTCAGCGAATCTGTCTATCAGGTCAAGGATCCTTAGTGCGGCTTTATTTAGGTCTTTGACAGCGAGCCTGCCGTCCTCTACTGCTTTGACGATATCGGAAGGATCCCACGGGCCAGGCATAAAGAGGTCCTGGCCGGAAGAAACCGAATCACCGGTCTTTCCTCTGCAAGCGGACCAGTCTGTAACGGTAACTCCCTTGTAGCCCCATTCTTTTCTCAGGACGTCTTTAAGCAGCCACGGATTCTCGCAGCAGGGCTTGCCGTTGATCGCAGGATATGCGGTCATGAGGGTCGAAGCGACCTTGCTGCAGGCCTCAAAGGCAGGGAAATAAAGTTCTCTTAAAGCCCTTTCCCTGATGAGTTCGTTTATGACATTGCGGTTCTTCTCTAAGTTGTTGCAAGCGAAATGCTTAACGTCTGATGCCACACCTGTGCTCTCTACGCCTTTGCACATCTCGGGCGCCAGAGTTTTGGCAAGGAACGGATCTTCAGAATAGCCTTCGAAGAATCTTCCGCTTGAAGGCTCCCTTAAAAGATTCGTGTTCGGAGTCCCGAGGAGCACGCCGACATGATATAAGGCCGCCTCCATTCCGAGAGCCCTGCCGGTGTCATAAACGACCTTGGGATTCCATGTAGATCCGAGGACTATTCCGGGAGGGTAACAGCCCGGTGCGACGTCTATTCCGCCGCGGTAGTCTGCGAGGCATTTTTGGAGCTTATCGCGGAGCTCTTTCTCTGTTTTCGAGAGCTTATCCGTCTCATAAAAGAAGTGGATGACATTATCCAGTTCCCCATATGAATAGGCACTTGTTACATTGTTAAACAAGTGGACGAGGGTGTGTTCGTAGTTGATCCCGGTGCCGCCGTCCTGGATGTTCATTTCAGGTATAAAACCGGCCGCAGATTCGAACCCTCCGATCGAGAAAGCGGTGGTCCCGCACAGGAGCCGCGCCTTATCTGAGAGGGTCATTCTGCCCAGGAATTTTCCGGTATTCATAGTGCTCATCCGAGTGCTTTTTCGCCCAATTCCATTATCCTGTCATCGAGTACGCAGAAGGTGATCTCGATCTCGTAATCGGGGTTACCGGCGATAAAATCCCTGCAGGCTGAGATCGCTCTTTCCCACGCTCCCTCTAACGGGTATCCGTAGATGCCGGCTGAGATCAGGGGGAAACCGATCGAGTGCAGGTCGTTCTCCTTGGCGAGCTCTAGTGCACTCTTGTAAGCGCTGTAGAGCTTCTGCGGTTCGCCGTCGATACCGCCCTTCCAGATGGGACCTACCGCGTGGATGACATGCTTGGCGGGAAGATTAAATCCCGGTGTGATCACTGCAGATCCTGTAGCGCAGCGCCCGATCTTCATGCAGGCTGCGGTCATCTTATCGACTCCCGCATCTCTGAAAATATATCCGCAAACTCCGTTGCCCATTATGAGAGCGGAATTTGCTGCGTTGACTACTGCGTCTGCCGTGAGCTTGGTGATGCTTAGCTTTTGAATCTTAATGCTACTCATACTGGTTCTCCTTTGCGTTATTTTTTTGGTGGTTCTTCTTACTTAAATTGTAATGCTTAACGCGAGGATATTCCAACGCAAAAAAGAACTGCCTCAAATTATTTGAGGCAGTCCGGAAGCTTTATTAAAAGGTCGGGGAATTACTGCATGATGGCGAACTTGAGCGTAGCCTGGACAGCGACCTTGCCGTCGACTGTGGCAACTGCTTCGCCAACGCCGACAGGGCCTCTTACAGCTGTGATCTTTGTCTCAAGTCTTACTGTATCGCCGGGTACGATCGCGCGCTTAAACTTGCAGTTGTCGATACCTGCGAAGACTGCGATCTTGCCCTTGAATTCTTCCTGTGAGAGGATCGCTACTGCGCCTGTCTGCGCGAGTGCCTCGACAGTAAGAACGCCGGGTACGATAGGATATTCAGGGAAATGTCCTCTGAAGAAATATTCGTCGTATGTGAAGTTTTTGATAGCGACAGCATACTGACCGGGCTCATAGTCCTCTACCTTGTCAATGAGAAGGAAGGGGTGTCTGTGAGGTATGATCTTCATGATCTCTGTCGTGGTAAGTGAGTTAGCCATAATGTAGATGCCTCCTTATATTTCTTTCCCGGACAAACCGTTTGTGATTATTCTTCGAACTTCTTGACGATCAAAGAAGCGTTGTGACCGCCGAAGCCCAGGTTATTAGTCATAGCATACCTTATATCGCGGTTCTTAGGCTCGATGAATGTGTAATCGAGGTCCATCTCGCCTTCAGCTTCCTTGGAGCCTGCCGTAACGTGAACATAACCGTCACGGATAGCCTTAACGCATGCGATGAGCTCAACGCCGCCTGCACCGCCCAATACGTGGCCGATCATGGACTTTGTCGAGTTGATGGAGATGCCCTTGATATCTTCCTTGAACGCATACTTCATTGCGCGTGTCTCGAAAAGATCGTTGTGGTGTGTGGATGTGCCGTGAGCGTTGATGTAATCGATGTCGGAAGGCTTGATGCCTGCTTCCTTCATTGCGATGATCATTGCTTCGCCTGCGCCCGATCCGTCTTCTGCAGGAGATGTGATGTGGTATGCGTCGCATGTAGCGCCGTAGCCTACCATCTCTGCGAGGATGTTAGCGCCTCTTGCCTTGGCGTGCTCATAAGATTCGAGAACGAGAACGCCTGAGCCTTCACCGATGACGAAGCCGTCTCTGTCCTTATCGAAAGGTCTTGAAGCTGTCTCGGGATCTTCGTTTGTGGAAAGAGCCGTAAGAGCCGCAAAGCCCGTAATGCCTGTCTTGCATACAGCTGCTTCGCATCCGCCCGTGATCATGACGTCTGCATCGCCGTACTTGACTGCCTTGAAAGCGTCACCGATGGAGTGAGCGCCTGTAGCGCAAGCCGTGATGACACATGTGTTGATGCCCTTCATTCCGTACTGGATCGCGATGTTTGCAGATGCCATGTTTGCGATCATCAAAGGGATGTACATAGGAGCGATCTTGCCGGATTTCTCGAATCTGATCTGCTCTCTCTCGTGAGCCTGCATCGATCCGATACCGGAGCTGACGATAACGCCTACTCTGTAAGGGTCTTCCTTTGTCATATCAAGACCTGCCTGCTCGATAGCTTCCTTAGCTGCAGCGAGTGCATAGTGAGCGAAGGGCTCCATGCGCTTCATTGTCTTGAAATCCATGTAGTTCTGGGGATCGAAGTCTTTGACTTCGCATGCAAGCTTTACCTTATAACCGCTTGCATCAAACTTTGTAATCGGCGCGGTAGCTGCCTTTCCTTTCTTGAGGCCTTCCCAGTATGCCTCAACGCTGTTACCAAGAGGTGTGATCGCACCCATGCCGGTTACTACGACTCTGTTTGCCATTTAATTATTCTCCAATAGTTTTATTTTCCAGGACACTCCCCACAAGCATCCTTGAATTACATATGCATTCCGCCGTCGACGGATAATACCTGTCCTGTGATGTAAGAAGCATCTTCAGAACAGAGGAAGTTGACTGCGTTAGCGATGTCCTCAGGCTGACCGTATCTCTTGAGAGGGATCAGTTCGAAGATAGCTTCCTTCTGCTTGTCTGTGAGAACGGCAGTCATGGGTGTCTCAACATATCCGGGAGCGATCGCATTGAATGTGATGTTTCTTGAAGCGAGCTCTCTTGCGCAGGACTTGGTGATACCGAGGATTCCTGCCTTGGATGCGGAATAGTTGACCTGGCCAGCCTGACCTTCGAGACCAACGATGGAAGAGATGCTTACGACTCTTCCCTCTCTCTTCTTCATCATGATAGGTGTGGTGTGCTTGATGAAGTTGAATGTGCCCTTGAGGTTAACTGCGATAACGGAATCGAAGTTCTCTTCTGTCATCTTGAGAAGCAGACCGTCTCTTGTGATGCCTGCGTTGTTAACGAGGATATAGATGCCGCCGAAGTCTTCGTTGATCTGAGCTACTGTCTCTCCGACCTTCTCGAAATCAGCAACATTGCACTGATATGCCTTGGCGTCAACGCCCAAAGCCTTTACCTCGTCTTCAGCTTCCTTGCTCATTTCGAGGGGGCATGCGTCTACGATAGCGATGTTGTAGCCGCTCTTGGCAAGCTTGATTGCGATAGCCTTGCCGATACCTCTTGAAGCGCCGGTAACGATTGCAGTTTTTCTGGTATTCTCTGACATGATCTTTCCTCCTTTATTATCCCAGCTTCTCAGCCAGTGTCTCGATGTCTTCCGGTGTAGCCACACCGATTACTTTGATGGACGGAACGGTCTTCTTTACGAAGCCTGCGATGGTCTTTCCGGGACCTACTTCGATGATCGTATCCACGCCCATCTTCTCTAACTCATAGAGTGTCTGCTCCCACATGACGGGGCTTGATACCTGTGCCTTGAGAAGGTCCTTGATAACAGCCTTGTCTGTGATGGCAGATGCGTTTGCGTTTGCGATATAAGGGATCTTGGGATCCTTGATCTCAACATCCTTGAGAGCATCTCCGAGCTTTTCGCCTGCGCCCTTGAGAAGAGGTGAGTGGAAAGGTCCGGAAACGTTGAGCTCCAGAACTCTCTTCGCGCCTGCTTCCTGAAGCAGAGGCATAGCCTCCCGGACTGCTGTCTTCCTGCCTGTGATTACGATCTGTCCGGGGCAGTTGAAGTTAGCGGGCCAGACACCTTCGATCTTGCTTGTTACGCTCTCGATAGTCTCTTTATCAAGGCCGATGACTGCCGCCATTGAGCCTTCGCCTGCGGGCACTTCGGAAGACATGAGCTTTCCTCTGAGTCTTGTAAGTCTTACCGCATCTTCAAAGCTGATCGCGCCTGCGACGTAGAGGCTGCAGTATTCACCGAGTGAAAGACCTGCTGTGACTGCGGGCTTGTATCCTGCATCGAGCAATGCGTCCGTGATCATGCAGCATGCGGTAACAAGTGCCGGCTGCGTATATTCGGTGATGTTGATGTCTTCGTTGGGCTCATAGAGGAGCTTGTCCATGTCGATCCCTGCAGCTTCAGATGCCGTGGCGATCATATCCTGGAAATATCTGTCAGATCTGGCAAAACCCTCTGCCATTCCGACGTGCTGTACTCCCTGACCCGGGTAACAAAAAGCTATACTCATTATGCTTCGAGCTTCCTTCCCAAAAGTTTATCTGCCTGCTCGAACATCGATTCGATGATCTCCTTAGCAGGTCTTACTTCCTTGACAAGACCTGCGATCTGGCCTGCCATGAATGTGCCTTCCTTAACGTCGCCTTCTACGACAGCCTTGCGGAGACTTCCTACTGTGAGGCCTTCGAGCTCTTCAAAGGTAACGCCACTCTGCTCCATCTCAAGATACTTGTTGGAAAGAGCGTTTCTTATCTGTCTTACAGGGTGGCCGTAGGATCTTCCGGTAACTCTTGTGGAGTTGTCCTTTGCCTTGATGACCATATCCTTGTAATTCTGGTGAACATTTACTTCGTCACATGCGCAGAAGACTGTTCCGCACTGAACGCCTTCGGCACCGAGCATGAAAGCTGCAGCAACGCCCCTGCCGTCAGCGATACCGCCTGCTGCGATAACGGGGATGGATACTGCGTCAACTACCTGGGGAACCAGTGTCATTGTCGTAGCTTCACCGATGTGTCCGCCGGACTCTGTACCCTCAGCGATGACTGCGTCAGCACCGCAACTTTCCATTCTCTTTGCAAGAGCAACGCCTGCTGTAACGGGGATAACGATGATGCCTGCTTCCTTCCACATATCCATGTACTTTTCCGGAGAGCCGGCGCCTGTTGTTACGACCTTAACCTTCTCCTCAGCGATGACCTTTGCGATCTCGGGAGCTCTGGGATTCATGAGCATGAGGTTTACGCCGAACGGCTTGTCTGTTGCTTCACGGCACTTCTTGATCTGGTCACGGAGCCAGTTCTCGTCTGCTCCGCCGACACCGATGATGCCGAGGCCGCCTGCTTCGGATACAGCTGCTGCAATGTGCCAGTCAGCTACCCATGCCATACCACCCTGGAAAATGGGATATTTGATTCCAACCAAATCTGTGATTCTTGTCATGTCCTTTTATCTCCTTTATTTTTTCGAAAATGGATTAGTAAACGATGTAGTTAGCGTCCCATGTAAGACCAGCGCCGAAGCTTGCGAGCACGAGCTTCATGCCGGGCTTGAGCCTGCCGTCCTGCTTCATCTCGGTAAGAAGCATCGGGATGCTTGCAGATGAAACGTTGCCGTACTTGCTGATGTTCATGGGGAATCTGTCTCTCGGGATACCGAGCTTCTTTGCTGTAGCCTCGATGATCCTTGCGTTTGCCTGGTGAAGGATGTAGTAATCTACGTCCTTATCGAGATCGAAGCTGAACTTCTCAGCGAGATCCTTAATGATCTGCGGCACTTCTGTAACCGCGAACTTGAATACTTCTCTGCCCATCATGTAGAAAGAAGTCTTTTCCTTGAAGCCTTCCTCTTCCCATCTGTCAGGCTGTCTTGCCGCTTCGCATGTGAGACAGTCACTTCTGTAACCGGAAGATCTCATGATGAACTCGTTGCGCTTGATGTCTTCAGCCTTAAGGACTGCAGCACCTGCGCCGTCACCGAAGAGGATGCATGTTCCTCTGTCCTGGAAGTTTGCAAAATTCGAATTGCACTCAGTACCGATTACGAGCGCGAGCTTGGAGTTGCCCGTCTCGATGAAGCTCTGGACCGTGTTGTAAGCAACGATGAATCCGGGGCATGCGCAGACTACGTCAAAGCATCCGCAGTTTTCCGATACGCCCAGTTCTCTCTGGACGATGCAGGACAATGCGGGGATTACGCTGTCTGATGTCGTGGATGCGGTAACGATAAAATCAATGTCCTTGGGATCGATACCTGCGTCCTCGACTGCCTTCTTTGCAGCCTCGACAGCCATCGTGGACGGCTTCTCGGTGATGTGGTCAGCGATATGTCTTTCCTTTATTCCTGTACGCTCGGTGATCCACTCGTCGCTGGTATCAAGGAACTTAGCGAAATCGTCATTGGTGACGACCTTCTTGGGGATATAAGCTCCGAGCCCTATAATTCTGCCTGTCATTTGACTTTCAACCTCTTTTTCAGCTTTTTTCGGGTACACTACGCCCCTAAGCAAAATAGTTTGATTGTCAAAGTATCACACAGGCATAGTGGTTTTGTCAAGTGCTTTGATTTTCAAAGTATTTTTCTAAGGCGCTTTTTCTATGCGTCGAAAAAGCGATTTTCGTGCAGAAAAATCGGAAAAACTGCACGTTTTTCGCAATCTGAGCCCCAAAATGCGATTTTCGTGCAGAAAAATCGAAAAAACTGCACGTTTTTCGCAATCGCTATGAGGTGTGCAAACAAAGAACTTGTACGCAGAACAGACTCAGCTCTCCCCGTACTTCCAGTGCGCATTCATGATCGTTCTGAATCCCTCGGGCGAGAAGCACGGAATGGCGATCTTGCGCTGTGTCTCTTCACTCAGCTTAAATCCGTTAGCGCAGTATTCGCTGCCGGCGGCCTTTATGCTCTCGAGATAATTTCTTACCTGTCTCGTCTCCCTGGCGTTCGACAGGATCTGGCCTTCGGCGCAAAGGATGGCAGTATATCTGTCACGGCCACAGCAGATCAGGTCATAATGGGTAAGGAGCGCCGTGAAGACCGGCTCGGGCTCAACATAGCCGCAGGAGCTTATTACAACGAATTTCTTATCAAAAATAGCAGGATCCCTCATTATGTCGAAGGTCCGGCCGTCTTCACTCCTGCTGCCGCCATAAGGGACCGCGAATGAAAGGCATCTGTCGGTCATGGCCTTGAGCTGTGAGGGCATATTGTAGAAATACAGAGGGAAGCTCTCGATGATGATGTCTGCTTTCATGATCTCAGCCATGATCTCAGTCATATCATCCTTAATAACGCAGGTGGCATCTTCAGAAGCCCAGCAGCAAAAGCACCCTCTACAGGGCTTGATGTCCTTTGCATAGATATCGATCCTGTTGATCTCATAATCTTCGGGAAAGCCCGATACAAAGGCATTGGTGATATTCAGCGTATTGCTTCTGTCCATCTTGGGACTTGCGTTTATTATAAGAACTTTCATTATAAGCAGGTCTCAACTATCAAGATCAGAGACTTAAACCTCCGTCCAATACTATTATCTGTCCGGTCATGTAGGAGAACGCGTCTGATACGAGGCTTGCTACGCAGTCAGCCACGTCTTCCACGGCGCCGAAACGCTTCATGGGGATCATATCGAGATATTTCTCCGCAAGGTCGCCCGGGATCGACTTGATCATGTCGGTGCCGACAAAGCCCGGAGCCACGGCGTTGACCTGGATGCCGTAAGGAGCGAGCTCCTTTGCCATGGTCTGGGTCATTGAATTGACCGCGCCCTTGGTAGCGCTGTAAACGGTCTGGCCGGGAACTGCGAGGATCGAGCTTACGGAAGATACGTTGATTATCTTTCCGCTCTTCTGCGAGCACATCTTAAGGCTTGCCGCCTGAGCACAGTTGATATAACCGCTGATGTTTATCGCAAGGCTCCTCTCGAGCGAATCGGGCCTTATCATGAGAAGGTACGCGTCATCAACGACACCGGCGTTATTGATCAGGACATCGATGGTCTCGAAGGCCTTCTTGATCTCCTTGAACATCGCCTTGACCTGTGTGACATCAGAGGTGTCAGCCTTGTATATCGCGCATCTTACGCCAAGAGCTTCGATCTCTTCCTGAGTGGCTTTTGCCGCAGCATCGTTGCTGCCGTAGTTAAGCGCGATGTCATAGCCTTCCCTGGCGAGCCTTAATGAGATCGCTTTGCCGATTCCTCTCGAGCCCCCTGTAACTACTGCCGTCTTACCCATAATGCCGACCTCCCGGTGCCTTGATCACACTTTAGTCAGAAGCACTGCCGAATAAAGCGCGCTTGTGCCGTAAGAGACTGCGATTCCGTTCGTAGCTCTGCCTTCATCTATGTCCCTGGCAAGCATCGCGAACTGCAGAGAAGCTGATGCCGCTCTTGCTTCGCCGAAGTCCTGCTTTACGAGCTTGACTTCGATATTATCGCCAAAGATCTTCTTATATACTTCCTTCTCGAAAACATCGATCTCTTCGATCCCGTTGCCGAATCCGTAGATGCAGGAGATGTCTTCAGGCTTCATGCCTGCTTCTTTAAGAACATTTAAGAGAGCTTCAGACAGCGCGGATTCAGACATTCTCTGATTGTCGCTCCTGTCACCCGAAGTGTCTCTTGCAGAAGAAAAACCTGCGATCTTCGCATAGCGCTTAGCGCCTCTTGCAAAAGCGGAATCATCCTTCTCGATAACGCATGTAACAGAGCCTTCACCGAGCTTAAATCCGTCTTTGCCCTTAAGGCCCAAGTCTGTGTAGAGCTCATCGTCTATCCCGGTGCACTCGTCCGTGCCTGTCGCGAGCATGATGTCCTCATAGCCGAAGAGGATCGCGCCTGAAGCTGCGCAGATGCTCTGGAGGCCAGACTGGCTGCCGTTGGCGATCGTGACGTTGTAGCCCTTGATGCCCGTGAAAATGCTCAAGTATCCGCCTGCAGCGTTATAAACGGTGTTCGGGAAAGCAAAAGCGCTGCCCTTGTCGACGCCGTCTCTTATTATGCCCTTCTGGAAATTGGCGATCTCGGTCATGGGTCCGTCGCCGGTGCCGATGCAGATGCCGATAAGGTTCTCGTTATCTTCGTTAACGGTGATCCCGGCGTCTTCCAATGCCCTGATGCCGCTTAAGAGCTGGAGCTGCGAGAGCCTGTCGAGCTTTCTTAAGAAAGCAGTCTTAACGCCGTAAGATTTGAATGTATCCGAATCCGTATTTGCCCTGTAATCGCCGGTCTCTTTAGAATATTCGCCGGTTACCATGCCTATTCCCGTGACATAGAGATCGTGCCTGGGAGCATCGATCTTAATGGCCTTGGGATCTTTGGCAAATACTATGCTCGCGTTGTTGCCTCCGAAAGCAAAAGAATTCGACATCGCATAATGGATGTCCTTCTCTATGGGCTTGTTCGCGATAAAGTTTACTGAGCCCGCTTTTTCCTTAAGCGCTTCGAGATCTTCATCCGTATACCCTGTCGTCGGAGGGAGCTTGCCCTCTGTAAGAGCCTTGACCGTCAGCACGGCTTCGATGGCGCCCGCAGCGCCCAGGCAGTGTCCGGTCATGGACTTTGTGGAGCTGGCGGAAACATTTCCGTTGCCTTCAAAGCAGGTCTTAAGCGACAGGAACTCAGCCTCATCGTTCTTGGCTGTGCCCGTGCCGTGGGCATTTACATATTCGATGTCTTCAGCCTTGAGGCCGGAGTTATCTATGGCGCGTCTGATAACGCTCATCTGGCCTTCGCCGTCAGGTCTCGGAGCCGTGATGTGGTAAGCGTCAGAGCTGACGCCTGAGCCAAGGACGTCACAGTATATTTTCGCGCCGCGCTTAACGGCATGCTCGTAGCTCTCGACTACAAGGACGCCCGCGCCTTCACCCAGAGTGATGCCTTCACTGTGGTTAAAAGGCGAACATTCATTGGCATCTAAGGCCTTCAAAGCGTGGAAGCCCGCGAAAGGCAGAGATGCAAAAGCGTCGCAGCCGCCCGCGAGGAAGATCTCTCCCTTGCCGCCCCTGATGAGGTCGATGGCAAGCGCAACGCTCAAAGTGCCTGCAGCACAGGCATTTACGATGTTGGCCGTGATTCCTCCGGCCTTATAGTAATCTGCGACATTGCCGGCGATGACCGATGCGGGGATCGCCTTTAAGTCCTCTAAAGACCCTTTGCCGCCGTTTTCTTTGGCCTGGTAATACTTCTCGACTGCAACTGCGCCTGCGATGCAGCTGCCGAGGATAACGCCGATCCCGGAAGCTTCTTCCGAATCCATGTCAAGCCCGCTGTCAGCTATGGCTTCGCCCGCGGCCTTGATGCCGAGAGCCGTAGTCCTGTCGTATCTGCCGCCCGCAAGATCGCCGGTCGCGATATCTACCTCTGCGCCCTTATGGGAATAACAATTTGAAGTGTCAAAGCACTTGACGTCAGCTATGCCGGATCTGCCCTTCAATGCCGATTCAAAGCACTCGTCCGTATCATTGCCGATAGCACAGACGAGGCCCAAACCCGTGATTACACAGCGCTTAACGTCAGGCATCTTAGTCCTCTTTGTGTGCTTCTACGTATGCAGTAAGTGTCTCGATAGAGCGGAAATCCTCTTTTGAAGCGCCGGAAAGATCAACTCCGAAAAGATTCTCGATGCCTACGACGATCTCGATGGAATCGATGGAATCAAGTCCTATATCTTCGCCGAAAAGCTCGGAATCATACTCGAGCTCATCTGCAGGAATCCTGAGTCTTTCGACCAGCATTCCCTTGATCTTCTCGGCAATCTCATTATTCATTATCTAACCCTCCCATATTTAAAGAAAAACAAAATACAGAATAACCTTACACTAACTCGCTCTGTTTTTCCAACGTAACTGAATAAAAATGGACCATGACATCAAATCTTCGAAGGTCCTTGACCGACATTGTACACTTCTCGCCCCAGGAAGATACAGTGAGTGTATCGCCGTCCATCTCGGTAACGGTGACCCAGTGGTAGTTGCACATGGTCTTGTGCCCGTTCTTTGATACTACGGCCACATTTCTTATCGGAGCCGTGAAAAGCATGACCAGCGGATCCCCGCTCTCAAGATACTGCGGGATCTTTTTCCACCATCTGAACCTGAAGGGCTTGACCCTTACCTTAATGCCTTCCTTGACGGCGAGCTTTTTTACGCCACGCTTAAACCTTCCTGCGCTGACGCCGAAGCTCCCGTGGAACTCCTGGCCGAAGAGCTTTCTCTCCTCCCTGTTCTTTCCGATAGTAAGAGGCCTGATGTAATCCTTGGCGACAAAGAACCTGTCGATATATGCGCCTCTTTCCATGCTCTCTTCACCCTTGAGCCTCATGACGGCATCAAGGCCCGCGATTATTCCGCAGCCGCTGTTAAGGAGCATCTCATCAGGCAGCCACATCTGGCTCCCTCCGAAAGACTTTCTTCCGTACGTATCAAAAATGTTAGGCGGCAGACTCATCCAAGCAACACCTCCGACCAAGCTCCTTCTATGGGCATCCCGGGCAGTTCTATAGCTCCGGCATCCCTTAATATCTTCCTGCTCTCATATACGGCGCCCTGTAACGGGATTGGCGCCATGTAGCATTTTATTCCTTTTTTGGTCAGAAACTCAATTCCTGCTGCAAGATCAGCACTTGCTGTTCCCGAATGGTTGCAGCAGATGAGCACTCTGTCAAAGCCTTCGTCAGGCACTATCGCTCCCGGGACAGCTGGGATCGTAAGGATCTTCGGGAGATCTTCCCTGGTCAGGAACTCCGTATAATCCTTTACTTCAGGCTCGATGCCGTCACTGTATTCACCGTAGATCCCGTCGATGTCAGGCGACATTATGAGGTGTGCCTTATAAAGCTGCTCCTCACCTGCCCTGTTCTTAAATACAACTCCCGTTTTGCCTTTTTCGAGGCACTTTACGGCAAAAGCCAGGTTGCCCGCCGCTTCATCAGGGTCAACATCAGGCGATCTCATAGCGCCGGTAATAACGAACGGAATATTCAGACCTGCCAATACTCTTGCTGCCAGCTGCGCGAAAAAGGCACATGTGTCGGTACCGTGCGTTATAAGGATGCCGTCAAAATCAGCTCTTCCGGCTTCAGTTATGATCTGCTTTAACGCACCGCGGTAAAGCTCGGGAGTAGCATCTTCTGAAGAATAAGTCTTGAACTCAGGGAATATAAATCCGTGTGAAGGAAAGTTTTCGAGAAGGTAATCGCGGGCAAATGAAGGTGTCCCAAGCTTGACCGTTCCGGAGACTTTATATGAAGAAATAGTCCCTCCGAGCATCGCTCCAAGTATCCGCATGAATCCCTTTCCTTTCAAAGCCTGATTAGAGTAAAATCTACAAAGTAAATATATTTAAAGATTATAATTCACGAGGTTATTTATGAGAATAGCAAGCTGGAATGTCAACGGTATAAGAGCAGTCGCCACAAAGGGCTTTACGGAGAGCCTCGAAGCAATCGGCGCAGACATAATAGGTATCCAGGAGATCAAGGCTTTAAAAGAGCAGCTTGGACCTGAGATCACAGACATTCCGGGCTACAAGAGCTGGTTTTATTCGGCTGAGAAAAAGGGCTATTCCGGCACTGCACTCTATTCGAAGATCGAGCCTAAGAGCGTCGAGTTCGGATTCGGCGTGGAGGAGTTTGACCACGAGGGCCGCGTTATAAAGGCTGATTTCGGAGACTTCGTACTCTTTAACATCTACTTCCCTAACGGCGGAAGAGGCGACGACTACGTCAAGTTCAAGCTCAGATTCTACGACTGCTTCCTTGACCAGGTGGATGCGCTTAAGGCCCGGGGCAAAGAAGTCATCTGCTGCGGCGACGTCAACACGGCGCACAAAGAGATCGACTTATCCAACCCCAAGGCAAACTCAAAGATCTCCGGCTTTTTGCCCGAAGAGCGCGCTTACATGGACAAGTTCATCGAAAGAGGCCTTACCGACACCTTCAGAATGCTCCATCCCGATGATAAGGAATGCTACACCTGGTGGTCTTACAAGACTTTCGCCAGAGAGCGTAACGTAGGCTGGAGGATCGACTATTTCTTCACGACTTCAGGCCTCAATTCCCGTGTCAAAGAGTCAAATATGCTCTCAGACATAATGGGATCAGACCACTGCCCGATCTACTTAGATCTTAAGTAAGGGATTTTTTTCTTTAGCTTTAAACGCTGACCTCGGTCATCATATGGCCGTTGATATCGAGCTCGACTGAAGAGTTATTTACCTTGAAATCCATATCGGCAGCATGCTTCGGGATACCGAGCGTGGTATTGATCTTGCCCGAAGTCTGGGTATTGGAGATCCTGACCTTAACGCTCTTGTCGACGCCTCTGTAGATGCCGACCTGCTTGCCTTCGATATCTACCATTAAAGCCAGATAATCGATATTGATGATCGTCGGGCCTGCCGATCCGGAACCCAATACAGTAACATCATTCGATCTTGCCCTTGCGGTAAACGAAGCGCTGAAAACGCTTATCTGAAGCTTGTCGCTGTGCTTGGAGCCGACCAGGATAACGTCATTTCCGAAGAAATCCATGTTGACGGAAGTGTGCTCGATCATTATGTCGCACCTTCCGAGGAACGAACCGACGCCGATGCCTGACAGAGCAACGCTCTTGATCTCCAATGCGCAGTTGCTGATGAGCGGCTCGATGTCGCCTGAGATCGAACCGATGCCGACACTCTGCTGACCCATGAGATTGAGCTTGTAAGCTCCTCTCCTGATGCTGATGTGTCCGCCGAGGCCGCTTCCGATCGCTACGCCCTTTGTGGAATTAATGGTTATATCAATGAGTCCGTCCTGATCGAAAACGATATCTCCGTGGTAAGAATCCATATCATTGCCGATACCGAAGGCTTCCGCCTTGGTAACGTTGATGATGAGCTTGCCGTCGCCTTCGAACATGAGGTTTGAAGTAGATGCGACCCTGATGCCGCCGTTGATTATCTTATTCTCACCGCTTATCGAAATGGTAACATCGCAGTCTTTTCCGATATCGATGGCAGCCTCACGATTCTTGCCCGTAAACTCACAGTTCTCGAGCAGGATCCTGCCCTTGTAGCCGTCTTCGATCTCGACATAGACCTTGGCTTCATCACCGGGAACACCGGCAATAACCAGATCTCTGTGAGTGACTTCACCCGATGTGATGCGGATGGTGTTGTAGCCGTCCTTTATGAGCCGCGAGAGTGAGATCCTCGCTTCTCTTCCTGCTACATATTCCTTCCTCATGACCTCGTCATCACGGCTCTTGCTGTGTCTGATGATCTCGGCCTTGATATCGGGATCGATCTCTTTTATGATGACTTCAGAAGGCCTTGCCGTGTAGTAACCCTGAATGAGGTCGATGCCAAGACGGATGACCGTGGCGATCTCTTCTGCCGTCTCGATGCCTTCGGCAAGTGCGAGGATATTGTTATCGTGAGAGAACTCGATGATGTCCTTAACGAAGTGCTGCTTTTGCGGCGAATCCTGAATGTTCGCGAGAAGCGCTCTGTCGATCTTAACGTAGTTCGGCATGTAGCGGAGGAGATTGCTTACGTTGGAATAACCCGTGCCGTAGTCATCTACCGCAGTCTCGAATCCGAGGCTCCTGTACTCTTCCTTCATCGCGTCGAGTTCATAATCGTCTATCTCAGACTGCTCGGTAAACTCAACGACGAGCTTCTCTTTTGCAGCCTTGGTCATCTCATAGATCTTCTTCATGTCGGCCTTCTTGAGATGCTGGCCCGGCAGGGAATTGATGAAGATCTTCGCACCCGGCTTAAAGGCCTGCGGGTGGTCTGCTACGAACTTGAGGACATTGTTGAATGTTGCAAATTCAACGTCATAGAGTCTGCCGAAGATCTCGGCGTACTTGATAACGGGCAGCGGCTGGATATAAGGATTCGTATCGGCCCTCATCAAAGCTTCGTAAGCATAGATCTCGCCGGTATGTGCATCGATGATCGGCTGGAAGTGATAGTTGATCTTGTTCTCATCAAGGATATAGTTAACGATCCTTGCTTCTTTGATCTGGGTGTCGTTAAGACCGTCAGCAGTGAGCCTCTGGAAGTTGATCTTCTGGCCGTTCTTTCTGGAGAGGGCGACATTGACGAGGCTCTCGTAATCTTCACGGATCCTGGGCTGTCCCTCAGCCGTGCCGTAATATACTTCCACCCTTCGTGAGCCCGCCGGCAGAGAAGCATTGAAGGCTTCGATCTTGTCGTTGAGGATCATGACGCGGTCTTCGAGTGCCTGTATCACATCGTCATCGGATATAGTCTCCATGGCGATCATCTCACCATTGCCCATGCAGAATATCTGGCCTTTCGCGAAGGTCTCGCCCAGCATGCGGCCGATATTGATAATGGCGTTGTCACCTGCAAGTCTTCCGTCATCGTTATTGATCTTAGACAGATTCTTGATGTCGACAGCAACGAAGCCTACCTTCTCGCCGTCCTTAAGAGGATTCATGTTAATGATGTTATCGGTCTGCTGCAGGAAGCCGTTGTAGTTATAGATACCCGTAAGCGGATCTCTGATGAGGCTTGCTTCGAGCTTCTTGTTGATCTTTATGAGCTCATCGTATCTTCTGAAATTCTCAAGACCCCTCATGAGGCTGTGGAGCCAGAAACGGTAAGACTTCTTGTACGACTTGGGCTCTGTGTATGACAATACCGCATATCCGAATATCGAGTCCTCGAAATGCAGGGGCGTAAAGAAGAATGCTTCAGGCTTTTCCCTGTCCATGCCGAGTCTCGGGATAAGAACATCCCTGTCAAAATAGACGTCGTCGCTTACTCTGTCGCAGTTAAGGTTTTCGGGACGGCAAGCGATAACGTGCATCATTTTTCTCGTGAAATATCTGTCCGTTTCAGTGAGCTTTTCGACAGAAAGTCTGGCGTCATCAATGCTGCCTGCCATATTCTTGGCCTTTTCCTGCCATTTGTCATTGAGACAGAGGCTGAAGCCTTCGAAATCCCTGATCTGGAAAACGTATGAGAATACTGTTCTTGTAAGTCCTTCGAAATCATTCTGGATAACGAGATCTTCGTCGAGATGGTTGAAGGATGAGAATACGCTGTTATGCGATGTGTCAGTCGGCCATACCTTGCGGTACTTGGTATCGATCTCATTGATGTGCTTTTCGCAGCCGCAGGAGCTTCCGCGGAAGAATTCTCCGAGATCCTTAAAAGGCTCGGGCTCTCTGCCGTTCATCATGTCGAAAAGATTTTCGCACGAATGCGCGCCCATCACCTTGGCAGGAAGCTTGACCGACGTGATCGGCTGGGGTGAATATCTTCCCTCTTCCATGGAGTCATAGCCGATGACCGCGATGTCTTCAGGGATCCTGAGGCCGCCGTCGGTAAGTGCCGTGGCAAGACCTATCGCCATGCAGTCATTTGCGCACGCGATCGCCTGAGGGAGCTTGTCGCCCTTCTTAAGGAGCCGGTCGCCTAAGCTCTCGCCTGACGTATACCAGAAATCACCGTAGAAAACTCTTTCTCTGCCTACCGTAAGGCCGTGCTCGGACATCGCGTCCATGAAGCCCTGGAGCCTCTGTCTGGAATACTGGTGCCAAGCTTTACCTGTGAGATAAGCGATATCGGTATATCCGTGTTCTTCGATAAGATGCGATACGAGCTTTTTGGCATCCTCATAATGGTTCGGGAAAATTGACGGGAAATACTTACTCTCCTTGTCCACAAAGAGCACCGGACATGTACAGCGCTCGTGGATGATCTCTTCTATGCTGTCTGAAAGACCGGGAGACTGCAGCGTGTCTGCCATAACTGCGATGGCATCAAACTCTTCATACGGAACAAGAGAGAATATCGATGTCTCGCCGATCTCTCTGACACGGCTGTTCTGATATTTGAGATAGCTCGCGAAGATCACGACATCCAGGTCGTGCTCAAACGCTTTTCCCGTGAAGCCCTCGATAAACTGAGACTGATAGTATTCATCAGCCTGGCCCACAAGCAGTGCTATCTTTTTACGTTCAGCCATAAACGCCCCGAATTGCCTCCGTTATGGTCTTGATTTAAGCAAGCACTCTGTCTACAGGAGCATATCCTGCAGTCTTTCTGAACCTGACATTGCTCTCAAAGCTCTCGAGACAGTCAGAAGGATCGATCCTCTCGAAATTCAATGTGGCAAGAGCGTCTCTCTTGACCTTTGCGGATACGATCGTGACTTCCTCGTCGTTGCCCGTAGCAGGATTCAATACCTTATCGACAGCGTGTATGACGACTTCCTTAACAGGAAGGAGCGCGAAAGTATCTCTCGCGACTCTGAGCATCGTGCTCGATACGTAGTCCTGAACGAGATCATAGTAAGCGCTCTTGGTGAACTCCTTCATGACGATCTCGCCGTCAGCCTTCATATCAGGATATTCCTTCGGAATGATGTCATCTGACTTTACCTGGAATTCGATCTCAAGTATGGACGGATCATCCGTGCCGACTTCGAAGCAGCTGCCATATTCCAAAAGGTCATCGAAAGGTCCTACTTCAGCGATAACCTTGAAATACGAATCGATGTCGCCTGCCAGAATGCTCTGTGCAAAAGGCTGGAGGTCCTTGAGCTGTCCTGATACCGCACCGTTGGCGATGGCTTCCCAGTCGATATAACCATCAGACTGCTTATGTACTGACTTGATTGCATCGATGCCTGCTGCGAACTCCTCGATCCTAGCCTGTGATGCCTTGATGAGCTCTTCGTTATTCTCTTTCTGTGCAGCGATTGCCTTTGTCTTGGAAGCGCTCTTAGCCTCGACTTCCTTCTTGGCAGCCTTCTTATTCTTTGCGTTCTTATCCTTATCCTTGCCGGTCAGTCCGCCCACAAGGTTCTTAACGTTATTTGTCTTGGTGTAATAAATGCCCGTTCCCGGAATGCCGACCGTAGTCCTTGCCTGGCCCTTAAGATTGATGGACTGGCGAAGTCCGCTCTTACCGAACGATACGCTGGGTCCTGATTTGCTTAAGTTGAGCTTCAAGCCCTTGCCCAAAGAGATAGATTTACGGAAATTAAGTCCCATATAACGGCGCCTCCGGATAAATTGTTAAAGTTATTTTATCACGTTTTCTGCCTTATTGTTTATTTTATAAGGTCAACGTGTTCTCTTTTTGTGGGAAAACGTTCATTTTGGGGGTACGGGCGGCTTGGATGGAGCGGGAAACGGCTGAAGACTTCAGTTTTTTCGCGATTGCTGAAAAAGTGTCTGTTTTGGGGGTGATTTGCACACTTTTTCGAGCACTTTTTTGAATAATGCTGAAATCGTGTCTGTTTTGGGGGAGATTCGTACACTTTTTCAGCATTTTTTGGCCGTGCGTAAATCCGTGCGTAAATCCGTGCGTGATCCAGGCGGTTTTAGGCTTGGGTTTACGCTAGTTTGGCGGAAAATGCGTAAATCCGTGCGTGATTTGACCCGTTTTAGGCACGTTTTACGCACTCCCCGAAAACAGGGTCTGCTGCCCGCATGGAGCCGTTCAGTGACGAAAAGCGACACGAAATGACGCCAAAACGTGTCATTTTACGGCAATATCCGCGAAAGTGACGAAAACTGACACAAAACGTGCGCAAAACGTGTCATTTCGCGTCACTGGCGGAAGCGGGTTGCCTTGAAAAGCTGCAGCGGGCCCCAAAAAAGCGTCAGCTGCACCCCCCCCAAAAAAAAAATCCCACACCCACTGCAACATTTTCACTTCTTTATCTGTATATAGGGCAAAGGAACAACAAAGGAGGGTCCGAAAATGAAGATCACACCCACCAAGGATTATAAGAAGCCGCTGTACGCGCTCGGCCTCGCAACGGCAATGATCGCAGTAG
>JAEFBB010000018.1 GCA_016292215.1 Saccharofermentans sp. | reverse complement strand
GATCTTGCCGTATGCATGGCAACAGTCTCTTCTGCAAGAGGCGTCAGCGTTAAGCCCAATACCCTGATACTCGGTGAAGTCGGTTTGTCAGGCGAGATCAGACCCGTATCAAGGATCTTAAAAAGATGCCTTGCTTCTGCCAGGCTCGGCATAACGACCGTTGTCCTTCCCGGCAGTTCCAAGGATGCTCTTGAGAAGGAGCTTGCCAATGCTTCGGCTGAAGTTTTCGCAGGCAAACCCGTACCTGAATTCATATATGCCGATAATCTTAAGGAAGCTGTCGATATACTGTTCTCTTAACCGCAAGGAGGTAGTCTTATGAACCGCAAATGCTATTTTCTGATACCTGCCGCAGGAAGCGGAACGCGTATGGGCGCAGGCCAGCCCAAGCTCATGAGAAATGTCGAAGGGAGCCCCGTCATCTTGAGGACTTTGGGCGCCATTACCGATGTCTGCAGGAATAATTATGCAGATATGGATTATAAGATCATCCTCGTCACGACACCTGATCTCATCGATATCCTCAAGGCTATGTGCACGGAGTATTTCCCCGATCTTGATATCGTTTTCACACTCGGCGGAAATACCAGAACAGAGTCTGTTTCACTTGGTCTTAACATGATCTCTGACGCATCTGAAGATGACCTCGTTCTTGTTCACGACGGCGCGCGCTGCCTTGTAACGGCTGACGAGATAACAGCTTGCATCGACGGCCTTGGCGCTCATGATGTCTGCGCATCCGCCGTGCCCGTTAAGAACACATTAAAAAAGATTGAAGTAACGTCCGGAGGCGAGATCAAAGTCATCGATACTCCCGACAGATCGAGGTTTTATGAGATACTTACGCCCCAGGGCTTCAAGTACAAAGACATAAAGATGTGCTATGAGAGAGCCATCGCGGAAGGCACGACTGCAACAGATGACACGGCCCTCGCGACCTCCTACGGACTTGATGTCTATCTTACAAAGGGACTTTATTCGAACCTTAAGATAACGACTCCCGAAGATATCGCGATAGCTTCAGAGATCGTAAGATCCAGAGGCGAGAGCGAACCTTTCCACGACTGATAACAAAAAGCCCGCTTAAGCAAGCGGGCTGATTTATTTAAATCTCTTTTGCGAAAGTCAGGATGCAGAATACCTGTATTCCTTCACCGCGGCCAAATCCCGTCAGGCCCTCACCGGTCGTGGCCGTGATGCCGACTGACGCTGCGGGTATGCCGAGAAGCTCTCCTACCGATTCTTTCATCTTCGGGATGTGCGGCATGAGCTTCGGGCGGAGGCACTCGATGGTGACCGAGCAGTGAATGATCCTGCCTTCCTTCATGTATTCGAGAGCTTTCTTAAGGTAGACCGTGCTGTCCTTTATGCCCTGCTCGAGGCAGATCTTGTCTGCTTCGCCGCCAAGGATATTTACACCTGTAAACCCGGATATGGCATTGGTGATAGCGTGCAAGACTACGTCGCCGTCACTGTTTGCGTCAATGGGCTTATCAAAGGGAATGCCGATTCCTCCGAGCCTGATGACTGTCTCACCGCAAGGCTCGCCGAATCTGTGACTGTCCTGTCCAATTGTGCTGATCGATACGATATTTCCCATATTACTCACCTTATGCTATGCCGTTAGTGCCAAGCCAATCTATTACGTCATTAAGCGTCCAATACTCATATGATACACTCTCGAAAACCTTATCTGCCTGTCCCGGCTTTTTCAAAACGAATTCAGGCACCGCTTCGATCTTGTATTTCTCCATCAGATCCGGATACTCCATGGCATCGAGCATCAGCACTATTAGCTTGCCGTTATATGCCTGAGCCAGATCTTCGACGGCTGCAGTAATAGGGCCGCTGTCAGTAGACATCGAGCTGTAGAAATATATCAGCATCGTGTTGCCTGAAGCAAGGGCTCCTTCAAGATCTGTGATCTTGCGGTACTGGATACCGTAAAGAGGATTGCCGTCGCCGTCTTCCTCACCATCAACGGGCTCGTATACCATGCATATAGCAGGATCGCTGTATGAATAATCTCCGAGATATTTCTCCAGCCCGTTGCCCGTCTCGTCCGTCTTCTTTGAGCATGAGCACAAGATGACAAAAGAGAACAGTATGGCAAGAATTAACGACAGATATCTTTTCACTTGTTTATCAACTCAATTACCATGTCGGTCGTGCCGGCAAGGAGGTCAACGCTTACTTCTTCTGCTTTTCCGCTGTCGACAAGCTTCGTAACATCAGGATCGAGCGGGAGCTTATCCGTTACCTTTGCGCCGATCTCAGCAGCAGACTTCTCGATGGTGGAGCCGTCGCCGTAAAGTCTGATCTCATCACCGCAGTGAGGGCACTTGATGTAGCTCATGTTTTCGACCATTCCGAGTACCGGGACCTTCATCATGGAAGCCATGTTGCGCGCCTTGTTGACGATCATGGATACGAGGTCCTGGCTCGTAGCTACGAGAATGATTCCGTCCAAAGGCATGGACTGGAACAGCGTAAGCGGAACGTCGCCTGTTCCCGGAGGCATGTCGATAAGAAGGACATCTAAGGTCTCCCAGTTTGTCTGGCCCCAGAACTGCTTCAAGAGCGAGCTTAAGACGGGACCTCTCCAGATTACCGGAGCTTCCTTGTTCTCGAGAACGAGATTGACGCTGACTGCCTTGATGCCCGTTAAGGTCTCTGCAGGGACTATAAGCTGGTCGTCGGTCGCTCTTAAGTTCTCCGTAAGTCCAAAGGACTGCGGGATCGAAGGTCCTGTGATGTCGGCATCCATGATGCCTACTTTATAGCCTTTTCTGGCGAGCTGTACGGCCAGAACGGATGTTACGAATGACTTTCCTACGCCGCCCTTACCGCTGGCTACACCGATTACGGTCTTGATGGAAGAGCCTGCTGCAAGAGGATCTTTCTGGATGCCGTTTGCTGAAGGGCATGAATCTTGTGATGTGCAGCCGTTCTTTGAAGGGCAAGTATCACATGCTGATGACATAATGTTTCTCCTTTAGTTTTTTCGCGCTTATTATATATCAAATTCAGATTGCCGATATCCGGCAAAAATGGCTTATTCTTTCCTCGATCTCATTACGCGGTAACCGCCGTCGATCGACAGTGTCTCACAGTTGCCGAATAACTCCTGGAGCTTGTCCATCGTGGACGGCGCGCCCTGCTTGCGCTGCAGAACGACGTAAAGATATCCGCCGGGATTGAGCACTTCAAAAGCCTGCTCGTAGAAGCCGAACACGGTCTTCTTGCCTGCTCTTACCGGGGGATTCGTGGCAATGATGTCGAAGTGTTCGTCTCTTACTCCGAAAAGGATATCGCTCGACATGAATCTGCAGTTCACGCCGTTGAGCATGCTGTTCTCTCTGGCGAGAGCGACTGCTCTGGAGTTGATATCCACGCCTGTTACATCGAAAGCCATGAAGCATGACTTGATGACGATGCCTACGATTCCCACGCCGCATCCGAGATCGACGAAGCGCTCCATCTTGGGGCCTCTCGCCTTGATGTCTTTTACGAGCGTATCAATGAGAAGATTGGTTCCGAAATCAACTTCATTTCTGGAGAATACAGACGTGTCCGTATAAAACTCAAAGTTGATCCCGTTCATTCTGTAAGGGATGACTTTGCGCTCTGAAGGTGTTGTCGGATTGGGGTCAAAATACTGTGTCATGGTAATTTTCTCTTTAAACCTGTTTTATCAATTATAGCAACGAGTCCTATTCCTAAGACGATCATAACAATAGCTTCGCCGGCGGCAACAGAGAGCATGGAGATTGCAACTGCCTGCCAGGTAACCGTATCCATAAGAAGGAACGGAAGATATCCTCCTACTATAAGTCCGTTTACAAGGATGGGAGACAAAAGTCCGAGCCACTTGTTCTTCTTGCCGATGAGGCAGGACAGTATGCCCGCTATGAGCGTGGCAAGCGTTCCGAAGATAATATCCACCGGTCCCAGATTCTCGGGATTAAGGAGGTTCGCGATAAGGCATCCCAAAGTAACCCCCGGGATCGTTCCCCATGAGAAGATCGGGAATATCGTCATAGCCTCTGCGATCCTTGCCTGTATCATCCCATAAGAGATAGGCGCGAAAATATAAGCCAGCACGACATACAAAGCAGCAATGATGCCGTTGAAAACAACGAATCTTATGAGCTTCTTGTTCTTTTCCTGTCTTGAGATAGTATCGGTCATCTTACATCATTGAACGGATAGTATCGTTTATCTGGGCTATCCTGGTAGTCTTGCTCCAGGGCATGTCAGGAGCCTGGATGAGGCCTTTGGAGATCGCATCAGCGCAAGCTTCGAATTCATAAACATAGCCGTGCAGATATTCCTCTTCGTCAATTACTTCTTCGATGAGAACATCATCAGCAGTATAGAGCGCGATCTTGCGGTAGTTATTGATATTGTTGAACTTTATCTTGCCCTTCTCACCCGTAACGACAGCGTCCTTATCGGTGTTGGCGCACATGGTGACATAGAAGTTGCCGAGAATGCTGCCGTCTTCAGACTCCATGCAGTAAGACGTATCCCTGTCGATGCCTGAAGATGTCATTCTTGCGAATACTCTGGATACCCTGATGTCATTGCCCATGAATGAGAGCGCGAAGTTAGTCGTATATACGCCGAGATCAAGATAGCTTCCGCCGCCCAAAACAGGACTGTTTAATCTCGGGACATTCTCGATATCGTATCCGAGGTTTGCGGCAACATACTTTACTGCGCCGATCCTGCCTTCAGCGATCCATTCGAGCGCTTTCTTGTGAAGCGGCAGATAGGACGTCCACATTGCCTCAGCGACGAATACGCCTCTGTTCTTTGCCTCAAAGAAAATGCTGTCAGTCTCAGCCTTGCTCATGGCAAAAGGCTTCTCGATAAGAACGTTCTTGTATTCCTTGATGCAGAGGATCGCGTGTTCGTAGTGATATGTGTTGGGCGTTGCGATATAGATAAGGTCGATGTCATCAGATGCGGCAAGCTTCTCGTAGCCGCCGAAAACCTTCGCGTCAGGACAGTGCGCTGCTGCGAATTTCTTGGCTTTGTTTCTTTCTCTGGAGGCTACGCCAGTGACGGCAACCTTCTTGCTGTCTTTCAAACTTTCTGCCACTTTTGCCGCGATCGAACCGCAGCCGAGAATACCTACTCTGAGCATATCCGGACCTCTTATTATTTATACTTATTAGCAACTCACTCATTGTATTGGGTGCTGTTGTTTGTGTCAATCAAATACATTTAAATCTCACGCAACCCGTCCATTCATTGCTATAATATCCGATAAATATCCGTCAAGAGGTCAAAGGCTCATGTCATTTAAGCCGCTGGAAAAGGTATCGCCCAGGAAAAGGGGCATCATATATCTTCTGCTATCGTCATTCGCATTTGCATGCATGGCGTTGTTCATTAACCTCGCAGGAGAGATGCCGGTCTTCCAGAAGGCTTTCTTCAGAAACCTCGTCGCGATAATTATGTCCTATACGATCCTTTTCAGGTCACCTGAGAAGTTCAAGATCAAGAAAGCTTCCTTCCCTTATGTGTTCATGAGGGCACTGTTCGGCACGATAAGTGTTATCTGCAACTTCTACGCGATATCCGCCACGAACATGTCTGATGCCATGATGCTCAACAAGCTCTCGCCTTTCTTCGCGATGCTGACATCGATAATAATCCTCAAAGAAGCTGCTGACGGATTCCAGTGGACTTGCATTCTCACCGCTATTGCCGGTGCCATATTTGTCGTAAAACCGTCTTTCCTGTTCGGGAAAATGGGCGTTTCGGGCGATAATCTCTTCCCCTTGGCAATAGCTCTTATCGGTGGCATTTTTGCCGGCATCGCTTATGCATTCTTAAGAAAAGCGACTGTCAAAGGTGAAAGAGGCATCGTTGTAGTCGCGTTCTTTTCGACATTCTCTTGCGTTGCACTGATCCCGTTCATAATCGTCACATATCAGCCTATAACATGGATGCAGTTTTTCTACTGCTGTATGACCGGCGTGGCAGCGTGCTTCGGACAGCTCTTCATCACTTCAGCATATTCGGCGTGCCCTGCCAAGGAAATATCGATCTACGATTATTCAACAGTTATCTTTACTGCCCTTTTGGGCCTCATCATATTAGGCGAGATCCCGGATGTGATAAGCATAATCGGATACGTCATAATCATCGGCGCATCCGTATTAAACTATCTGTATAACAACGGTTATCTGAGATTCAAAAAGGCCTGAACTTCCTTAAGCGACGGCAGGATAACGTCTGCCAGACTCTTCATCTCATCGTCAGGCTGGATTATGTCGGGAACCATTATCGTGTAAAGGCCAGACGCCTTACAGGCTCTCACGCCGTTGAAAGAATCCTCAAGTCCTACTGCCTCTTCAGGCTTTACGCCCAAAGCATCGCAGGCAAGGAGGAATATCTCCGGATCGGGCTTTGACTTCGTGACCTGGTCTCCGCATACACATGTATCGAAAAACTTAAGCGCTCCGAGCATCTCCATCTGCGTTGTTACTTCTTCCCTCGTCGAGGAAGACGCGATGGCTATCTTCATACCCGCGTTCTTCATGGCACTCAGGAGCTCAATGGTATTTGGCTTAAGCGGCACTTTGCCATTTTGGGCCAGCCCGTTATAGATCTCTCTTAATTCTCTTTCGTAGCGGTCACCGGGCTCGCCGTAGACTCTCTCGAACTCATCTGTCGTAGCCTTCTTATTCTTGCCGATAACGCTGATACCATATGTCACGATATCTTTAAAGCCGTATTTTTCGCCGATCTTTTCCCAACAGGAAAGGACTGTCCTCTCTGAATCGAGGATCAGTCCGTCCATGTCGAAAATTGCTGCTTTAAAACTTCTGTTGATGGTCTCCATCAGACCTCCATGGATCCTTCGAAGACCTTGGCGCAGTTACCTGTCATGAAGACAGTATCATCTGTGTAGTTGATGATGAGGTCGCCGCCCTTAAGGATTACCCTGATGTCTTCGCCCTTCTTGCAGAAGCCGTTCTCGCATGCTGCGACTACCGTAGCGCACGCACCTGTACCACAGGCCATTGTCTCGCCTGAGCCTCTCTCCCATACTCTCATCTTGAGTGTATGCTCGTCGATGACTTTGACGAACTCGGTGTTGACTCTCTCAGGGAAGATATCAGTTGAGTATTCGAACTTGGGTCCGATGCTGTTGAGGTCAAGTACATCAACAAGATCAGTGAATACAACGGCATGAGGGTTACCCATTGATACTGCCGTAATGTTATATTGATCGCCGTCTATATTTACGGGCACATTGATCGCCTTGTCGCCGGGAAGCGTGCAGGGAATCTTGGAAGGAACGAGCTCTGCCTTGCCCATGTCGACCTTAACTCTTGCTACGACACCGCCTAAAGTCATGAGCTCTAACGTCTTGATGCCGCTCTTTGTCTCGATCTTCATGTGTCTCTTCTTGTGGCCGCGCTCATCGTACATATACTTGGCGACGCATCTTATCGCGTTACCGCACATCATGCCCTCGGAACCGTCGAGATTGAACATGATCATCTTGCAGTCTGCGACCTTGGAAGGAGCGATCAATACGATGCCGTCACCGCCTACACCGAAGTGTCTGTCACTCATGTAGACTGACAATGACTCAGGTGAAGATACCATGCTCTCCATGCAGTCGATGTAGATGTAATCGTTGCCTGCGCCCTGCATCTTGATGAAGTTGATCTTCCTTCTCTTGTCACGCATGTTGTTGATATCAACGAGCTCGGTGTTGATCTCGGAGAAGTGGCTCATCAGGGAATCAGCAAGAGCATCTGCGGTATCAACAGCCGTAAGGCAGGGGATGCCGAGCATGACTGCTCTTCTTCTGAGCTTAACGGAGTCTCTTGCAGGGAGTCTGCCCTTAGCAGATGTTGAGATGATGTAATTTATCTTGCCGCTCTCGATCAGAGACATTGTGTTGTTCTCATCAGACTCGTGGATCTTCGATACTTCGGAAACTTCCATTCCCGCAAGTCTCAGTGCCTCAGCAGTGCCGTGAGTCGCATAGAGCTTGAAGCCCATGATGTCGAACTTCTTCGCAATCTCTACGATCTCCATCTTGTCGGAATTTCTTACCGTGATGAATACGCCGCCGCGCTTGTACATCTTGTAGCCTGCAGCAACGAGACCCTTGTAGAGTGCTTCGGAGAGGTTTCTGCCGACTCCTAATACCTCACCGGTAGACTTCATTTCAGGTCCTAACTGTGTATCAACGTCTGTGAGTTTCTCGAATGAGAATACAGGGACCTTGACTGCGGTATAAGGTGACTGTCTGTAGAAGCCTGTGCCGTAGTCCATGTCTGCAAGAGGAGTACCAAGGCTTACTTCGATGGCAACGTCTACCATCGGGATGCCTGTTACCTTGCTCATGTAAGGAACGGTTCTCGAAGCTCTCGGGTTGACCTCGATGACATAGATCCTGTTGTCCTTAACGATGTATTGGATATTTACGATACCTGTTGACTTAAGTCCGTCGCAGAGAGCGATCGTGGTATCTGCAAGCTTCTTGTACATATCGTCGTAGATATGCTTTGCAGGATACATCGCGATAGAGTCACCGGAGTGGATTCCCGCACGCTCAACGTGCTCCATGAGACCCGGGATAAGGACATCCTTACCGTCGTAGATAGCGTCTACTTCGATCTCCTTGCCCTGGATATACTTGTCGATGAGGACGGGGTTCTCAATGCCCTGTGCGAGGATGATCCTCATGTACTCGTTAACGTCTTCGTCGTTGAAGGCGATGATCATGTTCTGACCGCCAAGAACGTAGGAAGGTCTTAAGAGTACAGGATATTCAAGTGTGTTTGCAGCCTTCAAAGCTTCCTCGAGTGTGAGTACTGAGAAGCCCTTAGGTCTTGCGATTCCGAGGCGCTCCAAGAGCTCGTCAAATCTCTCACGGTCTTCTGCCATGTCGATGGAGTCAGCAGACGTGCCGATGATGTTGATGTTGTTCTCGGACAATGTTTTCGTGAGCTTGATGGCAGTCTGGCCGCCGAATGCTACGACTACGCCGAACGGCTTTTCCTGACGAACGATGTTCATTACGTCTTCAGGTGTAAGAGGCTCGAAATAGAGTCTGTCGCCCGTGTCGAAGTCTGTGGATACTGTCTCGGGGTTGTTGTTTACGATGACAACCCTGTAGCCTAAGTTCCTAAGCGCGTGTACGCAGTGAACTGCTGCATAGTCGAACTCGATGCCCTGACCGATTCTGATCGGGCCCGAACCGAATACGATTACTGTCTGCTTGTCCTTGTCGCCATCCTTCTCAAAGTCAGCTTCATTCTCGCCGCCTTCTTCAGGCCTGTTGAATGTAGCATAGAAATAAGGTGTGTGCGCTTCAAACTCGCCCGCGCATGTATCAACCATCTTGAACGTAGGCTTGAGCTCATATGTAACGGGCTTTCCTGTGATCCTTGCGATCGCCTTGTCAGTGAAGCCGTACTTTTTAGCCTTTACGTATTCATCGAAAGAGATCTCTTTTCCGGAGATTTCCTTTTCGAACTCAACAAGATTCCTGATCTTTGAGAGGAACCACATGTCGATCTTGGTCTCGGCATTGATCTTCTCGATCTCAACGCCTCTTCTGATCGCTTCAGCGACATAGAAAAGTCTCTCGTCGGTAGGCGTTACGCAGCGCTCCATCAAGTCTTCGTCTGCCACCTCTTCCATCTTCTTCAGGTGGAGTGTGTCAGCAGAGATCTCTGCGCCTCTGACAGCCTTCATGAGCGCACTCTCGAATGAATCGGAGATCGCCATGACTTCGCCCGTTGCCTTCATCTGTGTGCCGAGGTTTCTCTTTGCATATACGAACTTGTCGAAAGGCCACTTCGGATACTTGACTGCCACGTAGTCCAATGCAGGCTCGAAAGCAGCATATGTATGGCCCGTTACGGCATTTACGATCTCGTGGAGTCTGTAACCGATAGCGATCTTTGTGGCAACCTTTGCGATCGGATAACCTGTTGCCTTTGAAGCGAGCGCAGATGATCTTGAGACTCTCGGGTTGACCTCGATTACAGCATACTCGAATGAGTTAGGATTGAGCGCGAACTGGCAGTTGCAGCCGCCCTCTACGCCCAGTGCTTCGATGATGTTAAGTGAAGCAGTTCTGAGCATCTGATATTCTTTGTCGGAGAGCGTTACCGCAGGAGCGATAACGATGGAGTCACCTGTGTGTACTCCGACAGGATCCAAGTTCTCCATCGAGCAGACCGTGATGACGTTGCCGTCCTTATCTCTGATGACCTCGAACTCGATCTCTTTCCAGCCTGCGATACCTCTCTCGATAAGCACCTGTGTGATAGGAGACAATGCAAGACCGTTTCTTGCGATCTCGTGGAGCTCAGCCTCATCGTTTGCGATACCGCCGCCCGTTCCGCCTAATGTGAACGCAGGTCTGACGATAACCGGGTAACCGATCTCTTTTGCGAAGTCCATGGCATCTTCAACTGTCGTTACGACCTTTGAAGGGATACAGGGCTGGCCGATCGATTCCATCGTATCCTTGAACATCTGGCGGTCTTCCGCCTTGTCGATACACTCGGGTGATGAGCCTAAGAGCTTGACGCCGTGTGATTCGAGGAATCCTTCCTTGGCAAGCTGCATGCACAGTGTGAGCGCAGTCTGTCCGCCAAGGCCTGAGAGGATGGAGTCAGGTCTTTCTGTCTCGATTATTCTCTTAACTGTCGTAAGTGTTAAAGGCTCGATGTAGATCTTATCTGCCATCGACTTGTCGGTCATGATGGTAGCAGGATTGGAGTTGAGGAGCACGATCTCGATGCCGTCCTCGCGGAGCGCTCTGCAGGCCTGTGTGCCTGCGTAGTCGAACTCGGCAGCCTGGCCGATTACGATAGGACCTGATCCGATAACAAGAACTTTTCTAATAGTTTTATCAAGCGGCATATTATTTGTTCCCCCTGTCTTCCATCATGTTAATGAACATATCGAAAAGGAATTCCGTATCCTTAGGTCCTCCGCATGCTTCGGGGTGGAACTGTACCGAGTAAGCGGGCTTGCCCAAATATCTGATTCCTTCATTCGTTCCGTCGTTTACGTTAACAAAGAATTCTTTTGCGACCGTCTGATCTATCGAATCGCTCAATACCTGGTATCCGTGGTTTTGTGATGTGATATAGACTCTGCCTGTCTCAAGGTTCTTTACGGGGTGGTTTGCACCTCTGTGTCCGTACTTGAGCTTGGATGTCTTAAAGCCGTGGGCAAGAGCTAAGATCTGATGTCCTAAGCAGATGCCCATGATCGGGATGCCTGAATCTTTTAAGACCTTCATGGTCTCGATTGCCTTTATGTTGTCTTCCGGATCTCCGGGGCCGTTGGAGAGGAAGATGCCGTCAGGTGCGAGCTCATTTACCTTTGCTGCATCTGTATCAGCGGGAAGGAGATGAACTTCGCAAGATCTTTTCGCGAGCTCTCTGGCGATATTGCTCTTGATGCCGAAGTCGAACATCGCTACCTTGAACTTTACTTCGCCTTCGGGTGATACGATCTTCTCTTCGGGTGTCGTTACTTCTTCAACGGGATCCTTGATCCTGTAAGCCTTGATCTCTTCTATGGAGAACTCATCGGGCCTGTCGCAGATCGCGCCGTTCATTGTGCCTGATTCTCTTAAGCACTTTGTAAGAGCTCTCGTGTCGATCCCCTTAAGTCCGGGAATGCCCTGCTCCTTAAGGAATGTATCCAGATCCTTTTCGCATCTGAAGTTGGAAGGGACCTCGCAGGCTTCTCTTACGATGTAGCCTGATACATTGACCTTGGAGCTTTCCATGTCAGGCGTGATTATTCCGTAGTTGCCTATCAGGGGGAATGTCTGGACTACTGCCTGGCCTTTGTAGCTCGGATCAGTAAGTGTCTCTAAGTAAGCAGTCATCGCGGTAGTAAAGACTATCTCCGAAATGACGCTGCCCGAAGCACCCATCGCTTCGCCTTCGTAAACGTTGCCGTTCTCTAATACAAGATAACGTTTCATATCATCATGCCCCCTTTTATAAAAAAGGCTTTTCCGCTGAGAGAAAAGCCTTAAAAATCAAATCAATCAAGAAGGATCTTGCGCACCATGCTCATCATCTGTTCCTTCTCGATAACATCCTTATGCCTTACTTCGAGCGACGGTAATTCGGCGATGGACTGAGGTACCTCGAGTCCGCTCTCTTCGGCAAGTTCGGCGATGATATCGGGTATATCCTTATTGTCGGAATAACCTGCTCCTCTTAAAGCGTCCATGACAGCCGGTGCGAACTTGAACGGTGATGCCGTGGAAGCGAATACCGTCTTGCTCTCATCGCCTGATCTGGTGTGATATCTGCCGTAGATGTTAAAGCCTACTGCCGTGTGAGGATCGATAACGTGATCCGTGCGGTCGTAAACTTCGAGTATCGTCTTTGAGACTCCGGTCTCATCAGCGAATCCGCCGACGAAGAGTCTCTGCAATGCCTTCAGCGTATCCTTATCGACACTGTACTTGCCGTCCTCGAAAAGATCCGTCATCCATCCGGTGACCTTTTCGGGATCCTTGTCCGTGATCTCAAAGAGGAGTCTCTCGAGATTGGAAGAGATAAGGATATCCATAGAAGGTGAAGTAGTCTTATAGAACTCTCTGTTGCGGTCATATGTGCCGCTTGAGAAGAAGTCACAGAGTACCTTATTGCGGTTGGAAGCGCAGATAAGCTTGTGCACAGGGATGCCCATCTGCTTTGCAAACCAAGCAGCGAGGATATTACCGAAGTTACCTGTCGGGACAACGATGTTGAAAGACTCGGTAAGATCGATCTTGCCCTTTCTCAAAAGTTCTACATATGAATATACATAATATGCGATCTGCGGAGCTAATCTTCCCCAGTTGATGGAGTTTGCAGATGAGAGCATTACGTCATGCTCATCAAGAGTAATGGCAAATTCCATGTCACCGAAGATCCTCTTGACGCCTGTCTGGGCATCGTCAAAGCAGCCGTTAACTGCGATTACATGTGTATTGGAGCCGCCCGTTGTCGTCATCTGGAGCTTCTGTGCTTCAGATACGCCGCCTGTCGGATAGAATACGATGATCTCCGTGCCGGGAAGATCCTTGAAGCCTTCGAGCGCAGCTTTGCCTGTATCGCCTGAAGTAGCCGTAAGGATGCAGATTTTCTTGTTCGTTCCGGTCTTCTTTGCGGAAGCCGTCATAAGATGAGGCAGGAGCTGGAGAGCAACATCCTTAAAAGCGCACGTAGGTCCGTGCCAGAGCTCTAAGATGTATTCTCTGTCGTTATACTCATTCATCTGAACGAGCGGGATCGGATTCTCGCCCCACTTGTCTTCGGAATAAGCCTGTCTCGTATATTCAAGAAGCTCTGCTTCTGTAAAGTCTGTAAGGAACTTGGAAAGAACAAAAGCGGACAGCTCATAGAACTGCATCGTCTGCATTCTCTCAAGATCTTCTTTTGTGAGCTGGGGTATAGTCTCAGGTACAAAGAGACCGCCGTCAGGAGCGATGCCTCTGATGATCGCTTCGCTGGAAGTAAACTTCCCTTCAAATCCTCTTGTACTTATATAGTTCATTCTTCTTCTCCTTGAGTCGTAGTCTCATCCGGCGCTGTCTCGTCAGGAGTTGTCTCCGCCAAGTGTGCCGTGAGCTCCGTCTCACTTGAAGTTGTTGTTGCTTCTGTCTCGCTCTCAGACGAAGGAGTCTCCTGTGTCTGCGCCTGTTCAAAGATCGTGCCGAAGCTTGATTCGTAAGCGCTTACGATGGCAGAAACTTCAGGATCGTATCTCTGCTTGCGGAACTCACCGTACAGGTATTCAAGCCTGTCTTGAGCATCTCCGCCGCTCTCGACCTGTTTTATCAGAGGAATAATACCAAAAATGACGAACAACGTCACTAGTAACAATGACAGAATTACGACGCCTGCGACGACTAAACTTTTCATTCTCTCTCTTGGAGATTTGATATCCTCAATATCTATTGAATCATCGGGGAGCTCGTCAGCCACACCGCCGGAGCGCATCATGATGTCTCTTCTCTCCCTTGAAGATGCCATCTGGGGAGCTTCTGAGGTCTTCTGTGCCTTCATAAGGATAGGCGCCTGGAAGTTTGCTCTTGCCGCGGGCGAAGAGCCTGATGTCATCTGGGCACTCTTGAGCTTGCCTGCGATATCGGCAGGCGGAAGGTCTGCCGGAGGATTCTTGATATCCTCTCTAACCATCCTCAAAGCTTCCTGTGCGATCGTCAGATACTGCTCTGTACCGAGCACGCCCTGGATGGCGAAAGCAAGGCTTCCCTCTGCTCTCTTGAACTGGCCTTCTCTTGCGAGGCAAAGACCAAAGATCAGTGCGGGATCACCCCACTTCTGATACTGTGAGATCAGGGGCTTTAAGAATATCTGGGCAACGTCCGTGCCGTCACCCTGGGAATTTTGCAATGCTCTGTTGAACTGGCGTACGATACGGGCCTTCTCTTCATTGCTCACGTCGAAAAGAATGAGGCTGGACTCATTGATGGGCTGTATCATCATGCATAATCTTAAATAGTCGTGCATTCAATCAATCCTTTCAACGTAGCTCTTATCTGGCCCGTAAGATAAAGCGATCCCGTAGCAAGCAGGATCATGCCGTCTTCGGCAGATTTTTCATAGGCGAGCTTCGTGCCTTCTTCGGCATTACTGCAGGCCTCCAAATCTTCTGTGATATTATACACAAGTTTAATTTTCCGCGCGAGAATTTCGGCAGGTTCGCTCCTCGGATTATCAGGCGTTACGGCGACGGCACTTTGAATGTTAATACCGCATGTTTTATAAGCTTCAAGGATCCCCGATACATCTTTATCCGCCATGACGCCCATGAGAATTCTTACAGGTTTGCCCTTTAATAGACCTCCGAGCATCTCGTTCATAGTCTCGCCCAGGCTCGTGGCGCCCTGGGGATTGTGTCCGCCGTCAATTATCACCGTAGGCTTGATGCTTAAGATCTCTGCCCTGCACTTCCATCTGGCAAGCGATATACCTTCCGTAATCGCGTCTTCTGATACGCCGCATTTAGTGCAGGCTTCGATGGCTGTTATCGCATTTCCTATCTGATGCTTTCCGTTAAGGTCGGTGGAATAAACTTTGCCGTTATATGTAAATTCCATCTTGCCGTCTTTTGTGAAGACCGCACTGTCATATGCCTCTTTGCTTCCGGCAAAAGTGATGTCGATATTCTTATCAGAAGCGAACGAAAGGAACGTATCTTTAACGTCCTTTTTCATCTCTTCGGGAAGGATCATGAGATCAGGATCAAAGCATACCGCAGGAGATCCTTCCTTAAAGATTCCTGCCTTCTCTCCTGCGATCTCTGATATTGTGCTCCCCAAGACTCCGCAGTGATCAAGACCGATCGCCGTAATGACGGTAACAAGAGGATCTTTGATAACGTTAGTCGAATCGAGCCTTCCGCCGAGGCCCGTCTCAAGGACTGCGACATCGACGCCTTTTTCAGCGAAATAAAGAAAGCATATAGCCGTGATAAGTTCGAACTCGGTAGGCTCATCTGCAAGGCCCTCAGAGACCATCTTGTCCCTGGCCTGCTTTACCTGGTCTGAATACTTTTCGAGCGACTCATCATCGATCTCGCCGTAGGAATCATCAGCGACATATTTCATCAGTCCTTCTCGGCCGTCGATAAGCCTGATGCGTTCAGAGAAACGCTCAAGATATGGTGACGTGAATACACCTACCTTCTTATCATCAGCTGCCATTATCGAAGAGATAAAAGTCGCGACAGAGCCCTTGCCGTTGGTGCCCGCGATATGAACAGACTTAAAGGTATCCTGCGGATCTCCCAAAAGACTCATAAGAGTAGAGATCCTTTCAAGTCCGGGTTTGATGCCGAATTTAAGTGCTCCTTCTAAAAGCTCCGGCACCTTAGACTCAGGCATTGGCTTCTTCTTTCCCGGAAGACTCTTTTTCTTCTTCCGAATTGTAATCGACCATGTCCTGCTTCTTGAAGACCATGAGCTTGCTCATCACGTAGTTGGCGATGATGATAAAGACAGCATTGATCAGCTTGACGAGGTACTCATATGTAAAATCAAATGATTTCGAGAAGATGTGGAACGTTGTCATCGGCGTATCGATGGGCTTACCGGTGATGGCAACGCAAACCCAGATCATGAGTGAGTAAAGACCTAACTCAAGCACCAGGAAAGATATGACTCTCGCGCCCGCAAAGGATAAGAGCTCTCTTGCGATATTCCCCTTGGATCTGAACACCGTGATCCTGTTAAGGAAGTATGCGACAAGCACTGCAATGATCCAGCAGACTATCTGGTTGATGACGAACTTAAGAGATATCTCTTTGCCGAAGACCGTGATCGGCATTGAAGCCTTTACAGTCTTATCGAAAATGACATAGCACACCCAGTTAACAACTGTAGTGATGCCGCCGCTTACAAGATACATGAAGAGCTTGCGGATCTTTTCCTGCTTTTCCGTAAGATCTTTACCGCCGACTACTATTGTCTTTATTATTCCCATATCAATTCCTTTTATACCCTCTTCGGTCTCGGATTTGTTCTGTCGGAGACCAGCCTTCGGACGATATATACCGTAATGGTAATTATGACCGCCTCAATAATAGCAATAACAAGGAAAACGTCAAACAGATAAGAGTACAAAAGCTCGGCTTTTTTATCCGCAAATCTGTACAAGTCGATCGAACCGTCTATCTGGTCTACGCGGTAGAAATCACCGTGTCCGTTCTCGTCAGAAAGATAGCAGATAAAATCCTGCTCGTTGGAATAACCGGACAGATACAGCGTGTCGGTCCTAAGGACGGCCGGCTTGAACTCATCCGGGATCACTACATCAGAAGGAACCGTAGTAACCGTAAGCACTTTCGAAGACTCAATAAGAGTGATCTGGGGCTCGTATTTGATTACCGACTTTGCGGCGCTGTTGTAAAAATAGAATCCCGGAGACTGCGTACCGTCAAACAGATACAGAAGAACGCTCGATACACCGTCCTTGGCATATACGGGAACGCTGTATCCGTTGATCGTTCTTGTGGTAAGTATGAATCCTTCAGGGACATTTACATTCTCCGGGAAATCCATAAATGTATATGTGCTTCCCGCAAAATCCACAAGCGAAGCATTCTCAGGAATATTACTCTCTTTAACGACGACATGGATCGTGTAACGCATGTGGCTGATACCGTCCTGAGCCGTGACATCAACGGTAACTATGTTGTCTCCGATCTCGAGCTGCTGGGTACCTTTTATGTTAATGGCTGCCCAGAGATTTGTCGGAATTACAGTTACCTCGACCTTTCTTACAGAACGCTCGACAGAACAGGTGTACTCGGTGATATTCGGATTAAAATCAGGAGCGATCGAGGTGCCTTTTACCTTCAGGGAAGAGATCGTCGCATTGCTCGAGAGTCCTGCGCTTCTGATCGGGATCGTAATGCCGCTTCCGACGGTTGCAGTTATGTTCTCAGCCGGTGATACAAAAGTGCCCACGCTGCTGAGCCAGCAGTTGATCTCTCCGTAGCTTGAAGTGGAAAGTCTGATCGCTATGGAAAAGAGTATGACCTGTTCATCTGAAGAGAAAGATGCGAGAACAGTGTCATCTTCGCCGCTTCCTTCCGTGGTCGTATTTATCTTCTGGTCCGTGCCGGTTACCGACAGAGTGCCGTTGGACTGTGTCTCGGTGAATACATAGTTTGAGAGATCTTTGCCCTGCTCGAAAGATACGAACTCAGCCTTGTCCTCGTCGTAATTAAATTCGATAGGACCAAACTCGGTAATGTTCGGAAATCTGTTCGCGATGATGTTGATGATAATGATATCTCCGGGACCGACATCAGTGGACTTCGGGACAGCGGAAATAATGATCTCGGAATCCGCCTTTACCTTAGATGGCAGAAGATACAACATGCAGAACATGACAGTAACAATCAGCGCGGCAAATGCCGTGCAGACCTTTAAGACTAATGTCTTGCTCATTCTTCTGTCAGAATCTCTTCTCATGAAGGCAGGCTCCCGTATGTTTGCGGCATATTATCGTAGACCGGAATGATGAACTCAAATGCCGCATCTGTCATTCCGATGGCGTCATAGCTTCTGTAATATCTGAGGCCTTCGGAATATGCCATCATTATATTCTGTGCATACTGATGATTGTACCTTTCTGTTCCGTCATTTAACACATCGAACTTCTGGAAGTAAAGAGTATTCTGTCCCTTCTCGATGTATCCGGACGCGATCCAGAGCGCTCCGCCGGAGATCGCCTTGTCAACAGAAGTCCATGGAAGCAGGAAAGAAGCTTCGGTGTCTGATATCTCCTGAGCTTCCCAGTCTCTTCCCCATTGCGCGTATTTAGCACCGTTGATCACGGCTCCGCCTGGTTCGGTCGTAGCATAAGCGCCGATATTATAGAAGTTGTAATAACCTTCAAAGCCAGATACTTCGCCTCTGGAAAGAGCCGATTCTCCCGAATAGCCCATCTCCTGAATGATCCTGCTCGCAAGGAAATAGGGTGATACACCCGCATTCTTGCCTGCATCGTATATCAGCTGGGCGTAATCGTAAGTGGGATCGTTATCCATGAAAGATCCTCTGATGATCTCTCTTACGCCTTCGACAGTGTGTACCGACGGATCGAATCCGAGCATCTCAAACGCAAAGATCCTTTGCGGTGTAAAGAAGTTTCTCGGATCGAGATAGTAGCTTACGACTTCGGTCTTTGCTGCCATCCAGTCAGGCTTATCGTAGACCTGGCTGTTGGGCTTTACATAATCCGGATAAGATGAGTTCTGAAGAAGGCTTCTGCCCTTGCTGTCTTCTGCAGCGAGCGCAGCATCAAAAGATACTCCGGTGTAGTAAGCCGTAAAGATATAGTTAGGCTTAAGATTGTGCAAAAGCCAAAGCCCGCTGTAGTAGCTCTTCGGGAAATTGGACAGCGTACTCTCTACAAAACTGCCTGTATCGTCGCCGTTCAGGAAATAGAATGAATAGCTGTCTGATGTACCGTCAAAGCTCGTGACCGTGCAGGTGATCAAAGTCTCTCCTGCCGGTATCTCAAAAAGCTCTCCCTGCCCGATGGTCTTTGACTGACCGCTGCTGTCTGCCTTTATGGTGATCTGTGCGGAATATCCTTCAAGTGCGGCACAGTTGAAATAAATGCTTTTCGAGCCTTCCAGATAATAAGCATAATCACGCGTGAGATAGTCAAACTTCGGATAGAGATTGACCGTCTCGGCTGTAGCGTAATCCGTGATATTAAGACCTGAGAGCGCTCCGTTGATAGGGATGATCCCGGCCTTCTTCCTCTCTACCTCATAAGTGTTTTTGTTGAGGTCGGTGAGCTTGACCTTATCTGCATTACTGTCTCCTGCGACCGCCATATACATGCCGTCAAAATACGCGCACTCCCTGGCCTGGATCATCGTGAAATATACATCCTCGTTGATGTCCGGGCTGTTGCCCGTACGGCTGACGCAGATGTAATAGCAGTTGGAGATCCCCGCGATGCCCGTCTCTTCGGAGATCGCCTGGGTGTTCTGCTTCGCGCCTCTGAGCATCGCATAAGGAATGCCGGGATTCTCATTCGTGCCGATGAGCTCGCCCTTAAGGCTGTAAAGCGACACCCTGATATCCGCAGAGAGCCCCGCGAAATTGATATAGCAGTTATCTTCTGCGCAGTCGATTATGTACCACGAAGTATCCCTGCCGGCAGGGATAGAAGATTCGGCAACACTTCCCGGAGAGATGGTGAGTTTTTCAGGGATAGTGATCTCACCTCCGGAAATAACGGTTCCTCTTCCGTCAGAGCTTCTCAGCAGCGCATAAACTTCGTGCGTACCCGGAGCGCAGTCAGCCGTATCCCACGACAGAACGAACTCCCTGTAGCCGTTCTTGGATGCGTTGTCGTCATACTTGAGATATCCGTAAAAAAGCGAACCGTCTACGAAAAAGTCAGTTCTGACTTCGTCACCGGTCGCAGTATAAGAACCTGTCGTCTCTTTGATGCCCACGGTATACTGGCCGGGCGCATCAAACGATGCAGCAAGGCTTACATCGGAGATAACCGAGCCCTTGCCTGAAGGATCACCGGAAGCCTTAAGATCGGAGTCTTCAGACTTGATGGCCTTGTTGATGGCAACGATCCTCGAATGGTCTTGGAGATCTTCGAGGATGTCATTTATCTCACCCTGATCTTCACTGCCGTAAACGACATAACAAAGATCGGATGCGAACTTCTCATCCGATACATTCTGCAAAAGATATTCGGGCGAAGTCATTACAGAGATAACGTAATCGCCGCAGCTTATAAGTCCGTCTTCGACATGGGATTTGGCGATCTTGATCTCTTCTTCCGTGCTGCCTGTAAGAGCGGCTGCGCGCACGACTATCTCGTCCGCTTTTTTCATCGATCTTCTGTCAGGTTCGCTGATGCCGGTATTCAGGCTCATGGCCATGAAAACAGATGCGGCGATCGTCATGATACCGCCTATTGCCGCAACTGCAAAATACTCGGGCCGCCTTTTAAACATCGGTTAAGCGTCCCTCCCGGTGATCTTATCGAGCGTATATCCGTAGGAAGGAACGAAGTGATCCATGAAGTAATCTACTTCAGGCATATTCATATCTCTGATGATCTTGCCCGTGGAGACCTTTGCGGCAGAGAACTCACCGTTGCCGGTGCTCTCTTCTCTCAGGCACTTTATGTAAGCCGCGATCTTGTCGGCAGCTTTAACGAGCTTGTGGATAAGCTTGTCTTCTTCAGTAGTTATCTCGGGAGCCAGAAGATCCATGTATTCCGCTCTCATTGCCTCGTCTTCGGGAAGGAGCTCGACAAGGCTTGCTGCAGCCTCTGACTCGACTTCCTTGTAGGCCTTCGTGATCTCCTTATTGCGGTACTTGATCGGCGTAGGCAGATCGCCTGTTAAGATCTCAGTGCAGTCGTGATACAGGGCATACGCCTGGACCTTGTAAGGATCCGGCAGGATTGCTCCTTCATTATCCTTCTCAAACTTGTTGTGAAGGACCGTCAGGCAGTGCGCTATGACTGCAACGTCAAAGCTGTGCTCCTTGATATTCTCTGTTCTGCTGTTGCGCATCAGTGCCCATCTTCCGATGTACTGCATGCGGTCTATCATCGCGAAAAATCCGTATTCTTCCTTATTACCCATATCAGTCTCCATTAACTCTTATACATCTCGTTAAAGCAGCTTACCGCGAACGAATCCGTCATGCCCGCAATGTAATCGGATACATAGATCGGGAGCGGCGTGTCGATGCCTGCTTTGTACTCGGGGTGGTTTTTAACAAATCCCGCGAACTGTCTTATAGAAGATGACTTCGAATCTTCTGCCTTCTCAATATTCTGTACTGCTTCATAGAACGCATCGAAAAGACCTTCGAGCATGACATCGCAGTACTTCTCATAAGTCTTGACTTTGCCGGCCGTATAGATCTTCGCGACATTCTCTTTAAGAGTGTGCTCGAGCGCGTCGCCTGCGTGATCGCTCATCATGATGCAGCCTTTATCCATGCTGTTCTCGATGACGTCCTGCACGAGGAAATTGATTATCTCTGAATTCGAGCTCCCTACTCCGTCAGTTACAACGGGCACATCAAATTCACTCGCGATGACACCTGTCCTTAATGCGTCTTCGATGTCTCTTCCGACATATGCGATCTTGTCTGCAAATCTTACGACGCAGCCCTCCATTGTGGCAGGGCCCTTGCGGTCTTTCTTGGGGATCAGATATGACAGGTCTTCTTCTGTCTTATCCCTGCAAGGTATGAGCTTTCTCTCATCGTAGTATTCACCGCAGTGCGAGATGATGCCGTCCCTTACTTCGAATGTGAGATTAAGGCCGTTGTCGTCGTTGTGCTTTTCGAGAATATTGAGCACGCGGAGGCCGTTCGATTCATGCTCGAAATACAGCTTGGGATCAATGGCCTTGAGCTTTTTATTAAGTACTCTCTCGCCGCTGTGGCCGAAAGGCGTGTGACCTACATCGTGGCCTAATGCGATAGCCCTGATGAGATCGACATTGAGATTGAGAGCGCTGCCTATTGTAGAAGCGATGTAATCAACATATATGACGTGCTCTAATCTGGAGCAGATGTGATCGTTAGCGGGATTGAAGAAGACCTGCGTCTTGTGCTTTAAGCGTCTGAATGCCTGGGAGTAAATGATCCTTCCCATGTCACGCTCGTAGCAGTTCCTGATATCGCCGTCGGCTTCAGGTAATACTCTTCCTCTTGAATCGGAACACTTCATGGCATTGACGCTCAGGAGCTTGTCTCTCTGATCCTGAAGGATCCTGATCTTGGCTCTTGTCGCCTCGGATATCTTATCTGACTTTCCGATGCTGGCTACGCTGTCGGCATAAAGGTCCTGGAAGCTGAGATTATCTGACATACCTTAGTCTCCTTCTAAAACACGATAAATAATTATACTACAAACCGCGTCAGCTGTTCTTGGTAAACCTCGTGCACAGGCGTCACTGTCAGTTCGGCGCCTTCTTAAGACCGGAGGAATTCGCGAGCATATTCTTGCGCATTCCGTCGAAATCTATCGTAACGAGAGCGTCACCTCCGACAGGCTCTACCTTGAGGATAATGCCCTCACCGAATCTCGGATGAATGACCTTCATTCCCTTAATGAGATCGTCCGGACCGAGCTGTCCTTCGCGGGCTCCCGCAGGCTTTGCCTTATCATTGGTAAACTGCGACCTGATGGCAGATGCGATCGATTTTTTGGACTTCTCCCTGTTAGTCTCACCATCCGGAGCATTCTTCGGTGTCTCCCTGTTCGCGCCCATGAGATAGAGCAGCTCGGGATTGATCTCTTTTATGAATCTCGAAGGCCTGTTGCAGTTCGTCTGGCCGAAGAGCATTCTCTGCTTCGTAAGCACGATGAAAAGATTCTTCTTGGCTCTCGTGATAGCAACATACATGAGCCTTCGCTCTTCCTCGGTATCTTCCATGCTCTGGATCGATCTGTAGCTCGGGAAAACGCCTTCCTCAAGACCTATTATGAATACCGCTCCGAACTCAAGGCCCTTGGCGCTGTGTATCGACATGAGCTTTACGAAATCATCAGAATCATTGTATTCGTCACCTTCGGTAAAGAGCGATGCATTCTCAAGATAAAGTCCTAATATTCCTTCTGTCGTGTCTGCGGTGGCGGTATCGAAAAAGAAATCTTCATCGACTTCCACAGGCAGTCCGTCGCCGTCATCGATCTCCAGAGTATCCATATCGACGGGCTCTGCGCGGTGCGCCTTATCGTACTCGGCAGCTTCAGACAAAAGCTCTTTGAGGTTCTCTACTCTGTCGATGATGTCGCCTTTTTTCTCACGCTCTGCGGTGATCTCTTCGATTATTCCCGATTCGTTCTCGACATAATCTACGAACTGCGCGAAATCCATCTCATTCTCTTTAAGCTTGTCCCTCATCTCGTTAATGAGATCGGTAAAGGCAAGAACTCTCGTGCTGACTCTCGCAAGCTCGGGATAATCAAGTGAATGCATGGCGCATTCGAACATGCTGACATTGCTCTCTAACGCATACTGTCTGATCTTCTCGATAGTAGCATCGCCGATGCCTCTTCTCGGAACATTGATTATTCTCTCAAAAGCAATATTGTCCTTTGTATCATTGATGAGCCTTAAGTAAGCGAGGATGTCCTTGATCTCTTTACGGTCGTAGAACCTCATGCCGCCATAGACTCTGAAAGGGATCCCGAGATTATGAAGCGTAGTCTCCACGTTACGCGACAAAGCGTTCATTCTGTAGAGCACCGCGCAGTCCGAATATTTAAACTTGCCTTTGTCGGCCATCATCTTGATGGTCCTTCCGACAAAGTCAGCCTCGCCCGCGCTCGTGTCTGCATTCATGACGATTATCTTCTCACCGTCGGCGCCTTCTGTACGCAGGCGCTTGCTCTTACGCTTGGTATTATTCGCGATGACGCAGTTTGCCGCTTCGAGGATCGTCTTTGTGGAGCGGTAATTCTCTTCGAGCTTTATTACCCTGGCTCCCGGAAAATCCTTCTCAAACTTCAGGATAAGCCTTACGTCAGCACCTCTGAAAGAATAGATAGACTGGTCGTCATCTCCTACTACACAGATATTGCCGCTGCCTGAAGCGAGCTGCATTACGGCACGGTACTGCGGCATATTGGTATCCTGGTACTCATCTACCATGATGTATCTGAACTTGGATCTGTAGAGCTCGCAGATATCGGGGTTCTGCTCTAAGAGCTTAACCATATTGATGAGGATATCATCGAAGTCCATCGCGTTATTGGCAAGGAGCTTCTCCTGATATCTCTTATAGACTCTCGCGACAACGCCGTAGTAGTAATCCTTGCCGGCCTGGAGTGCGTACTCCTCAACACCGATGAACTTGTTCTTGGCATTCGAGATCTCGCTCTGGACGCTCCTGGGCTTAAACTGGCTGTCGGAGATATCAAGCTCCTTCATCGAATCCTTAACGAGCTTTTGCTGGTCGTCAGTGTCGATGATGGAAAAATTCTGCGAGTATCCCAGAAGCTCGGCGTGACGCCTTAGAAGCCTTGCGAAAATGCTGTGAAAAGTGCCGCACCAGATATACTTGGAACGGTCTCCGACAAGAGTCTCTATTCTCTGGCGCATCTCGTTGGCCGCTTTATTGGTGAACGTGATGGCAAGAATGGATGAAGGGGCGACATTGTGCTTCTTCATCATGTAGGCAATGCGGAATGTTATTACTCTGGTCTTGCCCGAGCCTGCGCCGGCAAGTATGAGCAGCGGTCCGTCAAGATGCGTTACCGCGTCCCGCTGCTCTTTGTTAAGGCCTTCAAGCATGCTGTCGGCATCCTGGTCGGACACAGCTTCAGGCCCCTGGCCGTATATGCCCTCAAGCTCCCTGAAAAACTCGTCTGAACTGTTGAAAATATCGTCTGACAAAACAAATCTCTCCCTTAATAAATCCGGTCTAGGGAGATTATATCAGTAATGCAAAATATTAGCCGTCGAATAATAGGACATTTTTCTTTTAAAAAATAAAAAGTTAGATTTATAATATTCGCATGAGTGAAAACGGACAAAAGCATTTCAGACTAAAAGGCTCCCAGAGCATCCTTCTGGGATTCGTCTTCATGATCGTGATAGGCGCGATCCTTCTTATGTTACCCTTCTCGACCAGAACGGGTGAATGGACGGGCTTTACTGACGCATTATTCACGGCAACATCAGCGAGCAGCGTTACGGGCCTGGTCGTTTATGACACGGCAAGCCGCTGGTCATGGTTCGGTCAGCTCGTTATCCTCACTTTGATCCAGATCGGCGGTATGGGTGTCGTCACGATGACCACGATCTTGACCAAGCTTATCGGTAAAAAGATCGGTCTTCACGCGAGAGCTACTTTGCAGGAAGCAGTCTCAGCTCCTAACCTGGGCGAACTCATGAAATATACAAGATTCATCTGCATCGGCACGGTTATTTTCGAGGCTGCCGGAGCTATTGCGATGTCACCGGTCTTCATCAAAGAATATGGTGTCTTAAAGGGCCTTTGGGTATCTGTCTTCACATCAGTATCCGCCTTCTGTAACGCCGGCTTTGACCTTAACGGCTCACACGGTGCTTTCTCATCCATGGTCCCTTATATGGATAACCCTGTTATCGTTATCACACTTGTGCTCCTTATCCTCACAGGCGGCTTGGGCTTCCTTACCTGGATGGACATCAGAAGATACGGCTTCAAGTTTTACAAATACAGCACGCAGAGCAAGATCATCATCGTAATGGAGATCTTCCTCGTATTGATCCCCGTGATCTATCTGTGGTTCGGAGAATATCAGGACCTTCCTGCCAACCAGAGATTCTGGGCTTCGCTCTTCCAGGCAGTTACACCGAGAACGGCCGGATTTAATACGACAGACTATAACAATTTCTCAGGAACGGGCGTTGTCATGACCATCATCCTGATGCTTACGGGCGGCGCGCCGGGCTCTACGGCAGGCGGTATGAAAATCACTACTATTGCAGTCCTCTTCTTTACCATGATCGCCTTCTTTAAGCACGAGAAATCGCCTGCAATCTTCAAGCGCAGGATCACTAATGAAGCAGTTACGGGTGCCGTTGCCGTATTCATGCTCGATCTCATCATCACCATCTTCGGTGCCATGATCATTGCCAAGGTCGAAGACCTCGCATTCATGAAGACACTTTTCGAGAGCGCTTCGGCAGTTGCTACGGTAGGCCTTACGATGGGCATCACTTCAACACTGTCAACGGTATCAAAGTATGTACTTATATTCCTGATGTACACAGGACGTGTGGGCGGCCTTACGCTCGTCTTTGCGGCTATCACCAGAAAGTCGATGGGCAACAGGCAGTATCCCGCGGATAACATAGCGGTCGGTTGATCCGGCAGAAAGGAAACATTATATGAAGAGCGTACTCGTAATCGGAATCGGACGATTCGGCTATCACCTCATCGACCAGCTCAATAAGGCAGGCGATGAGATCCTCGCGGTAGATTCTTCCGAGGAGAGATTGGAACCCGTTTTGGGAATGGTCACAAGTTCCCTCATAGGAGATGCCACGAACGAGGCATTTGTAAAGTCTTTGGGAGTAGAGAATTTCGATGTCTGCTTCGTAGCGATAGGCGACAATTTCCAGTCTTCATTGGAGACCACCTCACTTCTCAAAGAATGCGGTGCGAAATATATAGTAGCAAGAGCTTCAAGATCTGTTCAGAAGAAGTTCCTTCTGGCCACCGGTGCAGACTCTGTAGTCTTCCCCGAGAAGCAGCTCGCTGAATGGTCAGCTGTCCGTTACTGCTCTGCTGACGTTGTCGATTATCTTGATTATCCCGGCGATTTCTCGATCTTCGAGGTCAAGGTCCCTGAAGAATGGATCGGCAAGAGCCTTGCTGAGCTCGGCATCAGAAACAAGTACCACTTGAACGTCTTATCCATCAAAAGAGACGGCAAGCCTGTCCTGGAATTCCCTGCAGATTTTGTTTTCGCTGCTGACGACACGGTAACCGTCTTCGGTGCAGACAAGGATCTCAAGAAGCATCTGCATCTAAACTATTGATCCGGATTAAAAATCATACAAGAAAAAAAGAGTGCCTCGATCGAGACACCCTCTTTCATATATTTAAATCACCCGAATAATTATCTTACGAGAGCCTCAGTTTCCTGAGCGATTGCAAGCTCTTCGTTGGTAGGGATAACGCAAACTGTAACCTTTGAAGAAGGCTTGGAGATGATTGCTTCCTTGCCTCTTAAGCCTGCGTTAACATCTGCATCGAACTCAACGCCCATGAACTCAAGGCCTTCACACATAGCCTTTCTCATGTGGTCTGTGTTCTCGCCGATACCTGCTGTAAATACGATAACGTCAACGCCGCCCATAGCAGCTGCATAAGATCCGATGATCTTCTTGCCCTGGTATGCGAACATGTCGAGTGCAAGTCTTGCTCTCTCGTTGCCTTCGTTAGCAGCCTTCTCGAGATCTCTGAAGTCGGAAGAAACGCCGGAAACGCCCTGAACGCCTGACTGCTTGTTCAAGAGATTATCCATCTCGTCAGGTGTGTATCTCTCGTTTTTCATAAGGAAAGGAACGATAGCGGGATCAATGTCACCAGTTCTTGTACCCATGCAGATACCTGCAAGAGGTGTAAGACCCATTGATGTATCCTGGCACTTGCCGTCCTTAACTGCTGCAAAAGAAGAACCGTTTCCGAGGTGGCATGTGATGATGCGGAGGTCCTCATATTTCTTGCCGAGGAAGTCAGCGACTCTGTGGCTTACATAACGGTGGGATGTTCCGTGGAAACCGTAACGGCGGATGTCGTACTTCTCGGAAATCTCATAAGGAAGTGCATATGTATATGCCTTCGGGGGCATTGTCTGATGGAATGCCGTATCGAATACTGCAACTTGAGGTGTACCCTCAGGAAGAACGTCCTCGCATGCCTCAATACCAATGAGGTTTGCAGGATTGTGCAGAGGTCCTAACGGGAAGCACTCTCTGATAACTCTCTTAACATCGTCATCAACGATAACGGAAGCACTGTAGTACTTACCGCCGTGGAGTACTCTGTGGCCTACAGCTGCGATCTCGGATACGTCAGAGATTACGCCGTGCTCAGGATCTACGAGTGCGTCGAGGATCATGCGGACAGCGACCTTGTGGTCAGGCATGGGTTCTGTTGAAACGAACTCATCCTTGCCTGCGGGCTTATATGTGAGCTTACCGTCGATTCCGATTCTCTCGGCATTACCCTTTGCGAGTACATCGCCTGTATCGATGTCGAAAAGCTGGAACTTTGCGGAAGAACTACCGCAGTTGATAACTAAAATCTTCATTAGACTTTTCTCCTGTCTTTTAGTGTCTTATATCGGTCAGCTCTTAAGCCTGTGCAGCCTGAGCCTGAACTGCGGTAATAGCAACTGTACCAACGATATCGTCAGCGTTGCAGCCTCTGGAGAGGTCATTTACAGGGTAAGCTAAGCCCTGGAGAACCGGTCCGTAAGCAGGAGCCTTGGCAAGTCTCTGAACGAGCTTGTAGCCGATGTTGCCTGCTTCGAGCGAAGGGAATACCAGTGTGTTAGCGTGGCCTGCAACCGGTGATCCGGGTGCCTTGAGCTGGCCAACTTCTTCAACGAGAGCTGCATCGAGCTGGAGCTCACCGTCTACTACGAGATCAGGATACTTTTCCTTAGCGATCTTAACAGCGTTGGATACCTTATCTACGTCAGCGTGCTTAGCTGAACCGTAAGAAGAATATGAGAGCATAGCGACCTTAGCGGGAGCGCCGATGAACTGCTCGAAAGACTCAGCGGAGAGCTTGGCGATCTCAGCGAGCTTAGCAGAATCTACGTCTGTGTTAACTGCGCAGTCAGCGAAGATGAAGAGACCATGCTCACCAAGATCGCAGTTAGGAACGTCGAGCAGGAAGAAGCCGGATACGGAAGAGATGCCGGGCTTTGTCTTTAGGAGCTGGAGTGCGGGAAGAATCGTATTGCCTGTGGAGTGGCAAGCACCGGAAACAGCACCGTCAGCATCACCGCACTTGCACATGAGGCATGCATAGTACATGTAGTCGGAATTCATCTTCTCTTCAGCCTTCTCGGGTGTGATGCCCTTCTTCTGAGCGTCAGCGATGAGAGCGTTTGTCTCTTCTTCGCCAAGACCCTTCTTCTCAGCCTTCTTCTTTGCTGCAGCTACCATGGTGTCTACGCCGCGGAGCTCAACGAACTTGTCGATATATTTCTGCTTGTTGGGATCGTTAAAAGGGTCAACGATCGTTGCGCCTGTGATGTCAAAGCCTTCGGAATTCTTAGCGATCTCGTCGGGTGTTCCGATGATGATGAGGTTAGCCATATCAGCCTTAAGGATCTTCTCGGCAGCCTCAAATGTTCTCTTGTCCATTGACTCGGGAAGTACGATAGTCTTCTTGTCAGCCTTAGCTCTGGCCATGATGTCATCAATGAATGCCATATATATTGTCTCCTTTGGAATTTTTTGTCGACAAAAGTATACTCGTTTACCTCTATTAATTCAATTAAAAAGAACTAATTAAGAAGTAACGAGGCGGGCAGACAGATTCTCCCTCGCGTAGAAGACATATCTGTCGTTCTCTTCCCTGAAGATCATGTAGAGAGCAGGGCTCGTCGATTTGGTGGCGACCCTCTTGCCGACCGCATTAGACAGCTTGTCATAAAGGTCCTTGTCGCCAACAAAATAAGCTATCATCATGGCGTCGGAATATGCGCTCACGGCCTCCGTGCCGGAATAACTGCCCGTCATGATAACGTACTCGATATAGATCCTGCCGTAGTTCATGACCTGGCTCTTAAGCTCTGCAAAAGACGCGCTGTCGAGCTCGCCCACTTCCGCGAGATTTCGCATCGTCTTTACGCTCTGCGCAATGTCGAATGCTCCGGTGCTGTGACCGGTATAGATATAGTCTTCGCTGTCCATCTGGCCGTTCGTCGCATAAGCGTAGAACGAATATCCCGCTCCGGCAAAACCGCCCTTGACCGCTTTAAGAGCGCGGTCGTATGCTCCCTGCGCCAGGATCTTGTTGTTCTCGAGATCCCTGATAAGTCTCAGGTTGATATTAGACAGCAATACGCCTTCGATATTTGCTTCAAGCTCATCCCTTTGCGCTTCGGCACCGTCGATATCTCCCGTGATCGTTCCGTAGAGCTGCTCAAGAGAGCCTTCCATGCCCTCTTCAAAACCGCTCGTATCTTCAAGACTTACATAAAGCGATTCGGCATATTTCGCTACCGAGAGCTGCTCAGGGATAACTCTTCCTTCGCTGTCGAAAAGCAATCCCGCCAGATGACAGACCTCTTTATAGTCATCGTCATTACCGTAAGAGACATAATATTCAGTCAGCGCATCGAGCCATGCCATAGATGCGGACACCGTGATCAGCTCTTCAGACTTTGCGGGATCCGAATAAACGAATGTCCTGTACGCGCCGTCAGACAGCCTGAAACGCTTGGTTACTTCATTCTTGAGAGCTATCGCATTGGCACCGTCGCCCGCTCTTACATAGCATTTAAGGAGCAGAGCCTGATCGGTGAGTTCATATACTCCGGAGTTTTCAGCTTCCTGCGTAACGAGTCTTCCCGCGATCGTATAAGTGGTTGCGGCAAGGACTCCGTCGCCGCCCTTTTCGACATTGAGCTTTTTTGTCCTTCCGAAAAGATAATCACTGACGATATTGTTATCAGCCGCTATGTCACTGTAATCGTGACCGACATGCGCAGGGCTCGTGAGCTTAAGCTTTGTTCCGCCTCCGAACCTTCCGGTATAGAACAGATAGAATATCACGGCGCCCAAAGCCAGAGCGGCTACAATCGCCACTGTAACGAACTTTCCGATACCGATGCCAGCTATCTGCCTGCGTTGCATAAACTCCGCCTTATGAAATATAATCTTACAATCAAAGATTATACCAAAAGCAGAGGGTTTACTTAAATTGCGGGTTATAGGAATTATTGCGGAATTTAATCCTTTTCATAACGGTCACGGGTATCTGATAAAGAAGGCCCGTGAGATCGTTGATGACCCCAGAGCCATCGTCATGCCCGTCATGTCAGGTTTCTTTACCCAGAGAGGCCTTCCCGCCATCTGTCCCCCTGCCGTCCGCGCCAGACAGGCTCTTTTGTGCGGCGCAGATGTCGTGATAGAACTCCCCTTCAGTTTCTCCTGCGCACCCTCTTCAAGATTTGCCGAAGGCGCGGTGTCGGAGCTGATCTCCACGGGAGTCGTAACCGATATAGCCTTCGGTGTCGATACAGATGACACCGGTCTTCTTAAGGCTCTTGCAAATGAACCTTTCGAAAGCGATAAGTTATTCAATTCAAAACTCAATGAATACATCTCCACAGGGATCAGCTTCCCTCAGGCAAGAGCGTCTGCAATAAAGGATTACGCTTCGTCAAAGGGCATCACGGGTGATTTTGACAAAGATTTATCGAGCCCTAACTCCATACTCGCATTAGATTACCTCTTGGCTCTCAAAAAGATCGATAAGCTCCGCAGGATCAACGTGATCATGATAAAGCGCGAAGGCTCAGGGTATCACGAAGCAGACATGAGCGGGGAATTTGCGAGCGCTACTGCCATCCGCAAGGCTATATCAGAAGAAGCTTCCAATAACTTCAGCCAGTCAGCGATTGCCTCTAAACTTAACGGCCGAATGCCTGACTTAGCTTTAGGCGCGATGCTTTCAGCCGCTTCTTCAGGGACATTCACTTTCCCTAAGTATGTAGATTACATCAGAGACTGCATGCTCACTGCAAACGCGTCTTCTTCCCTGGATGACATCGCTTACATGAGCGATGACCTGACAGGATACCTCAGAAATATCGCGGGAGATATCAGGCCCGGCACTATTTCGGATGACGACTATTGCCTTAATGTTTTCGAGAGCAGGATATCGACCAAGAGATATACGTTATCAAGGATACAAAGAGCTCTGGCGAGCATGATGACAGGCCAGGATAATTCTTATCTGGAGATAAAAAGGCCCCCGTACATCAGAGTGCTGGGCTTTAACAGCGAGGGCAAATACTGCCTTAAGATCATGGGAAAGTGCGCGAGGCTCCCGGTCATAAACAGGCCTTCGGATTGCTTAGAGCTTCAGTCGGAACATGAGAGCTTAAAGAAGATCTTTGAGCTCGATATGAGAGCCGCTTCCCTGGGCTGGAAGCTCTATGGCAGGGACACCGCTAAAGAGTGGGAATCGATCCCGGTAATCGTTAAGTAATTATCTGTTTTTAAGCCTTTCCTCAGTTACAAAGTCTCAAAACCGACAAATCTTTGTCGGTTCTTAGCAAGTCAGTCTCAAGTTTTCGTAAAAGGGTTGAAACCGTTCCCCGGACCGCCAATAATCTGAATAAACAACAGGGCAAAAACATAGCTACCCCCATATTTTGATTGGTTTCGATTTTTGGGGGTGCATTTTGATTCAGATTCAGGATTAGTGATAATAAGAAGCCCCCTCATCTCAGTGTTTCTTTTCTTTTGGGGGTATTCTAAGTCTTGTAATCCAAAATTACCCTTCAAATGCGCCCCTGTTTTCGAGAATCTCATAATTTTGGGGGTATCCGGATAATCGGGGCATCAGTATAACAAACGGATAAACGAGGATTTTTATATGGATTCAAAAACAGATTTTGTGATCAAAGAATTACTGGTTCGAAAAGCTTTTCTGGAGACAGAAATCACTAAGATCAAGAATCGCCTTGATCAAGCGCCCGAAGGCAGTCTTCATGTGTCAAAAAAGAAGAATGCATATCAGTTCTATCTAAGGAACAACTCAAAACCGTTAATCGAAAAATATATCACGAATAAAGACAGATCCCTCGCCGTAAGCCTGGCCCAAAAAGATTACGACACCAGACTGTTAAAAACACTCAGGGAACAGCTGAAAGCTATCGAAGGATTTTTGAAAAGTTACGATGGATCCGCACCTCAACAAATCTTTGAAAAGCTGTCAGAGGCGCGCAAACAATTGGTAACTCCTGAATTCTTAAGTGACGAGGAGTTCATAAACCGATGGCAGAACACTCCTTATGACAGACTCGGCTTTGGAAAAGACGATCCGGAATATTACACGGCAAAGGGCGAACGCGTCAGATCGAAATCCGAGATACTGATCGCCGATGCTTTGCTTAGGCACAACATTCCTTACCGTTACGAGTATCCGCTCTACAGCCACGGAGTGCTGATCGCTGCGCCTGACTTCAACTGTCTTAATGTCAGGCTTCGAAAAGACTATTATTGGGAGCACCTTGGCATGATGGGAAACGAAGATTATTCAGACCGCAACGTCAGCAAGATCGCGAAATACACACTCGCCGATGATTTTGATGAGACAAGTCTGATACTGACAATGGAAACGGACAGGAAGCCTCTGAACACAAAAGTAATAGAAGAAAAGATACGCAGATATCTGTTATAGAGCAGGTCTTTCGCCTCTTGCAGTCATGTCGCGGCAGTATCCGCACATCAAATCTGAAAAAAATGCAGAATAAAACCGTCCGCCGGATAATCCGACAGACGGTTGTTGTTATTCGCTAAATAAACTAATTAAGCCTTGGCAGCGTTAGCAGCCTTAGCAAGTCTGGACTTTGTTCTGGAAGCTGCGTTCTTGCTCATGTGGCCCTTAGCAGCAGCCTTGTCCAATGCCTTCTGTGTAGACTTGATCGTAGCATCAAGATTCTCGCCGTTAGCGATATCAGCCTTTGCCTTCTTAACAGTTGTGCGGATAGCACTCTTCTTGCTCTTATTAGCAGCAGCCTTCTTCTCGGAAACGTTTACACGCTTGATTGCTGATTTGATATTAGGCATCTCTTTTTCTCCTTTTTAGAGTTATATCTTCAAATTACCGAAGAATTGTATCACGATAGTATTTAATTAGCAAGACTTTGTTGCTTCATAAAGCCCTATACTTGCGGCAATTGTAATATTCAGGCTGTCAATATCGCCGGAATGCTCTATCCTGATGGGCCGGCCTATATCTTTGAACGCCGGATCAAGGCCTGTCGCCTCATTTCCCATAATGAGCGAGAAGGGCTTATTTATCTTTGTCTCCTGCAGTATCGTGCTGCCGTCTAACATAAAAGGATACAGATTATTCGAAGGGAATCTCTTCTGATAATCTTCGAACGCCTCGAAAACTTCTATCCTGACACTCGCGCACGCGCCCATCGAAGCTCTTATCGTCTTCGGATCAAAAGGATCTGCCGCCTTGGGGCCCACTATCGCGATATCCTTAACGCCGAATCCCAGGCAGCTCCTCACGATCGTTCCCATGTTGCCGCAGTTGGAAGGGTTAACGAGCACCATGTGATTGCCGTCTTTTATGGGCTCGTCCTTCTTCTCGATAACGCAGATGACGAAGCAGTTCTCTTTCTTAGACAGAATATTGAAAGGCTTGGCTTCTACCGATACAGGAATATCCTTGCCGCAGATCGAATTGATCTTTGCGATAGTCTCTTCCGATCTGAAATCAGGATGCAGGATCACAGCCTTGACTGCGTCCTTCTTCTTGAGAAGGTATTCCATGGCGATAGTCGCGCCAAGACCATAGGAAAATTCATTTCCGCTCTTATAGCTGGTTACTTTGATCAAGATGCCTTCTCCTTTATTTGAAGATCATTACTATTATAGCCAATTGGAAGCATCATTGCCCGCAAAGCTCATTCACAATCTTAATCGCAAATAATTTAACGTTTATCGTTAAAAAGTTGTTGACAAAGATAAATTAGCGGTGTAATATCCAAGCATCAGGAATAAAGGGCCCAAAAGTTTTTTAACCTGAGGATAAGGAGATTGTTTTATGGAAGAAAATGTAAAGATCGCTAAGATCAAGAAGAGCTGCAAGGTCGGAAAGACTGTATCAAAAATCCTTTTCATCATCTTGCTTATCGGCGCGATTGCATGTGCTGCCGCATCCGTCACCTGTTTCTCTATGGGAAAAGATTTTGACATCCAGATGCAAAAGGCTGTAGATGCGGGATATGTATCGACTGATGACGATATTGCTGCTGCAAAATGGGTCGACATCAATCTGGGAGATCCCGATTCACTTCATTCGGATATCCCCGCATTGCAGGAGGCTATTGATGATCACCCCTTCAGCATAATGTACGGCACCGTTTGCCTGGTACTGTCGATCACCTGCGCTATTGGTGCAGTATTAATGAAGATGCTGAGCAATGTCTTCAATCTCATAATGGAAGAAGACACACCGTTTACGGACAAGGTCATCAAGAGAGTAACCATCGTGCTTATCGTCGCAAGTGCAATCGGATTCTTAACGTCCGGAGCAGCTTTGGGCGCGATAGGACTTGTCACCGCATGGGTAGTTCATACTATCCTTGATTACGGTAAGACCCTCCAGATCCAGTCTGACGAGACACTTTAAGGAGGAATAACATGGGACAGATTATTCTAAGATTAGACAGAGTCATGGCAGACCGTAAGATCTCGCTCAATGACTTATCGGAAAAGGTCGGCGTCTCCAACGTCAACCTCTCGAAAATGAAGAACGGCAAGATATCGGCGATCAGGTTCTCAACGCTCGAAGCGATATGCGAAGCACTTGACTGCCAGCCGGGTGACATATTGGAATACCGCAAGGAATAGGAATAGATTAAGGGGGCGCCTGAAAGATCAGGCGCTCTTCTTATTTGCAGATAATTCCCAAAACATATATAATTACCGCCGTAGACAACGAGGTGTAGCGCAGTTGGTAGCGTACGTGCTTTGGGAGCATGGGGTCGCAAGTTCGAGTCTTGTCACCTCGACCAGAAAAATAAATCAAAAGCGGCCGGCATTATAACCGGCCGTTTATTATATATAAATGCAACATTCATTCCTCGTTATCTGTATTAATGGTATCTGAATAAACCGGGGGATTGTGTTTATGAAGAAGCAAACTGTCGCACTTTTACTTTTGACATCTGTCGTTTTCTCGGGATGCCGGAAAGCTCCTGATAGTACGCCGGCAGATATTGATGAATCTGTTCCGGTTAATTCTGTCTCCACCTCCGTAACGGGCAATCCTGAAGAGGAATACCTGGACGTCTATCTTGTTAATGCTACTTATACTCCGAATGATGTTTATTTCCGGGAAATAAGATATTGCAGATCAGAGGACAAAGATTCCGATAATACGTATTTTCTCGATATCTCCAGAGAGAAGATCGATTATATCGTTTCATATCTTGAGACAGCCGACGTGCCTGATGCCTTCAGGTATTCCGGCGAAAACCTCCTCAGTCCTGAAGAGTACAAAGGACATACTTATCTTGGAAGGGTCGAGATAGCCTATCATGCTTATGATTCAGGCAGCCAGAACCGCTCCGCTACTGCATTCAAATCAGTTGTTGTAGAGATTTTCGACGAGTTCCCCGAGGGTTATCAGGAATTCATCGATACCCTAAACGAAGATTGCGTGGACGAGCCCATCATCCTTGGAGATGCTTTGGAATGGTCAACGGATCTCTACATGGAGCTCTCCGGTTTCACAGATGAAACGGTAAATGACGGAAGCATCGAAGATTTCCTCAAGCTCTATCCGTATGATGTTTATTCTCTCATGAATACACTGGCAACCAGCTCCGGCTACATCAGCGACGGAGTTACTACTGAGTGGAAAGAACATTATCTGTTCGATGACGAATTAATAATGTATTACTGGCCTTTCTTCAGGACACTCCCCAGAGAGATCCAAAGCGTTGAGAGCACAGATACAGAGTACAGGGAATTTGCCGAATCCGTAGCCGCAAGATTCGGACTGGATAAGTCCCTTGTCAGCGACACACGATACGGCACTTTGTATATTGAGGACCTGGATGCTACGGTATACAGGACAACAGACAACTATGCTTATCCTTTCAAATATGAACAGGAAGATCGAGGTACATACTATCTCATTGATAAGACCAGTTACGACGCCGGCGAGTTAGTTAAGGACGATATCCGAACGTTTTTCTACAGCAAAGACGGCAAATTCATCATCATGCTGAACGGCAGTTACATAGAATCTTACTATGGAAACGAACTGGATCTAATGTATCTGACGGACTTTGCAACGACCTGCGGGGATCTTATCGCTACATATGGCTGATTGATAACAGCCTTTAATCGAGATATCTCCCCCTGGTTTTCCGAAATAGTTTTCCTTGTTTTATCCTCTTTGATCCAACAATGTCTGACACCTGTCTTCCATAATCGGTATCACTTCATCCAAGGATTTGTCTCCTGCCAGATATGCCTGGAGATCTTCGCAGATCAGGATAACTACAGCCTGATCAAAAGAAGAGCAGCCTGAAGCTGATTCGACCATGGCCTCATATTCATCGATTAACGAATAATCCAGTCTGCTTCCGAAAGTACTTTCTTCATTAAACAGATCTATCTCTACTTTAAACCTGTCTTCCAAAGCGGTCTTGCAAACCGGTATTATTGCGTCTTGCTTTATTCCTTCTGTCTGAAGATCATGTGTCAACGCCATCTTAATGAATTCAGAAGCTGCTTTAACATCTTTACAGTTTGTAGTTACAGACAGCGAATCATTGATTCTGACAGAGGGTCCTCTTCCGTCATAAGACGGATAGCCGTATACGCCCAGACCGTTCAGACTGTCACGCAGCATAATATACTTCTCGATACCATAGAAGAAACAACCGGTTCCGACCGGTCCGCCTTCATTCGGATAGTAAGTGGGAAGGTCTTTGACATAAACACAAAGCTGCCTGAAAGCTTCATTATCAAGATCTATCTTGCCATCCCGGATAAACTCATCATCCATACAGGAAAACAAAGCAGAAAAGCAGGAAAGCTTGTCTCCGTAGTGATCTTCAAGTAACGGATCCTCGCCGTTAAGAGGACCTGAGACGAAGTCCTTGTATTCTGCGAAAGTAAAACCTTGTCCGTTGCTCTTGCTGCATTTATTCGTCACGATCGCATCCAGGGTAAAAGACAGCGGTATTCCATACACAACACCGTTTTCCTTGCATGCATCAAATACATTGGCAAAGTAAACGCCTTCATTCTCACGGAGGATCTCTTCGCTTAACGCGCTCAGATCAACAAGGTAATCCTCATTATGCAGCATTTCTATGTCATAGCCTCCGATAATGATATCCGGTCCGTCTCCGTTCAAAAGATCAAAAGCCAACCTGTCTGACATCGACGAAGATGCGTTTACGCTCGCATAAAGACTGTAGATCTCGCCATCAGAATACCTGTCGAGGTCATAATCTTCAACGAGCATGATTATGCAGTCTTCACTCGTCATATTAAAATTCATAACAGCCTCTGACACAAAAAAAGGTATATAATGACCGGACTTAACAGAAGCTGCCGTCAGTATGGTCTTTCCGACATTGGGATTTGTTTCAGCCTTCGTCAATGTTGTGATCTCAAAGGAAGATCCCAAAGACCCGAACATCGTCATATCACTCTTTTCGCTGCCGAAAACGATCTTCTGGGGATCTGCCGATAAAAGATATGCCGTTGACAAAGTATTCCTATTCACAAAACAGGAGTTATAGTCAAAGACAGAGACCAGCTGCTGATTCTCATAATCGACACGGGCTACTCCGTTATAGCATTTGGCATATACTTCGCCGCCGACAAAACAATAGTCTTCAACTCCCTTACACCATTCCTTATTCTCCGGTTCATAACAGGTCATCGTCTCAAAATCCGCGACTCTCTCTTTGTCTTCATAGACAAAGAACTCAAACTGCTTTTCGCCGCATTGGATCACATAAGCTATTCCGGGGAAATTATCGGCATTTACAGTATCGACCGAACTGACCAATTGGAAATTATCATCCAATAAAGAAGCAACAAGTGTGCTGTGCCCGTTCTCGGTATTCACCGAAAACATAACGAACCCGCCATCAATATGCCTCAATTCGCAAATATAGTATTGCCCTTTTAAAAATGAGAAAGAGAGCGTCTGCTTATTTGTTATTCCGTTATCTCCCAGATCATAGATCCAATAACTGTTTTGACACTCTGCAAGAAGATGCCATGAACCATCTTTAAAGTACGCGTCATAGACAATACACCAGTCATCGCCATTTGCGAGTTCGTTTAATCCCAATGTCATGCGCTTATCGCCTTCAATGCTGCAAACAACATATTCCGTTGAATACGTGTCATCGTTAAAGCTTTCCAAAATAAATGTGTCTGAATCAGGATCTGCAAAATAATTTGTAACAGAACCTACACCCTCAACAGACGTTGTTTTCGCATCGTACCAGGGACTGTCAGCATTAACGACATCAGGGAAATCGTTCTTACTTACATATCCCTGATTATCCGGACCTATCACCGGATTTGAGACAGAAGGATCAGATGCTTCTTTGCTGCAGGATGCCGTGCCCAAGAGCACAGATAATACAACAACCAGACAGATTGCTTTTTTCATATTTTAACTCCCCATACCTATATATCCGCATATATACTAATTCAGTATATTTTACTGTTCAGGAAAACATGAAGAGTAACTGTGGCAAGTTTGGTTGAAAACTACGGCAACAGGCTTTAGTTCATCTCGAAAAACGCGATCTTCTTCTCCGCCATCTCATCTACTCTTTCGATATACGTAAGAGCATCTTTTATGGTCGGGCATCTCTCTACCCTGTGCTTATAAAGCTCGCCTTCCTGCGCAAAGCATCTCTTGCTCATGCCGCCTGCACCGAATGACAACACATCCCTGCAGTCGCTCATCATGGCAACGTTATAAAGATTGCCGGTGTCGCCCTTCGCAAAACCTGTATTCTCAAGGCCGTGACCCGTATCCTTCTGACGGTACATATAGTACGGATGATATCCCGCATCCTCCAAGAGCCTGTAGCTCTCTGCTACGCACTCATCCAATGTGCCGCGGGTCTTATCTTTATCCATTACCGTCTCGCGGCTCATGGCAGCTCTTCTCTTCTTATAGAGAGTGTGCACGGTAATATTTGCAGGCGCGAGCTCAATCAGCTTTTTGGTCGACTTAATATGCTCTTCAGGATCTTCATAAGGGAGACCTGCAATAAGGTCCATGTTGATCAGGTCTAATCCCATATCACACGCCTGACGGTAAATGCGGACTACATCTTCAGCAGTATGCTTTCTGCCGACACGTAAAAGAGTCTCAGATCTCATGGTCTGCGGATTGATGCATATCCTTGTTATGCCGTGATCTCTCATCGCTTCAAGCTTGCCGTCTGTTATAGTGTCAGGTCTTCCGGCTTCTACAGTGACTTCGCATTCGGGACTGATCTTAAGATTTGAATAGATTGAGTCCAGGAGCGATGCGAATTCTTTATCTTGAAGCACCGTGGGCGTACCGCCTCCGACATAAAGCGCAGAAAGAGGTCTTTTTATAGAAGAAGCTATCAGTTTGATCTCACGCTCGAGGGCAGCTTCGTAATTGACGAGCCTGTCCATGTGGCAGGAGATGTCAGAAGATACGAATGAACAGTACTCACACCTGGAAGGACAAAACGGAATGCCGACATAAACGCACAGGCTGTCTTCAGGAACCAGCTTAAGGATCCTCTGCTCTTCCCTGGATGTCTCGTATGCGAGCTTTGCTTTATCAGGTCTTACAAAATACTTCTCTTCAAGGTCTTCGGGACTGTTTTCCTCCAAAGCTACGAGAGTAGGTCTTATTCCCGTCAGGCAGCCCCAGGGCATTGTTTTCGAGGTGATGTCAGACAGAGCCATGTAAAGGGATCTCTTGATCTCACGGCCGGGCTCTAAAAGTTCACCCTTAAACTCATATGCCTTGTCACCGCAATAAGTAACTGAACGTCCGTCAGGCAAAAGCTCGTTAGTAAGTGTAATGTCAGGTCCTTCAGGCGCAATAACCCTGCCGTCGTCTTTCTGCTCTTCGGGCACGCCGCAGAACAGCCTGACCACGTCAGATACGCCGTAATACTTGTCGTGACCTTTAAGGATTACCTCAAGCATCTCCGGCTCCTCCGACATATGTCAGATAGAATCTTACATAGATGCTGTCCGGGACATTATAAGACTGAACGCCTTCCTCGCCATTGGACTTGAGGAACGCATCATTTGCGTTGTTGCTCACTTCGGTAACGTCGATTCCGAACTTCTTATACAATGCGTCTACCTCGGCATCTATATTGCACCAGTACATTACCGATGCTCTCATGTCCCTGTAAACGGGGTCCATCTCGGATGTGGCATAGTAAGGCGGAACAGCCTGCCCTATCGCATCGCCATACTCTTCAGCGATGGGATAAATGCTCCAGAAGATCTCATAGTAACCTGCATATCTGAAGTCCGGTCTTGTTGACGAGCAGCAGGCCAAAGCAGCCAGAAGATTGCAGTCTGTCTCACTGGCATATCCTTTTGCATGACAGAGCTCATGACAAATTGTGAGCGGGAAATCAGTGACGCCCATATAATCAGTATTAACATTTGCTTCGCCAAGGAATGGATCGTACATGCCGACGATATAAGTGTAGCTCCAGTAATGGCTCAGAGACACCGGCTTTGCGCGCAGATAGTTCTCGCTTAACGGAATATCATATTCATCACAGAAAGCATCGAGAAGCGAGCAGGCATACGTTGCGGAATTCTCGAAGCTGTTCTGCATGTGTGCGACGCCGTTATAGTCTTCGCCGAGATGGCTTCTGGCTTCGATCATTCCCATATACGCCCATCTCAAAGCAGCGCAGTATTGTTCAAAAGTGAGTTCTTCAGTCGTAACGAGATCCAGCTCATCTTCCACGTCTGTCCTTCTGTAATTGATACCGTGCATCAGCTGGAAAAGGATCGCAGCGATAAGGCCTATTATGACGAGATTCCTGTATGACTTGTAAAGATATTTCAGAGCGCCCCTGGAAAGGAATTTCTTTATGAGTATCACCAGCCATGCTATAAATCCGATGATAAGTAACGGCACGAGGATCACGGTCAGATTCTCAGATACGGAATGCTGGAAGAACATGTTAAGACTCTGAAAAAAAGACGATATGACAGGGAATATCTTTTCGCCGTAATAGTCAGCAAATCCTCTAGGGATAAAGTTATTGCAGATAAGCGCAGCCGTGAACAGTACCGTTAAGACTACGAGCAGTACGATCTTTGATACTATTTTCCTGTTGAGCTTATGCTTTATCTTCATTTTGCATTTCCGATAAGAAGGAAGATCACATATAAGATCCCGTAGACTACCGGCTGATGAACAAGATAGATTATGAGCGAATGACGTCCGATGAATTCGACAGGTCTTGCAATGGCCTTCATCGTCTCACCGCGGTTAAACAAAGTCTTCTTCTCTTTGTAACAGGTCCTTCCGATGACACAGCCCAAAAGGAATACTCCGAGCCACGGGAAAAGCGGCATATAATCCGCCTGCGTAGGGCTTCCCATAATGGTAAAACCTACGGGCAGGAACAGCAAAGACTTCGAAGCAAAATCCATAAAGTGAATATCACAGCCGCAGATAACGATATATAGACCTATGAGGCCTAAAATGACGTTTACCGCCGTAGGGTTTGCTTTAGTCTTCTTCTCAATAAACGAGATAAGCGCGTAAAGGAATACTCCGCATGTCAAAACATGCAGAACGTTGAAGATGATAAGGCAGTTGATGCCTGCAAACTTCGTGATGAGATATGTGACCAGCGTAAGCGTTAATGCTGCAGCCAGGAGCTTTAATCCTCTTTTGATATTGCTGCGCGAAAACGTGCAGCATATGCCTGACACGCCGACAAAAAGAACAACAATGACCGGATGACCAAATGACCAGAACCAGCCCTTCTCAAGATATGAGAATACATTAACGCCGAATTCATATCTGACATCCCATGAGAAATGCATAAAGAGCATCAGGATAAGGGCGATCCCTCTTAAGAAATCCAGCTCCCACGCGCGTTCTTTTACTGCAGTTTTTTCGCTCACTTGTTATCCTGCCCTTCTGCAAGACAGCTTCCAAGAGCTGTGGCATAAACCGCATCTTCAGGAATTATCATGTTAACGCCGTAAAGAGCTTCGAAAGGAAGCAGATATGTCTGGCACTCCTTAAGATCGGTCAACTGACCGGTAAAGACTATGTCTTTTAATCCGCACTGTCTTGAAGCCATAACGGCAACCGTACCGATAGACTGGTAAACGAGATTAAATACTCCTGCCATCTTATCTTCCCTGGAGAGATCGTCGGCAGCCTTGCCGAAATTAGATGCCGTAACATTCATAGGAAGTCCGGTGACACCGTTCCTGGTGATGTCGCCGATCGTAAGGTCGCACTTCAGTACATCTCCGGCTGTTGCCATGTCAGAGAGTTTGACGGCATCGGATGTGCCTGCCACTGCCAGACCTAAGCCGACAAGCGTGCCTCCGCCTACGCCTGAACCGATAATGTGCCTGACATTATCTTTCGTAGCTTCAAGATAAGCCGTACCTGTACCCATGCTGACTACAACGGCATGATCCAAGCCTGACAGATAAAGACCGCCAAGACCTGTAGCCTTGAACTCTTCGACAGCCACTGTCCTGATCCCGAGTATAGGCGCCTGCGGGAAGCCTGAGCCTACACCTGTTATATTGATCTGCTCAATGTCATTTACTGAGATCGAATTATCGTTTATAAGCTTTCCGACTGCACCAAATGCAGATGTGACAGGATCTGCAGCTTTAACGATCGCTCTCGCGATGATCTTACCTTCCTTCATTCCGACAATCTTAGTCGTACTGCCACCGATATCAAGACCGACTTTTATCTTCATGACGTTTATCTTCCTTATGTTTAATTAGGTAATTCTATCAAATCTATGGTTATATATCCAATTGCAAGAAAAAGGGCTGTCTCATTTGAGACAGCCCTGAACTTA
>JAEFBB010000051.1 GCA_016292215.1 Saccharofermentans sp. | reverse complement strand
TTAAGAAAGGATCCATCAAGATTACTGACGTTAAGGTATCGAGTACCGACAGAGCAGTAGGAACTATCTTAGGTTCGGAGATCACAGCCGAATACGGAACACAGCTGGCAGATGACAGCGTCATCGTAGAACTTACGGGCGGCGGCGGCCAAAGCTTCGGTGCATTCATTCCGAAGGGATTGACCTTGAAGCTCACAGGTGATGCGAATGACGGATTCGGAAAGGGCTTATCCGGCGGCAAGCTCATCATCAAGCCTTATGACAACTCCGGATTTGAAGCTTCCAAGAATGTCATCATCGGAAACGTTGCACTTTACGGCGCAACAAACGGTACTGCATACGTCTGCGGTGTAGCCGGTGAGAGATTCATGATCAGGAACTCGGGCGCTGTTGGCGTATGCGAAGGTACCGGTGACCACGGACTGGAGTACATGACAGGCGGTAAGGCCGTAATCCTCGGTGAAGTAGGAAAGAACTTCGCAGCAGGCATGAGCGGCGGCATGGCTTATGTACTCGATGAACATCACACACTTTACACGAAGATCAACAAGGCTCTTGTTGAGATGAGTGAGATAACAGAAGACGCAGATAAGAATGAGCTTAAGACAATCCTCGAAGATTATGAGCAGGCAACGGGATCTTCTAAAGCAAAGGCAATACTTCAAGACTTCGACAAGTATGTCGAGAGCTTTAAGAAGATCATACCGACAGATTACCGTCACATGCTGACCCTGATCGCCAAGTACGAAGAACAGGGTATCGCACGTGAGCAGGCAGTCTACGAAGCATTCAAAGAATTCACTAAAGTCGGTGCTTGATATCAGGAGGATCTTATGGGTAAAGCTACAGGATTTTTGGAATACGACAGGCACGAGGATTCTTGGATATCAGAAGAAAAGAGAATCACAGGCTTTGAGGAATTCCACAATCATTTAAATGAAGAAGAAAGACGCTGCCAGGCAGCAAGATGCATGGACTGCGGCGTACCGATGTGCCAGTCGGCCATCTGCCTCAAGGGCATGGTAACGGGATGTCCCTTACATAACGTTATCCCCGAGTGGAACGACGAGATCTACAAAGGCCATTACGAGGCAGCCCTCGGCAGACTTTTGAAGACATCTAATTTCCCGGAGTTCACCGGAAGAGTCTGCCCCGCGCTTTGCGAAAAGGCATGCATCAACGGAATAAATTCAGGAGCAGTTACGATTCACGATAACGAGCTCTTCCTGATCGAAAAGGGTTACGAGATGGGCTACATGAAGCCCAGGATCCCGAAGAACAGGTCAGGTAAGAAGGTTGCGGTTATCGGCGCAGGCCCTGCAGGACTCGCAGTTGCTGACCAGCTCAATCACAGGGGTCATGAGGTCACCGTTTTCGAGCGTGAGGACCAGATCGGAGGCCTGCTGATGTACGGCATTCCGAACATGAAGCTCGATAAGAGCGTGATCGAGAGAAGAAGAAAACTGATGGAGGAAGAAGGCGTTGTCTTCAAGACCGGTGTTGACGTAGGCAATGGTGCTTCTTTCAAGAAGATAACGGACGAATTCGATGCAGTCGCGCTCTGCTGCGGTTCAAAGAAAGCAAGATCGATCACTGCAAAGGGTTCTGAAGAATGTAAGGACATGTACTTCGCGGTAGATTTCCTTAAGTCCGCCACAAAGGATCTCCTCTCCGGAAAGGCCGGCAAGTGGACGATAAGCGCCAAAGACAAGAACGTAGTTGTAGTCGGAGGCGGCGATACCGGAAATGACTGTGTCGGTACATGCATAAGACAGGGATGCAAATCCATCACGCAGCTCGAGATGATGAGCCGCCCGCCTGTCGAGCGACAACCGAATAACCCGTGGCCTGAGTGGCCGAAGGTTGAGAAGACCGATTACGGACAACAGGAAGCGATCAAGGTGTTCGGTCACGACCCGAGAATATATGAGACAACCGTTAAGGAACTCATTACGACCAAGGGCAAGCTGAAAGAGATCAAGACAGTCAAGGTCAAGTTCGAAGACAGAAAGCTGGTTGAGGTAGAGGGCAGTGAACAGACAATAAAGTGCGATCTCCTGATAATCGCCGCAGGCTTTGTCGGAGCAGAAGACTATATCGCAAAAGAAAGCAATGTAGAGCTTACGCAGAGAGGAACAGTAAAGACAGAACCTGAACAGTATAAGACTTCGATACCGAAGGTGTTCACGGCAGGAGACATGCACAGAGGACAATCGCTCGTAGTGTGGGCAATAGCAGAAGGCAGACACTGCGCAGCTGAAATGGATAAATACCTGATGGGTTATTCCCCGCTCGTATGAGGCCGGATAAAGAGCTAATAAATTTTAGGAGGATATACATATGTCAACAACAACAGTTCCGGAAATGTTCGGTGAGAACGTATTCGACGACAGAGTGATGAGAGCGGTCTTATCAGATAAGGTCTACAACTCACTCAGAAAGACGATCGATGAGGGCGCTAAGCTCGATACTGAGGTAGCAGAGCAAGTAGCTGCAGCAATGCGTGACTGGGCTTTGGCAAAGGGCGCAACACACTTCACACATTGGTTCCAGCCTCTTACCGGCGTAACGGCAGAGAAGCACGACTCATTCATCGAGCCTTCTCCTGACGGCGGCGTCATCATGGCATTCTCAGGCAAGAACCTGATCCAGGGCGAGCCTGACGCTTCTTCTTTCCCGACAGGCGGCATCAGAGCTACTTTCGAGGCGAGAGGATATACAGCATGGGATCCTACATCTTATGCATTCATCAAGGATAAGACACTCTGCATCCCTACGGCATTCTGCTCTTACACAGGTGAAGCTCTTGATAAGAAGACACCTTTGCTCAGATCCATGGAAGCTCTTAATAAGCAAGCTCTCCGTATCCTGAAGCTTTTCGGAAATGAAGATGCTAAATATGTTCATACATCAGTCGGCCCTGAGCAGGAATACTTCCTCATCACAAAGGAAATGTACGACAAGCGTCCTGACATCAAGTACACAGGAAGAACACTTTTCGGCGCCAAGGCTCCCAAGGGACAGGAAATGGACGACCATTACTTTGGCGTTATCAAGCCCAAGGTACAGGAGTTCATGAATGACCTCAATCAGGAGCTCTGGAAGCTCGGCATCCTCGCTAAGACAGAGCACAACGAAGTTGCTCCCGCTCAGCACGAGCTCGCTCCGATCTATTCTTCAACGAATATCGCTACTGACCAGAACCAGCTCATGATGGAGATCATGCAGAAGGTAGCCGCACGTCACGGTCTGGTATGCCTCCTTCACGAAAAGCCTTTCGCAGGCGTTAACGGATCAGGCAAGCACAACAACTGGTCAATGGCTACAGATACAGGCATCAACCTCCTTTCGCCCGGAGCTACGCCTTATGAGAACGCACAGTTCCTGCTCTTCCTCTGCGCAGTAATCAAGGCAGTTGACGATTATCAGGATCTCCTCCGTCTCGCAGTAGCTACAGCAGGCAACGACCACAGACTCGGCGCTAACGAGGCACCTCCGGCAATCATCTCTATCTTCTTAGGCGATGAGCTCTCCGCTATCCTCGACGCTATCGAGAACGACAAGCCTTACGAGGGCGCAGAGAAGAAGATCATGAAGCTCGGTGTTGACGTACTGCCCCGCTTCGCTCGTGATACTACAGACCGTAACAGAACTTCACCTTTCGCTTTCACAGGCAACAAGTTCGAGTTCAGAAGCCTTGGTTCTTCAAACAGCATCGCTTGCGCTAACATGATGCTCAACGCAGCTGTAGCAGAGTCATTGAAGATCTATGCCGACAGACTGGAAGGCGCAGAAGATTTCGAGACTGCACTGCATGACATGATCAAGAAGACCATCAAGGATCACAAGAGGATCCTCTTCAACGGCAACGGTTATGACGATGCATGGGTCAAGGAAGCTACAGAGGTAAGAGGCCTGTCCAACTACAAGACAACACCTGACTGTATGCCTCATCTCCTCGATGAGAAGAACGTAAAGATGCTCACATCACACAAGGTCTTCACAGAGGCAGAGCTCAAGTCCAGAGTCGATATCATGCTCGAGAACTACAGCAAGTCAGTCCTTATCGAAGCTAACACAATGCTCGAGATGTCCAGAAGATTGATCCTTCCTGCAATCGAGTGCTACGAGAACAAGCTCGCCGGTGCAGTTGCGGCAAAGAAGGCAGTATCTCCTTCCGCAGCATGCGTTTACGAAGGCGACATCATCGCTAAGCTTTCTGACCTCGCAGATAAGGTCTACTCAGGAGCTAACGATCTCGAGAAGGCTATCGCTGCTGCAAACGGCGAGTCCGACATCATCGCAGAGAGCCTCTCTATCAAGGACAACGTCATTACTGCAATGAACGATGTCCGCAAGGCAGCCGACGAGGCAGAGACTTATGTCTCCAAGGAATGCTGGCCGCTTCCTTCCTACGGCGACTTGCTCTTCAGCGTTAAATAACAGATCCTCATATTCCACCCACCCTAAGTAACCCCCTTGGACCATCCGGTCCTCGGGGATTACTTAGAATTTTGTTTAGGGATAATTTTGAATTAATAAGAAAAGAGATGATGACGTATGACTAAATATATTTTCGTAACCGGTGGTGTTGTTTCAGGCTTAGGCAAAGGTATCACAGCAGCTTCTTTGGGAAGGCTCCTCAAGGCGAGAGGTCTTAAGGTAGCGGCGCAGAAACTTGATCCTTATATCAATGTCGATCCGGGTACGATGAGCCCCTACCAGCACGGTGAAGTCTACGTCACGGAAGACGGCGCGGAGACCGACCTGGACTTAGGTCACTACGAGAGATTCATCGATGAGGACCTCAATAAGTATTCAAACCTCACATCAGGCCGCGTCTACTGGAACGTCCTCAACAGGGAAAGAAGGGGAGAGTATTTGGGTTCCACGGTCCAGGTCATCCCTCACATCACAAACGAGATAAAGGAATTCGTATACCGTGTCGGCAAGAAGACCAACGCCGACGTCGTCATCACCGAGATCGGAGGCACCGTAGGCGACATCGAATCGCAGCCCTTCATCGAGGCGGTAAGACAGATCTCTTTGGAAGTCGGCCGTGAGAACAGCCTCTTCATCCACGTCACACTCGTCCCGTTCCTCAGAGGTTCGGATGAGCATAAGTCAAAGCCCACACAGCACTCCGTAAAAGAACTCCAGGGAATGGGAGTAAACCCGGGCGTACTGATCCTCCGCTGCGACGAGCCGCTGGAAGATGAGATCATGAAGAAGATCGCCCACTTCTGCAACGTCAAGGAAGACTGCGTCATCGAGAACATTACGCTCCCCGTCCTTTATGAGGCGCCTCTGATGCTCGAGGAAGCAAACTTCTCCGAGATCGTCTGCAGGGAGCTCGGGATTGAGACCGCTGAGCCCGACCTTACACACTGGAAGGAAATGGTCGACAAGATCCATCATATTGAGACCGAGGTCAAGATCGGCCTGGTCGGCAAGTATGTCCACCTCCACGATGCTTACCTCTCTGTCGCTGAAGCTCTCAAGAGCGCCGGCTACGCAAATGACGTTAAGGTAGTTATAGACTGGATCGACTCCGAGCTCATCAATGAGCAGACCGTAGGCGACATGCTCTCGGGCCTTGACGGCATCATAGTCCCGGGCGGCTTCGGTGACCGCGGCATAAGCGGCATGATCCTCGCTGCTAAATACGCGCGCGAAAATAATATACCTTACTTTGGCATCTGCCTCGGAATGCAGATCGCCGTCATAGAGTATGCCCGCAACGTACTGGGTATCGCTGACGCAAACTCCGGCGAGTTTGACGAGCAGTGCACCAACAAGGTCATCGACTTCATGCCCGGCCAGAGCGACGACATAGACAAGGGAGGCACGCTCCGTCTTGGCGCATACCCCTGCAAGATCGCTCCGGACAGCCTGCTTTACGAGTGCTATGGTGCAGAAGAGATCCAGGAGCGCCACAGACACAGATACGAAGTCAATAACGACTACAGGGCTAAGTTCGTTGAGAGCGGCGCGCGCTTTGCCGGCACCGCGCCTGACGATTCACTGGTCGAGGAGATGGAGATCCCGGGCCACAAGTTCTATCTCGGAGTACAGTATCACCCCGAGTTCAAGAGCAGGCCTGACAGGGCACACCCTATCTTCAGACAGTTCATCAGGGCTGCCAAGGAAGGCTGAGCGCATTCAGACTAATATACGATCATCACGCGTCCGTGTAACAGCGGACGCGTTTTTGCGTTCCAGACATAATTGCCCCACTGCGCACGAAAAAAGTTGTTGACAAAAGTTGTTGCCTTATATATAATTCTTTACTGCGTCGTAATGGGTTTGGGCAACTATGCCTATTTCTCTTGACGGAAAAGAATTTTTATGGTAAATAAAAATGCTTTTCAACCAAGAAACCGCTTAAACCATGTGTTTTTAAGCTTTGTGTGAGGTGATTCGTTAACAATGGTCCATTCCGTAAAACAAGGCAAGACAGAGCGACAGTCGTATTCCAAAATCAAAGAAGTAATCGAGGTGCCTAACCTTATCGAGAACCAGAAGCAGTCCTATCAGTGGTTCATCGACGAGGGTATGCAGCAGATTTTCGACGAAGTATCGCCGATTACTGATGATCAGGGTAAGTACGAAGTCTATTTTGTCGGAAAGATTTTCGATTCAGAAAATCCCTGTGACCCCACAGGCAAAGAGAAGGAAGGCAAGGGTAAGAAGAGCAAGGAGCCTAAGACTCCCGTTAAGCTTACCAAGTCAGCAATTATTGACAGCTGCAAGAAGAATGACAGCAACTATGCCGCTCCTTTGAGCATCCAGCTCAGACTCCACAACAAGATTGACGGAACAGTAACTGATGAGACAGCTTTCGTAGGCAATTTCCCTATCATGACTGAGCAGGGTACATTTATTGTCAACGGTGCTGAGCGTGTCGTCATCAATCAGATCGTAAGATCTCCCGGCGCTTACTACAGCGAGATGAGATCAAAGATGGGCAACAGGCTCCTTTCCGCTGAGCTTATCCCTTACAGAGGATCATGGATCCTTATCGAAGAGGATGAGAAGGAGAGCAAGCTTAATGCAAAGGAGAGAGCTCTTAAGGCTGCCGGCGCTCCCGATGCTAACAATGATCCCGACGAATACAACCTTATCTACATCGTCGTAGATAAGTCCCACAAGATTTCACTTTCAGTCTTCCTGAGATGCTTAGGTCTCGATACAAACGAGAAGATCATCGAAATGTTCGGTGACGAAGAGTGCCTCAGAATGACACTTGAGAAGGATGAGACAAAGAATGCAGCTGATCCTCAGACTGCAGCTTTTGCCGAGTTCTTCAAGAAGGTTCGTAACAATGAGCCTTTCACAGTAGACAATGCTAAGAACATTCTTAACAAGACATACTTCGATTCCTTGAGATATGACCTCGAGAGAGTTGGTATCTACAAGGTCAACAAGAAGTTCGAGCTTTCCGCAAGAATCATCGGAAGCAAGACGGCTGCAAATGTCGTTACCGATGACGGTGAGCTCATCTGCAAGAAGAACACAGTCATCACAGATGAGATCGCTGCAAAGATCGAAGAGTCCGGCGTTATGTCTGTTCAGATCTTCCCCAGAAAGCTCGTTCGCGCAGCTGATGAGGATGAGTTCGAGGATGTGCCTCTCAAGGTTATCGGCAACGGCAGAGTTGACGCTGAGAAGTTCATCGCTAACAGCATCACAAAGACAGAATTCAAGAAGTTCGATATCACAAGGACCGGCATCAACGAGAAGGTAAGAGCAGGCATCCTGAGAGAGATCATCGAGCAGGTCAAGGCAGAGAGCAAGACTGACGTTGCTTCAAGACTTGAGGCAGCGCTTAGCGAGCGCAAGGAAGACCTTATGCCCAGAAACCTCACAGTTGATGATATCTATGCATTTGTTTCTTACTACATCGGATTGCACAGAGGCGTAGGCCGCATCGACAATATCGACCACTTGGGCAACCGTAGAGTTAAGTCTGTAGGCGAGCTCCTCCAGAACCAGCTCCGTACAGGTATCCAGAGAGTCGAAAAGAATACAAGAGACAGGATCTCCCAGATCTCCAGCAAGGAAGGCGAAGTTGTTACGGCTACAAGCCTCGTTAACACAAGACCTTTGTCTGCTGCATTCAGAGAGTTCTTCGGATCATCACAGCTCTCAGCATTCGCTGACCAGAACAACCCTTTAGCTGAGCTTACGAACAAGAGAAGACTTTCAGCTTTGGGCCCCGGCGGTATCTCAAGAGAGAGAGCTTCGATGGAAGTCCGCGATATCAACCCTACACACTATGGACGTATGTGTACGATCGAGACACCGGAAGGTCAGAACATCGGTCTTATGACGTCCCTGGCTATTTATGCACGTATCAACAAGTACGGTTTCATTGAGACTCCTTACAGAAAGTTCGATAAGGAAAACCTCAGAGTTACTGACGAAGTTGTTTACATGTCCGCTGACGAAGAGGACGAGTTCAACATCGCACAGGCTAACGAGCCTATCGATGAGGACGGCCGCTTCATCGGCAAGAAGATCGTATGCCGTTACTTAGACCAGTTCCTGCAGCTTGACCCTGAACAGGTCGACTACATGGACGTATCTCCTAAGCAGCTCGTATCCGTATCTACATCACTTATCCCGTTCCTTGGTAACGATGACGCTAACCGTGCCCTCATGGGCTCCAACATGCAGCGTCAGGCAGTACCTCTCATCAAGCCTGAGGCACCTATCATCGGAACAGGTATGGAATACCGTGCAGCTAAGGACTCCGGCGTCTGCATCGTTGCAGCTCACGACGGTGTCGTATCCTTCGTTGCATCAGACAAGATCGAAGTTACTACAGCAGAGGGCACAGTAGACACATACATGCTCGCTAAGTACCAGAGATCCAACCAGAGCACATGCATCAACCAGCGCCCGATCGTAGCTATCGGCGATAAGGTAAAGGCCGGCGATACCATCGCAGACGGTCCTGCTACCGACAACGGTGAGCTTGCTCTCGGACGTAACGTTCTCATCGGATTCACCACATGGGAAGGTTATAACTACGAGGACGCTGTACTCGTAAATGAAAGAATCGTAAGAGATGATGTTTACACATCCATCCATATCGAAGAGCATGAGTGCGAAGCACGTGAGACAAAGCTCGGTGCTGAGCAGATCACAAGAGAAGTTCCGAACGTTTCTGACGACGCTCTTTCCAACCTTGACGAGAACGGTATCGTAATGATCGGTGCCGAGGTTAAGGACGGAGACATCCTCGTTGGTAAGGTTTCCCCTAAGGGTGAGACAGACCAGACAGCTGAAGAGAGACTTTACAAGGCAATCTTCAACGAGAGAGCAAGAGAAGTTAAGGACACATCAAAGCGTGTTCCTCACGGCGGTTCCGGCGTAGTCGTTGACGTTGTTGTTTCCACAAAGGAGACAAACGGCAACCTCAAGAACGGTGTTGACAAGAGAGTCCGCGTTTATGTCGCTCAGAAGAGAAAGCTCTCCATCGGCGATAAGATGGCTGGACGTCACGGAAACAAGGGTGTTGTCTCCAGAGTACTTCCTGAAGAGGATATGCCTTTCTTACCTGACGGTACAACACTTGATATCTGCTTGAACCCCTTGGGCGTTCCTTCACGTATGAACATCGGTCAGCTCCTTGAGGTACACCTTGGCCGCGCAGCTAAGGCACTTAACTGGAAGATCGCTACACCTGTTTTCGACGGTGCAAACGAGAACGACATCGCTGATGCATTCGAGCTTGCAGGCATCGATAAGGACGGTAAGACTGTTCTTTACGACGGCCGTACAGGTGAGCCTTTCGAGAACAGAGTAACGGTAGGAATCATGTACTACATGAAGCTCCACCACCTCGTAGACGACAAGATGCACGCAAGATCCACAGGACCTTACTCACTTGTCACACAGCAGCCTTTGGGCGGTAAAGCTCAGTTCGGCGGACAGAGATTCGGTGAGATGGAAGTTTGGGCACTCGAAGCTTATGGTGCTGCTCATACTCTCCAGGAGATCCTCACAGTTAAGTCCGACGATATCGAAGGCCGTTCAAAGACATATGACGCCATCATCCGCGGCAAGAACATTCCTGAACCGGGTATCCCTGAGTCCTTCAATGTCCTTGTTAACGAGTTGAAGGCTTTGGCATTGGACGTTCGTACATACACCGACGACAAGGAGTATGTTGCCGAGAACAGACAGGCTTTCGACACATACAGCGAAATGGACGAGACCACAAGAGTCTCCCTCGACGGTGAAGACGCAGAGTCTCCTTCCGATATCTTCAGCGAAGGCTTCGTAGAAGCTGACGAGCTCGGAAATATCAAGGAAGACGACGGCGACTTCGGCGACGAATTCGGTGACGATGACGGAGACATGTAAAGGAGATAAAAGACAGTTATGAATGATACAAATCATCTTACAAAAATAAGTATTCAGCTTGCATCTCCCGAGGTCATCAAGAGCTGGTCACACGGCGAAGTTAAGAAGCCCGAGACCATCAACTATCGTACTCAGAGACCTGAGGTCGACGGTCTTTTCTGCGAAAAGATCTTTGGACCTACAAAGTCTTGGGAATGCCGCTGCGGTAAGTATAAGAAGATCAGATTTAAGGGCATGATCTGCGATAAGTGCGGAGTCGAAGTAACAAAGAACACAGTTCGCCGTGAAAGACTCGGACACATCCAGCTCGCAACACCCGTATCACACATCTGGTACTTCAAGACCCAGCCTTCAAAGATCGGCACACTGCTTGATCTCACAGTTAAGCAGCTCGAGAGCGTTCTGTACTACTCTAAGTACATCGTAATCGATCCCGGTGACATCACCGAGACCGGTCTTAACAAGTACGATATCATCACAGAAGATCAGTTTAAGAGCGTAAGAGAGAAGTGCGGCAAGGATTCTTTCGTTGCAAAGATGGGTGCCGAGGCTATCAAGATCCTCTTATCCGAGATCAACATCGACGAGATCATCGAGCAGCTCCAGCAGGAGAAGGTCGGTTCTGTAAGCACACAGAAGAGACTCAAGATCAATAAGAGACTTGAGATCGCAGAAGCTTTCAAGGCTTCCGGCAACAAGCCCGAGTGGATGGTCCTTGACGTTATTCCGGTTCTTCCTCCGGAGCTCCGTCCTATGGTACCGCTCGATGGCGGCCGTTATGCTACATCAGACCTTAACGACCTCTACAGAAGAGTTATCGGCAGAAACAACCGTCTTAAGAAGCTCTTGGATCTCGGCGCACCTGAGATCATCGTACGTAACGAGAAGAGAATGCTTCAGGAAGCAGTTGACGCGTTGATCGACAACGGCCGTCACGGCACACCTGTTAAGGGTTCCACATCCGCTACAAGCAACAGACAGCTTAAGTCACTTTCCGACATGCTCAAGGGTAAGCAGGGCCGTTTCAGACAGAACCTCCTCGGTAAGCGTGTAGACTACTCCGGACGTTCCGTTATCATCGTCGGACCTGAGCTTAAGATGCATCAGTGCGGTCTCCCTAAGGAGATGGCATTAGAGCTCTTCAAGCCCTTCGTAATCAAGAAGCTCGTTGAGATCAACGACAAGCTCAATATCAAGA
>JAEFBB010000017.1 GCA_016292215.1 Saccharofermentans sp. | reverse complement strand
AACCATTCCGGTGGTTATTGCGGTGAGGCCACACCTGTTCCCATTCCGAACACAGAAGTTAAGCTCACTGGCGTCGACAATACTCGGCTGGCAACGGCCCGGGAAGATAGATTGCTGCCGGATTATACAAGTCCCTTCGCGAACAAACGCGGAGGGACTTTTCTTTTGCATTTTTTCAGTTTTTTCGCTTTGTAATATTTTGAAAAAAATGGTCAATAAAAATGTAATATTACAATTTACATAAAATCGATTATTGGTAAAATAAAAACATTATTGGAATATTATTAGTATTTTTGTGAGGTGTTATATGGCGAAGATCCTGATCATCGATGACGATAAAGCGGTTGTTGATTCAACCGCAGACATGCTTAAATCGTTTGATTTCAACGTTATTACGGCTACCGATGGTAAGAAGGGATTCGAGCTTGCAGACCTTGAGAGACCGGACGTTATCATCCTCGACTGGATGATGCCCGGATACAGCGGAATGCAGTTCATTAAGGATTACAGAGACCAGGGCTACAAGACACCTGTTCTGTTCCTTACGGGTAAGGGCGATCTTTCCCAGTACCAGGTAGAAGCTCTCCGTGCAGGCGCAGACGATTATGTTTCCAAGCCTTACGAGCCCATGATCCTTGTCGAGAAGATCAGAGCCATGATCAGACGTATCGAATACAGCAACAAGTCCCGCGGAGCTGACGGCAACAGGCATGAGTACTGCGGCGGCGAGCTCATCATCGACGGTGACGTAATGCAGGCTTTCAAGCATGAGGAATCCTGCGATCTTACCAACAGAGAGTTCCAGCTTCTCCAGTACCTTGAGCAGAACATGGGCAGAGTATGCTCCAGATCAGAGCTTTTAAAGCAGGTCTGGAAGTTCGATTTCTTAGGTGACGAGAGAACTGTTGACGTTACCATCAAGCGTACAAGACAGAAGATCGAACCTGACCAGAAGAATTTCAAGTATATCCTTACAAGAAGAGGCTTCGGCTATTTCTTCCCTAACGATTTGGAATAATCTTGGGCATTTACTCATTAACGTTATTAGACCAAGTTATGCAGAACCCGGTCATTATCCTGGTTCTCGCTTTGATATTGCTGCTTTTGGGTATCATGGCAGGATACCTAATCGGCAACACGACATTGAGAAAGTCGGTAACCGGAAGCATCAACAACTTAGAGCGCGATAAGCTTATACAGAAGGCTGTGCTCGATACAGTCGGACTTGGCATTGCCGTTTACGATTCGCAGGGCGCGCTCTTCTGCAACGAGACTATTTTCAGGCTTCCTGACTTTTTAAGGGGCGGACTTCCCAAAGATCTGAACGGTTTTCTTGAGACATTCGACAACGGCAACCAGCTTAAGTCGAACTATATCTTAAGCCTCGAAAACGGCGTAAATCTCATAAGAGTCAACTACATCAATAACCGCAGGATCTATGAGATCAAGATCATCAGAAGACCCGCGCAGCCTGACTCCAAGTTCTTCGGCAACGAGGAGCTCAATATCGTTATCGTAGATGACATCACTCAGATCAAGGATGACGAGAGACGCCAGAAAGACTTGGCTGCAAACGTGTCGCACGAGCTCAAGACACCGCTTACATCTATCAGGAGTTCCGTTTTCTCAATAAGAAAATCCTGCCAGACCGGAGCAGGTCCTACCATGGACGAGCTCATCACCTGGAGCGGAAGGATAGAAGAGAATACGGTTAGGATGCAGGATATCGTAAACGACTTCCTCGTTTTATCGCAGTGCTCACATACGAGCCGCATGGAGATCTTCGACATCAGGGATGTCGTTGCCCAGGCTTATAACAATATCCAGGATTATCCGGGTGCTTCCAACGTCAGGTTTACTTTGCCGGTTGACGCGCCTTATCCGCCGATCTACGGTAATTCCAAGCTCATCGTAAGGACTGTAGTTAACCTTCTTACGAATGCGATCAAATACATAAGCTTTGAAGGCAAGACAGTCCCCGACCAGGTGCTCATCAGCATTTCGGTAATCGATGACAGAGTTGCCGTACAGGTAGACGATAACGGCAGAGGCATTCCGGCAAAGGATATCGAGCATCTTTTCGAGAGATTCTACAGAGTCGATAATTCCGGAAACAGGGAAGTCGGCGGTTCGGGAATAGGTCTTGCCATCGCAAAAGAGATCGCAGATATGCATGACGGCGTTATCAGTGTCACTTCGACTTACGGGCAGGGCGCTACGTTTATCCTGAGCCTTCCTACCGCGAAAACTGTTTTCGACGGCGTATACAGCGATGCAAAAGCCGGAATAATCAGCGACAAGCCTCTGCACAGGGCAGCCGCATATTTCCTGGGCCTTCAGGAGTGCGAGGCAGTAAGATCCCTGGGCTACAAGGACCTCGAGAGCCTTGTCGAAGAGTATGAGATAATACCCGAGCCTGAAGTCGCCGCAAGGGACAAGGCGCTCGCAAAGCTCTTATCTTCCTTTGGCAACGAGAGATATGAAGAACTCAAGGATGAGCTTCTTTATGTTGAGGACGAGGAGGGCTTTGATGACGGCCCGGTAACCGGACTTGAGCAGGAGAGCGCCATGGAGACCATGATCGAAGAGGTGCCTTTGAGCGCAGTCCAGCAGATGATGCCGATGGCAGAGCAGATCTCGGTACCGATCGAGATGCTGCCCCAGGAGCCTGTCCGGCCTGTAGAACCTGTGGCTCCAATAGCAGTCGAGCACGTTCCGGTACAGCAGGTTATCCCGCAGATCCATCCGCAGGTCCAGCCGGTCCAGCCCCAGCCTGTTCCGCAGCAGTATATTAATAGTGAGGCGGAGGCTCTCGCGAGGGAAGAAGAGGCCAGACTGCAGGCAAAAGAAGAGGCAAGAAAGCTCTTGACACAGCCGGTTGTTCAGATAAGTGCTGAACAAAGGAAGACAGTTTCGCAATTAAATCGTGAATCTCGCGAAAAACACGTAATTCACCCAATTGACGCCGGGAAAAGGTATAATAGTAAGAGTGCTGATTCAAATGACGGGGCAGAAGCTGCTGAGACGGCCCGTCAGGATAAGAGTGAGGTTGCGGTCAAGTCATCACTTAAGAAGATACTTGATGACTCTAACCCGCATAAATAGGTTACTGGAGTATAGATGGATCAACCTGAGATCGGCGTAGGCAAGTCCTATGCTTATGAGATAAAGGGCGGGGTGCCGCTCAAAGGCGATATCGACATAAGCGGCAGTAAGAATGCCGCTCTTGGTGTCATCGCCGCTTCCATCATGGTAGATGGAGTATGCACATTGGAGAATGTCCCGGATATCCTGGACGTTCATGTTATGTTTGATCTCTTAAGATCACTCGGCGCTACGGTCGATGCCATTGATAACCACACATATAAGATCGACCCCACGACTATCAACACATACAAGGCTTCCGGACCGCTCGTATCCAGGATCCGTGCTTCCTACTATCTCATGGGAGCCCTTCTCGGCAAGTGCGGCAAGGCTTCTATAAGACTTCCCGGCGGATGTAATTTCGGCCAGCGTCCTATCGACCTTCACCTCAAAGCTTTCCAGCTTATGGGCGCGAAAGGTGCCAGACCTTCGGATATCAACAGCGGTATCGTAAATCTCGAGGCCGATCCCTTGCACGGTGCGAGGATCTATCTTGATATAGTCAGCGTTGGCGCCACGATCAACGCGATGCTCGCAGCATGCAAGGCCCAGGGACAGACCGAGATCATCAATGCAGCCAAGGAGCCCCACATCGTTGACGTCGCGAACTTCCTTAACTCAATGGGCGCGAGGATCAAGGGTGCAGGTACCGATGTCATTAAGATCACAGGCGTTCCAGTACTTCCGGGCAACTTCACATATTCGATTATTCCTGACCAGATCGAAGCCGGCACATACATGATCGCGGCAGCGGTCACGAACGGCGACGTTACGATCCACAATCTGATCCCTACGCACATGGAGCCTCTGTCTGCCAAGATGCGCGAAATGGGATACCAGATCGAGGAAGGCGACGAATCGATCAGAGTCTTCAGATACAACTACGACGAAGAGGTCTATCCGACAAGCGTCAAGACATCCCCTTATCCGGGATTCCCGACAGACCTCCAGCCCCAGACTGTAGTGCTTCTCTGCTCGGCAGACGGACAGAGCCGTATGCACGAGAACGTCTGGCAGAACAGATTCCAGTATGTTCCCGAGCTCGCCAAGATGGGTGCGAACATCAATGTTTATGAGCGTATCGCATGGGTCAACGGCAAGACTACATTCAGAGGTGCAACGGTTGAAGCAACAGACTTAAGAGCCGGCGCGGCGCTCGTTTGCGCAGCCCTTGAGGCTTCCGGCACGACATATATCATGAATGCCCAGAGGATCGACAGAGGTTATGAGCACATCGTAAAGAAGCTCACAGAACTGGGCGCGACCATCACAAGAGTCAACCACACTCCCGAATACGGCGAAGAGGATACCGAAGCATGACGGGACCCGACAGGATAGTCCCGCTTTTTTCCTCATCATCCGGCAATTCGACACTTATTAAGTGCCGTGGTACTTATATTCTCATCGACTGCGGAATGTCCTGCAAAATGATGACCAAAGCACTGATAGACAGCGGGGTCTATCCCGATGACATCAGCGCGATCTTCCTTACTCACAGGCATACAGACCACATCGGCGGAGTGCCCGTGTTTTCGCGAAAATATCACACTCCGGTCTATGGCACGAAGGCTACTCTGGCAGTCCTGGATGACCTTGCTTCACCCGTTACCGAGATCGAAGAAAATGACATAATACAGCTCGAAGAAGGTCCCGAAGTAAGGGCTTTCCCGACTCCTCACGATGTAAACGGGTCAGTGTGCTACAGGATCTTTAACCATGAGAACGGCACTTCGATGGCAGTAATGACTGACTTAGGCAGGGTAAATGACGGCATGAAAGGCTTTGCTAAATCTAGCGACGTTATCCTTCTCGAATCGAATTACGATCCTTATATGCTTGAGCACGGCCCTTATCCCTGGCCTTTAAAGAAGAGGATCTCCGGCGGCCACGGCCACATCAGCAATCCCGAATCGGCAGATGCAGCTGAATTCTTTATAAACAACGGCACGAAGAAATTCATCTTAGGGCACTTGTCTCCCCATAACAACACGCCTGATCTGGCGAGGGAGACTTTCACGAATTCTCTGAGCGACAGGGGCCTTGTCGAAGGCATCGATTATGAAGTCAGGATCGCCAAGAAGGAAGGTCCGACCGAGGGCTATGTCTTATGAAGATAACTGTTGTCTGCCCCGGCAAGCTCAAGGACAAATGGCTCAAAGACGGCATCGACGAGTATAAGAAGAGGCTGTCACGGTTTGCCACGCTCGAATTCATCGAGGTCGCAGACTGCCCTGATTCAGTCCCGGTGAACGAAGCCTTAAAGCGCGAAGGCGAGCTGATCCTGTCACATATCAAGCCCGGCGAGATCGTCTGGGCGATGGATCTCGGAGGCGAGAATGTAACATCCGAGAAGCTTTCCGAATACCTGATATCTGACATCGAGAAGGGCGGAGGATCTTTGAAGATCGTTATAGGCGGAAGCAACGGCATATCGCCTGAAGTCCGCGCCCGCGCAAACCGCAGAATGTGCTTCGGCAACGTCACCCTGACCCATTTGATGACCAGACTCGTGCTGTCCGAGCAGCTCTACCGCGGCTTCAAGATCGCCAAAGGCGAGAAGTATCATAAGTAATCACTTACAGGACCTGACTGGATTTAACGGAAGTTCTTTTCGATAAAATCGTCAAGCCAGCTGATATCCAGAGGTTGTTTGGAGGATTCAAAGGAGAAGGAAAGCCCGCAGCCCGGATAAATGCCGGCACGCCCGTATTTCTTAACTCTTGAGACCAGGTCTTCTGTATAGTCCTGATCGTCCATCATGCCGCAGTGCTCGTGGTATACGGTCTTCCTGTTGCTCAACTTCAGGATCGTGAAGTCGGGATGTATTATCTCTTCGCCCACATTAAGCGGACACTCGTATTTATAGGGAATGCCTTTTGCATACAGCCTGTCTGCTATGATCACCTCTGACTTTGACCTGACCCGTTCGCCTTTCAAAGTGTAAAATACCGGGGCATCCTTCTTAAAACTCTTTGGCGTATATGGGATGGAAAGCCATTGCTGAGCGTATTGCACAGTGTCGAGAAAAAACGGTGTTGCGTATTTTTTCCTGCTTCCAGGAAGATTGTCATAGAGGTCTTCAATTACCTCATCAGGGTATTCATGCAAAACCTTCAGTATTATAGATGATTCCTTCTTAGATACTTTTATGGCTTTGGTGATGAGCTCTTTCTGAACCAGCTGCCTTATAAGATCCTCGTCCTTCCTGCCCAGGTATTTCTTGTTATCTCCGATGTGGCAATAATAATATGTGCCGTTTTTAGTGGTTTTTATGTTGAGCACCCCGTCAGGAAATGAGCTCTTTCTGTTTTCCAAAGAATTAGCAGTTTTTTCCAGGAAAGCGCAGCGGGCAGTCATTATTTCTATAAATGTTTTAGTCATAATGAATGCCTCCTTGAAGAATAGATTAGATTATAGAGGGCTGATCTTAAGATGACAGGGTTTTAGCGCAGATTGAGACTTTTAGGGTCAATTGAGACTGGTATTTAAATTTTTTTATCACGTACCTTGCCAATGACTTGATCTCAGGGTTGCCCCCGCCAGGAGGCTTTGCCCCTGAAAACCAAAAAATCATCTCTCAGGGGCAAATTTTCGAGAATTTTGCCCCTGGAAGTCAAAAAAACGTCTCTCAGGGGCAAAAAGCGTTCATTGGACTGCACGAAAATACTTTATTCGACTAAAGAAAATGCTTGACATATGTAAGATGTCCAATTATAATCCTTTAGTCGACTAAAGAGTCAGTGAAAATGACACCGTAAAGACATTTGTTTTGTCCATACAGTGAAAGTACAATATGTACGATAAGAAAAAATGGAGAGTTTATATGGGAAATAAGTTTTACACACCGGACGGATTCAACGATCAGTTCCCGGGTTTATGCGGATTTAAGCGCGAGCTCGAATCAAAGCTCCGCAATCTGTTTATGCTCAACGGCTACGAAGAGATCGAGACTCCCGGAGTAGAGTATTTTGATGTTTATAAAGAGTTCGTAAAAGAAGAAGAGCTCTATAAGTTCACGGACAGCACAGGAAGACTTCTTTGCAACCGCTATGACGGCACTATCCCTGCAGTAAGATTCTGCGCAGGCAGGAATGACCAGCTTCCGGTCCGCATTTCTTACATTGAGAACATGTACCGTTCGGGCAAGTCCGGCGGCGGTAAGCTCTCAGGCTTTACACAGGGCGGCATTGAGCTTTTGGGCGCAAGCGGCGCCAAGTCTGATGCCGAAGTACTTGCTATCGCAATCAAGTCAGCTCTTGAGATCGGCATTACGGATCTTCAGGTATCGATCGGCCAGGTCAAGTTCTTTAAGGGACTCATGAAGCAGCTCGGCATTGACGAAGAGGGCCAGATAAAGATCAAGAACGCCATCGCAAACAGGGATTCCGTAACTATCGAGAAGCTCGATATCAGCAAGGAAGACAAAGAGACATTACTGATGCTCACGGAGTCCGGCGGAACATATGACACGATCGACCAGATCCTTCCGAGGATCACTGATGCAGGCGCGAAGGAAGCTTTGGGCAATCTCAAAGAGATCCTGGACATCATGGAAAGATACGGTTTCCTCAAGTATGTATCAGTTGACTTAAGCCTCATCGAGAGCATCGACTATTACACAGGCATGGTCTTCAAGGGCTATACATACGAGGTAGGTTTCCCCATCATCTCTGGCGGAAGATATGACGATGTCGCAAAGTCTTTCGGCAAGGAGATCCAGGCGGTAGGCTTCTCGATCTCATTGACGCTTGCCATCACGGCTCTTATGAGACAGGACAAGTACGCTCCTGCAACAGGCGCGAAGGTCATTGTCGGAGGCGACTTCGAGATGGCAACTGCTACGGCAGAAGCTCTCAGGGCAGAAGGCACGCCGGCAATCCTCGATACAACCGGAATGACAGAAGAGGAGCTCGAAAACTACGCGAAGGAAAAGGGAATAGAGACAGTTATGTTTATGAATGGAGGTGAAGCTTAATGCTTACTATTGCTTTACCTAAGGGAAGACTCGCAGACCAGACCTTGGACATCATGGAGAAGGCCGGATACGATGTATCCGCAGCAAGAGACAAGTCCAGAAAGCTGATCCTCGAAGATAAGGACGCAGGCTTGAGATTCATTCTTTCGAAGCCTTCCGACGTTCCTACTTATGTTGAATACGGCGCTGCAGATATCGGCGTTGTCGGTAAGGATACGCTCTTAGAAGAGGGAAGACAGCTCTATGAGGTATTAGACTTAGGGCTCGGCAAGTGCAGAATGTGCGTTGCAGGTCCTGCAGAGCTTAAGGATAAGCTCGATGAGATCCCTAATAAGAGAGTAGGAACCAAGTATCCGAATATCACAAGAAAGTATTTTGAAGGCGTAAGGGGAGAGAGTGTTGAGATCATTAAGCTCAATGGTTCGGTAGAACTTGCGCCGCTTACGGGACTTGCAGAAGTTATCGTAGATATCGTTGAGTCCGGAAGAACTCTTTTTGAGAACGGACTTGATGTTCTTGAGACAGTGGCAGACATCTCCGCAAGACTTGTCGTTAACCGCGTCTCGATGAAGATGAAGGAAGATGAGATCAAGCCGATGATCGCAAGACTTAAGGATGCATTGGCTGAAGAGTAAAGCGCAAAGGGGGATAAAGTATGCGTTGCAAGTTGGTTGAAGGCACAAAAGAGAATCTCAAGGCGACAGTCGAGAGCCTCGGCGTAAGAGGCAAGATGGACTTAAAGCCTGTCATCGAGACAGTCCAGAATGTCATCGATGACATCAGGGAAAACGGCGATGCTGCGCTTCTCAAGTACACTGAGAAGTTCGATGGCGTTAAGCTTACGCCTGACCAGTTGAGAGTCTCGGAGCAGGAGATCGAGGACGCCATCAAGTCCATCGATCCGGAGCTTCTTACTATCATGAAGGAAGCTGCTTCCAATATCAGAAGATTCCACGAGGAGCAGAAGGAACACGGCTTCATGATGGATGTCGGCAACGGCGCGAAGATCGGCGTACGCGTAAGACCTATCTCCATTGCGGGCGTTTATGTTCCGGGCGGTACGGCACCTCTGCCGTCGACGGTTCTGATGGACGTTATCCCTGCATCTGTTGCAGGAGTAGAGAGGATCGTTTTCGCGACACCTCCGAGAAAAGACGGCACCATCGCACCTGTTATTCTCGCTGCAGCTTCCATCGCAGGCGCTACCGAGATCTACAGGATGGGAGGATCACAGGCGATCGCTGCCATGGCTTACGGCACGGAGACAGTACCGAGAGTAGACAAGGTCTGCGGCCCGGGCAACATCTATGTTAATACCGCTAAGCGTCTTGTATTCGGACAGGTAGACATCGACATGTTCGCAGGTCCTTCGGAGATCCTTATCATCGCTGACAAGACGGCAAATCCGGACTTCGTAGCGGCTGATATGCTCTCACAGGCTGAACACGACAAGATGGCTTCCGCGATCGTTCTTACTGATTCAAGAGAACTCGCAGAAAAGGTTTTGGAATTAGCTGACAAGAGATCTGAGCAGGCGGCAAGAAAGGATATTCTTGCTAAGTCCATGGAAGACTACTGCGCGATCATCGTCTGCGACAGCATTGATACTGCGGTTAACTTCTCTGAAGAGATCGCGCCCGAGCACTTGGAGATCTGTGTTGAGAATCCGGAAGTTCTCGCTGCGAAGATCAAGAACTGCGGTGCCATGTTCCTCGGCAATTATTCACCCGAGCCTTTGGGAGATTATTTCGCAGGACCTAACCACACGCTTCCGACATCCGGAACAGCAAGGTTCTTCTCACCGCTCAACACCGGTGATTTCTATAAGAAGATGAGCGTCATCAATTACAATGAGGAAACGCTCAGAGACGTATATAAAGATGTAGCTGCTTTTGCAGACAGCGAGGGCCTTGGCTGCCACGCTGCTGCAGTAAGGGCCAGATTCGAGGACTGATCACATTGAGTAAATATTGGAACAAACTGATAAATGACATAGAGCCTTATGTGGCAGGCGAACAGCCGAAGCCGGGGCAGAAGGTGATAAAGCTCAACACAAACGAGAATCCTTATCCGCCCACACCCAAGGTAAAGGAAGCTTTGGAGAAGTTCGACCTTTCCACATTAAGACTCTATCCTGATACTAATTCGACAGATGTTATCAAGGCGGCAGCCGCATTCGACGGAGTATCTGAAGAGAATATCTTCTGCGGCAACGGCTCGGATGAAGTGCTTGCAATAGCTTTCCAGACTTTCTTTGAGAAGAAGGCTCTCACGGGACTTCCCGTGCTGATGCCGGATTACAGCTACAGCTTCTATCCTGTCTTCTCTGAGTTCTACGACATCAGAAGAAAGACGATAGCCTTAAAAGAAGACTTCAGGCTCGATCCTGATGATTACATAGGTGTGCCTAACTGCGGAATCGTTTTCGCGAATCCGAATGCGCCGACATCAAGAGCCATCGCGGTAGAAGACTGCGCGAAGATCGCTGAAGCAAATCCCGATTCTGTAGTTATCGTGGACGAAGCTTATGTCGCTTTCGAAGAAAATTACGAGTCTGCCGTATCGCTCATCAATGAGTACAAGAACGTCTGCGTTATCAGGACTTTGTCAAAGGCCTTCTCACTCGCCGGAATCAGATTGGGCTATGCGGTAGGATCTGCCGAGCTTATCGAAGGCTTAAAGAGGGCAAGGGATTCTTTTAACTCATATCCTGTTGACCGCCTGGCCCAGAAGGTTGCGGAGGCTGCGCTCCTCGATAAGGCTTACTACGATGAGACGCGCTCGAAAATAATCTCCACGCGTGCCAGGTTTGTAAAAGAGCTTGAAGAGCTCGGCTTTGCCATGCCGCCTTCATCAGCAAACTTTGTATTCGCAAAACCTCCGATGGACTGCGGCACACTGTACCAAAATCTCCGCAATAAAGGTATACTTGTAAGATATTTCAATAAACCCGTCCTTAACGATTATCTGAGAATAACGATAGGCACGGATGAAGAGATGGCGCAATTGCTTGAAGCTATCAAAGAGGAGGTCAAAAATGCCGAGAACAGCTGAGATCGCAAGACAGACAAAAGAGACCGACATCAAGGTCGCTATCAACCTTGACGGCAAGGGCGAGAACAAGATCGATACAGGCATCGGGTTCTTCGACCACATGCTTACGGCTCTTTCCAAGCACTCCGGTATCGACATGGATATCGTCTGCAAGGGTGACCTTCAGGTGGATGCTCATCACTCAGTTGAGGACGTGGGAATCGTTCTCGGCCAGGCTTTCAATAAAGCCATCGGCGACAAGGTGGGTATCAGACGTTACGGCTCAGCTTCCATCCCCATGGATGAGGCTCTGGGTACGGCATCTCTTGATATCTCAGGCAGAGCTTATCTTGTTTACGACTGCGAATTTGCAGACGAGTTCTGCGGGACAATGGACACACAGCTTTTCGAAGAGTTCTTCAGAAGCTTTGCTTTCAATGCGGGCATCACACTGCACATCGCCTGCCCTTACGGCGCAAACGACCACCACAAGGCAGAAGCGATGTTCAAGGCTTTGGCAAGAGCTTTGAGGGAAGCTACGGAGATCGACCCGAGATTCGAAGGCCAGATCGTGTCAACTAAAGGCGCATTATAATTTTTGGAGGATACATAAATGCTTATTAAGGATACTGATTTTATCGACCAGCCGGTGCTCGCTAAGGGCAAGGTCAGAAACATCTACGATCTCGGTGATTCACTTCTTCTCGTCGTTACCGACAGGATCTCCGCTTTTGATGTTATTTTCGATGAACTGATCCCTGACAAGGGCAGAGTGCTTTCTTCTATCTCTGCTTTCTGGTTCGACTTCACAAAGGACATCATCCCGAATCACGTAATCACAACGGATGTTTCCAAGTATCCTATGGGATTCGATAAGTATAAGGAAGAGCTCGAGGGAAGATCCATGCTCGTAAAGAAGGCTCAGATGCTTCCTGCAGAGTGCATCGTAAGAGGCTATCTCGAGGGCTCCGCTCTTAAGGAATACAAGAAGTCCGGCACAGTCGGCGGCATCAAGATGCCTGAGGGCATGCTCCAGGGAGACAAGCTCCCCGAGCCTTTGTTCACACCTTCCACCAAGGCTGATGAGGGTCACGACATCAACATCACTTATGAGCAGCTCGTTGACCTGATCGGCGAAGAGGATGCTTCCGCATTAAGAGACGCATCTCTTGCTCTTTATAAGAAGGTTTCCGAGTTTGCGCTCACAAAGGGCCTTATCCTTGCTGATACAAAGTTCGAGTTCGGTAAGATCGACGGCGTCCTCACAGTATGCGACGAGATGTTCACACCTGACTCTTCAAGATTCTGGGATGCATCAGAGTATGAGCCCGGCCACGCACAGAAGAGCTTCGACAAGCAGTTCTTAAGAGAGTGGCTCGAGACACTCGACTGGGATAAGACATATCCCGCACCGCACCTCCCTCAGGAGATCATCGACAAGACAGCTGAAAAGTACCGTGAGTGCTACTCACGTCTGACGGGAAAGGAAATCTGATCCTTTGATAGCAATAGTTGATTACGGAATGGGCAATCTGGGCTCTGTCGAGAAGGCGTTAAAGCACATCGGCAGCGATTGCATCATCACTTCCGATGCCGACGAGCTTTATAACGCGTCGGGAGTTATCCTCCCCGGTGTAGGAAGCTTCGCTCCTGCCATGGATGAGCTCCAGTCGAGAGATCTCGTTATGCCTCTTATAGACATCGCCAATTCGGGCAAGCCGTTTTTAGGCATCTGCCTCGGCATGCAGCTCATGCTCGAAGGCTCTGAAGAGAACAGCCTCGAGAGAAGAGAGACAAAGGGCGTCGTATCGGGCCTCGGAATCATCCCCGGATTCGTAAGACGTTTCCCCGACAACGGACTCAAGGTCCCCCAGATGGGCTGGAACAAGCTGGTCAATGTCACGGGAAGACTTCTTACCGAAGGCGACTATGTTTACTTCGTCCATTCCTATTTTTGCCAGCCGGGCAATTCAGCCGATATCGCAGCGATGACAGATTACGGTATCAAGTACTGCTCATCGTTTGAGCGGGACAACATTTTCGGAATGCAGTTCCATCCCGAAAAGAGCGGCGAAGCAGGCCTCGGCATCCTTAAGAAATTTGTAGCGGAGACAAAGAAATGATCATATTACCCGCAATCGACCTCATCGGCGGCAAGTGCGTCAGGTTAAGACAGGGCAAATACGATGACGTAACAGTCTATAACGATTCACCCTTAGACCAGGCATTCATGTTCAAGGAAGCAGGAGCCACATGGATCCATGTGGTTGACCTGGACGCAGCGAAAAGCGGTACTCCCGAGAACCACGAGATCATCAAAGAGATCGCCGTAAAGACAGGCCTTAAGGTCGACACGGGCGGCGGTATCCGCAATATGGACACACTCGCTAAGTGGATCGAAGAATACGGAGTATCAAGAGCAGTTCTTGGTACAGCTGCAGTCAAGGATCCCGAGTTTACGAGAAAAGCTCTCGAGAGATTCGGTGACAAGGTAGCTATCGGCATCGATGCCCACGACGGATATGTATCAGTCGACGGCTGGACATCTGACTCCGAGCTTAAGGCTGTAGACTTCGCACTAAAGTGTAAAGAAGCAGGCGCAACGACAGTGGTATTCACTGACATCGCAAGAGACGGAATGCTCACGGGCCCTGCAGTGGAACAGACAAAAGAAATGGTATTGGCAACAGGCCTTAACGTTATCGCTTCAGGCGGAATCGGTTCTGATGAGGACGTTGAACTCATCAAGACATCGGGCTGCGCCGGCGTTATCATCGGAAAGGCCATTTACGAAGGAAAGGTAGACCTGGCAAAATGCTTACAAAACGTATAATTCCCTGCCTGGACGTTAAGGACGGCAGAGTCGTCAAAGGCGTTAACTTCGTATCTTTAAGAGATGCGGGCGACCCGGTCGAGTGTGCCAAGACATATAACGCTTCCGGTGCCGATGAGCTCGTTTTCTTAGACATCACGGCTACCATCGAATCAAGAGGCACCACGGTCGAGATGGCCAGAAGAGTTGCCAATGAAGTATTTATTCCGTTTACCATCGGAGGCGGCATCAGGACCGTCGAAGATATCAGGGCCCTTCTTAATGCAGGCGCGGACAAGGTATCCCTTAACTCCGCAGCGGTCAAGAATCCCGGCTTCATAAAGGAAGCTTCCGATATGTTCGGAGCACAGTGCATAGTTTGCGCCATCGACGTTAAGGCCAGAGAGACAGGATTTCCCTCAGGTTATGAAGTTGTTATCGCAGGCGGCACGAAGCCTACCGGCATCGATGCTCTCGAGTGGGCAAAGAAAGCCGTTTCCCTTGGTGCAGGTGAGATCCTTCTCACATCGATGGACAGGGACGGTACAAAGTCCGGATACGATAACAAGATCACTGCAATGATCTCCGAGAATGTCGGAGTACCGGTCATCGCTTCAGGCGGAGCAGGCACCATGAAGGACTTTGCTGATGCAGTCAGGATCGGCAAGGCGGATGCAGTGCTCGCGGCAAGCCTTTTCCACTTCGGTGAGATACAGATCTCTGATCTCAAGGACTATCTTGAGAACGAGGGAATTCCCGTAAGGAGAGTTTTATGAGCGGAATGAAGTTCGCGCCCAAGGATCTGTGGGCTAAAATGAAGAAGAATTCAGACGGTCTGGTCCCTGCCATCACGCAGGATTATGAGACCGGCGATGTTCTCATGATGGCCTACATGAATGAGGAGGCCTTCTGCCTTACCTGCGAGACAGGCTACATGCACTATTATTCGAGGTCGAGGGACACCCTCTGGAAAAAGGGAGAGACTTCGGGCCACGTTCAGAAAGTAATGACCGCAAGCATCGACTGCGATAAAGACACGTTATTGTATAAGATCGACCAGACCGGAGCCGCTTGCCACACAGGCAACAGGACATGTTTTTACACAGATCTTGAAGAATGGGATCCGGAAAGCGATAAGGAGGAATAAAGAATGGATATTTTAAGAGAGCTTTACAGCGTAATCATTGACCGTAAGGAACATCCCGTAGAGGGTTCTTACACAAATTACCTTTTCGAAAAGGGTACAGACAAGATCTCAAAAAAGCTCGGTGAGGAGGCCGTAGAGGTCGTTATCGCTGCTTCCCAGAGAGACAGAAAAGCCACGATCCAGGAGATCGCGGATCTGGAATATCACCTTTTGGTCCTCATGGCTGACCGCGGCATTACATTGGATGATGTTGAGACAGAATTGAGGTCCCGCAGAAGCTGAGGAATAATGCCCTCACTTCTTAATATTTTCGTTGACTTTAACCCCTGGTCTGTGATACAATCTTCGCGCTAGACCGTTCAGGTCTTGTTTTTAGTTGCGCGGAAATTGGCGCGAGGGGCGCAAAAAGTCCCTGCAACACAACGTTTTGGAGGTATTGGTACCATGGCAAAGGCCGGAGCTCGCGATAAGCTGACTCTTGCATGCACAGAGTGCAAGCAGAGGAACTATCAGACATACAAGAACAAGAAGAACAATACAGAGAGATTAGAGCTCAAGAAGTATTGCCCCTTCTGCCGTAAGCACACAATTCACAGAGAATCCAAGTAATTCTTAAAGGGACATTAAAATGGCTGATAAAAAAGGTAACATTTTCAAGCGCTTCGGCAAGAGGGTATCTGATATCTTTGCCGAGCTCAAGCGTGTAACATGGCCGACGGGTGAGAAGCTCGCTAAGACTTCTGCTGTAGTTCTCCTCGTAATCGTATTTTTCGCTGTTTACCTTACATTGATCAGTGACGGCGGCCGCTGGATCTTGGACAAGATCGGTTTCTACGATATTGTCGAGACAACAGCTACAGAAGCCACCACTGAAGCTGCTACCGAAGCTTCGACAGAGGCTCCGGAGACTTCTGAGGAGACAGAGTCCTCAGCTGAAGGTTAAGCTTGATTTAGGAGTATTTAAATGCCGGATAATAATGAAGCCAAGTGGTATATAATTCATACCTTCGGCGGATATGAGAAGAAAGTTAAGACTTCCATAGAGAATTATGCTAAGGCCCAGGATATGGAGAACATTATCCAGGAGGTCTATCTGCCGACAGATATCGTCGTTGAGACAAAGAACGGCAAGCGTAAGGAAGTTGAGAAGCTGAGATTCCCCAACTATATCTTCTTGAAGCTCGTTTACGGCAACAACGATAAGGTTGACAAGGATCTCTGGTACAAGATCCGTAATACCAACGGTGTTACGGGCTTTGTAGCACCTGACCCGAACAAGCCGATCCCGATGACGGATGAAGACTTGGTCAAGATGGGCTTGATCGTTCCTACAAGCGTAGAGGTCGATTATCGTGTTGGTGATCTCATCATCATCACAGACGGTCCTTTCAAGGACAGCAAGGCTGTCGTTAAGGACATCAATGAAGAGAAGCAGCAGGTTACTGTTACGGTATCCATGTTCGGACGTGAGACACCTGTTACGCTCGACTTCATTAAGGTAAGAAAAGTTTAATTAACGTTTATTAAGAGCCCTTAGAGGCTATTGATAATAAAAAATCTAAATTGGGAGGTGGCCAAGTATGGCTAAGAAAGTCACAGGTTATGTAAAGCTTCAGATACCTGCAGGCAAAGCAACACCCGCGCCGCCGGTCGGACCAGCTCTTGGACAGCACGGTATCAACATCGCGCAGTTTGTTAAAGAGTTCAACGAGAGAACAGCTAATGACGCAGGTCTCATCATTCCTGTAATTATTACAGTTTATGCTGACCGTTCATTCACGTTCATCACGAAGACTCCGCCGGTACCGGTACTTCTTAAGAAGACCGCTAAGATCGAGAAGGCTTCGGGAAGACCTAATACAGAGAAGGTTGCAACAGTTACATGGGAGGACTGCTTAAAGATCGCTCAGATCAAGATGCCCGACGTTAACGCTGCCGATGTAGAGGCATGCGCAAGAATGGTCGCAGGTACAGCACGTTCCATGGGAATCGTTGTAAAGAAAGACTAAGAAAGGAGAATAGAGCATGAAATCAGGCAAAAGATATGCTGAGCTCGCAAAGCTCGTTGACAGATCCACACTCTATGATCCTTCTGATGCAGCTAAGCTTGTCTGCGAGACAGGTAAGGCTAAGTTCGATGAGACTGTAGAGCTTCACGTAAGATTGGGCGTTGACTCCAGACACGCTGACCAGCAGGTTAGAGGTGCTGTAGTTCTTCCCCACGGAACAGGCCGCACAAAGACAGTTTTGGTACTCGCTAAGGGTCCTAAGGCTGATGAGGCTAAGGAAGCAGGCGCTGAGTTCGTTGGTGATGACGACATGATCGATAAGATCCAGAAAGAGAACTGGTTTGACTTCGACGTAATCATCGCTACACCCGACATGATGGGTAAGCTCGGTAGATTAGGTAAGGTCTTAGGTCCTAAGGGCTTGATGCCTAACCCTAAGGCAGGCACAGTTACAATGGACGTTACAAAGGCTGTTAACGAAGTTAAGGCCGGTAAGATCGAGTACAGACTCGACAAGTCCAACATCATTCACTGCCCCGTCGGTAAGGTTTCTTTCGGTCCCGAGAAGATCGAAGAGAACGTTAAGGCTCTGATGGAAGCTATCATCAAGGCTAAGCCGGCAGCAGCTAAGGGCCAGTACATCAAGAGCTGCTCTCTTGCATCTACAATGGGCCCCGGAATCAAGGTTAACGCTACAAAGTTCTCCTGATTCTGACTAACTACAATTAAATACCTTTCCTGCCAAAGACAGCAGGTGAGATCATTGCGATATGATCTCTGAAATGTCCGAGATAATCGGACGGCCGGCCGAGGAAGGAGCTGTTAGTTCTATTAAAGGATTAATTCGTCCCCCTTGGTTTGACTTGTCAGTTACCCAGGGGGGTCTTTAATAGAAATAAAATAAGGAGGAAAAACCAATATGCCCAGTGAAAAAATTCTGGCAGCTAAGCAGCAGCGTGTAGAAGATCTCACATCTGAGCTCAAGGGCGCTACAACATATGTATTCGTAGCTACCCGCGGACTTACTGTTGCTCAGGACACAGAAATGCGTTCAGAGCTCCGCAAGGCCGGCGTTAAGTTTGAGGTCATCAAGAACACTGTTTTAAGACGTGTTTTCGCAGAGCTTGGCTTTGAAGGACTTGATGACGTATTCAAGGGACCTACAGCAGTAGGATACTCTGATGACATCATCGCTCCTGCAAAGGTTCTTGCTAAGTACAGCAAGGACATTGAGCCTATGGAGATCAAGGGCGGCATCATTGACGGCAAGGTTTCTTCAATTGATGAAGTTATCGCTTTGTCTCAGGTACCGGATCCGGAAACACTCCAGACACAGGTTGCATATTCTTTGCTCTTCCCTTTCACGAAGCTTGCTATGCTCGTAAAGGCAGTTGCAGAGAAGAAGCAGGAAGAAGGCGGTGAGGCAGTTGCAGCACCCGCAGCAGAAGAAGTAAAGGCAGAAGCAGAGGCTCCCGCAGCTGAAGCTGAAGCACCCGCAGCAGAAGAGGCGCCCGCAGAGGCTCCCGCAGAAGAAGCTGCACCCGCGGAAACACCCGCAGAGTAATTAGCTAAAATTTCATAGGAGGAAACTTAAAATGGCTAGTGAGAAAGTTACAAGCATTCTTGAAGAAATTAAGGGTCTCTCAGTTATCGAGCTTTTCGATCTTGAGAAGGCTATTGAAGAGGAATTCGGCGTATCCGCAGCAGCAGTAGCAGTATCCGCTGGTGCTGGCGCAGGCGCTGGTGCAGCAGCTGTTGAGCAGACAGAGTTCACAGTTATGCTCAAGAGCTTCGGCGATTCCAAGATGGGCGTTATCAAGGCAGTTAAGGATGTTCTTGGTATGGGTCTTAAGGAAGCTAAGGAACTCGTTGAGAAGGCACCTGTTGCCCTCAAGGAGAACGTTTCTAAGGATGAGGCTGATGACCTCATGAAGAAGCTTGATGGTTGCGGCGCTGAGCTCGAGCTCAAGTAATTCTTACCATAGAATGATTAACTTCAAGGAGCTGTCGTTTGGCAGCTCCTTTTCTTTGCCCGGTTTTTCCGTTATTATTTTTTTATGAGACTCGAAAACGACAATGTATTCAATGAGCTTTACGAAGAGGAATTCAACAAGATTCCTTTTCTTTTCAGGTTCAGCAGAAAAAGATTCAAAGTCGTGATTATTACCACGATAGTCTTATTCGCGTCCATGCTGATCCTTACGTCCGTTTTCTACAGCACGGGAAAAACCGAGGTGATCGCCGCTCCTATTTCACCGCTTACAACAGGCAGTCAAATGGTCGTAAATATGTACAACAACGGTGTCCTGGTCGCGGTAATAATAGTCGCCGTTATTGTTGTGCTGTTAGCATTGTGGATGTTTATCGCAAAGCAATTCGAAAAGCGCGCTTTCAGCAAAGCCACCAAGCTCGCCAACATGATCTATTTATCCGAGAGACATAAGCAGGCGGTGGAGTGGTCGAACTGGAAAATGCAAAACAGAGATTACTAATGTTTTCCGTCGCTGTCCTCCTTGCTGGCGCAAGATGCGGAGGCGACTTCCAAACATTAGTAATCTAAACAGGCTGGGAAAACTTACGGTGACTCGAAATCATAATAGTCTCTCAGTCGAGGAGCTAGAACCAGAGGCGACTTCCAAACATTAGTAATCTAAACAGGCTGGGAAAACTTACGGTGACTCGAAATCATAATAGTCTCTCAGTCGAGGAGCTAGAACCAAAGGCGACTTCCAAACATTAGTAATCTAAACAGGCTGGGAAAACTTCCGGTGACTCGAAATCATCATAGTCTCTCTTGAGATTATCCGGAACCGAGGCTCCTTGCAATAAACACAAAACCGGCGCAAGTATTTATTCCTTTTCTTCCATATTCTATTGACTTTAAAACATTGAGTAGATATAATTTCAAAGCAACTTTTATGGCGGCGTAGCTCAGTTGGCCAGAGCGTCCGGTTCATACCCGGCAGGTCGTAGGTTCGAATCCCACCGCCGCTACCATAAAAGGCCCGTTGGTCAACCGGCTAAGACGTCGCCCTTTCACGGCGGAGTAACGAGTTCAACTCTCGTACGGGTCACCAATGGTACCATAGCCAAGTGGTAAGGCATGGGTCTGCAAAACCCTGATCCCCAGTTCAAATCTGGGTGGTACCTCCAAAAAGCGTCGCTTTGATTTCTTACAAAGCGACGCTTTTTTTGACCGGACAATCAGAGTAAAATAATCGAGTTAAAGAACAATAAAGCACCCCGAAAGATGAGGTTTACATGAGAGAAGACATTAAGGAACTGCTTAAAAGATATGATGAGATCGGCGCGCTGATCCTTGAACAGAAGCTTGACGAGTTTGGCGACAAGCTCGACCAGAAGCCCGAGGGCGTCGACGATGTCACATACGAAGAATACATCCAGCGTCTCGCAAAAGAAGAGACCGATATCGCCACCGACAAGCTCGAGAACGAGCCTGACGAGAAGCTTGGCGACAAGTCCATGAGACAGATCTGGGATGAGATGAGCTTTGATGAGAAGACCGAAGCTCTTGAATTCAGCAGCCTTAATCTCGACAGGGGCGTACCGAAGTCCCTGATCGCAAGCATCGCCACAGAGCCTTCTGACATGGTCAGAGACTATTGCGGCAGGATCATCGGCGAATGCGCATGGACCGAAGAGGAGCTTTCTGATGAGGATGTCCTTTTCGAGATGCAGTTCCAGAAAGCCATCGCATGCTTCAAGGTGCTCATCCGGATGAAGGAGCCCTGCTTTATCAAGGCAGTCATCGACCGTTACATGAGCTACGGCCAGACCAGGGAGTTTGTCGCAGAGTCCATTGCTGAGTACGTTGAGGCTTTCCCTGAAGTGTCAGAGCCTTTCCTCATCGGCCTGATCGAGAGCAATACAGACAGCGGCCTTGAGGGCCCCTGCGAGGACTGCGTCATCATGCTTACCGAGATCGGCAAAGAGCACAAGACCGAAGAGATCTACCAGACATTAAGACACGCGTTCAGATACATGAACAACAAGATCTATGCTGTCATCTGCCTCGCAGATTACGGCGACGACAGGGCTGTGTCCATGTTCAAGAACTACATCAACCGCAACCAGAAGACGATCGAAAGAGATCTCTTCTACGAGATGATGTCCGCGATCCAGCATTTGGGCGGCGACATCTCGGATATCCAGGATCCTTTCGGAGATTTTCAGAAGAAGCAGGCAAAGAATTAATGAGTTTTAAGTACCAAAGAACCGAAAACGTTGGCAAACTCCTTGAAACACTTACGGATTTCTTTGTGCAGGACACGATATTGTTCGGCCATCAGAACGCCGGCCATATCGGCGTGTCCATCGGTGCTCAGGACGGTACCGAATCTGACGTCAAGAATCTCACCGGAAGCCACCCCGCGGTCGTCGGAATTGATACTTTAAGCTTCCTCGGCTATGAAGGCAAGATGAATGATCTTGTCACGGTCGTTAAGAATCTGAAGCGCCAGGGCGTCATCATCACTCTTTCTTCGCACATGCCGAACTTCTCTTTGGGCGGCGATTCGTTCTACGATTATTCGCCCAATATCACTGAAGGTGACTGCGCCCGCAGGATCATGCCCGGCGGTGACCTGAACGCGAAATACAACCGCTTCCTCGACATGATCGCCGAATTCGCATCTTCATGCGTTGACGTCGAAGGCGAGAAGATCCCCATGATCTTCCGTCCTTTCCACGAAGCCAACGGCAGCTGGTTCTGGTGGGGCAAAGACTTCCTCACCGACGAAGAATATATAAGCCTTTTCAGATACACCATCGATTACCTGATGGGCGAAAAGGGCATCGACAACTTCCTCGTCGCCTATTCTCCCAACGGCCCCGTCATAAATGCGGAAGACTATCTCCAAAGGTATCCCGGCGACGAATACGTCGACATCCTTGGCCTCGATTACTATCACGACAAGCCCCAAAACGGCGACGGCTTCTTCAAGAAGCTGACGGATTCTTTAGATGTCATCTATTTCCTTGCCAATGAGCGCAAAAAGCTTGCCGCTCTGACCGAGACCGGCTACCGTGCCCTCGACACCGAGAACGGTTACTTCGAAGGCCTTGCTCCTCAAGATAACGCGTTCCCTGACTGGTTCACTTCATTGCTCGAAGCCCTGATGCTTACAGATGGCGGCACTCACATCGCGTATCTGCTCGTCTGGGCCAACTTCTCAGACACGCAGTTCTGGGTCCCTTTTGCCACGGAAGATTTCAGACACGAGATGTGCGAAGACTTCATCAAGTTCGCCGAAGATCCCCGCATCAAGCTGGCCCCCGTGTTTGATTTCAATATTGAGGTCTGATAAGATTGCCTTGTTTTAAGTCTTTGCGGGTTTAACTCAGTTGGTAGAGTGTCAGCTTCCCAAGCTGAATGTCGCGAGTTCGAACCTCGTAACCCGCTCCAGCGAAAATAATCTCTCTCCGGATAAGCCTTAAGGGCATGACCGGAGAGAGTTTTTTATGCCCCCTCATCACATTTCGCACCGACAATTGCCGACAAGAAATCAGAAGAAAATCACAAAAGGTTTTCTGCAAAAACGCGAAAAGCAGACAAGAAACCCCGAAAAACCCGTAAAAAAAGCGACAAACACCTCCGAAAAGCACTGAAAATACACGCAAAGAATTAAGGTTTCAAAGTGCTATAAATTCCGGACAAAAAGTGTAAAATATTTTTATATCAACCCCAGGAGGAATGAATTATGCAGAAGTATGTTTGCGCTATTTGCGGCTACGAATATGACCCCGAAATCGGCGATCCCGATAGCGGAATCGCACCCGGCACAGCTTTCGAGGATATCCCTGAGGATTGGGTTTGCCCCGTTTGCGGTGTAGGCAAGGAGAACTTCCAGCCCGCTTAATCTAAAGCAAAAGAAAACAACGGGGTTGCGGCTAGCTGCAACCCCGATTACTAAGAGGACGTTCATATGGCAGATCAGGCTAAGACCATTTCGAGAGAGAAAACTATAGTAAGGACAGGCATTATCGGAATCGTGGCAAATATACTGCTCGCTTCCTTTAAGGCGCTTATCGGCCTTGCTGTCCACTCTACGGCAATGGTCCTTGATGCCGTTAACAATTTCAGTGACGTCCTGTCATCAGTTGTCACGATCATCGGCACCAAGATCGCGTCCAGGAAGCCTGATAAGAAGCATCCTCTGGGACACGGAAGGGTCGAGTATCTGGCCCAGATGATAATAGCGGCATTGATCCTTTATGCAGGTATTACCGCGCTGTGGGAATCCATCAAGAAGATAATCAATCCCGTTGATCCGGAGCACTCTGCCGTGTCGCTCGCAATCATCTCGGTCGCTATCGTCGTTAAGATCTTCCTCGGGATCTACGTCAGGAAGCAGGGCAGGAAGGCCAAGTCTGACCTGCTCATCTCGTCAGGCACAGATGCGCTTTTCGACGCAATCTTATCTACCGCGGTCCTTATCTCTGCGGTCATCCTCATGATCTTCAAGTTCAATATCGAAGCCTATGTCAGCGTCATCATCTCGCTGTTCATCATCAAGGCCGGCTTTGAGATCATTAAGGAAGCCGTTGATGACATGCTCGGCCACAGAGTCGAGGTCGAATATACCAAGAAGGTAAAAGAGAGCGTCGTTGCGTTCGACGAAGTCTATGGCGCTTACGACATTATCCTGCACAATTACGGCCCTGACAGATATCTCGGTTCGATCCATATCGAGGTCGATGACAGGATGACGGCTGACCAGATCGACTCGCTCACGAGAAATATCACGGCCAAAGTCTACGAAGAGACCGGCATTTATCTTACGGCGATCGGCATTTATTCGAACAATTCCTCCAATGAAAAGCTCATGAAGATGCGTAATGAGATCACAGAGCTCGTCGTTGACCACCAGCATATCCTCCAGCTCCACGGCTTCTATGTTGATGAGGAGAAGAAAAAGATCACGTTCGACGTTGTCGTTGATTTCGATGAAGAAGACAGGGAAGGACTTGTAAAACACATCATTGAAGACGTCAAGGAAGCCCTGCCGGAATACGATGTCAGAGTCGCAGTCGACAGCGATATCAGCGACCAATAGAATCAATTAAAATTCCTGTTGACAAAAATGAAGGTCGACAATATAATAATCAGGCACGCGGGATTAACTCAGTGGTAGAGTGTCACCTTGCCAAGGTGAAAGTCGCGAGTCCGAATCTCGTATCCCGCTCCACCTAAAAAGGCTGTCTCATAAGAGGCAGCCTTTATTATTTCTGTCAAACGCAGCGCTATCAGCTTGCGGTCTGCGCCTTCTCCTTCTTCTTACGGAATAAGAGCTTCTGGACAAGCCCCGTGAGCTTCTGCTCTGCGACGCCCAGGAGCGCTGACGCTGCGATTACTGCGACTGCATAGACGAGCAGGTCGTACTTGCCGGCCTTGATGGGCGAAGTCTTGTCAGTCTGAAGGAATCTCAAAGCCGTGAGAGCCGCGAGGTTCATCAAGTATGTGTGGAGCGAATACTTGCCGAAGAAGCGTGTTACGGGGTTGCTCACGTGATACTTCATCATGAAGATGATGATCGCAAGGCCCAGGAACAGGAAAAGCGGCACCTGGCAGAAATAAGTCTTCGTTTTCTCGGCGATTCCGGGGCCGTTGCCGTTCCATTCGGTCCAGTAACCGAACTTTGCCTGTCCCCATGAAGAGAGCTTGAAGAAGATCATCGTGACTGCAAGGAGCACGAGGAACTTGACGATATATACCTTCTTGAAGAAGGCGACAAGGTATTTTTCGTAGCTTGCGAAAAGAAGTCCGGTGAAGAATGCCGGAGCCGAGTTGACCCACCATTCGCCGTTGAACCACAGGGCTTTTTCTACCTGCCACCATTCTGCTTTGGAAGCCGCAGGTGTCAGCCACCAGTTATCGGGACCGTGCCACCATGCGAAGTGTCCGTTGTAGCAGAAGCCGATGCCCAGTCCGATGATGAAGAGGAGCATGATGCCCAAGCATACAGGACGGTTCTTGATGAAGCGGAAGCAAAGGAAGAATGCGAGATAAAGGAAAGCGAGGACTATCGGGAACCACGCGTATTCGTTCATCATGGTAAGGCCTAAAGCGTTGAAGATCCAGCGTTCCTTCGGGATCTTGAAGCCTGCGAAATACATGAGAAGCCCGTAGACCAGGACGTCTACATAGAACGGTACTACGATGGCTTTAACGATCCTGTGCCTGATGAATCCCTTGAGGTAATTCTGCTTTGTGTCGAGACTCTTGATAAGACCGTAGCCCGAGCAGAAAAAGAAGATAGCGACGAAGTATGCTCCCGCATTGACGAACGGCGAGAGAACATGATTCTGCTGGAATATCTGCTCCTGGGAAATGTGGTGGAGAATGACTCCTATGGCTGCAAAGCCGCGCAGGGATTTCATCGCGTCAAGACTTGCAAAATCTTCGTTGAATTCATTCTTTCTGCCGAACTTGTTGGTGCCTCCCCAGATGAAAAGGACCAGATAGAAAAAGAAAACGACCTCTGCAAGTACCGACCATATAGTCAGGTCTTTTAAGAATTCAGGCATGTTACACCTCGCTGGAATTATGGTTTTCGGGCTTATTATCGCATTGCACCGAAAACAATTGTACCTGATAAATTATTGTCTTTATTCTTTTACTGATGGACTTTGTATTGTATATTTATATTATCAATCGTTTTTGAAAATATCGGAGGGTGCGATATGAAAGGAATTATTCTTGCAGCAGGAAAAGGCACGCGTCTTTATCCTATTACGAAGCCGGTGTGCAAGCCCTTGCTGCCTGTTTACGATAAACCGATGATCTACTATCCTCTGGCAGTCCTTATGGAAGCCGGAATCAAGGATATCCTTGTTATTACTCCGCCGGATGACACAAAGCCCTTTGTAGATCTTTTGGGTGACGGCTCTCATCTCGGCATTAAGATCCAGTATCTTGAGCAGAAGGTCCAGAGAGGCATCGCGGATGCTTTCATCATCGGCAAGGAATTTATCGCAGGCGATTCCGTATGCCTTGCTCTCGGAGACAACATCTTCTACGGACCTTTCTTCAGACGCAAGCTCAGAATGGCTGCAAGCAACGGCGAAGGCGCTGTTATCTTCGGTTATTATGTGGCCGATCCGAGAGCTTTCGGCGTCGTTGAATTCGATCCCGACGGAAAGGCCGTATCCATTGAAGAAAAACCCAGACATCCGAAGTCTAATTACATCGTTCCCGGCCTTTATTTCTATGATTCGAGCGTAGTCGATATCGCTGCGACCATCCAGCCTTCGGCAAGAGGCGAGCTTGAGATCACTTCAGTAAACGAAGAGTATCTTAAGAGAGGCCAGCTCAGTGTTATTCCTCTGGGCAAGGAATTCTCATGGTTTGACGCAGGTAATCCGGACAGCCTCTACGAAGCTGCAGGCCAGATCAGGGCAGCCCAGAGATCAGGAAGAATGATCGGCTGTCTGGAAGAGATCGCATGGAGAAACAGATGGATCGCAAAAGAGCAGTTCGCAGAGCTCGCGCACTCCATGTCCAAGACCAATTACGGCCAGTACCTCGAGGCTTTGAGCGAAGAGATCTGACGGTTATTAGCTAAAACTAACCCGGTATATATTTTCGGATCCTATAATGCTATAATTGACATATGTCGTAAACACGGCATATGTCTTTTTATTAGGAGTGCTGTTCAGATGCCCAGACCGGTGAGAGTCAGAAGAGTATGTGAGGAACCTAAGTTCACGAGATTCGTGCCTACGGGCGCGGACAAGATCGAAGCGCAGGTCCTTACTATCGAAGAGTATGAAGTAATCAGACATGTGGATTATCAGAAGATGACGCATGAAGAATGTGCCACTCAGATGGATATCTCCAGGACTACGGTCACCGAGATATATGAGACGGCAAGATTTAAGATCGCTGACTCTCTGATAAACGGCAAGACACTGTGCATCGAAGGCGGCAATTACAGGGTGTGCGAAGGCGGAGAATGCTGCGCGGCCGGTAATTGCACAGGTAAAGATAACAAGTGACATGATTAAAAAGTAAAGGAGAACGATTATGGCAGAGATCATTTTAGATTCCGGCAATTTCGATGAGGAAGTACTTAACAGTTCCGTCCCGGTACTCGTAGACTTCTGGGCAGAATGGTGCGGTCCCTGCAAGATGCTGGGCCCCGTCATCTCTTCTGTCGCTGAGAAGTACGAGGGCAAGCTCAAGGTGTGCAAACTCAATGTCGACGATAATATGGAGCTCGCAGAGCAGTATTTCATCTCGAGCATTCCCGCAGTTAAGTTCTTTAAGAACGGTGAAGTAGTTAACGAGTCCATAGGATTCGTTCCCCAGCCCAAGCTTGAGGCAATCATCGAAGACCTTATCTGATCGGAAGCAACATTTAAGACTAAAAGATCCCGGCTCCTATACAAGGAAGTCCGGGATCATTTCTTTTCCGTCTGAATCATACTGCTGTACGAACGCGTTTTCCTGGCCTTTGGAAGCTAAGTAATCCGCAAGGCTCTCACAGGTCCTTTGAGAAGGCCGCTCCTTAAGTTTTCCTGCAGCGCCAGGCATCGGTGTGTACTGGCTCATGAGGCTTATGTAGATCCTGTTGCCGTATCTTGAAGTCAGGTAATCAAGGACGTGCTTCGAGTCAAAAAGTCCGCCCGGCAATATCAGGTGTCTTACGATGACGCCCTTCTTGATAAGCCCGTCTTCTCCGAGCACTGCATCACCCGTCTGCCTTACCATCTCGTCTATCGCGCTTGCGCAGACAGAGAAGTAATCCGGTGCGTGCGAGTATTCTGACGAGAGCTTTGAAGAGAAGTATTTCATGTCAGGTATGTACACGTCTGCGAGCCCGTCGAAAAGCTTCAGCGTGGACACGAGTTCGTATCCCGAACAGTTGACCGCGACAGGTATCGCAAGTCCTTCTGATTTTGCTTTTGCAACGGAATCTGCTACGACAGGCGCGAAATGCATCGGAGTTACGAGATTGATGTTATTTGCGCCCCGGTCCTGGAGCTTTAAGTAAGCGTCAGACAGGCTGTCCTTATCCATCTTCATGCCATGTCCCGTGGGTCCTCTTGAGATCGTGAAGTTCTGGCAGAAAACGCAGCCTAAGCTGCAGCCTTCGAAGAAGACCGTGCCGCTTCCATTTGTCCCGCTTACTATCGGCTCTTCGCCGTAGTGGAGCTTGATGAGGTTTACCAGAGGGTAATCCGGCATCCTGCAAAAGCCGGTCCTGCCGTGCGTTCTGTCAGCGCCGCACCGCCTGGGACATAGATTGCAATTGTCAAAAAGGCTTTCCATAACACGGCTATTTTACTACTTATCGTGCCCGGCCGTTGTTGTTTTATCCAAAACAGGTAACACAGCGGTAATCAAAATACATACGTTTTACCGCATAACTGTTCGGCAATCAGGTGATAAAATCTTAGCATGGCCATACATGAAGAATGCGGAATCTTTGGAATTCACGGCAGTACTGACTGCGCTTGTGATGTTTACTACGGGCTTTTCAGTCTCCAGCACAGGGGACAGGAGAGTTGTGGTATTGCTACCAATGATGACGCTTCCATAGAGTGCGTTAAGGGAATGGGCCTTGTCAGCGATGTTTTGAGCAGCGACAAGATCAAGAGTCTCAAGGGCGATATCGCTATCGGACATGTCAGATATTCTACTTCCGGAGGAAGTGTTCCGGAGAATGCCCAGCCCATCGTTACGCAGTATTCCAAAGGTACACTTTCGATTGCCCACAACGGCAACCTCACTAACGCTGATACTCTCAAGAGAGAACTTGAAGATAAGGGCGCGATCTTCCATTCGACAACAGATTCGGAGGTCATCGCTTATCTTATCGCGAGCAAGAGATCTGTTACTCCTTCCGTAGAAGAAGCCGTCAAGGAAGTAATGGGCATCATCAAGGGCGGTTATGCTCTTCTCGTAATGAGCCCCAGAAAGCTCATCGCGGCAAGAGATCCCTTCGGTTTAAAGCCCCTCGTTATGGGCAAGCTCGGTGACGCTGTTATCTTCTGCTCCGAGACATGCGCGCTGGAAGCAGTCGGCGCTGAATTCATCAGAGACGTTAATCCCGGCGAGATCGTCGTCGTTGAGAACGGCGATATCAGATCGATCGATTCCGGCATCAAGCGCGGCATGAAGAAGTGCGTTTTCGAATATATCTATTTCGCAAGACCTGACTCTGTCATCGACGGCATATCCGTTGCACAGGCAAGAAGAGAAGCAGGCAGGATCCTTGCAAGAAAGCATCCCTGTGACTGCGACATAGTAATCGGCGTGCCCGAGTCAGGCATCGATGCCGCATTGGGTTTCTCTGCTGAATCCGGAATCCCCTATGAGAAGGGCTTCGTCAAGAATTCCTATGTCGGAAGAACTTTCATCAAGCCTTCACAGGAACAGCGCAAACAGGCTGTTAAGATCAAGCTTAATCCGATCTCTTCTGTCGTTAACGGCAAGAGAGTCGTTATCATCGACGATTCGATCGTAAGAGGAAATACTATCGCCAATCAGGTCAATATGTTAAGGAACGCTGGAGCTACCGAGGTCCACGTAAGGATCAGTTCTCCGCCGTTTATGCATCCCTGCTATTACGGTACTGACGTTCCTGATGAAGATTATCTCATCGCCTGCCATCACTCTATTCCTGAGATCTGCGGCATCATCGGCGCTGACTCATTGGGCTATCTCGAAAATGAGGATCTCAACGATATGCTCGGCGGAGATGACTTCAGATATTGTGATGCCTGCTTTACCGGCAATTATCCGGAGCGTTAAGGGGCTTTAACCATGCATGATGCTGAGCCTAATCAGGCACGAAGAGTAAGATCTGCCGATGCAGCGGTTTTTAAGGCTGTCGAGCATGAGGCTGCACTCGAGAGAGAGGCAGAGCTCAAGGCGCGCCGCGAAGCCCGGCGCAACGCTGAAGCATCGCACACTGAATCCGTACAGGTTCCGCTTAATACACAGCTTAGGATGCCTCAGCGCCAGCCCGGTCAGCAGGCTCCCGGAAGAGTCCTTCAGCGCAACGCACCTGTTCAGGAACAGGCTTCATTGCAGCCCATGCCTGCGCCGCAGCGTGTTGAGCAGCGCCCGGCTGAGATCTCTTCCCGGTTTGTTGAGAAACCCGCATTCGGAGATCTGGAGCAGCACATGCCTGCCCGCGTTCCCGAGCGCGCCGTATTGCACAGAGGTGCGCCCGCAGTTCAGCAGCACGAAGAAATCGCTGAAGAAGAGGAAGAAGCAGTAAAGCCTGTAAGAGCTCCCAAGAGGGCTCCCAAAAGGGAAGTCAGAAGAGTTGAAAAACCTTCTGAAGACCTTGACGAAAAGCCTGGGGAAAAGCCTGAGAAGAAGCCTAAGAAAACAAGAAAGACCGTCAAGGAAGCAAAGGCATACGGCATCAAGAGAAAGAGGCGTTTTGTACTGCCGCTTCTCATAATCCTTTTGCTCGAGATAATAGTCGCAGGCGCAGCTGTTATGGCTCTCACGATCTACAACGAGGACACCGATCTTATCGTACGTGAGCATACCATCGAAGCAGGCACTTCTGCAGATGTCAGCATGTATATCACGGGTGAACCGAAGTTCCCGAAGTATGTCTCATGCAATCTCGATTTTTCCACGGTCAATTACAATATTCCGCAGACGATAAGATTTACCGTAAGGATGTACGGCACCAATTTCCCGTGCGAACTTGATATCGTTGATACCACGCCTCCGACGGCAGAAGCTGTCCCGCAGACCATGTTCTCCGTTGACGCGATCCCTGATGTCGAAGACTGCGTTACCAACATTTACGACCTCAACGAAGTAACTGTCGAATGGCTGGAACTGCCCGACATCACTACGGGAGGCGACCTCATCGCAAAGGCAGCCGTTACGGATAATTCCGGCAACTGTACGATCGTTGATGTTCCTTTCTACGTTACAAAAGACAGTGAGGCTCCTGTTATCGAGGGCACTCATGATATCGAGGTCTATATTGGAGATCCTATCGGATACAGAGAGGACGTTACCGTAACAGATGACATCGATCCCAAACCGATCCTTGAGATCGATACGAGCGAGGTTACGGCAGATGAGCCCGGCACTTATGTCGTCACATACAGAGCAACGGATTTCTCGGGCAACATGTCTGAAGCTACGATCAATCTGAAGCTCAAGAAGAAGCCCTCGACTTATGTCGAGCCTGATGTTGTTTACGCTGAAGCGCAGAAGATCCTCGATAAGATCACCAATTCAGACATGAGCGACATGGAGAAGGCCCTCCAGATCACTTACTGGGTAAGATACAACGTCTACTACGTCTCAAACTGCGATGACTCTTCATGGACGAGAGCCGCATACGACGGCTTCACCAAGCGCAGCGGCAACTGCTACACATTTGCTATGTGCGCGAAAGCGCTTTTCGACGTGGCAGGCATCGAGAACATGATCATCATCAGAGACCCTTATATTTACAATCCGCACTACTGGAATTACATTAAGATCAATGACCAGTGGTACCACTGCGATTCGACGCCGAGAATCGGCTGGAGCAGTTATTTCTTCATGTACACCACGAAGGAATTAAAAAACTTTTGGCATAACGGCTGGAACGGGTATAATTTCCCTGAAGACAAGTATCCTCAGTCTGCTACCGAATCGGTACAGAGCAAAATAAATTACAGCGGGCACTCGATCAAAGGCTAATATGAACAACACTTCTGACGGCAGAAACAAGAACCCTTCGCAGCGGAATGCGAGACCTTCCGCAGCTACGGGCCCGGTTAAGCCTGCCGCCCAAGCCGGAAGACCGGTTCCCCGGCAGGCGCGAAAACCATCATCCGCGCCATCAGTAAAGAAAGCTCCGCAGGCAAGAAATAATAACGCTGCACCAAGACCCGTTCAAAGGAACGTTCAAAGACCTGCAGCGCAAAGAAGCGTTCCGCAAGCAGCACATAAAACGGCTCCCAGCAACACTCAGAGAAGACCCGTTAACGCAGCTCCCAAAAGAGCCCCGCAGCCTGCCAGAAAAGTTCAAAAAGAAGCAGAAAGCAAACCGGTAAATACCGGCCTCATAATAAAGGTCCTCATGATAGCGGTAGCTGTCATCGCGCTCATTCTTACAGGCGTCAGGATCTTCCTTTTCTACAAGGACGAGACGGGACTTCTGATCCGTGAAGTAACGATAGAGGCAGGGACCGTGAGGCCCACGGAAGAGATGTTCTTTACGGAAGAACCGTCTATTCCAAAGTGGGTATCATGCAATCTTAATTTCGATGAAGTGAATATCGATCTTCCGCAGACTATCAATTTCAACATGAAGATCTACGGCAGGAACTTCCCCTGCAAGCTGATAATCCGGGATACGATAGCACCTGTGGGACAGGGCATACCGCAGAAGATATTCGCGTGCGGACCTGTGCCTGATGCTTCTTCATGCGTTACCGGGATCAGCGACATTACGGATGTTGCTGTGACCTGGAAAGAAGTACCCGATATGTCAGCGGGCGGTAACTTTACGGCTGTTGCCTTGCTTACTGACGGATGCGGAAATGAGACGACTGTTTCAGTGCCTTTCGAAGTCACAAAAGACAGCCTTGCTCCCGAGATAAAAGGCGCTCTGGATATCGAAGCATATATCGGCGATCCGGTGATGTACAGGAATAATGTCATAGTTACTGACGACTACGATGAGAATCCCGTGCTCGATATCGATACATCCAATGTTAATCTCAACGAACCGGGCACGTATGAAGTCACTTATACCGCAAGTGATTTTTCGGGCAACGAGACAAAGGTGACTATAAATCTCAAGCTCTCTAACAAGCCCGAAGGATATATCGAGCCCGAAGAGCTTTATAAGGTCGCGCAGGAGATATTAGATGAGATCACCGAGCCCGGAATGACCGAAGAAGAAGTAGCTCTTCAGATCATCTGGTGGTGCAGATACAACATCAGGTTTATCTTAAGGACCAATACGCGTTCGTGGACCGAGGCTGCGTACAACGCCTTCAAGACACGAACGGGCAACTGTTATTCGACTGCATATGCGGTCAAGGCTCTGCTCGATGTGGCTGGGATCGATAACATGATCATTGAGAGATATCCTTACCAGACAGCAACGCATTTCTGGAATTATGTCTGCCTTAACGGACAGTGGTATCACTGCGACGCGACATGGCGTGAAGGCTACGACAGTTATTTCTTCATGTATACCACGGAAGAGCTCCTGGATTTCTGGCAGGGCGGATGGAACGGATTCCAGTTTAAGAAGGACAAGTATCCGGCGAGCGCCACACAGTCTGTCCAGACCAGGATCGATTACAAGAACCATACGATCAAAAATACCTGAACTAATTTATTATTTTATGGTTATGCTATAATCTCCGTAGAAAATAATTATGGGGAGCTTTTAATGACGCCTGTACTTTATCTCGTAATTCCCTGCTATAACGAAGAGCAGGTCCTTCCGCTTACGAGCGGCAAGTTCAAAGCAAAAGTAGATGAGCTGGTGGAAGCCGGCAAGATAAGCGATGACAGCCGCGTTATGTTCGTAAACGACGGCAGTAAGGATACGACATGGGATATCCTCACGTCACTCACTGAACAGGATAAGAGATTCGCTGCTATCTCACTTTCGCGCAACAGGGGCCATCAGAATGCTCTCATCGCAGGCCTCATGGAAGCAAAGAAGTTCGCTGACATCACTATTTCGATGGACTGCGACGGTCAGGACGATATCAATGCGATCACGGAGATGGTCGATGAATATGCAAAGGGCAATGAGATTGTTTTCGGAGTCAGAAATGACAGAAAGTCCGATACGTGGTTTAAGAGAACGACAGCCCAGTCTTACTATAAGTTCCTTCGCGGAATGGGCGTAGACATCATCCCCGACCATGCGGATTACAGACTCATGAGCTCTAGAGTACTGGATGCTCTTGAAGGCTACGGCGAAGTAAATCTCTTCTTAAGAGGCATCATCCCGCAGCTCGGATTCAAGCAGTCGGCAGTCTATTATTCGAGAGCCGAGAGAGAAGCGGGCAAGACGCATTATCCGCTCTCAAAGATGGCTTCGCTCGCGATCGACGGAGTTACTTCTTTCTCGGTAAGACCGTTAAGACTCATTACAGTAATGGGATTTATCGTAGCGTTCTTAAGCCTTATCGGGATCATCTATGTTCTCGTGTCCGTTATTTCCGGATACTACGTTGACGGCTGGGCTTCCACGACATGCATCCTCTGCTTCGTATCCGGCATCCAGATGATAAGCTTAGGCGTCATCGGAGAATACATCGGCAAGATCTATCTTGAGACAAAACACCGCCCGCGCTACATCGTGAGCGAGCGCAAGAATTTACCGGAGGAGTAAGTAATGGACATCCTTTATATCGTTATGCCCGCATATAACGAAGAAGACAATATCGTTGATGTTGTATCTTCCTGGTATCCGATCCTCGAAGGCAAGGATCCCCAATCAAGGCTCGTTATTGCCGACAGCGGAAGCGTCGACAGAACGCACGATCTTCTGGAGCAGTTTAAGACTGATCACCCCCAGCTCGAGATACTTTCAAACACGGGCAAGCAGCACGGCCCTAAGGTCATCGCGCTTTACGATTATGCGATCAAGCAGGGTGCTGATTTTATATTCCAGACTGATTCCGACGGACAGACACTGCCTGAAGAATTCGATACTTTCTGGCAGATGAGGAACGGCTATAAGGGCATCTTCGGACACAGAGTCGTAAGAGGCGACGGCAAGTCCAGAGCTTTCGTCGAGAAGGTGGTCTGCTTCCTTATCAAGTGCTATTTCCATGTAAAGGTTCCGGATGCGAATGCGCCTTTCCGCCTTATGCACGCGAAAACAGTCGCCAAGTACCTTTATAAGCTCGACAAGGATTACAACCTGCCGAATATCATGATGACCACTTACTTCGTTCATTACGGAGAAGAGTATGCTTTCCGTGAGGTCACTTTCAGACCGCGCCAGGGAGGCACGAACTCCATCAATATCAAGAAGATCGTAAAGATCGGCTGGAAGGCTCTGGGTGACTTCCGCCGTCTTAAGAAGGCAATGTAATGGCAAAAGGCTCAAAAAAGAGTTCCAAGACTTCCACTAAGATCATTACCGCGCTCGTACTGCTGGTATTGTCTGTTGCAATACTCTGGTTCGTGCAGCGCCTTCTCATGCCTAAATACCAGAGAGGTGTTATCGAGGGCTCTTTTACCGAAGAATACTACAAGGAAAAGGTCCCTCATGACGTTATCTTTTTCGGAGACTGCGACGCATATGAGAGCTATTCCCCGATCAAGATGTACGAGGAATACGGCATCTCAGCTTATATCAGAGGCTCCGGTGAGCAGTATATCTGCCAGACTTATTATTTGCTGAAGGATGTGCTCAGGACCGAGACCCCCAAGGTCGTCGTGCTCTCCATCCATAACATGCAGCACGATGTCCCGCGCAAGGAAGCTTATAACAGAATGACTTTAGACGGCATGAGATGGTCCAGGGACAAGGTCGATGCCATCAATGCCTCCATGACCGAGGGCGAGACATTCGCTTCTTACGTTTTCCCGATCCTTCGTTATCACGACAGATGGAACGAGCTCACGAAGACTGATTTTGAGCATGTCTTTACCAAGGACATCACTTCGCACAACGGATATTACATGCGCTGCGACGTTATGCCCCAGGGCAAGATGCCGCCTATGATGCCTCTTATCGAGCGCGAATTCGGCGAGAACGCAATGTACTATCTCGACCAGATCAGAATTCTCTGCGAGCAGAATAATATCGAGCTCCTCCTCGTCCGTGCGCCTATCGAATACGGCTGGTACGAGCAGTGGGATCAGAACATCGAGAATTATGCCGCGCAGCACGGCCTGACATATATCAACTTCTGCGATTACATGGAAGAGATCGGGCTTGATATGAGCCAGGATACTTACGACGGAGGCTTCCATCTCAATCTTTACGGGGCAGAGAAGCTCAGCGTATATTTCGGGCAGTATCTTGTGGACAATTACGATCTCACGGACTACAGGACGGTCCCTGAAGTTGCCGCAGAATACGAGAAAGATATCCGGTTCTATAACGATATGATCGCTGACCAGCTCTACGAGATAGAGACTTACGGAGAGCTCAGAAGCTACGGCGCTAACGCCATAGAAAACTGATTTGAGGGCGCGGAAAAGCGCCCTTTATTTATATTTGTCATTTTAGAGTAAAATTTGCGGGCATTTTCACTCATTTTTGTCATATGCGAGTAAAGGGCTTAGTGTATTATAATATGGTGTTCATCAGAACAGATATGGAGGAATATAGAAATGAAGTTCACAAAAGCAGCAGCTCTCATCATGAGTTTGAGCATAGTAGGTGTCAGCGTTGCAGCATGCAATAACGAACCTGAGCCTGTATCATCCGACGTTAACGTTATCTCTACCCAGCAGCAGAATTCCGGCAACGGCACACCTGCAGGCACTGTTGATGCCCAGGCTGAGAGCGAGAATTACGTTTTCGTTTACAGCGGAGTAAAGCTCATCGTTAACACTGAGATCGATGACTCCAAGTTTTCCGAAGATGATTACGAAGTCTATGAGGTAGAATCCTGCGCCGGCCAGGGCATGACCAAGGAATACGTATTCAAGGGCGGCTCTATCCAGGTCGAGACATTCACGGGAAGTGATGTCATCTCCAGAATCGCTCTTTGCGATGATACCGTAACAACAGCTGAAGGCATCTACATCGGTCAGACGATCGATGATGTCAAGGCAGCATACGGTGAGCCTACGACAACTACCGAAGTTATGTACACTTACGTCAAGGGCAGCTCCGATCTCCGTTTCTACTTTGACGGTAACGGAAAGATCACACAGATCCAGTATTTCGCTACAGGAATCTAATCCATCGTGAGTCGCATCGGTAAGAAAAAGTATAAGTTCAACGTAATAAGGTTTTTGGGATTTCTGGTTATGCCTCTGATCTCGGGAGCCTTATTAGGCGTTTTAGGATGCTATTTTTACCGCACTGCTCTGCTCAACGAGATCGATTCTGAAGTACTCACGGAAGTAACTATCGAGTATGGTCATCCGATCACGCTCGATTGTTTTTTTACTACTGTCCCGCCGAACACAAAGTTCATCACCAATGTCGATGCCATTGACACAGGCATGCTTGCATCATATGACATCGCCATCGACTGCGGCGGCCACGTAGTTCATTCGATACTTAATGTTGTCGACTGCACGGCACCTGTAGGCAAGCCCGTTCCGGTAGAGATGTATACCGGTGAGGCTCCTGCTCCCGAGACGCTTGTAGACAGCATTTTCGATCTGACAGAAGTAACATGCTCTTATGCCGAGGGTGATCCTGACCTTTCAAAGGGCGGCCACTTCGATATCGGCGTAAAGCTTACCGACAGGAACGGCAATTATTCCATCGTCGAAGTTCCGTTCTATGTTAAGAAGGATACCAAGGCGCCCGAGATCTATGGCACACACGATATCGACGTTATGGTCGGTACCGAATCGATCGCTTATAGAGAAGGCATCATCGTCAAGGACGATTACGCAGAAAATCCGGTGCTCGAGATCGACAATACACAGGTCAACTTAAGCTGTGTAGGTGATTATCCGCTGGTCTTCAGAGCAAGAGATGATGTCAATAACGTCACTGAGGTCACGGTAACGGTCCACGTAATCGTTATTGCAAATGCGGAAGAATCCTCTGCCGTCTCACAGGCTTATATCGACGAAGCTTACAGAATGGCAAGAGAGATCAATGCCCAGATCTTAAGCGAGAGCGACAACGACATCGTTAAGACCATGAAGATCTTCTACTGGGTCCACAAGAATATCAGCTTTATCTTAAGCACACCTGCTTACGGCAACTGGGCTGTAGCAGCCATTAATACTTTCACCAAGAGATATTCTTCCTGCTACGGCACATGGGCTGTATGCAAGGCCATGATGGACGTAGAGGGCATCGAGAATCTCTGCGTTATCAGAGACCGTAAGAATTCATGGGAGAACATTCACTACTGGGCTTTGGTCAAGCTCAACGGCGAATGGTATCACTGCGATGCACAGAAGTATTTCGACGGTTATACATCGAAGGGATATTTCTGCTTCATGATGACGGATTCGGAGATCAAGAATGCTCCGACCAACCATAACTTTGCAGGAGACAAATATCCTCCAAGGTCGACCACATCAGTACAAAGCTATATCAACGTCTACCAGGGGAAGATTTTATCGGGCTTCCCTTATAAGGATGACTGAATCTAGAAATACTTTTACAGGGGATTAAAGGAAAATGGAAACTGAAAAGAAAAAAAGACTTCTTTGTATCTGCATCTTCTTAGTGACAATCTGCACGGTTGGCATTTTAGTCGCATGCGGCAGCAAAGATAAGATCAAGACAGACGTAATCATTGAAGCCGGCAGTCCGATAACGCTGGAAGCATTCTTCGATACAGTACCCGATAATGCTGTATTCCTGACGGATGTTTCAGGCATTGATACGACCATTCCGGCTGTTTACCAGATCAAGATCGGATACGGCAAGAAGGAAGCGGATGTCATCGTAAGGATCGAAGATCACACGGGTCCTACGGGACAGGCTGTTCCCATGACACTCTATCTCAACTGGAAGATACCTGAAGCTTCCGAATGTGTCGCTTATCTGTACGATCTGTCCGGAATCGCGAAAATTGAGTATCAGGAAGGAGCGCCGGTATTTACCCAGGGCGGAGAATTTAACGTCCCCGTACTCGTAACCGACGTATACGGCAACAGCACTGTTATCCAGGTACCTTTCACGGTCATTGATGACCACACCGCTCCGGTCATTGCAGGCGCTCACGATCTTGAGCTCGAGGGCAACCCCGACGGTCTGGATTTCTTTGCTGGCGTTACGGTTACGGATGACTACGATCCCGAGCCTGTCATCAAGATCGATGATTCACTCGTTGATTACACAAATGCAGGCACATATGCACTTACTTATAAGGCTGTCGACAAGGCAGGCAATATTGGCACAGCTCTTGTTAACCTTACGATCAAGTTCCCTGCAGATGCTAACCCGTCTTCCGGCGGCAACGACGGCGATTATGATGGCGACGGCGATCCTTATGCGCTCGCTAGAAAAGTAATGGCAAACCTTTACGGCAGCAACGATGTCGAGACCGCAAGGAATATCTTTAACTGGGTCCACAATACATTGTGGTTCAGACTCTTAAGCGGAACACGTTCATATGAGCGTGCCGCTTACAGAGGATTCACAAGACACAACGGAGACTGCTACGTTTACTACGCATGCTGCAAGATGCTCCTTGATATCGCAGGAATCGAGAACATGAGAGTCGACCGTTATCCGAGATATAACGGCAACATTCACTACTGGCTCCTCGTTAAGCTTAACGGCGAATGGTATCACTGCGATGCTACCGAAGGTTACAACGACCATCCGGGCATCTGGTTCATGTGCACGGACGATCAGATCAACGACAGATATCACCAGTTCAACGGTTCGCTCTATCCTATGAGAGCCGGCGGATCTAAGGATTATCTGCCTTCGCCTACACCTACGGAGGTACCTACTGCTACACCGACCGACTCGCCTACGCCGACAGCAGATCCGAGCACCACGGTAACGCCTACGCCCAGCGCAACGACGACTACGAGCCCGGCAGATACGTCTACACCTACGCCTTCTGCAACAACGCCGACGACAGCCGCAGATACAACAACACCGGCTCCTACAGCGGATCCTACGAACACCGACACACCTGAACCGACTACTGATCCGAACGCGACAACTGATCCGTAATTACTGATTTCAGACAGATTCCGGCAATTAAGGTTGGAGTTTTTCGAGATAAAGAATTATCATAAAAAAATGATGTTTAAAAAGATCGGAAAATTTGGAGCCTTCTTCTACATTGCCGCTATCCTTGGGGTGACGGTGTTCTGCACCATCAAAGACGCCGATAAGAATCTCAAGAAAGAGGTTGTAATCGAAGCCGGTTCGCATATCAAGATCGAGGATTTTTTCAACGAACTGCCTGCTGACGCAAGGTTCGTGACCGATATCTCAGGTATTGATACGCGTGTACCCGCCGTATACAAGCTCAAGGTCTTCTATGATGAAGCATTTGAGAAGGATGTGGTCCTCAGGATCGAGGATCACACCGGTCCCAAGGGTATTGCATTACCGAAGGAGCATTTCACAAAAGTTAAATGGCCCGAAGCCTATGAATGCGTCGGGTATCTGTACGATCTGTCCGGAATCGCTTCGATCGAATATCAGAACGGCACGCCTGATCTCCACGAGACCGGCGACTACCTCGTTCCGGTCGTTGTCACCGACTGGTACAACAACTCCACCGTTATCGAGGTGCCTTTCCACATCGTTGATGACGTGACTGCACCTGTGATCAAGGGCATTCATGACCTTGAGAGCAACGGCAACCCCGATGAGATCGATTTCTACAACAGCATCACCGTCGTTGACGATTACGATGAATTCCCGATCATGAAGGTCGATGATTCGCAGGTAAATTGGGCAGAGAACGGCGTTTACGAGGTCTACTACAAGGCCATCGACAAGGTAGGAAACATGAGCAGTTACACTGCCAAGATCACAATTACCCTGCCTGTTGAAGGCGGAGGATCTTCCGAGGGCTCCGGCGGAGACGGCGGATATTACGGCAATTCGTCGGGCGATCCTTATCCGTTGGCGTCAAGGATCATGTCAGGCCTTTGGGGCGGCAGTGACGTCGCCACTGCAAGAAACATCTTCAACTGGGTCCATAATCACATCTATTACCAGACGGTTTACGGATCCCAGTCTTACACAAGCGCCGCATACAGAGGATTCTCCAGACGTAACGGCGACTGCTATGTCTATTACTGCTGCGCGAAAATGCTCCTCGACCAGGCAGGCATCCCCAACATGATGGTCAGGAGATACCCCGTAACAGGCAACGGACACTACTGGAATCTTGTTTACCTTAACGGCGAATGGTATCACTGCGATGCAACGGTATTCAGAGGTCACCCGAGCGTTTACTTCATGTGTACCGATGACCAGATCAGTGACAGCTACCATCACTTTAACGGTTCGCTTTATCCTGAGCGTGCCGGCGGTTCCAAGGAATACGCTACGCCGACAATAACACCCGAACCGACACAGGATCCTGACGCTTCGCCGTCGCCTGCAGTGGATCCGTCACTTTCGACCACACCGTCGCCTGATGTTACGGTAACACCGGGTCCGACTATTACTCCGGATCCTACTGTTACGGACACACCGACAGACACGATAACACCGACGATAACGCCATCGCCTGATATTACTGACGATCCTGTGATCACGGATAATCCTGTCGTTACAGATGATCCGAAGCCGGAGATATCAGAGCCGCCGGCAACGCCGGACAATCCGCCGGACGAAGGGGATAATACCGGAGGTTAAGCCTGACTGCGCGTCAGTTTTGGACAACGAAAAAGACTGGTTATGCATAAAATAGTTGGAAGAATTGCTGCTTTCTTATATATCGCTGCTATCCTCGTGGTAACGGTGGTGTTTACTATCCGGGATGCGAACAGAAATCTCGTAAGAGAGGTCACGATCGAAGCAGGCTCTGAGATAAAGATAGAAGACTTTTTCAAAGAGTGTCCCAAGGACGCCAGATTCGTTACCGACATATCAGGGATCGATACTGATATTCCTGCTGTTTACCAGCTCACGGTCTTCTATGATGAGGCCTTTGAGAAGGACGTAATCCTCAGGATCGAAGACCATACTCCGCCCAAGGGGATTGCCCTGCCTAAGATGCAGTATGCGAGAGTCAAGTGGCCTGAGGCTTCCGAGTGCGTGGGATACCTTTACGATCTGTCCGGAATAGCCACTATTGAATACAGGGACGGCGTGCCGGATTACCAGCTTACGGGCGATTATCTCGTTCCTGTAGTTGTGACGGACTGGTATAACAATTCCACGGTTATCGATGTCCCGTTCCACGTTACTGATGACCATAACGCGCCGCTTTTCTACGGCATTCACGACATCAACATCGATGACTCTGCCGATGCCTCCATAAACTACTTTGACGGCGTAACCTGGAAGGATGACTATGATGAGGACCCGAGGGTGGTAGTAGATGATTCGCAGGTTATCCTCGGAACGGAAGGCGTATATAAGATTACATATAAAGCAGCTGACAAGGCGGGCAATGTCCGTAAGCAGGACGCTTATGTAATCATCAAGAAGCCCAACGTTATTGACAGCGTTCTCGGCGCGGGCGGCGCCTGGGATTCGTCTCATTATAACGAGATCTTAAGAACTGCTAATGCCCTTGTCGATAAGCTCAGAGGCTCGAATGACACCGAGACTGCAAGAAATATCTTTGACTGGGTTCATTCGAACGTCACCTACGAGACGGTTTTCGGCACGCAGACATACGAAGATGCGGTCTACAGAGCGCTGATGAAGCGCAGCGGTGACTGCTACGGATTCTATGCATGCGCGAAAATGCTCCTGGATTGCGCTGGAATTCCCAACATGATGGTTGTAAGATATCCCGTGTCTTACAACGGCCACTACTGGAATCTCGTAAAACTCGACGGACAGTGGTATCATTGTGATTCGACGATGTTTCTGCACCATCAGTCGGTTTATTTCAAGAAGACTGACAGTCAGATACGGGACAGCCGTCACCAGTTTGACGGTTCGATGTTACCGGTGAGAGCCGGCGGAACACCTGAATATGCCTAAAACTATATTTAAGATAATAGGAGAAGAAAGATGAAAAAAGAAAAGATCATTTCAGTAACAATGGGATTATGCCTCGCGGCATCACTTCTCGCAGGGTGCGACAAGGGCGGTAACGGCGAGACAGTAGCAGCTTCACAGCTCGGCGGCGGCCAGACACAGATCTCTGTAGAGAACTCACAGGGCGCTTCTGTGTCAACAGAAGGCCAGTACTGCTTCAGCTTCAACGGCTACACGATCATGCCCGGCACAGAAGTCGCACCTGCGATCGCTGTATTAGGCGACAACTACGAATTCCTTGAGCAGGCTTCCTGCGCAGGCCAGGGTACAGACAGAGCTTATATGTATCCCGGTTTCACGGTCGGCGCATACAAGTCTGAAGGCATCGAGTACATTAAGACGATCGTTATCGTTGATTCACTCACAGACTGCAACGGCTTGCATGTAGGCGATTCCTTCGCTGATGCAAAGGCTGTTCTGGGCACTCCTGACTATGAGGATGACTTCATCCTTATCTACAAGGCAAGCAACACACAGCTTTGGATCAATGCCGAGAATGGTATGGGCGAGATCACCGAAATCGTTTATACAGACGGCGAATAAACGCGAAAAAAGGCGAAATTCGACGGATTTAAGAGAATTCTTAAAGTTTTTTCGCGAAAATTGTTGACATAACAATAATAGGCGGTTATTATATGCAGGCTTGCTCATCGAGCAGGCCTGTATTTTTTGCTTATATTAGGCATTTGAATATAAGAAGACTCAATGAATTTAAGGAGAAAGACACATGGGTACATATGTTGCAACCAAGGATTCAATAGAAAGGAAATGGCTCGTAATCGACGCTGAGGGCATGGTTCTCGGTCGTTTGGCTACAGAGGTTGCTAAGCTCTTAAGAGGTAAGCACAAGCCTACATACACTCCTTTCCTTGATACCGGTGATAATGTAATCGTAATCAACGCTTCTAAGATCATCCTTACAGGTAAGAAGCTCGACGATAAGCTCTATCGTCATCACTCCGGTTTCCCGGGTGGAATGAAGGAGATCGACTATCGTACTTTGATGGCTAAGAACCCCGAGAAGGCTGTTGAGCTTGCTGTTAAGGGCATGCTCCCCAAGAACTCCCTCGGACGTCAGATGTTCAGAAAGCTTCACGTTTATGCCGGCCCCGAGCACGAGCAGGCAGCTCAGAAGCCTGAAGTTCACACATTTTAATCGGAGGACTAACTGAATATGGCAGCAAAGAAAACAAGCAGCAAAGTATATTATTACGGCACAGGCCGTCGTAAGGACGCAGTAGCAGCCGTTCGTTTGGTTCCCGGTAAGGGCAAGATCACGATCAACGGCAAGGACATCGATGAGTACTTTGGTCTCGATACACTTAAGCTCATCGTTCGTCAGCCCCTCGCAGCTACACAGACTGAGGATAAGTTCGACGTAATCGTTAAGGCTATCGGCGGCGGTATCTCCGGTCAGGCCGGTGCAATCCGTCACGGTATTGCAAGAGCTTTGGTTGAAGCTGATGAAGAGAGCTACAAGGCAGTTCTCAAGGAGAGCGGATTCCTCACACGTGACGCACGTATGAAGGAAAGAAAGAAGCCGGGTCTCAAGAAGGCAAGAAAGGCTTCACAGTTCTCAAAGCGTTAATCAGTATTTTCGCTTACTGCAACGAAGTATTTCAAAGAAGCTGTTCCCTCGGGAGCAGCTTCTTTTTTGTGTTTGGCAGTGGCAAAACGGCGGACAATTTAAGAGAAAGACTATCTTTGAGCGAAAATGTAGTCCCAATGCCCCGTAAAAAGATGAAAGGGACTATCTTTGAGCGAAAATGTAGTCCTAATGCCCCGCAAAAAGATGAAAGGGACTATCTTTGAGCGGGACAGCGATGCTCTAGGCAGCGCGAAAACAAGCTTCTTCAAACTATTTTTGCTATTTGTTATTCTTGAATGTAAAATTACTACGCATGATCAGATTTAGTACTACATCACCTGAAATGACCGAGAGCTTTGGCTATGAACTGGCAAAGGCTCTTGTCGGCGGCGACGTCATCGCTTTGACTGGCGATCTCGGCGCAGGAAAGACATGCCTTACCAGAGGGATTGCAAAGGGACTTGGATCTGAATCTCATGTCTCGAGCCCGACTTTTACCATCGTAAATGAGTATGAGGGCGGAAGGCTGATGCTGTTCCACTTTGATACTTACAGACTGTCTGGCCCGGATGACTTCCTTATGAGCGGACTTGATGAATACTTTTACAGAAACGGTGTCTGCGTCATCGAGTGGAGCGATATAATTGATGAGTTATTGCCTGATCAGACGATCAAAATGACAATAACAGGTGATGGTACCACCAGGACGTTCGAGTGCGAATCAGGTGAGAAGCACAGGAAATATATAGAGAGCGCAGCCATGAAGGCGGGAGCGGAG
>JAEFBB010000016.1 GCA_016292215.1 Saccharofermentans sp. | reverse complement strand
ATTCATGGGCTTCCACTGCGGTAACACATGCTCCAAGAAGCTTGCTTTCTGCGAGATGAAGAACCAGATGATCATGGCTCGTGCTCTCCCTGTAGAGGTTACAAACGGTACTCTCGAGGGCGACATCATGCCTGGCGACATCACATTCTACAGACTGCAGTCCACTTCTGACGGACAGATCAGAGCTTACGTTGCAGAGGGTGAGGTTCTCCCTGTTGCTACAAGATCCTTCGGCGGTACAGGCGTATTCGCTATCAAGGAAATGGGCAGATTCTACAGATACTTCCTTATCGAGAAGAACTTCCCTCATCACGGCGCAGTTGCATTCGGTCACTATGGAAAGGCTCTCTACAACCTCTTCACATACCTCGGCATTTGCCCTTGCGACATCGGCTACAACAAGCCCGCAGGCGACAGATATCCGAAGGAAAATCCTTTCAACGCTCCGTTCAACTGATACAGTTTGGTTTTATAAGTGTGCAGCCTGACCTCAAGTAGGTCAGGCTGACCTATGAAAATAAATCTATAGAAGAAGGGTAATTCTTAAATGACTAACAAAGAACTTCAACTCACAGCAGCTAATGTCCGTAAGGGCATTGTTACAGCTGTTCACAGTGCAAAGTCCGGTCATCCGGGCGGATCACTTTCCGCGGCAGATATGTTCACATATCTCTATTTCGAAGAGATGAATATCGATCCTAAGAATCCCAAGGATCCGGGCAGAGACAGATTCGTTCTCTCCAAGGGTCACACGGCTCCGGGTCTTTATTCAACACTCGCTAACAGAGGTTACTTCCCTGTAGAAGACCTTACGACTCTTCGTAAGCTCGGTTCTTACCTCCAGGGCCACCCCTGCATGACTGAGACTCCCGGCGTTGACATGAGCACAGGCTCACTCGGCCAGGGCGTTTCCACAGCAGTAGGTATGGCACTCGCTGCTAAGCTTAACGGCGATTCCTACAGAGTTTATACTCTCACAGGCGACGGCGAGATCCAGGAAGGCCAGATCTGGGAAGCATTTATGTTTGCAGGCGCAAAGAAGATCGATAACCTCACAGTTATCATCGACAACAACGGACTTCAGATCGACGGTAAGATCGATGACGTTTGCTCACCTTATCCGATCGACAAGAAGCTCGAAGCATTCAACTTCAACGTTATCTGCATCGACGGTCACGACTTCGACCAGATCAGAGACGCTTTTGCTAAGGCAAAGGAATGCAAGGGAATGCCTACGGCCATCATCATGAAGACCACAAAGGGCAAGGGCGTTTCCTACATGGAAAATCAGGCAGGCTGGCATGGCAAGGCTCCTAACGATGAAGAGTACGAGCAGGCAATTAAAGAGCTTGACGAACAGATTGCAAAGATAGGAGAGGCATGAGTATGGCAGACGGTGAAGTAAAAAAGATCGCTACACGCGAAAGTTATGGTAACGCACTTGTAGAGCTTGGTCAGAAGAACCCCAACGTTGTAGTTCTCGATGCTGACCTCGCAGGCGCTACAAAGACTTCCACATTCAAGAAGGCATTCCCGGAACGTCATATCGACTGCGGAATTGCTGAAGCAAACATGACAGGCATCGCTGCAGGTCTTTCCACATGCGGCAAGATCCCGTTCGTATCCTCTTTCGCAATGTTTGCAGCAGGAAGAAATTTCGAGCAGGTAAGAAACTCAATCGGTTATCCGCACCTCAACGTTAAGATCGGCGCTACACACGCAGGTATCACGGTAGGTGAGGACGGCGCTTCCCACCAGTGCTTAGAGGACGTTGCTCTTATGAGAACTATCCCCGGCATGACAGTAATCGTTCCTTCCGATGATATCGAGGCTAAGGCTGCAGTTATGGCAGCAGCTGAGACAGAGGGACCTTTCTACATGAGATTCGGAAGAGCAGCTGTTCCGGTAATCAATGACAATCCTGACTACAAGTTCGAAGTAGGCAAGGCAGTTGTTATCAAGGACGGTACAGACATCGTTATCTTCGCTAACGGCGTATGCGTTGCTGAAGCTATGGGCGCAGCAGATTTGCTCGCAGCTGACGGCATCAGCGCTGCAGTAGTTAACGTTCATACGGTTAAGCCTATCGACAAGGATACTATCCTTGAGTTCGCTAAGAAGACAGGAAGAGTCTTCACAGCAGAAGAGCACTCCGTAATCGGAGGCTTGGGCAGCGCAGTATGCGATGTACTCTCTGAGAATTATCCTGTAAAGGTCACAAAGATCGGTGTCTATGACAGATTCGGTAAGTCCGGCCCTGCAGGCGCACTCATGAAGGAATTCCAGCTCGACGCAGAGGGAATCTACAAGCAGATCAAAGCATCACTCTGATTCTTCAGTTGAATCATCATCTGAATCATCATCGGATTCGTCATCAGGTTTTTCATCGGATGACGAATCCGTTTTTTTAGCAGATGTATTAGATGCAACAAACGTCTCTTCTTCCTCGTTGAAGTTGATATCAGCGCCGAACCTGGCGAAGATCCTCTTGAGGAAAAGTGAATAGAACCATGCAATTGCCGCGATGCCCATGAAGCACGCAAAGCTTAAGGGTATCGCGTAATTGTAATCTACGAACAAAATAAATACCGCTGCGATTACCGCCTGCATGATCGTAAACGGGAGATTGGTGAGAGCGATAAGAAGGGAATTCTTGAGCACCTGCTTAAATGACTCCTCAAACCATGCGATGAGCGGGAAAGCGTAGCATGCTGATGCGAATATCGCGAAAACGAAGAAATACGCGGGATACTGTACCCACTGCATATTCTCGGCCATCATGGTGCGGACCATGTAGATCTCAAAGCCGAAGAAGGCTCCGAGGATCAGATATAAGATGAAAAACAGCGTAGACTTGACGAAGTTATCCTTGAATGACTTAAAGTAATCGCGCAAAACGGACGGGTTATCTCCTGCCACGATCGCAATGGTGATCCTGTACAAAGCCGTGACAGAAGCGCCGATTGTTATAAAAGGTATACAAGTAATAATAAAAACAAGATTTACTATAATAAGATTGGTCAATCCGGTAAGGATCCTGGTGCCCAGACTTTTAGGACTGAAGAAAGAAGAAGCCATATATATCTCCATATCTCGCTGAAATAATAATATGTGAATAATACCATATTACACTTGTTGAGCGAATAGCAGCCGTCCTGTCGGCTTTAATCACAAGAGAAAAGCGGAGTTATTCGTAATATGCACAAACGGAGCAGGTATCTCTCTGTAAAACGTGCAGCAATTTCATTCGTTTTATGCAATTTATCCATTCGAAAAGCAAAAATTGTACAAATTACTCAAAAAACGCAAGAAATGTATAATTGTGGTCAATTTGTAGCAAAAAGTGTGGAGAAACACAGGGCGTTTTTGACTAATATTTACTGTGTAGAAGGACCGAAAGGTCCCGAACAAATTCATTAAGGAGGAAACTTTATGAAAAAGGTTATTGCTAGTGTTCTTTCCGTAGCAATGGTCGCAGCTATCGCAGCTGGATGTAACAAGACAGACCCTACAACTTCTGATGTAGCACCTTCCGGTGATGATCAGCAGCAGGGTGGTGGTGATGATGAGTCAACCCCTACAGATACTGAGGAAACTCAGCCTCAGTATGGTTCAGGTTCTGAGGTAATCAACCTCTGGTCATTCACAAACGAGATCCCTAACATGGTAGCTAAGTACATCGAGCTCAACCCTGAGTTCGGTGAGAAGTACACTGTTAAGTGCACAATCGTTGCAACAGACGGTGGTGCTTATCAGCAGGCTATCGACCAGGCACTCGCAGGTGGCGCAGACGTTGATATGTACGCAGCAGAAGCAGCTTTCATCCTCAAGTATGCTCAGGGTGATATGTCTGAATACGCAGCTACATACAAGGATCTTGGTATCGACGTAGATACTAAGGTTGCAGAAGCTGACATCGCACCTTACACAATCGACATCGGTTCACGTGATGGCGAGATCGTTGCACTCGGATACCAGGCTACTGGCGGAGCTATGATCTACAGAGCTTCCATCGCTAAGGACGTATTCGGAACAGATGATCCGGACGAGATCGAGAAGATCGTTGGCGCTGGTACAGGCAACTGGGATAAGTTCTGGGACGCTGCAGCACAGCTCAAGGCAAAGGGCTACAAGCTTGTCGCTGGTGGTGACGACATGTGGAACGTATGCGAGAAGGCTGCTACAAAGGCTTGGCTCGACAAGGACAATAACATCGTTATCGATCCTCAGAGAGAAGCTTATCTCGACATCTACAAGAAGCTCATCGATGAAGATCTTTCTAAGGACACAGGTTCTTGGAACGAAGCATGGTACGCAGAGATGGGTGCTGGCGCTGAAGCTAACACATTCTGCTTCTTCGGACCTGCTTGGCTCATCAACTACGTAATGGCTGGTCAGGCTGGCGACACAGTTGGTGACTGGAGAGTTTGCACACCTCCGGTTGGCTTCTTCTGGGGCGGCACATGGGTTCTTGCTAACAAGGACACAGATCAGGCAGAGGGCGTTGCAGAGCTCATCGAGTGGATCACTCTTGATACTTCTGAGAACGGTCTCCAGTACCTCTGGGCTAACGACAAGATGGGTAACGGAGCTAAGGATACAGTTGCTTCTGCAGTAGTTATGGGTAAGTCCGACGGAACACTCGACTTCTGCGGTGGTCAGAACGTATTCGAAAAGTTCATCCCTGGTAACGCTAACGCTACAGGTAAGGCTATGACTCAGTACGATGAAGACATCAATGGCTTCTTCAAGGATGCAGCTAGCAAGTATGCTCACGGCGAACTTGATAAGGATGCAGCTATCCAGCAGTTCAAGGACAACGTTACAAGCGCATTTGCTCTCTAATACTATCTAGTATTTTGATGCTGTTGGCGGCAGGGTAGATTAGTGGTTTACCCTGCCGCTTTTTAAAACTTCAGAGGAGGCTGTAATGAGAAACAAAAAACTGGTTAACTATTCTAAATATGGTTATCTATTTTCAATCCCGTTTATAATTACATTCTTAATCTTTACTCTGTATCCTGTTGTTTACACATTCATTCTCGGTTTTACAGATCTTCAGGGTAATGGTAAGACTACTTTCCATTCTGTTACTGCAGTAATCGAACCTTCTGCAAAAGATGCTCAGAAGGCTTTCGAGAATTACGTAGGAGAAAAGTATAGGAAAGACAAAGCAAACAAAAACAGAGATGCCAAGGAAGTTGAGAACGAGATCAAGAGTTTTGAATACGTTGTCAAGTCCGAGGAAATCGCTCAGGACAAGCTCGATGCTACATGGGTAATTGCTACCACAGACGGCAAGTATGAGGAAACAGTTTCATGGAGCTACTTCGCAGATCCTTCTTCTTACAAGGTAGGCAAAAAGGCAGCAGCTGCTGATGCCGACGCAGAAGAGGAAGAGGATGTTGATGAGGAAGAAGATGCTGATGCAGATGCAGATTCCAAGCCTTCTATCAACGCCAAGGTCGACAAGAGACTTGCTACTGAGGCTTTAAATAAGAAATCAAATTTCTTCGTTAAATATGAACTCAGCGAAGCTGATGGTTCTGAAGTAATGAAGATTAAGTTATCCACCGGCGAAGAAGTCGAGGTCAGTGTAATGAAGATTGGCCTTTTCGAGAACTTCAGATGGGTATTTACAAACGCTAAGTTTAAGCAGGCATTTAAGAACACGGTTATCATCTGGATAATCAACTTTATCCCTCAGCTCGGTTTTGCCCTTTTGTTCACTGCTTGGTTCACAGACAGAAGATCAAAGGTCAAGGGCTCCGGTATCTTCAAGATCTTGTTCTACATGCCGAATATCATTACGGCAGCTACGTTGGCTATCTTGTTCAACGTATTGTTCGGATTCCCGAAGGGTGCTGTAAACGACCTTCTTACTGGTATGCATATCATGAAGGAAGCTTACAGATTCAATAATAACGAGTGGGCACTCAAGTTGATCGTAGCCTTCGTTCAGTTCTATCAGTGGTATGGTTACACGATGGTTAACCTCATCGCAGGTGTTATCGGTATCAGCCCTGAGATCTTCGAAGCTGCTGAAATCGACGGTGCTAACAGAGCACAGACATTCTTCAGAGTCACAATTCCTTGTATCCGTCAGATCCTCTTGTTCGTACTTGTTACATCACTCATCGGTGGTCTCAACATGTTCGACGTTCCTGAATTGTATGCAGGTGTTAAGCAGGCAAACGGTGCAGTTATGACTCTCAACATGTTCATACGTATGGTAGGTTTGTCCGGCCGTTACTTATACAATAAGGCAGCAGCTGCAAGCGTTATCATGTTCGTAATTATCGTTGCTCTCTCTGCAATTGTATTCTACATCCTCAGAGATAAGGACGAGGCAAAGCTTAAGAAGCTCAGAAAGAAAGAGCTTAAAGCTTTAAAGGCTATGTGAGGTGAATGATATGAGTGATAATGCATTAAACAGATCTTCAATCAGAAGAAGCGACACTGGTCTTAAGGTTGTAATCTACATCGTATCTGTCATCTTCGCGATCATGACATTATTCCCTTTCATAATAATGTTCACGAACTCGTTCAGAAGTACAACTGAGATTCAGGCAAGCACACTTGGTTTGGTATCTGCACATCCTTTCCAGAACCTCGCCAAGAACTGGAATGAGATTACGAATAAGGAATTTAACCCTCTCGTAGGTTTTAAGAACTCATTCATTATCTCTACTCTGGCTACAATTCTTAATGTATATTTCTCTTCTCTTACTGCTTATGCTATTTCCGCATATGAGTGGAAGTTGAGAGATGCATTCAACAACCTGGTCGTAGGAATCATGATGGTTCCTGGTACTGTTACTACAATCGGTTTCATTCAGGCAGTTTATAGACTCCACATGTCGAATAAGCTCTTTATCTTCATCGTGCCGGCTATTGCTTCCCCTATGACAGTATTCTTCATGAGACAGTACCTGCAGGCTTCCCTCTCGATGGAAATCGTACAGTCTGCAAGAATCGACGGTGCAGGTGAGTTTAAGACATTTAACAGGATCGTTCTGCCGCTCATGAAGCCGGCTGTTGCTACACAGGCAATCTTCGCTTACGTAGGAACATGGAACAACCTCTTCTTACCTCTCATTCTCCTTACAGATACAGAAAAGAAGACAATCCCTGTTATGGTTAAGTTGCTCAATGGTGATATCTACAGAAGAGAATACGGCGCTATCTACTTAGGACTCTTCGTAACAGTCCTTCCGCTTATCATTGTATATGCCTTCCTGTCGAGATACATCGTTGAAGGTGTTGCATTGGGCGGTGTCAAGTCATAAGACTTATTCCACTCATGCTATGAGTTTCAGCTTCGGCTGAATAACACAAAATTTATAAGCTGCGTCTTTGGACATTGCCTCCCCAAAGACGCAGTTTTTTTTATTTTATTTTTTGTGCTAATATAGTACTGGTTGTTATATAACTGCCAAGTTATGGGGTGAATGGTACGCGCAGTAAATTACTGAGAAAACTCGATATAGGCAAGAAGAATATTGCCATTAAGATCGTCATTTATCTGGCGCTTCTTTTTGTTGCGTATGTTACTTTGATGCCTTTTATCGTTATGCTCGAGGATCTGTGGGCCACTCCCGTAACTCAGTCTGTTGACCCCAGAGTGCCCGTCGAGGTAACGTATTCCTGGAAGAACTTTTTCAACAACATAAACGTATTCAAAAAGAGTGACAACTACCTGTGGATCACTTTCAAGAATTCCTTCATTATCGCTTCATGCGCTACTCTTCTGAATGTCTATTTTTCCGCTATGACCGCATATGCCATTACCGCGTATGAATGGAAGCTCAGACAGGCATTCAGCAATTTCATCCTTGCGATCATTTTGATCCCTTCAACGCTTACTACACTCGGATTCATTCAGCTGGTTTATAAGTTCCATCTTTCTAATAAACTCTTCATGCTGTTCCTTCCTGCGATAGCTACTCCGATGACCGTCTTCTTCATGAGGCAGTATCTGGCAGCATCGCTCTCAAGAGACATAATTCATTCGGCAAGAATGGACGGTTCAAATGAGTTCAGGACGTTTATGCAGATCATTCTGCCGCTTATGAAGCCGGCTATAGCCACACAGGCTATCTTTGCTTATGTTGCGAGCTGGAATAATCTTTTCGTACCGCTCGTTCTGCTTACCGATTGGGAGAAGAAGACACTGGTAGTCTATATCAGCGCGGGTGCAACCGGACGAGACCTTCTGTTTACCGTCTTACCGCTTATCTTGATCTATGTTTTCTTTTCGAAATATATTGTCGAAAGTGTGGGCCTTGGTGCCGTCAAAGGATAAGTTATTCAAACATAAAGTAAGGGCCGTCTCTTCAATGAGGCGGCCCTGATTATTTAAGTTCTTTTCTTTGCTCGTCTGATCCTGTTCCTGAACTGTGAAGGTGAGCATCCGTACTGCTTTTTGAAGCTGCGGCTTAATGAAGTGAGGTTATTAAATCCGCAGGACATCGCGATGTCGCTGATCTGAAGGTCAGTGTCAGATAACTGGCGCTCGACTTCCTTGAGCTTTAAGGTAGTCTGGTAATCGTTAAATGTCATGCCGGTGTATTCCTTGAAGAGCCTTGCGAAATGGAACTTGGAATAACCGACGTGGTTTGCAGCCTCATCCATGGAGACATTCTCAGAGCTGTGCATTGCGAGCCATTCGGCAAGAGATCTGAACTTGATATAGACTTCACGCTGCTTATCGTTATGAGGAGCTGTGAGGCTGTCGGAATAGTCCTTCTTCATGAGCATGCCGAAGATATCCATGAGCTTGGAGAAGATCGAGATCTCTTTTACGGTAGTCGTATAGAAGAAGTACAGATCGTTGATCTCCATGAATCTCTCGAAAATGAGATTGTAGATATCAGGATGTGTCTCAGATGTAATGAGAAGGGGCTCATGAAGTATCTTCATGAATTCTTCGTAGTCGAAGAAACCCTTAAGAAAATCAATGTTGAAAAGGTAGATGAATCTGATACCTGACTTTGTGCCGGAGATCTTGTGGAGCATGTCCGGCGGTACCAGGAGGATCTCTTTTTCCTTGAGGATGATCGTTCTGTCATCGAAGATGTATGTATATGACTTTTCGATCGGTATCGTGATCTCAAGACAGCTGTGTCTGTGGACAGGGTAGTCCTCAGAACGGTTGTTGTACCAGATACGCATATTGGAACCGGGAATAAAATCAACTTCTTCAACGTCGTTGCTGACGATCCTTCCGGCAAAACTGCCAATAGGTTGCTGATATTTGCCCGGTACTGAATTGTCGTTAAACTGCATTAAAATCCCCATCCTCTAAAGTGAATGCTACAATTTTATATACTCAATTAGTCATTTTCAAGCCTGTTTGACCGCAAAAATAGCAAAATTGGTATAATTTTAAGCAAAACTAAGATATAACCCCTTTCCGAAAACCATTAAAATCTAGGTATCTGCTTACAACAGGAGGGTTAATCTTATGGACAGAGAACAAGCTACGAAAAGAGCTGAAGAACTGGTCAGCAAAATGACTATAGAAGAAGCCGCTTCGCAACTGAGATACGATTCTCCTGCGATCGACAGACTGGGGATCCCCGAGTACAACTGGTGGAATGAGACGCTGCACGGAGTAGCAAGAGCAGGTACGGCTACAAGCTTCCCGCAGGCTATCGGTCTGGGCGCCACATTCGATACAGAACTTCTCGGAAAGATCGGTGAAGTCTGTGCTTCCGAAGGTCGCGCTAAATACAACGAATACAAGGCTAACGGCGACCGCGATATCTACAAGGGACTTACTTTCTGGTCTCCTAACGTAAACCTTTTCAGAGACCCCAGGTGGGGAAGAGGCCAGGAGACATACGGTGAGGATCCCGTGCTTATCTCAGATCTTGCGGTGCCTTTTATTGAAGGACTCCAGGGCGACGGCGAGTACATGAAGACAGCCGCATGCGCAAAGCATTTCGTAGTGCATTCAGGCCCTGAAGCCGTAAGACACGAGTTCAATGCCACATGCTCTGATAAGGACCTCTATGAGACTTATCTTCCTGCTTTCGAGGCTTGCGTAAAACAGGCAAAAGTAGAATCCGTAATGGGCGCTTACAACAGGACAAACGGCGAGCCCTGCTGCGGACACTCTTATCTGCAGGATATCATCCGCGACAAGTGGGGATTCAAAGGCCACATCGTATCTGACTGCTGGGCAATAAGAGATTTCCACGAGCGTCATAAGGTGACCAAGAATTCCGAAGAGAGCGCCGCGCTAGCTCTTAACAAAGGGTGCGATCTTAACTGCGGATGCACATATATCAACCTCATGAAGGCATACAACAAGGGCCTCGTAACTGAAGAGGCTATCAGAAAGGCCGCAGTAAGACTCTTTACCACAAGATATCTTCTCGGCATGTTCGACGAGACTGAATATGACGGACTCAACTATCTTGATGTTGAGACAAAAGAGAATCTCGCTGTCGCAAGAAGAGCATCTGACGAGAGCATCGTTCTTCTCAAGAATGACGGTATCCTTCCTATCGATACAAATAAGACCAAGGTCATCTCCGTAATCGGCCCTAACGCTGATTCCAGAGCCTGCCTCGTAGGAAACTACTATGGAACATCATCAGAGTACATCACGGCCTTAGAGGGCATCAGGAGCGCCGCAGGAGAGGACATGAGAATCCTCTATACCGACGGCTGTGACTTGAGCAACACAAAGCCTGACGTTCTCTCACGCGAATACCACAGGATCGCTGAGGCAGAAGCCGTCATGAAGAGATCAGATCTCGTTATCCTCGTAATCGGTCTTAACGAGACTTTGGAAGGTGAAGAGGGAGACCAGGGCAACATGTACAGGTCAGGCGACAAGCCGGATCTTAAGTTCCCCAAGACACAGCTTAAACTCATCGATACGGTCATTAAGTCCGGAAAGCCTTTCATTACTGTAGTTATGGCTGGCTCGTGCATGGACTTGAGCGTCCTTGATGATAAGTCCTCCGCTATCCTTCAGGCATGGTATCCGGGCGCAAGAGGCGGACAGTCAATAGGTGATATCATTTTCGGAAAGGTCAATCCTTCAGGAAAGCTCCCCGTCACGTTCTACAGAGATACAAACGATCTTCCTGATTTTGAGGACTACTCCATGAAGGGCAGGACATACCGCTATCTCGAGACAGATCCGCTCTATCCGTTCGGCTACGGCCTTACATACGGCAAGATGGACATCACATCTGTATCCTACGCGGGAGACCCTAAGAGCAGCGGCATTACGGTTAAGGCAGAAGTCAGCAACACCGGCGATGTCACAACATCTGAGGTCGTTCAGGTCTATGTTAAGTCTGAAGATGCCAATGAAGTTAAGAATACCAAGCTTGCAGGCTTTGCAAGGATCACTCTTGAAGCAGGAAAGAGCGCTTCAGTCGAGATACCGGTTGCCGCAGACCGCTTCCTCGTAGTAGACGAGAAGGGCGAGAAGGTCATTCCGGAAGGCAAGATCAACGTCTATGTAGGCTTCGGCCAGCCTGACGGACGCACGGAGAGCTTAACGGGCAAGAAGAGCGCAGTTATTGTTCTCTGATCTAAGACCCTTATAAAATATGGCTTTCAGGGCTTTGTAACATTGTTACAGAGCCCTTTTTCATGTCTGAAAAGTCTGTTTGCCGCACCAGCTTTACCGCGCGCGAAAATAAAGAACCTTTTAAAGCCGTAAACGGCTATAATAGTAAAGACGGATCCGTTTAGGCCAAAGCTTGAGGAGGAAATAGAAATTGGTTTTTTCGTACCCTTTATATGAGATACCCTTTGTTGGCATATACCTTATCGTGATGGCCTTTTTGTTCGGCGCGATCTTCGCGAGCTTCATAACATGCACGGCATGGCGCGTCGTTCGCGGCGAGGACTGGATGTTAGGCCACAGCCACTGCGACACATGCGGACACGAATTATCGACCGCTGATCTCTTCCCGATAATCTCATATATCGCGCTCAAGGGTAAGTGCAGATACTGTGGCTCGAAGGTCCCTCCCAGAGACCTTATCTTCGAGATTCTGCTTGGCCTTTTGTTTGCCGGAACACTCGCGCTTCACGGCTCCATCGATGCAATTGTAGTTGCATCTCTTGCGCTCGAAATGCTCCTCCTGGGACTGTCTCTTGCAGACTGGGATTCCGGCGTTATTCCCAATGGTTTTCTGGTCGCGATCCTTGTTGTCTGGATCCTTACGGTCGGCTTCAGGGACGATATCCAGCGCTACGCTATCGAGGGCCTTATCGCTTCTGCCTGCGTAGGATTGGTTATGATCATTGCCACTGCGATCATCGCTAAGGTGAAGGGCGTCAAGATCAGTTACGGCCCTGCCAAGCTTGCCATGTGCCTTATGCTTTTCCTGGGCATAAAGGGAGCGTGCATAGCAGTCGGCGTGGCGGTCGTTTTAGGTGTTATTTTCGCGCTCGTCTGCAAGTCCAAAAAGAGAAAGATCGCGCTTGCGCCGGCTATCTCGCTGGGCGTTATCGCAGCTTTTTTGGCAAAGGACGCTCTGCTTCTTTTGGGCATCGCTTAAAAAGTTTTTTGCCGGCAATAACGTGAACGCCTCTTAATGTTTGACTTTGAGGAGTGCGTCCTATATAATATGCGAGTTTTAATTCCACGCGAAGAGAGGGGGGATAAAGATGTCTGAGATTAAAGTTAAGGAAGGCGAGTCCCTTGACAGTGCACTTCGCAGATTTAAGCGTTCTTGCGCAAAGTCCGGTGTTCTCGCAGAGGTTCGTAAGAGAGAACATTACGAGAAGCCTTCTGTAAAGAGAAAGAAGAAGTCTGAAGCAGCAAGAAAGAGAAAGCATTGATAAGACTTTAATGAGAGAGGTTACCGATGAGGTAACCTCTTTTTTTGTTGGTTATGTGACTCCTCCGGCTGTGCGTGCGAAACGCGTTGCTTTTTCAGATCAGGAAGCGGCGGATCTTTGCTTCGATCACCTTTGTGTTGAGCGGGTGTTTATCCGTTTCAAAGGTCAAGATCAGCCTTGTCTCATCGAAATCATCCGCCCGCGCGTACTGCTCAAGCTTTTTCACATTGCGGTTGGTGTAATCCTCATCTCCCAGCTTTCCCAAATGCTCCCAATAGTAATCCTTCCTAAGCCGCACATTCAGGCATTTGAAATCCGGCGCCCCGATAATTATCTTGCCGTCAAAGACCGGAAATTCCAGCCGGTAAGGAATGTTATTCCTCAGCAGCGCATCGGCAATCAGTATCTCCGACTTTGACCTGACCCGCTCGCCCTTCGCAGTGTAAAACTCCGGCTCATCCTTCTTGAACCCCAGCCTCTCATAAGGCTCGTTCATCCACTGCTCGATGTATTCTTCATCTGACAGGAACTCAGGCGTGACGAGCGCCTGGCGGGCGGCGGTGAGGTGGGTGAAAACCTGCTGTGCCGCGTCAGGGTCGAAGTCTTTTAGGAACTGGTCTATTATTTTCTTCTGGCTCTTGAGGGCATCGAGCAGTCTGGCGTCATAGTCTTTTTGTGCGAGCCGGGCTGCGAAGGATTTGTTTTGGTGCGTGATGTATATACCCGGACCGTTAGACGAATCGTGTCGGTGATAGTATTGATTCTTATTCCACTTCCTTGATATGCGAAGCGAGCCTTCAGGAGCTTTTTTAATTCGCTCATTGAGCCTCTTGATTTGTTTTTCTATTTCTTTTTCGAGCTGTTTAAGGTCAGTTAACCATGGAGCTGATTCATACATTTTGCTTCTCCTTGTTTGAGTTTTTTCTATGACGTACTAAAAACGCAAAAAGCGGTTTTTAGTCCGTAGGTTTTCGCTGTTTTCGGCTTCGAATGATCAGAAATGACGTACTAAAAGAGACTTTTTTCTGATTTAGTCCGTCGAAAACTGGTCTGAAGGTTGCTTGAGTGTCTAATATGACGTACTAAAACGGACTTTTTTGTGTTTTAGTACGTCGGGCTGGTTTTAAGATGTTTTGATCGACTTATACCCCCTATCCTATTGCCCCAAATCCATATTTCAACCCCTTCGCCAAAAATTGAGACTGGCCTCGATCACACCAAAATGCGCGCGCCTTTGTAAATAGAGCGTCATTCCGTTATAATAGTGTCAATAAAGATAAAGTTGAGATTAAGTTTATGTTATTGACCGGTAAGACCTGGCGCTTATCGGCATCTCGTAAGGTCGAGGATGCCGAGGCGTTGCTTGGTGTTTTGCTTAAGAATCGCGGAATAGCCGAAGGACAGGACGAGGAACAGTTTTTGTCCGAAGAAGACGGAATCTGGCATGATCCGTTCCTTTACAATGACATGCGCAAGGCCGTTGATATTATCAACGAGACTATCGACAGGCGCGGCAAGGTGCTTGTATACGGCGATTATGACTGTGACGGCGTTACGGCTACTTCTATTCTTGTAAGGTATTTCAGAAGCCATCAGATCAATGTGCAGTACATTGTGCCGCACAGGTCTGAGCATGGTTACGGACTTACGGAGAAGATCATGGACAAGGTCATCGAGAAGAGGCCTGACCTGGTCATCACGGTAGACTGCGGTGTTACGAATATCGATACGGTCCAGGAGCTCAAGCACAGGGGCATCAAGGTGATCGTTACGGATCACCACAATGTTAAGGATGAGCTGCCGCCGGCTGACTGTGTTATCTGCGCGAAAAGGCCCGACAACACTTATCCTTTCATAGATCTTTGCGGCGCGGGCGTTGCGCTCAAGCTCGTTGAAGCATTGGGCAAGGACGGCAGGCATAAGGTGACGGGCAATATCTGGCGCCAGGCTATTGAGCTTGCGGGCATCGCGACTATTGCGGATCTGGTGTCGGTAACCAATGAGAACAGAACGATAATCAAGCGTGCTTTTAAGAGCATGCAGAAGCCTTCCAATATCGGCGTCGGCGTCATGAATGATATGCTGCTGGCACCTGGAAAGACTTTGGACGAGACGTTTATTTCGTTTAATTTTGTACCGCGGATCAATGCTGCGGGAAGACTTTACGATTCGGCTGACGCGCTTAAGTTATTCCTTGAGAATAATCCTACCGAAGCTAAGAATGCGGCGCAGGATCTGACGAGGGAAAATGATGAGCGCAAGGAGATCGAGGCGAAGGTTTTCGACGAGGCCAGAGCGCAATTGGAGAACCCTGCAAGGCCTGATAAATGGTCGCTTACGAATACTTGCGGCCCGATCGTTGTTTACGGCAGAGACTGGCATCAGGGCGTTCTCGGAATCGTTGCAGGCAAGCTGTCGCAGTTCTACGGAAGGTCCGTTTTGGTATTTACCGATGATGCTACCGAGCCCGGCTGCGCGAAGGGATCAGGCAGAGCGTTCGGCGACTTTGATCTTTATGAGTGCCTGACGCGCATATCTGATTATCTGGTCAATTTCGGCGGACATAAGAAGGCTGCCGGCATGCTCGTGAGGAAGACGGAGATGGGCGCTTTTATGGAGGCGCTCGAAAAAGAATCCGCCAAGATAATCGAAGAGAAGGGCCAGTCAGGCGAGCCCGATGAAGACAGCGTTATCAGCGCCGAATGCGAGATAACACCTGACGGTCTGACGTTTGATTCTTACCATCAGGTATGCAAGTTAAGGCCTTTCGGCATCGGCAACCCTAAGCCGGTATTCGTTACAAATGATCTTGTTATCACGGGCGTTGCGCAGATGAGCAACGGCGCGCACATAAGGCTCGATCTGACAGACAGCACAGGCAAGGCTAACATCTCTGCCGTCGGCTTCGGAATGGGCGATTATTTCAACATCTTAAGAGCCGGCGACAAGATAGATATCGCGTATACGCTTAATGAATACTGCTACCGCGGAGAGACTTCGCTGAGCCTGCATCTTGAGGATATAAGGCCTCAGGGCGAGGGCGGATTCATGTGGCAGAAGGCGGATATCGCCGAGAAGCTTTATTCGAGCGGACTTGCGATGAAACAGATCGCGAAGATGGCGCCGGGCGAGGACATCGCGAATTCGATGAAGCCTACGCCTGAGCAGTTTGGCGCGTGCTATAAGGCAATCGAACGTTTCGGAGGCACGGCGATGTCTACCGTGGATATCGATCTTCTTGCAAGATTGGTATCTAACAATTATGATGTATCGATGACGCCGTTCCAGGTAAAGAGGTGCCTTGAGGTTTTCGCGGACTGCAACCTGATAAGGTTAAGATCTATGACGCCGATGAGAGTGTGCTTCAACATTCTGGCTACGGGCGACAAAGTAAAACTCAGCGATTCTGAGGTCTATAGGAGAATTATCGGTGACTAAGGGCAAGAATGACAGAACATTTGATGCCGTAAATACTGAAGAGGTCGTTCAGGCTGAAGCCGAGCGTGCCTATCTTAACGACGACAGTATCAAGCCCGAGATCCCCCATGACCTTGAAGAACGGTTCAATGAGATCATCAAGCTTTACGACGAGTATGCGCGTGCGGCAAATCTCGATGAGAAAGATATCGAGAGAGATAACGATCAGCTCGAGAAGGCTTTTAATTTTGCATATAAGGCACACCGTCACCAGAAGCGTAAGACCGGCGAGCCTTACATCACGCACCCTGTTGCAGTAGCCATGATCCTTGCCGACCTCAAGGTCGATGTTAATACGATCATTGCAGCGCTCCTTCACGATACGATCGAAGACACAATAGTTGATGACCAGATGGTCACGGAGAAATTCGGTCCCGTCGTCTGCAGCCTCGTAGACGGCGTTACAAAGCTCAACTTAAGTCTCGATAATGTTGTCTATAATTCCAAGGTCGACATCCAGGCGTCCAACGTGCGCAAGATGTTTATCGCGCTTACGGACGATATCCGTGTTATTTTCATCAAGCTCGCTGACCGTCTGCACAACATGAGAACATTGAAGTCCATGAGCCCTGAGAAGCAGATCGAAAAGGCCCAGGAGACGCTTGATATCTACGTTCCTTTCGCAGGCAGATTCGGTATCTATAAGATCAAATGGGAATTGGAGGACCTCTGTCTGAGATATCTCCATCCCGACGATTACTATGAGCTCGTAAAGCTCGTTAACGGCAACCGCACCCAGAGAGAGAACTTCATGGAAGACGTTGTCTCTGAGATACGCGCGAAGCTCGAAGAAAACGGCATTGACCATTACGACATTGAAGGCCGCCCCAAGCACTTCTACAGCATCTATAAGAAGATGCACGAAAAGGGCAAGACTATTGATGAGATCTACGATCTTTTCGCGTGCAGGATAATCGTTGACGAAGTCATCGAATGCTATCAGGTATTGGGCATCATCCACGAGATGTACCAGCACGTGCCGGGACGCTTTAAGGACTATATCGCGATGCCTAAGGAGAACAAATACCAGTCGATCCATACGACGGTCGTATCTCATACGGGCACGCCTTTCGAAGTGCAGATAAGGACATTCGCGATGCACCAGATCGCGGAGTTCGGTATCGCTGCGCACTGGCATTACAAGGAAGCCGGCAATTCACAGGAATTCAAGGCTGACAGATACGACACGAAGATCAATGAGATGAGGCAGATCATCGATTCGCAGAACGAGCTTACCGACTCGGGTGAGTTCCTCGAATCGTTCAAGATGAACATCGCTCCTGACGAGATCTTCGTATACACACCGAAGCACGAAGTTATCAAGCTCCCGAAGGGTTCATGCCCGATCGACTTTGCATATGCGATCCACTCAGGAATCGGCAATCACATGCACGGCGCAAAGGTAAACGGACGTATCGTGCCGCTGTCATATGAGCTTAAGAACAGCGATATCGTTGAGATCCAGTCTTCGTCAAAGCTCGTTAAGGGTCCTTCGCGTGACTGGGTAGCCATCGCGCGTACCGCAAACGCAAAATCCAAGATCAATTCCTGGTTCAAGAAAGAAGCCAGGGGAGAGAATATCACGACAGGCCGTGAACTCCTTACCAACGAGATCACGCGTAACGGCTTTGATCCCGCGAAGCTCCTTATGCACAAGTCCATCGAGTCTATCTTGAAGCGCAATAATTTCCAGTCATTAGACGACATGTTCGCCGCAATGGGATACGGAAGCATCAGCGTTACAAAGGTTTTCTCCAGACTTCGTGACGACTACATCAGGAATATCAGCGAAGAAGAGAGAAGAGCATTGGGATATCGTGTAACTGCTGACGGCAACGTCGCATACAGCCCGCAAGAGCTTCCTATCGAGCTCGGCAAAGCTGACCAGACCCGTAACGCCAAGGGCTCCAGGACAAAGACGCCTGAGAGCTCCAAGCAGGTTTTGGATTACGATGTAGCCAAGATCAACGCTCTTAATACAGATCCTCACCAGACCGCGGCGCCCGGAACGGATCCGCTTGCGTCTGCTAACGCAAAGCCTACACGCACCACGAGAACTGATGCCGCAAGGCGTGCCAACAGCAACGATGCGGTAGTGGTAAACGGCCTGGATTCTATCGCTACGCACATCTCGAAATGCTGCCACCCGGTATATGGTGATGAGATCATCGGATATGTCACTCAGGAAAAGGGTGTCGGCATCCACAAGGTCAACTGCAAGAATATTCTGAATATAATCAAGAACCGCGGCAATTCACAGAAGGACGAAGAGAAGTACCAGCGTCTTGTTGCGGTCAAGTGGCTCTCTAAGGCCAAGTATTCAAGCTACGACGTACAGCTCGTTGTTGTCGCGATGGACCGCAACGGACTGCTTATCGACGTGCTCGACAAGATCTCTGAAGAGAAGATCAACATCGTTAAGCTCAACACCGTTGTAGACGGCCCTGAAGCGCGCATTTTCGTAACGGTCAATGTATCCGGCAAGGAACAGCTCGACCGCACGTGTGACAGGATCCTGAGAGTAAAGGACGTCGTAGACGTCATCAGAAACTAAAAGACTGTTTTCGCATCAAAGTCCTCCGCGCTTCGCTTGTGCGAATAAAAAAGACTATTTCTCGCATCAGGTCCTCCGCGCTTCGCTTGTGCGAATAAAAAAGACTATGTCTCGCATCAGGTCCTCCGCGCTTCGCTTGTGCGGAAAGATGCTCGAAATAGTCTTTTCTTTTGCTTAGAGTTAATTTGTGAAATTATCTATCTCCATAGTATTCATCATCTGAATAACCGCCGACATAACTTATGTTGAAGATGATCATCGGTCTTCTTCCTGACTTGGAGTGAACGAAGCTTTTGATCTGTTCCCTGAAGTTGCGCTTCTCGAGGAATGCTTCGATGCTGCCGGCTTTGTTGCTTGCCTGCTTCAGAAGATCGTCTACCTTTTCGGAGATCAATTCGTAGAGCATATCCATGTCATCACTGTCAAAGCAGCCCATAGAGTTAACTGCAGGGGAGCACGCGAGGTCGCCTGTCCTCTCATCGACTGTAATGGCGATGGCGAGGCATCCGTCTTCGCTCAGATGGATCCTGTCCGTAAGTACTCTGTCGTCCGCGTCTACGGTGCCCGTGCCGTCGATAAGGACGGGGTTTGCGGGGACGTGATCTGTGATCTTTGCTTCGTCTTCCTTTAATTCGAGCACTGCGCCGTTCTCGAGGATGCAGATATTGTCTTCATTCATGCCGAGATTGATGGCCATCTCCTTGTGGAGGCAGAGCATCCGGTATTCGCCGTGTACGGGAATGAAAAACTTAGGCTTAATGAGGGTATGGAGCATCATGAGCTCGTCCCTGTATGCGTGGCCTGATACGTGGACGTCTGCCAGAGACTGGTAGATAACGTGCGCGCCTTTCTTGTAGAGCTCGTTGATTACGCGGTATATGGGCTTCTCGTTGCCCGGGATCGGGTCAGCGGAGATGATGACCGTATCGCCCTTCTGGATATCTACGGAGCGGTGCGAATTGAATGCCATACGCGTAAGTGCGCTCATGGGCTCGGCCTGCGAACCGGTAGTGAGGATAACGATCCTGTTATCCGGATAATTGTCGATGGCATCGATGTCGATGAGCGTGTCAGGCTTGATATCGATGTAGCCCAGTGAGTTGGCAATATTGAATACCTGGACCATCGAGCGGCCTGACAGACAGACGTGACGGCCGTATTTCTCGGCTGCCGTGATGATCTGCTGCATGCGGTGAACGTGAGATGAGAAGGTGGCTACGATTATGCGGCCCTCGGCTTTTCTGAAGTAGTGCGAGAAAGCTTCGCCCACGTGCTTTTCGGAAGGTGAGAAGCCTTCGATCTCAACGTTTGTCGATTCGCACATGAACATGAGCACGCCTTCTTTGCCGAGCTCACCCATGCGCTGGAGATTAATTACTTTGCCGTTGATCGGAGTGTAGTCGATCTTGAAGTCGCCCGAATGAACGATCTTGCCTACAGGAGTATTGATACAAAGCGCGTAAGAATCCGCGATGCTGTGATTGACTCTGATGAATTCTGCGGACAAAGAATTGCCGAGCTGGATGATGTCGCCGTTCTTGCAAGTAGTAAGCTTGATGCCCTCGAAAGGTACATTCTTATCCTGGAGCTTAAGCTTGATAAGCTCTATGGCCATTGTGCCGCCGAAAACGTGCGTTTTGAATTCCCTCAGGAAATAGGGGAGAGAGCCGATGTGGTCTTCGTGTCCGTGTGTGATGAGAATGCCTCTGAGCTTTTCCTGGTTGCGTCTGACGTAAGTGAAGTCAGGGATGACGCAGTCTACGCCGGGCATGTTCTCTTCGGGGAAGCTCATGCCGCAGTCAACGATTATCATGTCGCCCCCATATTCTATCGCGGTCATGTTCTTGCCGATCTCGCCGATACCGCCCAAAGGTATGATCTTTACGGGGTTCGGGTTCTTGTATTTAGGATTGTTGTATCCGTGTCTTTTCGAATTGCTGCTCATTATTGTTCCTTTATAAAATGCAAATACTTCTCAAGATCTTCGAGAAGTATTTGAGTTATGTCAGTTTATTTTACGTAAACGGTTCGCCAGCAGGTGCTGTATTTGCCTGACTCGCCTTCTTCGGCGTAGATGTCGATATGATATCCCTTAACGCCGCCGCCTCTGTCTTCAACGGTATAGTAGCCGTCACCGCCAAGAGGGTCGTTCTCTATGTAGATTACCGTTCCGGCCGGGAATATCGACCAGTCGGCCGCACAGGTCTGTCCCTCCACGCAGGTTGTACTAGTTGCGGTAGTCTTGCTGTAGCCGCCGTTGGCAGTCGGCTGCGGTCCGTAGAATGTGATCTTGCAGGAAACGCCTTCGCCTGCAGGTTTCTGGTTCTCTGTAGGCTTTGTAGTATTAGAAGAGGGCTTAGGTGTCGGCTTGGCCGTAGGCTTGGGTGTGGATGTAGCCGCAGGCTTAGTCTCAGTCGTAAGCGACTTCTTAACGTAGTTGCCGTTATATGTCTTATACCAGCCGTTGGATGTTACGGCGATAACGTCGATCTGATCACCGTAATAAACGCTCTTGACTACGTCATATTCAGTACCGGGACCCGTTCTGACATTGATGGTGGTAGTCGCGTAAACAGCCAGATAGAGCTCAGTCTCAGTGATCTTCTCCGTGGGAACCGGTGTGTTTGTAGCCGTGGTCTCGGAAGTCTCCGAAGATTCCGATGTCTCTTCTGAAGACTCGGAAGAGGATTCGCTTGTTTCAGTCGTTGATTCGGAGGTCATATCAGTTGAAGACTCTGAAGAGGCAGCTGCGTTCTGATCAGGATCGTAATCTTCAGGGTGCTCGGGGTCAAAACCTTCGGGATAAGATACAACGGTAACAGTAACCTCGACTGTCGTTGCGGTAGTCTCGATAGGCTGAGCCTGAATGCTAGTGAAGTCCAATGTCATGTCAACGGCAAAAGTAGCCGTCGTGCAGACGGCCATAACGATGGCACAGTTGAGCGCGGAGATGATCTTCGCACGCGTGATGTTATAAAATTCTCTGACTCCTACGAGCTTCAAAAATAAATTTCTCCTTGTTCTGCCGGCACATTACGTGAGGGCATAATTATCAATGTTATTATATCATACTTGTCTTTTTGGGAATCCTTACGCAGAAAACGGGCATTTTTGAAGCAATATATTGGTGTGCTCTTGGAAGCCGACACAAGATGTGGGATGATATCCGCAAATATTCCCGAAAACGCCCGGTTTGTTTCTTTACCGCAAAACGAATTTTTAGTAAAGCGTTTTTAGAAATTTGTCAATTGATTGTCACAACTATGCAAAGCAAGACATATTTCAAGCGTCTATAATCTAGACACCGCAAGAGGGAATTGAATAAAAGGGGGGATAAGCTGATGTCGTTGGGACGCGTACGCAGACCGAGCAGAAAAGCTAATTACGGCACGACTGATAAAGAAGTCGAGAAGAAGCGCACACGCATCTACGTTATCTGCATCCTGGTCGTCATAGCTTGCGTTATCCTGGACATTCTTTTCCTCAAAGGTATTTTCTCAGGTAGCTGAAAACCTTGATTTTACGGGCTGTCTCACATTGAGGCAGCCTTTTTAATTGCAAAAAGACCCCCTCTCGTATATACTTACACCCGTAATATTATTAATAATTATAGGGAGCAAGTTAAATGAAAGTTTCCGAACTGTTTTTAGCAACACAAAGAGAAATACCTGCAGATGCAGAGATTCCGTCACACAGACTGATGCTCAGAGCGGGCCTTATCCGCAAGATGGCATCAGGCGTTTATTCCTTCATGCCTATGGGCTACCGCACCTACAGAAAGGTTGAGGCAGTCATCAGAGAAGAGATGGACAAGGCAGGAGCCCAGGAGCTCATCATGCCGGCACTTCTTCCTGCTGAGGCATACCAGGGCTCAGGCAGATGGGAAAAGTTCGGTCCTGAGATGTTCAGACTGACAGACAGAGGCGGAAGATCTTTCTGCTTAGGCCCCACGCACGAGGAGCCTTTCACGGAAGCGGTAAGGGATTCCATCAGATCTTACAAGCAGCTCCCTGTTACTTTATATCAGATCCAGCACAAGTACAGAGACGAGAAGCGCCCGAGATTCGGCGTTATCCGTGCACGTGAGTTCGTCATGAAGGATGCTTATTCCTTTGACGTTGACGAGGCAGGTCTCGATATCTCCTACAAGAAGATGTATGACGCTTACAGAGCTATCTTTGACAGGCTCGGTCTTGACTACACGATCGTTGACGCAGATTCAGGCGCAATGGGCGGCTCCGGTTCACAGGAGTTTATGGTAAAGAGCGAAGTCGGTGAAGACGCTATCTGCTTCTGCGACGAGTGCGGCTATGCTGCCAACGAAGAGAAGGCCGGCTGGACAAGAGGCGCAGCTGATACAGCTGATGAACTCGCTATCGAGAAGATCCACACACCTGACGTTAAGACTATCGAAGAGCTCTGCGGTTACCTTAACTGCGGACCTGACGCATTCGTTAAGACGATCCTTTACAACATTGACGGCAAGTTCGTTGCCGCTATGTGCAGAGGTGACAGAGACATCAACGAGACAAAGCTCGGCAATCTTTACGATGCAACAGAGATGGAGCTCGCAGCATTCGCCGATGTCGAGATGATCACAGGCGCAAAGGTAGGATTTGCGGGTCCTGTAGGACTTAAGCAGAAGATCGACATCGTTGTTGACCCTGAAGTAACAGGCATGAAGAACTTCGTTGTCGGCGCATGCGAGACAGACTACCACTTCAAGAACGTAAATATCGGAAGAGATTTCGAAGCAGACAAGGTAGCTGATATCACAAATGCGAAGGCAGGAGATATCTGCCCCAAGTGCGGCAAGGGCAAGCTCGGAATGGCAAGAGGCGTTGAGGTAGGTCATATCTTCAAGCTCGGCACAAAGTATTCCGATGCATTGGGCTGCGTTTACCTTGATAACAACGGTAAGGAACACAGCATGGTAATGGGCTGCTACGGTATCGGCGTTTCCAGAGTCCTCGCTGCAATCATCGAGCAGTATCACGATGACGACGGTATCATCTGGCCTTCTATCGTTGCTCCTTACAAGGTCATCATCGTTCCTACAAAGGTCAACGACGAGGAAGTAATGGGCGTTGCAAATAAGATCTACGATGAGCTTACGGCTTCCGGCTGTGAAGTTCTTATAGACGATCGAAATGAGCGTCCCGGCGTTAAGTTCAAGGACGCTGACCTCCTGGGCATTCCTCTCCGCATCACTGTCGGAAGAAGAGCTCCCGAGGGCATCGTAGAAGTAAAGAGAAGGGATTCAGCTGAAGCTTCTGAGATAACAAGCGAAGAAGCAATCAAACTTGCCAAGGAGATCTGAAGGTGTTTTTGAAAGCGGCAGCTTCAATAATACTCAGCGCATCATTCTTATTTGGTGCAGTGCCTTCTTTTCCTGTCATTGACGGGAAGGCATATTTTGAAGCGGCTTCTTTTGATACTTACGATATCTGGTTAGCTGACGGCGATTGCTTAACTATGGCCGCCGCCGGCAGTTGGCTCCTTTTCGATACGGACAGCGATAAAGAGTTTTCCATCACGTTGTACGATGCTTCGAGCAGCAGAAAGATAAAGTCTTTTACCGGAAGCGGTTCCCAGTTTGAGTTCGAAGTGGCGAGCCTTATGGATGAGGATGAACTGTATTATGTTTTCATCTCATACGAAGCTTTTGATACCACTATCACCAGCGGCGACCATATGATCTTATGCAAGGGCGGGAATGTCTATTTCTGGGAATCCACAAACTACGAGTATAATCTCGACACTACTTCCGAGATGTGGGTCGACCGGCAGTCGCTCGAAGAATGCACCAGACCGCAGAACGATGTGGAGAGTGACGATCCCGTGATCATCAGTTATTCTGATTCGATCTGTGAAGGCGCGAAAGATGACTGGGAGAAAGTTTTCCGCATCTATATGTATATTTCCGGCGTAATGGCTTACGACTATGTTGAGGCAGGTGATGATGCAGGCGGATATCAGGACGGCGCTATCGCTGTCATGAGAGACGGTAAGGGAATCTGCGAAGGCTTCGCCAATACTTTCGTTGCGCTTTGCAGGGCACAGGGTATCCCTGCAGTAGTCGAGTTCGGCATCGGTTTTGCCAGCTACGATGAGGTAACCTCCAGAACGCCTACGAATACCGATTATGCCGACCACGCATGGGCTGCGGTATATCTCGGTGATAAATGGCATTTCGTTGATCCTACATACGATATGTCGCATTTCTATGAAGGTCCCGACAAGATAACAAGCTACGAATACAGCACGCTTTACTATCTGCTCCCGCTGGAGGCATTCTCCAATGACCACAGGATAATGGATGCAGATACTATGCACGGTATCGTCAGCGCCGGTTACTGCGGTGATAACGCGACGTTTGAGATCACGAGAGACGGCGTCTGCTACATAAAAGGCGAGGGCGCCATTAAGATGCCGCCCGGAGTAAACGGTTTTTCAAAGGTGGTTTTCGATCCTGATTCAAACATCACGGTAATCGACACCGAGTGCTTCTGCGACTGCGACCTGATCACCGTTGTCATACTTCCTGACACCGTAAAACGAATCGAGAGCCTGGCTTTCAATACCTGCGAAGACCTTGAATATGTTTACCTTCCGGAAGGCCTTGAATTCATCGGCCAGGAAGCTTTTGAATGCTGTGACGAACTGAGTTATATAAGGGTCCCTGACTCATGCAATACTGTTGAGATCTGGGCATTTGACCTTGACCCCAGACTCTATCTCAGCGTGCCTTCTACATTCGGTGATGTCGATTCTGATTACGATCTCAAGCCGATGTATATCGAATACAGGTAAAGTTGCATTTCCGAGCTTTTAGCTCTTAGAAACGGATTTGGGAGATTAAATGGCTTATATTGAATTCCGTGATGTAAAGAAGGTCTATAGGACCGGTTCTGTAAATGTCACTGCGCTTGACGGCGCTGATTTCTATATCGAAAAAGGTGAGCTCTGCGTCATAGTCGGACAGTCCGGCGCGGGCAAGACGACACTGCTCAATATATTAGGCGGTATGGACAAGCTTACGTCAGGCAGCGTTTTCTTGGACGGCAGAGAGATATCAAGGCTCAATTCCAACGAGCTCGCATTATTCAGAAGACAGAACGTCGGATTTGTCTTCCAGTTTTACAACCTGATCCCGAACCTTACCGCATACGAGAATATCGAGATGGCAGCCCAGCTCGTAAAAGATCCTATCGACTGCGATCTGCTTATCAATGAAGTCGGTCTGGGCGACAGAAAGAACAACTTCCCCGCGCAGCTTTCAGGCGGTGAGCAGCAGCGTGTATCCATCGCAAGAGCTATCGCAAAGAACCCTAAGCTTCTCCTCTGCGATGAGCCTACGGGCGCTCTGGACTATCAGACAGGTAAAGCGATATTAAAGCTTCTGCAGTCACTGAGTACCGAGAAGGGAATGACTGTAGTCATCATCACCCACAACTCGGCGCTTACGGCAATGGCTGACAGAGTCATCAGAGTAAAGAACGGCAAGATAACGAGCAATATCGTTAACGATAATCCCGTGAACGTAGAAACGATCGAGTGGTAATGAGACCGTACGCCAAGACAATCTTAAGATCTGTCAGAATGACGCTCCCCAGATTTCTCGCGATCTTCGCGATCATTGCATTGGGTGTCGGCTTTTTCGCCGGCCTCAAAGTAACCACACCCTCATTCATAGTTACCGGCAACAAGTATATAAACGATTACGCGCTCTATGACTTTAAGCTCTTGTCTACGATCGGTTTTACTGATGAAGATATCGAGGAATTATCATCGCGCACCTCTTGCGTTGTGGAGGGCTCGTATACTGCAGACTGCTCTGCATTTCTAGGTGACAATTACAGTGCGGATACAGTTCGTTTTATATCCATAACCCGGAACGTTAATAAGCTCGATCTGGTCACCGGAAGACTCCCGGAGAAGGACGATGAGATAGTTATCGATGCTTATATGTTTCCGGAGTTTAAACTCGGGACAAAGCTCGTCATAGCTGATGAGACTTCAAGTGAATCAAGAGAGATGTTCAAGTATGACGAATACACGGTAGTAGGCACCGCGAGATCTCCGGTATTCATGAACTTCCAGAGAGGAACCTGCGATGAAGGCTCCGGAAATATCACATACTACGTCTGCGCGCTTCCGGGTGCGTTCGATTCCGAGTATTACACAGAAGCCTATCTTTATGCCAACACAGGCTTGTTCATTTATTCCGATGAATATAAGGACTGGGCAGCAAATGCCGAGAAGAAGTATAAGGTCGCCTTAAGAGGCGTCATAAATGACAGATTTGAATCGCTCCTGAAGGAAGAATACGACAAGCTTTATGACGGCATCGATGAATTCAAAGAAGGCATCGATGATGCCCGGGATGAGTTAAACGATGCGCGTGCCAAATTGGATGACGCCAAGAAGCAATTGGAAGACGCGCAGGCAGAGATCGATAAGAACAGGGATGAACTTGCTGACGCTAAGAAGACCCTGGATGATACCGCGAAAACCCTTGCCGAATATAACAAGGAGCTCACATCCCAAAAGACTCTTCTCGATGCCGCCAATGGAAGGCTCGACAGGGAGCAGCAGGAGATGGAGAGCTTAAAGAGCGAAGTCGACAGTATCAATCAGGAACTGACGGATGCGCGCTCTGATCTCTTCACTGCGAGAACAACGACCCAGGCGAGGATCGATACAGTCAGCTATCTTTTGGATACATACCGTTCCGCACTTACATCGGTCGAGACTGCGATCGGGAACAATCAGACAAGGCTTGATGAGGCAACATCTGATTTTGATAAGCTGATGATACAGGCGCAGATCGATGCCCAGAATTCGATACGCGATAATTATCTTGCCTTGATAGCAGATGCGGAATCCGAGCTCGGCAGACTTAATGATAAAGTCGCGGGATTTGATGACCGTCAGAAAGAAATCGATGATCTTCAGAAGCAGTACGAAGCCAAGATCGCTTCTTACAACGAAGTCTATCAGTCTTATATGTCAGATAAGATCACGGTTGAGACCGGATACAAAGATTATGAGACTTCCAAATCCCAGTATGACAGCGCATACAGCCAGTATGCCGCAGGCCTTGCGCAGTATAAGGACGGTGCCGCGAAGCTTGACGAAGCCCAGAAAAAAGTTGATGACGGATGGAAGGAATACCATGACGGCGTATATGAGCTCTGGAAAGGTTATTCGGAGTTCTCGTCGACTGCGGACAGCGTATACAACAGCCAGCTTGTATACGGCTTTGCTTTGATCGATGGCGTGGATGATCCTGAGACATATATCCTGGGACGCAGTACTAACGTCGGTTATGTATGCTTCGACAATGACGCCCAGATAGTAGACGGCATATCAACGGTCTTCCCGGTTTTCTTCTATATGATCGCCGCGCTCGTATGCTCTACCACAATGAGCAGAATGGTAAGTGACGAGAGAGGCATCATCGGAACGATGAGAGCGCTCGGATACTCGGATACTTCTATCGTAATGAAATACGCGATCTATGCCGGATCGGCTTCCGTGCTCGGCTGCGTGCTTGGCTTCATGGGAGGTACAAAGCTCTTCCCGTGGGCTATCTGGGAAGTCTACAAGATGATGTACGGTTTTGCTCCGCTCACATTCAAGACCAGCGTTCCGTTGTTCATCATATCCCTTATTGTCTCGCTCCTATGCACTGTCGGCGTTTCTGTATTGACGGCGATGTCTGCTTTGAAGGGAATGCCGGCAGAGCTCATAAGACCTAAAGCGCCGCTTCCCGGCAAGAGGATCTTCTTAGAGTATGTCGGCTTTATCTGGAAGAGAATGAAGTTCCTTCACAAAGTCTCTTTGCGCAACGTTTTCCGTTTTAAGAAGAGAATGGGCATGATGATCGTCGGCATAGCCGGCTGCACTTCGCTTCTTATCACCGCGTTCGGTCTTAACGATTCTATCTGCAATCTGGTCGATGTCCAGTACGATGAGATCATGAAATACGATGTCAGTCTGGTTTTCGATGACAAGTACAGACAGTATGAGATCGAAGAGGCTGCAGTCAATGCGGGCCAGGCCGCCGGCGTCAATTACGATTACGCTGTCGTAAAGAGCGAACAGGCCAAGAACGGCGGCTCGGGCTATGTAAGAGATATCGGAATGTTCATTTCCGATGACCCCAATATTGAGAAGATATTCGGCCTTTCCAACGAGAAGACCGGCGAAAAGATCCCGTGGCCGTCTGACGGTGAGGTAGCAGTCTCTCAGAAGCTTGCCGAGAAGAATAATGTCAAGGTCGGCGACAATATAACAGTGTTATATGGCGAAGATGAGCACGAAGTCTCACTCAAAGTAGGCTCGATCTTCAACAATTACACCTTTCACTACGTCATGATGACTCCGGCGACATACAAGGCGGCATTCGGCAAGCCTTATACGCCCGAGACGCTTCTGATCGCGACAGAGTCAAAGGATAAGGCTGACGGAATTAAATTCGCATCCTACCTGTCCGAAAACTACGAGCTCAAGACATGGTCGCTGACGGCTGATTCGAGGCTCAGCTTCGCAAACACCATGGAAAGACTGAATTACGTAATCGTTCTCGTCATAGCGAGCGCAGCCGCGCTGGCATTTATCGTCCTGTTCAACCTCAATAACATCAATATCACGGAGCGTATCAGAGAGATCGCGACATTGAAGGTCATGGGCTTCAACCGAAGAGAGACAGGCGCATATGTCACCCGCGAGAACATCATGCTCGTGAGCATGGGATATGTCGTGGGTATTCCTTTAGGCATACTGCTGCACAGATTCGTAATGAGCCAGATAGCGATGGACATCGTCAAGTATGACATAAGGATCCTGCCGCTTAGTTACTTATACTCGCTGGCCTTTGTATTGTTCTTCTCAACTATCGTAAATCTCATCATGCGCGCCAAGATCGAGAAGATCGACATGGCGGAATCTTTAAAGAGCGCAGAATAAGGTGGACTGACGCGGTGTGTGGATTGACCCGGAAGCACCGGTTATCCTGATTTCGCCTTCGACGTACTAATAATCAATTAATGACGAATTAGTACGTAGGTTTGAGCTGTTCTGAAGTCATCTATGCTTATTTCGACGTACTAATTTGCGAAAAAGAAATCTTTAGTACGTCATTTTCGAATATAGAAAGCATTTGAATAGAAAAACCTACGGACTAAAAATTGTTTTTATGCTTTTTTGTACGTCGTACAAAAAACAACATGTTGCCCTTTGTTTTAGCACCGACTCATGAAAAATGAGTTTAACAATTCTTATCCACCACGCTGCGAAGTCAATAAAAAGGCTGTCACATAGGACAGCCCGAAATATTTGTTTGTTGCGGCCTTATTCTTCCGTATCGCCCATCCAGCTTTGATGGTAGTTCTTTCTTCTGTACTCCTCGGGTGTCATTCCGGTGCTCTTTTTGAATACCTGGATGAAGTGTGACTGGGAGGAGAACCCCAGGTAATTTGCGATCGTCAGGGAAGACTCATCTAAGTGCCTTAACATGTTGCAGGCTACGTTGATCTTCTGGTCTCTGATGTAACGGCTTAATGTGATACCCATTTCCTGCTTGAAGAGCTTGGAAAGATAGCTCGAATTAAGCGACAGGGAGTCAGCGATCGATTCTACGGTGAGATTTTCCTGGATGTGCGATCTGATGTAGTCGATGGCAACTACGATGTGGCGGGATACCACGCGGTTCTTGGAAAGATCGCTCATCTTGCGGCAGTAAGAGCGCAGGAGGTCATTCTGGATAGAGTAGACTTCGTCGATCGAGCTTGCGGCATCGATGAGCTGGATGTAGATATCGCTCAAGTTATATGCGACGGAGATCTCAAGACCTGCCTCGATGCAGAATCTGCTGACCAGGGCAGTGAGGATGACCGTGTGATATTTAACGTTGCGCAGCTTATCAGGGCTTAAGACACCCAAAGTCTGGTTCTCGTGAATGTTTTTGAGGGCTTCTTCGAGTCTGTGCATGTTGCCGCTGGCTACGATCTCATAGAAGCTGATCTCCTGGTTATAACCAACCTGACGGTTGCCGGATTCGCCTTCATCCATCAGTCTTTTAGCTAATTCTTTCTCTATGTTCATATGTGCAACCCCTTATCAGTCAAAGAAGAGTTGAAATATTCAATTTCTTAGAAAAATAATATATTTCTTTTTCGATTTAGTAAAGCGCATTTGAGAAAATCGATGCCTTCGGATTTATTACAAAACTAACAAAATGAGGCTTTTGACCGCAAAATCTTATTGAGTTATTGCGCGAAAAGTAATAAAATTTTTAAGATAGAAAAGATGGGAGGCTGTGCGTTTTTATGACCGATGAACTTAAAGACATAATCTATGCCGATTTGTTCAGATACACCGGTAATGCACGCAGATACAAGAATATCTACGCCTGCTATCTTGAAGAGAGAAGATCTTCCCCTGAATTCAGCTACATCAGCGTAATGAGACGTACGCGCTTTTATGCTGACCAGATCAACAGATTTGACGGCATCAGGAAGAAGGTCTATCAGATCAAGTTCGCTGTAAGCAATTACAGACTCGATAAGCTCAGCCGCAAGTATCACTTCCAGATCCCTTACGATACGAATATCGGCAAGGGCTTCTATCTCGCGCATTTCGGACGTGTAATCATTCACCCCAAGAGCATAATCGGCCATAACGTTAACGTTTCTACAGGCGTCGTTATCGGTACACAGTTCAGAGGTAAGAGGAAGGGCGCTCCGCATATCGGCAATTACGTCTGGATCGGTGCCAATGCCGTTATCGTCGGTAATATCAGGATCGGCAATAACGTTCTTATCGCTCCCGGCGCTTATGTCAACTTCGATGTACCGGACGGTTCTATCGTAATCGGTAACCCGGGCCTTATCAGAAGATCACCGGGCGCTACGCTCAACTATATCAACAACACAATCCTTTTCGACGAATACAATGTTCGTTCGGACGGAGTCAAGCAGTGGTAAATCCCTCATTTTACAGACACAACAGAGAGTTATTCGCCGCCGCGCTGCCGGATCGCACCGCGGCGTTGCTTTTCTCGGGCGACAATAAGCATATGTCGCTTGATACGGACTACAGATTTTTTGTTGACCGTAATTTCTTCTATCTGACGGGCATCGAGAATCCCGGTTTTGCGCTCGTTATCTCCAAGATAAACGGTGAAGTCAGCACGTTCATCTATGCTCCCGCCAGGGATTCGATGAAGGAGCGCTGGAGCGGCAAGCGCATGGATTTTGCGGACATCGCCGCCATCACAGGGCTCGATGTAAGTGAAGTGCTTGATCTTGAGAAATACGAAGAAAAAGAGTTTGAGCTCCTGAAGAACGAGGATATCAACATCTGTCTTGATTTTTCTTCAGTAATGGAAAAGCCGTTTGATCTGAAGTCACAGGTCGAAAAGGGCGGCAGGAAAGTCACGGACTTGTCTGAGATCACGACTTCTCTGCGCCTTATCAAGCAGCCTCATGAGACCGAGTCTATAAGGGAAGCTGCAAGGATCACTGAAGAAGCCATAGATGAGATGAAAAAGCTCATCCGTCCCGGTGTGTCTGAATATGAGCTTTACACTAAGCTTGAATATGAGATGGCCAGAAGAAGCTCGATGAACTTTGCTTTCGAGACCATAGTATCATGCGGAAAGAATGCTTTTTATCTGCATCACTCGGAGCCTGAGAAAGACGGCGACGGGATCGCTATGGAGGGCTCGATAGTCCAGGTCGATGTAGGCGCCAGAATGAACGGCTACTGCGCCGATATCTCAAGGGTCTTCTTTGTAGGACAGCCGCAGGGAACAGATGACAGAAGAATGCGGTTGTTAGAGCTTATCAGGGCGCTCAGGAAGGCTGCTTTTGACTTTATCGGACCCGGAAAAACTTTCGCAGGTCTTAATTCACAAATGTATGACATCACAGGCAAATGGCTTGCAGGACAAGGGCTAATACCTGATAATTTTGAGGAGGGGGATGTCCGCCGTTATTACTGGCACAACACCTCTCATTTCCTCGGACTGGACGTGCATGACGTAGGGCCGAGAGATAAGGAATTTGCAGCAGGCAATTGCCTCGCGGTTGAGCCCGGTGTTTATATTCCCGAGTGGGGCATCGGCTTCAGGATCGAGGACGACTGCCTGGTTACGGAAGACGGCTGCCTGCTCCTGAGCTCCGGGAAGGACAGCCCGGAGGGTATAATTGTCGGATAGTCAGTCAGGCGGAACCGCTGTTCTCGTTGCGGTATTGATAATCCTCATACTGGTCCTCATAGCAGGACTGGTTTTCGCATGGTTTATAACCTTCTCCGATAAAGCTTACAAGAAGCTTTTCAAGCGCCCCAAGCCTCTGCCGCAGGTCGACAGATCACCCCAGAAGATCGACAGAAGCACTATCTACGGACGCGGGAAAAACTGGTTTTATACATTCCACAATGAATGGCTCGGCGTGAGGACCGTGTCTTTTGACGGATGCAGGCTCTCAGGCTATTACAGGCCTTCGGCTGATTCCACATGCCGCAATATGGTCATCCTGGTCCACGGCTACGATGAGTCGCCCGCTGAGATGGCCGCGTACGCGAGGCTCATGATGAGAAAAGTGCAGTGCCACTGCATAATCACGCATATGAGAGCGCACGGAATGAGCGGCGGTAAGAACTTTACGTGGGGACTTATGGAGAGCGTCGACCTTGATACATGGTTTGCGTTCACCAAAAGGCGCCTGGGAAATAACTGCAGGATCTATCTTGTCGCAAGGGGAGCGGGCGCTACCGCGTGCCTTCTTGCAGCCCAGCAGAAAGAGTTTGATCAGAATGTCGTAGGCATTATCGCAGATTCGCCCATGCCGTCGCTCACATCGTTCCTTAAGACTACACTTCCCGACAGCACGAAGATCTCGCCTGATGCCGTAATAGGACGCATAAGAAAGCTCGCTCAGAGAGATTTCGGATTCGATATCAACAGGTGCGATGCTACTGATCACGCAAGCTCTATTAAGGTTCCCGTACTTATCTTCCAGGGCGGTGAAGATAGTATTACCGCGCCTTCCGGTACGCGTGACCTTTACGATAATCTGCGCTGCAGAAAGAGAATGGTAATCGTTAATAACGCAAAACATCTCGAGTGCTATGAGAAGTCTCAGGCGATGTTTGAGCGCGAAGTGCAAAAATTCATCGAGTCCTGCGTGGTAAGACTTGTTAAAATCGGTCGCTTGTAATTCCTGAAAGTACTTGTAAAATACTTCACGGATTACAAGTATATGAGCGGAAAATACACTGACAAAAAAACTATGCTTGAAGGAAGCCTGTGGAATAAGATCCTCGGGTTTGCTTTTCCTTTGGCTCTTACAGGAATTCTCCAGCAGCTATTTAACGCTGCGGATATAGCGGTAGTCGGTAACTTCGCAGGAGACATGGGGCAGGTAGCGATGGCTGCCGTAGGCGCAAATACTCCATTGATTGCATTTGTCGTTAATTCGTTCCTCGGCATATCTTTGGGCACCAATGTCATTGTCGCCAATGCGGTAGGAAGAAAGGACGACGAGACTGTCCAGAAAGCAGTACACACATCAATGATCGTGGCTGTTGTTGGCGGTGTAGCCGTTGCCATACTCGCGCAGATCTTTGCCGAGCCTATCTTAAGGTCGCAGAATATATCTGAAGAAGCAGTTGATCTTGCTATCCTTTACTTCCGTATCTATATGGGCGGACTTCCGGTGATATTGCTCTATAACTTTGAAGCAGCCGTCTTCAGAGGATTAGGCAATACCAAGATACCTTTTGTGGCGCTCATTATCTCGGGCATGGTCAACGTGCTCTTGAATATGTTTTTCGTAATAATCCTGGACCGCACGGTCGACGGTGTCGCTGCGGCAACAGTTATCTCAAATCTTTTCAGCAGCATCATTTTGCTGCACTTCTTAAGGCACACTGATACGGCTGCCAAGTTTGATGTTAAGAAGCTGCGCGTCAGCAGATCGATCCTCGGCAAGATCCTCAAGATCGGTATCCCCGCGGCCATACAGGCAATGGTATTCTCGTCTGCGAACATCATTATCCAGTCGGCTATTAACAGCCTCGGTACGCTTGTAATGGCAGCATCTTCAGCCGCATTCAACATCGAGATATTCTCTTATTATGTTCTCAACAGCTTCGGCCAGGCCTGCACGACTTTTACGGGCCAGAATTATGGTGCCAAAAAGATCGACAGATGCAAGAAGACATTAAAGCTCTGCATTCTTGAAGGCATCGTTATCGAAGGTCTGATGGTATTGTTCCTCTTGCTCTTCGGCAAGCACATGATCGCTTTGTTCAGGCCCGATGATCCCGAGCTTGTGGAGATAGGATATATCCGCGTAATGTTCATCACGACAGCCCATCTTTTCTCGCTCTTCTACGATGTCATGAGCGGCTATATGAGAGGCTACGGAATATCTCTGTCACCCGCTCTGGTTACGATGGTTACCATCTGCGGAACGAGAATATTCTGGATATATTGCGTCTTCGCGAACTATCACACATTCCCGAGCATCATGATCGTCTATCCCATAAGCCTGGGACTCAATTCGATCGCGATATTTATCCTGCTGCTTATAAAGCGTCCGGCAAAGAAGCTCGGCAAGCCGCAGACGGCGTAAAATCTCTATTTTGACACTTGTATTAGAAATTCTCTTATTGTATATTTGTCGCGAAAAGAATAACGGGGAGCTTGCAAGGCTGAGAGGGATTTAAAGTCCGACCCGCTGAACCTGACGGATAATGCCGGCGTAGGGAACCTATATAAGAGAATTACCTCTTGTCATTGACCGGTCCTGAAGGTTTGCAAAGCCCCCGGAGTTTTATGACGGAGGTGTTTTTATGTCAAAACAATCTTTGAAATCATCGCGTGAGTATATCCTCAGGATATCCACCGGCGGCATTTGCCTTGCGCTGGCATTCGTGCTCTCGCAGCTGAAGCTTTTCGAGATGCCTATGGGCGGATCTGTTACACCCGCATCGTCACTGCCTATCATCGTATACGGCGTTGCGTTCGGACCTGTATGGGGATTCGTTATCTCATTTATCTTCAGCCTTTTGCAGCTTATAGGCGGATATCTTTATACACCGTTCCAGGTTATCCTCGATTATACGATCGGATATACAGCACTGGGCCTTGTCGGATTTGCAGCTCTTAAGACGGCTGACAGATCAAAGCTTCACGGTGCGCTCAACAGATTCAGAGGCGCATCGCTTCTTAAGATCCTTGCGTTCACAGTAGTTGCATATGTTGTAAGATGCCTTAGCTCTGTTGCTTCAGGCGTTATCTTCTTTGCCGATTATGCAGAAGGTGCCGGATATAACAGCGCGCTTACTTACTCACTGGTTTACAACGGTTCATTCCTTTTGGCTGACCTTGCTATCCTTGCTGTCGTTATGGTTGTGTTCTATATGGTTTTGCCTTCTTCAAGACAGGACAACACTCTTGTTTCCATTCAGAAATATACGGCAGAGTTCATCGGTACATTCGTACTAGTATTCCTTGGCTGCGGTACGGCAATGACTGTAGGCTGTGACGCTGCAAACGGCGGCGGATATATCCTTACCGCTCTTGCGTTCGGCCTTGTCATCGTAGCAATGGCATACTCCATCGGTAATATCTCAGGCTGCCACATCAATCCTGCAGTATCGCTCGCTATGCTCATCTCCGGAAAGATGACGATCGGCGATTTCTGGGGTTATGTGGTTTTCCAGACACTTGGTGCTGCAACAGGCGCAGGACTTCTTCAGTATCTGTTCGGTCTGGCTGAAAAGGCTGATATGACCGGCACATATAATGCGGCAGGCGAGATGACGGCATGGGGCCTTGGAGCAAACGGTCTTGCAGGTGTTAATGACAGCATTCCCGCAGCCATCATCATCGAGCTGCTCCTTACGTTCATCTTCGTTCTCGCTATCCTCGGTGTTACGGACAGCAAGTTCAAGCACGGATCTTTTGGCGGCATCGTTATCGGTCTTGCTCTCGTTCTCGTACACATCATGGGCATCGGCTTTACAGGCACATCTGTTAACCCCGCACGTTCCATCGGACCTGCTCTCTTTGCAGGCGGAGCAGCTCTTTCAAATCTCTGGATATTCATCGTTGCTCCTCTCGCAGGCGGCGCTCTGGCAGCACTCATCTATATGGGCATCTCCAAGAACCAGGAAGCTAAGGCTGAAGTTAAGGCTGACGAGAAGGCTGAAGACAAAGAATAATAGGGGTTACTGCGGTAATCCTTCCACGTTAAAAGGTCCGGCCCGGGTTGGAATAGCCCGGCCGGACTTTTTGATATTTGGCTCTAAGTCTTGAAGCTTATCTTCCCGATGTGTACTATTGGTCTCATGGCAGAGAGAAGAAGCAAATCGAATAAGAAATTTATGTTGTTATCGGCGCTCGGTATCTTCATGGTCGTCGATTCACATACCTGGACTGCCTTTAATCTATTCGGTTCGTTTATCCCTTATAATTCGTTCTTTATGCCGATGTTCGTATTTATCTCCGGATATTTCAACAAGGTCGATTCTTCAACAAAACTCGGTAAATACACATTAAAGAAACTGAAGACACTTTTGCTTCCCTATGCCGGAATATCCCTGGCCGTATTCGGCCTGCAGTTCCTGATCAACTGGTTTAAGACAGGCGAGATACAGCCTGTCCCTTCAGGATATCTTTTGTATACGCTCGAAAACGTTATCACCACAGGTACACCTAACTCTCTTGCTACGCCGATGTGGTTCGTTATCACGCTTTTTGCGACATTGATGATATACGCGCTCTTAAAGAAACTGCTGGGCAGGATATGGAACAGTTACATCATGCTGGCGATCTTTACGGGTCTTCATCTCGGCGTTATCTATCTGACAAAGACCGCCGGCCCCGAGGCTCTGACTTACTGGCTCCTGCCTCTTAAAGTACTGTTCTTTCTGCCGTTTCTGGAGATGGGAATTATCTACAGAGATCACCTCGAGGGCCTGCACACAAAGCTTACAGGCGGCGTTAAGATCGGCATCATGACATTGCTCGTAGTATTTAACTCGATCCGCGCCATGTACCTGCCTAACGCTTATGATATTGCTTTTGACGACATCGGCGAACTCACAGGATTTACCAGTCCTTACATCGTTACGCCTTTGATCTCTTCTATCGTGGGCATATTGTTCTGGCTTACTCTGGTAGATCTTATCGGCAAGCCTTTACAGGAGAGCAGATTCATTAACTTCATGTCCTGCAACACATTCTGGATAATGGGCTTTCACATCGCGTTCTTCAACATCTTAAACTGCATACTGATGTTCATTAACGAACACATCGTTGACGTGCTTTACTTTGATACCGAATTCTTCCGGGAATCCGAATGGTACAGGTGGGAGCTCGTCGACAACTTCAAGATGGTCTATGTTGTCATCGGAATCTTAGGGCCGCTTGGGCTTAAATGGATCTTTGATAAGCTTGTCCTGGCCAGTGGAAAAATCTTTAAGAAAAAAGCTGCCCGCAATCTGTGAGCAGCTTTATTTACTTGGTGATCTGTCCTTTTCTGTACCGCCCGAAAAGTATTCCGTCATCGACATACTTATCTGCCTGCGATACCCACATGGGGAACTTACCTGTGGCAAGAGCCGTCTGGCCGTTTAACATTCCCGTGTGGAATGAGATGTGGCGGAACTGGCGAAGTACGAGCTCTAATCTCGTGTGCTCGCAGTTCGGAGGGCACTCGTAGAGCATCTCATCCGTGAGTGAATCGATGTAGTCGTAAGTCTTCTTTTCGATCTGCGCGAGATACTCCAGAAGCTGTTCATCAGACAGCACTACAGATGTCGGATTGTCAGGATTATCCATGCCTTCTTCGTGGAACGAGGGCTCAGTGTAATCGCACGGATTTATGAACCATTTGTCCGCGGAATGAAGCGCGTGGTATACCCAGCGCCAGCAGGGCGCGCCGCAGATCACGGCATCGCGGTCGTAGGTCTGAATGGATGTCCTGATATTGAGAAAATTGGGTATTACCATTTCTCTTATTACTTTGCATAGATCATTCATAGTATTACCTCCCCTAATAGAGTATCACGAGCCCGTGAAATCGTACTTCCTTACGCCGAGCATCCAGACTGCGTAGCTCAGGAAAAAGAACACCAGTCCGATGAGGGGCGACAGCCACGTAAGGAGCGGGATGTTGTCAGGCTGCAGCAGGACAAGGCTCGGATAGTATGCGACGAACGCGATGGGGATCACGAACGTGAAGATTGCCTTGAAGACTTCGTTGAAGATGCTTGCCGGATACTTCGCGAAATCCTTGAACCTGAACATGATTACCATGACGTAGCCTGAGCCCTGTATCCAGAAGCATGTGGCAGCCGCGACGTTCATCATGGCGATCATGAAGAGCGAGGCAGTAAGGAGGAATAAAACTGCCTGGCCGATCGTAATGAAAGTTACGGGGATACCGATCTTTGCCCATGCGTAGACTAATGTAGCGATGCCGAACGCGAACTGGCCCAATCCCTTTACGTCGAAGACTTCCGACATGAAGTAGAAGAAGACGTTGACGGGGCGGAAACAGTACTTGATGAAGTCGCCCGAATATACCATCGCCCTTAAGTTCCAGTTGTTATCGAAGAAGCACTGCACCGGTGTCAGCGCGATGAGCGAGAAACCGTACAGGAACAGCATGTGATTTAAGTCCCAGCCGTTGATCGTAGGGAAGTTGTGGAAGAGTACGATGAACGTCACAAAGCCTGCGAGGTTTGTCATTATCATGCCGATCGTGGAGATCACGAAGTCGGCGCGGTAGCTCATCTTGCTCTTAAGATCCTGGATCAGGATCTTGCGGTATATGGACAGATAGAATTTTAATCCTCTTTTCTTAGACATATCATCAGCCTCCGTTAACCGTTATCTTCTTAACGGAATGATTCCAGAATAAGACGCCTGCGATGTACAGGATCACGCACCAGCCGAGCTGCATGCCGTACATCTTTGCAAGTCCGAGCCAGGTGTCGGAGCCGCCCTTTTCGAGCAGTACCTGCAGCGGAATATCGTAGATGGCTCTGAAGGGCAGCCAGCTTATCACCGTGCGGATGCTGTCGGGGAAGAATGCCAGCGGGATCGATGCGCCCGATAAGACGAGCACGATAGTCTCCTTGACGATGTTGACGCCCCAGGTGGATTCGGTGTAAAGGCAGATCGTAGCGACAAGTATCTCGATGGAGAAGTTGACCACGAGCGCGAAAACTACCGATATCAAAAACCACAGCAGATTAAGCCCCATCGGGATCGCGCCCTTGGTGACGATCATGACCACGATGAATGTGGGGATGAAGGCCAGAACGAACTGCGCGACGTGAGAACCTGAGTAGCTCCAGAAGGTGTAAGTCCTGAAGCTCATCGGCTTTAACAGGTCAAGGATGATCTTTCCGGACTGGATCGAGCGGCTCATGTCCCAGACGACGAACATCTCGAGGAAGTTGAAGAGCGCTGTCGCAAGGATCAGGTAGATCATTGTATCGTTGAAGGTCATGCCGTTGACAACATCTACTCCTGAAGACGCGTAGACCGCTTTCCAGAGGAAGTATACGAGCACCAGGTATATGAGGTTCGCAAAAAGCGTGACCGCGGTGCCCAGCCTGAAGTGCAGGGATTCCATGATCCCGGCGCGCATCAGGGCTATGTATTTACGGATCGTCATTTCGTGCCTCCCTCGTAGAGCTTCTTGATGACCTCTTCAGTCGAGATCTCCTGGAGCTGGATGTCTTTTACCTTATGTGTTTTCTGATACTCGGTGATGACTGTCATAACGTCAGTCGTCTTCTCGTTGATCAATGTCTCTTCCCATTCGTCTTTGTTGTCGAGTCTTACTCTCAGAGTCCTGTAAGAACCAAAGTACGACTTAAGGTGTTCTATGTCGTTGTCGTAGATCTTTCTGCCCTTGTCGATGATGATGATCCTCTTGCAGAGTGCATCTACGTCACCCATGTCGTGTGTGGTAAGGATAACTGTAGTTTTCTTTTCTCTGTTAAGACCTAAGATGAGGTCTCTGATCTTAGACTTCATCGATACGTCGAGGCCGATCGTGGGCTCATCTAAGAAAACGATTCCCGGATTGTGCAAGAACGCTGCAAGGATATCGCTCAATGTCCTCTGGCCGAGAGACATCTGACGGACTGTCTTGTGAAGGACGGGCTCAATATCTACAAGAGATCTGTAGAGCTCGATCATCTCTTCGTATTCTTTCCGGGGGACCATATAGAGGTCTCTTAGGAGCTTGAAGGATTCGATCAAAGGAAGTGACCACCACAGCTGGCTTCTCTGACCGAAAACAACTCCGATGTTCTCGCAGTTCTTGGTCCTGTCTTTGTAGGGAACGAGGCCGTTTACAAGGATCTTGCCCGATGTCGGCTCCAAGACGCCTGTCATCATTTTTATAGTCGTGGACTTGCCTGCGCCGTTGGGACCAAGGTATCCTACGATCTCGCCTTTGTTGACGGTGACGGTTACGTCCTTAACTGCAGAGATGGTCTTGTAATCTCTCGAGAAAAGGTCTCTGATGCTGCCCTTAAGGCCTTCGTGACGGTTTAATACCTTGAAGTCCTTACAAAGATTTTCCATTACTATGGCTTCCTGTGACATACTGTTCACTCCTCTTTCTGTCCGTGCTCCGTGCACGGAACTGCGTTATTGATTTTCTGTTCGATTACAAGTATATTGTTCGTAAATACCTGAATAAACCGCTTTTATGGCTTGTTTTTATAACAATATTCTACGCAGGTGGAAGATTGTTATAGTTTTAGGAAGGCGAGGAAAGATTGTTATGAAGAAAGAAGTCATGGGACTCATCGTAAAACGCGAAGACGGTTCCGAGATAGTTAACTACGATGATGACTCTTTTCCCTCATATATTTATGAAGGCTGGGTAGCTCCTAAATGCACATGGGCGAACGTGCCCCACTACCATCCGGACATCGAGATGGTAGCGATCACTGAAGGCAAGATGGCTTATTCTGTTGACGGACGCACCATTATCCTTCGTGAAGGCGATACGATCTTCGTCAATGCCAACCGTATCCATTACAGTATCTGTTTAGATGATAAGGTCGCGAAATACGTTATCTTCGTAGCTGACCCTGCGGTCCTTAATTCCTCCATTGCAGTTGAGATGAAGGCGCTGATGCCTATACTGAATAACCCCGAATTGTCGTATATCAGATTCCGCGACATCAACGAGCGCACCGAGAATATGTTTGAACTCATGATGAAGCTCCCCGGTATCAGACACGACCCGTTCCAGATTACGAAAACATTCTTTGAGATATGGGAGCTCCTTCTGGAGCAGAGCAGGACATACGGCATGGTTGAATCCGAAGTGCTGTCTGATACGCATCAGCACGCTTTTAAGCAGATGATGTACTTTATCCAGCAAAACTATAAAGAGCCGATAACGCTCGAGCAGATCGCAGAAAGCGGCAACATCAGCAAGTCGTTATGCAATAAGCTCTTTAACCAGTATGTCGGCGAGTCACCGATCAACTATCTTCTTCACCTGCGCACCAGAAAAGTCGCCGAGTACTTAAGAAGCTCCCAGGGAAGTCTTGCGGAGATCGCGGCTTTGACGGGCTTTAACGGTGTCAGCTATATGTCTGAGACTTTCAAAAAAATGTTTGCGCAGTCTCCAAGAGAATACAGGAAAACATGGAGCTCACAGACAGGAGAATCCGAACCTCAGAACGAAAGATAGTGTGATTGTTCTTTTCGAGATGTAAAATAGGTTAATCAGGGGGAATCTGTATATGTCAGACTTACTAAGAAAGATCAATTCGCTCGCGCTCTTCGGAGGGCTCAGACAAAAGGATCCGCTCAAGAGCCTTTGCATTTTTCTCAAGGCTACGGAGACACCCGGCACTAAGCTTGAAGAAGTAATTGAAGCTTACAGTGAGTTCGTAAGATCCGTTTACATGGTAAGGCCTGATGCGGATTTCTCAGGCGCTTTGTGGGATATTCTCAAGGAAGATGACAACGCGTATTTCAGGCTTGCTACTCATAATATGCTGGCGCAGAAGAAGGGCGAACAGCCTGTTAAGATGAGCCGTCTGATTGAAGTTGAAGTCGAGCGCGAGCTGGACCTTCTGACCGCTATAGGCAACACGTCATACATCGATCTGCAGAACTTTTTCTACTACGACGGCCACATCGCGCAGTTCAAGACTACCGGTATTGATATGAAGAAGAGGTATATGAATTATCTGTCGCCGGAAGATCTTACCTGATCAGCGCCATGTAAATATAGCAGCCGCCTACCGAGATGACATTGCTCATACTGTGCATGATCATCGGGTATATGATGCTCTTTGTTTTCCTTAAGACAAGTCCGTATACGATTCCCAAGACGAACGCATATAAGACCTGGAACAACGAGAACGTGAAGTAGACCAGGTCGATGTGGGCGATAGCGAAAAGAAGCGAAGATAAGATTATTGCGATCCAGCTGTCTGCCTTGGATTTTTCATTCATATAGTGCATGTAAACAGCTATCGGCAGTGCGCGGAATAAGATCTCTTCTGAAGGTCCTGATAAGAATAACTGGAAGCCCAATGTCCCCAAAACGTTCGTGGAATTAAGCTCATAATCGTAAACCGCTATCGTGCGTGTATAAGATCCTGCGATGTAGACGATCACGTAATAAGCCAGTATCACACCTGTGAAGATCAGTGTGTTAATCACGCCGGACTTTTTATACTTAGGTTTTAACATAAACTCTTTGCCGCGTATCTTCGTGCTGATGACGAGCATGCCCATCAGCGCAACGATCATCTGGACCACATGATGTATAGACAGCTGCATAAAAAGGCCGTCCGGATCGATGGAAGTGCTGTGAAAGAAATGCGCAAAGTATGAACCGAAACGCGATGCCGTAAGCTGAAAGATAAACAGCAGAACAGTAATGCCGGTTACTTTGAGAGCTTTTGCCATTTGCTTATCCTTCGAAAACCGAATCGCAGTATCTTACCGTGCCCATAGCATCTTTAGCATAGGCATCAGCTCCGATCTGCTCGGAATATTCAGGTGTCATTACCGCACCGCCGACAACGACCTTTGTGTCAGGCTTTTTCTCGCGCAAAAGCTTAATGGTCTCCTCCATGGAAGCGACCGTGGTTGTCATGAGTGCTGAGAGGCCTACTACGCGGATATTATTCTCGATAGCGCAGTCGACGATAACTTCGGGCGGAACGTCCTTACCCAAATCGATTACGTCATAACCGTAGTTCTCGAGCATTACCTTTACGATATTCTTGCCGATGTCGTGGATGTCTCCCTTGACGGTGGCAAGTATCAGGCGGCCTTTAACGTTTCTGGGCTTGTCTGACAGTGTTTCCTTGATGACCGCAAAAGCGGCCTTTGCCGCGTCGGCGCTCATAAGAAGCTGCGGGAGGAAGACGGTTCCTGCCTCATAGCCCTTACCTACGCGGTCGAGTGCGGGGATAAGCTCTGAATCGATTATCTCGAGTGATTCACGGCCGGATGCCAATGCTTCTTTCATGGCTTCAGAAGCACGTCCGGTAACGCCTCTTTCGATTGCTTCTGCAAGTGTCAGGACTGTGTTAGAAGAAGCTGCGGATGTGTTTTTCGAGCTCGCTGCAGCGATGCCTGAGCCTGCTACATAGTCGCTGAATGCACCGATGAATTCTTCGAGCTTGGGATCGAGATTCATGAGCGCGTTGAACGAACGGTAGGAGGCCATCATGGGACCGTTGCAGGGGTTGATGATGGCGCAGGACAGACCGTTCTGCATAGCCATTGTAAGGAAATACGAATTGATGAGCTCTCTTGCGGGAAGTCCGAAAGAGATATTGGATACGCCTAAGATGGAGTGGCCGTTAAACTGATCTCTTACGCCCTTTACGGTATCGAGAGTAGCGATCGCCGAATCAGGATCGGACGAGATGGTCATGGCAAGACCGTCGATGACGATATCTTTTCTCGGGATGCCGTATTTATCGGCTGCTTCGTAGATGTGCTTAGCTACCGCAAGTCTTCCTTCAGCGGTAGCGGGGATGCCTTCCTCATCGAGGGGGAGGCCAACGAGCACACCGCCGTATTTGGCGACCAGAGGCATGACGGCTTCGATATTCTCGATCTTGCCGTTAACTGAGTTGACCATAGGCTTTCCGTTGTAGATGCGGAGGCCTCGCTCCAGAGCTTCGATATCTGTCGTATCGAGCTGCAGAGGAAGATTTGTGATCGATTGGATCTTTAAGATAACGCTCTCCATCATGACAGGCTCATCGATCTCGGGGAGGCCGACATTGACGTCAAGAATGTGGGCGCCGGCTTCTTCCTGCTTTAATGCTTCCGTGAGGATGTAATCGATGTTGTTGTCGCGCAGAGCCTGCTGGAGCTTTTTCTTGCCTGTAGGATTGATCCTTTCTCCGATGATGACAGGCTTTCTGCCGATCTCAACACAGTCTGCAAAGCTCGTTACATAAGTGGTGTTCTTAATCGTCGGAGCGGTGAAGGGGATAGCCTTAACCGTATTGATCATGGTGCGGATGTGATCGGGTGTGGTGCCGCAGCAGCCCCCCATAACGTGTACGCCGAGCTTTGCGATCTCGCCCATTATCTGCGCGAATTCTTCAGGGTCAACATCGTATACGGTCTGGCCGTTTTCTGTTCTCGGAAGTCCTGCGTTAGGGTTAACGACGATAGGAAGCGAGCAGCACTTAACGAGGCGCTCTGCGATAGGAAGCATCTGCTTGGGGCCGAATCCGCAGTTGATACCGATGGCATCTACTTTCAGACCTTCGAGCATTGCGACCGTGCCTTCGACACCGCCTCCCGTAAGGAGCTTACCTGATTCGTCATAGACCATTGTAACGATTACGGGCAGGTCGCATACTTCGTGAGCCGCTACTACTGCTGCCTTTGCTTCGTAGGAGTCGCTCATTGTCTCAATAACTACTACGTCACCGCCTGCTTCATAGCCTGCTTTTATTATTTCTGCGAAAACATCGACAGCATCATTGAACGCGAGGTCTCCCATGGGCTCTAAGAGCTTTCCGGTAGGGCCTACATCGATTGCGACGTAAGCATCGTCTTCGCGTCCTGCTTCTTTTCGTGCCTGCTGGCAGAGTTTTACCGCT
>JAEFBB010000015.1 GCA_016292215.1 Saccharofermentans sp. | reverse complement strand
AAAAGAAGTATAGCATAAATATTCAAAGCCACGTATAATCGTTAATCAGACGGGGCATTAGCGCAGTGGGAGCGCATCACACTGGCAGTGTGGGGGTCACGGGTTCAAGTCCCGTATGCTCCACCAAAGTCGCAATAAATAACCTCTGTACTTCAGACAGTATTTGCTATCGCAAATAACTCGTACAGAGGTTATTTTATTGTTCTTCATAAGTTAAAATTTCCGCAGAAGCAGTGGGAAAAGGTATTGAAAACATACCATGTTAATCCATTACCGCTTTAATTCCGGATGTTCCTTGTAGTACTGTTCTTTGTCGGCATACATTCTTTCGTCAGCAGTCTTCAAAGCTTCGGTAATGTCTGTGACAACACTTTGAAAGCTGTAACCAAAGGCAAACGAGACATTGCCGTAATGTCTTGAAAGCTTTTTGGCTTTTGTGATCCTTTCGACAATGGTTTCTTCAGTTGTGAATGTCATAAGGACCATGAATTCGTCGCCGCCCGCTCTGTAGATCTCGTCACCGACAAATATATTCTGAAGGAGCATAGCACCGTTCTTCAGGAGAAGATCGCCTGCTGTATGACCTTCATTATCGTTAACTCTCTTAAGACCGTTAAGGTCAGCAAAAACAATGCCTAAGCCCTTGATCTCTTCACATCCGATCTTTCTCAGGCCGTCGATCCTGTTGTTCATCTCATTTCTGTTTAAAACACCTGTCAGCATGTCAACAGAGCTCAAGATCCTGAGCTTCTTCACAAGCCTCTGGTTAGCTATTTCAGAGCCTACAAAGAACGTGGTCAATTCAAGGGTTTCTTTTATCTTAACGGCATTTTTGATATCGAAATTACAAGCCCATATATATCCCAAAGTCTCATCCGTGGATTTCAGCGGGAATAGAACGATACTATCGACATTTGCTTTCGTCAGCGACTCATACCAGGCAGGATTTTTCTGCCTGATATATTCCCAGTCATTTCTGTTCTTGGCAATAAGGCAATTGCTGCCACCGATCGTATCTTTCCATGAAGCAACCAGATCGTAGAAACCTTCTTTTAGGACACCGGACATGCTCGGAAGCATGGAGTATTCATTTCTGGACTCACAAAGAGCACTGCAGGTGCGATTCTCATCATCTGTAAGAAGGATTACGCAGGATTGCGCATCACAGAGTTTTCTGATATCAGAGATTACCTCGTCCATAGTGTGTTGGAAATTAGTAGTACCCCTGAGCTTTATGCAAGTATTAAGAACTTCTGATGCCGTTGAAGCTGATGTATTGCTCATTTGCTCGCTGTCCACATTTCTTGAAACAATCTGGGAATAAGTGCAGTAATGGAGATTACCTTCGCTTCCTAAAGGCATCATATAAAGATTGAACCAGAAATCGTACCTGTCAGGATGCACATAAGAATGCATCGGCTGCTTTAAGACTGCACATCTGAAACAGAAATCCTCAAAATTCAAATCTGTAGGGAAATATGTCTGGTAGAGGCTGTTCGGAACAAACTTGCTGGTAAGCATCTGAGGAACATCAGGATCTGCATGTTCAATAGAATTAATATATGCCTGATTACCGGTAACTATTCTGATCTCGCCATAAGAACCGTCTTCTTTTGTCTCGACCGAAACAACACATGTCATGACATCGAACATGTCAACGAAACTTTTGAAGTCCATAGTGCACCTCACATGTATCAAAGAAATTTAAGATAATTTTATCACAGGAAACTCTATATTTCTTAAGATTTTAATTTCCATGTTTTCGGAGCAAACTTCTTTACAAGTACTCTCATTACCAACACATATACTAAAGCATAGACTGCCAGCACGCCTGCAAGGATTGCGGTGTTAAGCGGTACCCAGCAGATAAAGCCTGATATGAACGATATGATGATCCTTGCCGCCTTGTATGCTCCTCCCTTGACGTTTACAGTCGTTGTATACGGCTGGAAAAGATAGTAGAGCGCAAGCCACGTCATCGAGTTGATAACGGAGATAAGCACAGGGACAAGAAGTGTCAGAAGGTATTGGAACGGATAGTCCTGACCGCCCGTATAGAACAGGATAAGATCAGCAAAAAGACCGCATGCGATCGCAGGACCCAGATTAATCCTTATGAGCTGCTTTAATCTGATGTCAAAGAGCTTCATTATCTTTTCGCGCTGCTTAAAGAAGCTGAAAGTCATGAGGCTGTTGTCGCAGTTGATATACATCGCCTGTGTTGCCTTGAAAGAGATATCAGCTACTGTGAGCGGTAATATCATAAAAAGAAGCTGTTTGCTAAAGCAGATCCTTAAGAACTCAAAGAATTCGAATCCTGAAACTCTTTCATACGGAAGCAAAACGTCATCATAACCATGACCGGTGATAAGGTTTATAAGATTATTACCGATCATCACCCATGTGTTTCCGGCACCGAATTGTTTTCCGTATCCGTAGATAAAACCAAAGAGCATAAGCCCGATAATGAGTAAAACAACTATCGTAAATATCACAGCTTTAAGGACGAGCATCGTTCTGTGTCTTCTGACGAAGAGCGCGTTAAGATACTCAAAGCCTTTCTTATCACCTTTTATGGTGCCTGTAGCCTTTAAACGCTTGAACTGTTTGGTATTAACAGGCTCCCTGTAGTGCTCGATCTCTTTTCTTACGATATTGTCGCGGAGCGCTCTTCTGTGAAGATTCGCGTCAAACCCCGCAAGCTCAAAAAAGCCCCAAACGCCAAGCAAAACAAAGACTGCAGCAACTATCAGCATATATTGCAGCGGCACATAGTATCCGTTGATTACCATTACCATAAAGACCGGCAGGAGCATGAATACAAAAAGAAGTCTTACGATCAGGCCCCAAGTACTGCCCTTAAGGAGTTTGTTGCGCTTACTCTTAGATTTGTAGAAAGCCGCGAGAGCACCTGCTCCAAAAAGCTTGATGCATACTGCGAGGACAGGGATCCCCAGCCAGAGCCAGACAGGCGCGCCGCCTATTATCGCTACAATACCCGCGATCAAATAACCGATCACGAGCTTGCCGAGATCAAAGATGAAAAGCGAATTATTGAGCGTTCTCGGATTCATCCTGAGCATGAAGACAAGGTATTCTTTCTCCGTTGTGCACTTGAAAAGCCTCGTATTCAGGAGCAACCCGAACAGCGCGTAAATGATAAACATGAACAGCGCAAAGCTCGCAAAGAGATTCGGTCCTGAAATACCTTCAGCCATTTCGTGTCCGATGTATTCGTTTTTAAGGAAAAGCGCAATAAGATAGATCATGCCAAGTCCGAAGATCTTGCCGATGAAAAGCATGCTGACTTCCTTGATGATATGGAAGACCCAGTAAATGATCTTAAGAGCAGTCAGTCCGTAAAGCCTGTCCGGCAAATGCTTCCCGATCAAAGGAAGCTTTTTCAGCGCATAGACCAGGCCGTTATAACCGATGATGCTCCTGAGATGATTTACCTTCGTTAAGGTATTTATGAAAGTATTACGCATCGTCCTGATCCTTCAGAGCGGCAATGATCTTATCCTTGAAATCACTGTTGCCCAGGTTGCTCTTATCTATAGGTTCAAGCCTTCCGTTATGAAGCAGTACGATCTCATCACAGAGGTCTACTGCCACATCAAGAAGATGTGTCGAGAAGATGGTGATCCTTCCGGGCTTCTGCGACCTGATAACGTTCTTCATCTCCTCCGCGATAATAACGTCTAGCGATGTCAGAGGCTCATCGAGAAGCACGAGCTTGGGTGATGCGATGATGTTAAGAAGCATCTGCATCTTATTCTTGGTGCCGTGCGAATAATCCTTGAGCAGTCTGTCCCTGTCATCTTCAGGGATTATCATGTAATCGAAGTATTCATCAATAGTCTTATCAGGCTTGATCTCTTCGTGAACCTCCAAAAAGAACTTCAAAAACTCCCTGCCCGTCATAAACTCAGGCACGGTCGGAGTCGATACGAGATATCCGATATCCTGAGGCTCGACCTTGATGATATCCTTGGAATCGCTGTTTTCGCGCAGATAAAAAGATCCGGAGTTAATATCAATATCGCCGTTGATGCAGTTAAAGAATGTAGTCTTGCCTGAGCCGTTGCGTCCCAGGAGGCCGTATATTTTGCCCTCTTCGAAAACAAAATCTACATCCTTGAGCACCTGCTTTGATCCATAGCTCTTAACTAAATGACTGATAACAAATTCCATAATCGGTTCCCCCTACCGCGATATTCTACCATTATTCCCTCGGATAATTCTTAACCCCATCTTAATTTGCCCTTAAACCTTTTTATCTGAAAACATTGCAAAATAAATCCCGCATTCTTGTCACGGATGCGGGATCATTTGATATCAACCGTTTTATTCTCTGGGATTCACTTCAGGTATAAACTCGCGTTTATCAATGTTTTTGTGACGCTCGGCGATCGCGCTGTCAGCAAGATCGATCAGTTTTTGCTGTGAATCGATCTTCTCTTTGCCGCGGAGATCGAGCTTGCGGTATGAGCCGTCGGGCTGCAGGAAATGAGCTCTTACGGTATCTGCGAGCTCCACTTCGAGCACTTCCATGACGCGCGCTCTGCAGTCCGCATCTTCTACCGGGAACAGAAGCTCGACACGGCGGTTTAAGTTTCTCGGCATCCAGTCAGCGGAAGCAAGATAGACGTCTTCGTGGCCTTCATTGTAGAAATAGAATATTCTCGAATGCTCGAGGAATCTTCCCGTAATGGAGCGGACAGTGATATTCTCGCTCATACCCGGGATTCCGGCTCTTAAGCAGCAGATACCTCTGACGATGAGGTCGATCTTAACGCCTGCGTTAGAAGCCGTGTAAAGCGCTTTGATAATTGTCTCATCAACAAGTGAATTGATCTTCGCGATGATGCGCGCAGGCTTGCCGTTGCGGGCATTCTCAGCCTCACGCCTGATCCTTGAAATGAAGTAATCCTTCATCCACAAAGGCGCAGGGATAAGTCTTCTCCATGACTGCGGGATAGAGAATCCGGAAAGCATATTGAAGAACTCCGAAGCATCCTCACCGAAAGATTCAGAAGCGGTGAACAGACCGAGGTCTGTATAGATCTTAGCTGTCACATCGTTGTAGTTACCGGTAGCCAAGTGCAGATATCTTCTGATGCCGTCCTCTTCTTTTCGAACGACAAGAGTGATCTTACTGTGGGTCTTAAGGCCGACAAGGCCGTAGATAACGTGGCAGCCCGCATTCTCAAGCTTCTTGGCCCAGTTGATGTTGTTCTCTTCATCGAATCTCGCCTTAAGCTCAACTAATACCATTACCTGCTTGCCGTTCTGGGCAGCCTCGAGGAGCGATGCGATGATCGGCGATCTGTCGGATACGCGGTAGAGAGTCTGCTTGATAGCAAGAACATTAGGGTCTCTGGCTGCCTGCTTAACGAACTCCAATACAGGTTCGAAAGTCTCATAAGGATGGTGGACGATCCTGTCCTTTGCCCTGATCTGCTCGAAAATATCCAGCTCGCTGACAGGTCCGTCAAAAGAAGCTGCTTCGGCAGGCTCGTGAGCCTTGTAGCAAAGCTCGGGATGCTTTGCCTTGCATGCGGACGCGAGCTTGGAAAGGAACGTAAGATCGATAGGACCGTTAACCGTAAAGATATCGGCCTCATCCACTTCCAATTCATCAACTATGTACTTAAGAAGGTCAGAATCGATGTCGTCCTGGACTTCGAGCCTTATGATCTCACCGAATCTTCTCCTTCTTACCTGCTCTTCGATCTCCTTTAAGAGGTCTTCTGCTTCGTCCTCGTCGATATCAAGGTCAGCATTACGCATAACGCGGTAGAACGCAGTAGCCACAACGGTCTGGCCGTTGAAGAGCATGTCCGTATTCGCTCTTATGATCTGCTCGACGGGCACGAAAACATCACCGTCTTCTGTCGGTATCTGATAAAGCCTCTTAACGACCGTCGGGATCTGTACAGTCGCATACATGTATTTCTCATCATTGACGGTATGCTTAGCATTGCTGATACCATCGGTTGCCTTCTCCTGAAGTTTAACCATCTTGGGCTCATTCTCGAGCATGACGCACATGTTGAGCGAACGGTTATAGATAAGCGGGAAAGGTCTTGAAGAGTCGACCGCCATAGGTGTTAAGATCGGATAAAGGACCGTCTTAAAATATGAATCTGCTATAGCTCTCAACTGGTCGCTTAACTCTTCGTAATTCTTCAGATAGATCTTTTCCTGCGCAAGAGAAGGGACGAGCGATCTTCCGAAAGTCGAATACATCAGGGACATCGTTCTTCTTGTCTTCTGGTCGATCCTCTCGAGCTGCTCATCGATAGAGAATCCCGCGATGTCGCGCTCGGCAAAATCAATACTCTGCATGTCTCTTAAGGACGCAACTCTTACGATATAGAATTCGTCAAGATTCGACGCTGTAATAGACAGGAAATTGAGTCTCTCAAGCAGCGGATTTTTGGAATCTCTTGCCTCGTTCAAGATACGGTCGTCAAACTCGAGCCATGAAAGCTCACGGTTATAAAAACAAGCATTTCCGCTCAGGAAAGATGCGCTTGATTCCATAAAAGAGCTGTCTGTCACCTCAGGAGCAGATACGAACTTTGCTGCCTTCTTAGGTGAATTCTTTTTTGCAGGGACCTTCTTTGCAGGTGACTTCTTTGCCCCCGGCTTTTTGACTGCTGCCTTCTTAACTGTTGTTTTCTTGGCTGCAGGTTTCTTTGCCGCTGTCTTAGAAGCGGTCTTCTTAGCCGTTGTCTGTTTCTTAGTTGATGTATTAGTCTTGCGCGCTGAAGCGCCCTTCTTGACTGCCATTAGCCTTCCCTCCTGGTCTTGAGAACCGGCTTGATTCCCATTACGTCTTCGAACATTGAGCTTCTGCTCTCAAAAGCCCATTTCTCGAATGACATATCTTCAGATGCATCACAAGTGATGACGAATTGATTGTCCTTGATCTTACACTGGATCTTCTTACCCTTCTGCTTATGCGACGCATCCATTGCGTCAGCGATCTTCAGGATCGATGCGAGCTTGGATACGATGACCTTCTGGTCAGAAGGAAGCTGCGTGTAATAGTAACTCTGATAAGGATTATTTCTCGGATAGAGCCTTACGATCATGGCGACCATGTTGATCTCTTCGTGATCAAGCCCCATGAGGTTAGTATTTCTTATGATCGAATATGCAGCATCGCTGTGATTTCTCGCGTGAACGAACTTACCGATCTCATGGAGTATTACCGCAACCTGCAAAAGCAGTCTGTCGCGGCTTCCCAAGCCGCTCGCCTTCTTTGTCTCGTCAAAGAATTGCAGAGCTGCTTTCTCAACATATTCGATATGCTTTTTATTTGAACGGTAACGCTTGGCGATATGCCTTGCGGAAGATATAAGATAGCTGTCCGGCGCGATCTCAGTCTTAAGGCCCTGCGAATTAACGCAGTAGTAATAGATAATGCCGTCAGACAAAGAAGCGTGAGGCATATAGATCTTATCGACACCTGTGTATTCGAGCATATTCTTAACGATGAGAGCCGTAGGAAGAAGCAAAGGCGCGATCATTGACGGGATATTGTTCTTAAGCGTCAGATCCGTAGGTCTTACCTTAAGCAGATAGTTGTATGCTTTGAGGAATTCTTCCTTGGTAAGTATGGCCGAATCCATTGCGCCATAGCCTGCAAGATGCTTGATATAGCCCATTTCGCCTGAGAAAGCTATGAGGTTATTGTATGTGATGCCCTTAGGCTCTACTGCGTGATAATCATCTAAGTCCTGACCGACGAATTCTTCCAAGACTTCTTCATAGTGAACAGTCCTGCTCTGAAGGTCAGATAACATTCCTGAGATCCTTAACGATCCTAAAAGAAGATTCTGGCTGAATACGAATTCCGACTTGTCATAAACCGATGCCTGGATAGAGCCGGATCCGATATCAAGGATCATGGTGCCTGTAGATATTATTTTCGCGAAATCAGGATAAATAGCCTGTACAGCTATCGTCTGATAGAAACGCTCCATGGAGTTATCCAGGACCTTGATCTTAAAGCCTGTTCTCGTCCTGATCTTCTCTATTACGATCTCGGTATTCGTAGCGTCTCTGAACGCCGAAGTCGCAACGCAGAAAACACGCGCAACGCCGTATTCCTTGCACTTCTCGTCAAACAGCTTAAGGCAGGCGCAAAGCTCGTCTACCTGTGCCGGCTGGATGACGCCTGAACTGTAAGATCTTGTTCCAAGTCCCGTGAACTTACGGACTGCTTCTATCTCCTTGGGCTTTCCCTTGGATCCTATCTCGAAAACTTTAAGTCTCGCCGTGAGCGATCCTATGTCGATCACCGCGACAAGCTTCTTTGCCATTTGTTATGTCCTCTTTTCTTTTTGCAATCAGAGATTCTCGATGACCGCCTTTGCGATCTCCTTTGTGCCGGCAAGCGTAGTGTTATCATCTACGCCGACAAACTTAATATCGCTCGTGCGAAGTCCGCTTGCGAGGGTCTTCCTGACTGCGTTTTCAATATCTGCCGCTACCTCTTCTTCACCGAACATGGTCCTCATCATCATTGCTGCAGAAAGGATCGAGCCCATCGGGTTAGCCTTGTTCTGTCCTGCAATATCGGGAGCCGAACCGTGAATAGGCTCGAATAATCCGGGCGTTCCGGGTGTTCCGACCGATGCTGAAGGAAGCATTCCGATCGAACCTACGATCTGTCCTGCTTCATCTGATAATATGTCGCCAAAGAGGTTGCTCGTTACGATAACGTCAAAGCTTGCAGGCCTGCTGATAAGCTGCATTGCGCAGTTGTCAACGTAGAGCGTATCAAACTCCACTTCCGGATAATCAAAGCTCATCTGGCTTGCGAGAGTTCTCCACATTCTGCTTGAGATAAGAACGTTTGCCTTATCAACAAGAGTCAGCTTCTTTCTTCTCTTCATCGCAAGATCAAAAGCGATCTTCAATATCCTGTTGATCTCGCCTTCAGAATAGCTCTCTGTATCGAAAGCGATCTTGCCCTTTACGGTACCGTCTGATAAACGGTCTCCGCTCTGATACATGCCGTTCTTGCCGAAGTAGATTCCGCCTGTAAGCTCTCTTACTATTACAAAATCGATCTTTCCCGGATCCTTAAGAGGAGATGCCGCTTCAAGGCCGTCGAATACGACTACAGGTCTTAAGTTTGCATAAAGGCCAAGGCCTGACCTGAGGCCCAAAAGCGCCTTCTCAGGGCGGTTCTCGGGTTCGACGTTATCCCATTTCGGTCCGCCTACTGCGCCGAGCAAGACCGCATCGCTGTCCTTTGCGGCAAAGATAGTCTCCTGCGGAAGCGGTATTCCGTAAGCATCGATGGCAGCTCCGCCTGCCTTAAGCTCCTTTGTAAATATCTCTATGTCTCTTTTGGATGTTGCGGCCTCCAAAACCTCAATAGCGGCCGTTGTGATCTCAGGACCGATCCCGTCACCGGGAATGACTGCGATGTTATACTTCTTAGACATGATGTTCACCTTAATCTTTCAATTCAGACTCGGTATATCCTACTAGTCCGCCACTGGCCATAATGTTCTTTATAAACTCAGGAAAAGCCTTAGAACTAAAGCATTCCCCTGTAGTCTTATCCGTAATGACTCCGGTATCGAAGTCAGCTTCTATCTCGTCTCCTTCATTGATCTTCTCAAACGCTTCAGCGCACTCTAAGATAGGCAGGCCTACATTGATCGCATTGCGGTAGAAAATGCGCGCAAAATCACTTGCAATAACAAGTGATATCCCGCTCGCCTTGATAGCGACGGGCGCATGCTCTCTCGAAGAACCGCAACCGAAATTCTTACCCGCTACCATAATATCGCCGGGCTTAACTCTCTCAACGAAGGACTTATCGATATCCTCCATGCAGTGCTCTTTGAGGTGCTCAGGATCTGCAGAAGTCAGGTATCTTGCAGGGATGATGACATCCGTATCAATGTTGTCACCGTATTTAAATACTCTTCCGCTGACCTTCATGGCAAACCTCCTAGTTATAGTTCGTCAGGCGTACCTACACGCCCCAAGATAGCTGAAGCAGCCGCGACGGGAACGCCGCTTAAGATAACTTCAGATTCAACATCGCCCATGCGTCCTACGAAATTGCGGTTTGTCGTAGAAACACATCTCTCGCCCTTTGCAAGAACACCCATATGACCGCCTAAACAAGGGCCGCATGTAGGTGTGGAAATAACACATCCGGCATCATCAAGTATCTCAAGCCAGCCCATCTCAAGTGCCTGTCTGTATACTCTCTGCGATCCCGGAATGACAATGCATCTTACATCCCTGTGCACCTTGAGACCCTTGAAGATAGTAGCTGCAGCGCCGATATCCTCGAGCCTTCCGTTGGTGCATGATCCGATGACGACCTGATCGATCTTCAGGTCTTTGCAGTCGGAAGCTTTCCTGGTATTCGAAGGAAGATGCGGCAAAGCGACGGTAAGCGGTATCTCAGAAAGATCGATATCGATTACCTGACTGTATTCGGCATCTTCATCAGCTGCATATACTTTATAATCGCTCTTTATAAATCTCTCGGGATTTGTCTTGGAGATATACTTCAAAGTGTAGTTATCAACGGGGAAAATACCGTTCTTCGCACCGCACTCGATCGCCATGTTGCAGACTGTAAGTCTCTGGTCCATAGACAGAGCCTTTATGCCTTCCCCGCCGAATTCCAAAGACTTATAAAGCGCACCGTCAACACCGATCTTACCGATGATGTTAAGGATAAGATCCTTGCCGGTAACGTACTTGTCGAAAGTGCCTGTAAGATTTACTTTTATGGCATCAGGGACCTTAAACCACGTAACGCCTCTTGCCATCGCACATGCAAGATCAGTAGATCCGACGCCGGTCGAGAAAGAACCCAGAGCGCCGTATGTACATGTATGAGAATCGGCTCCGATCACGAGATCTCCGGGCAGCACTATTCCGTTATCCGGAAGTATCACGTGCTCGATACCCATCTCTCTTCTGCCGAGCTCATAGTAATGCTTGATCTCATGCTCGCGCGCAAAACAGCGCATAGTCTTATTGAGCTCAGCCGATTTGATATCTTTATTGGGAGTAAAGTGATCCTGTATCATCAGGACTCTGTCTTTATCGAATACTTCTTTTACACCAAGCTTCTCGAAAACTTTTATCGCGGGCGGAGTGGTAACGTCATTGCCCATTACATAATCGAGCTTTGCTTCAATGAGATCACCCGGCGCAACGCTATCCAGCCCTGCATGGTCAGCAAGAATCTTCTGCGTCATGGTCATCGGCATACGAAAATACCTCCGGGAACAATAATACATATTTTACAACAATAATTGATTATTTAAAAATATGAATTGAGGTAATTGTTCCGTCTTCAGAACGGGATCATTCTTCGTTCAGCTCAAAATATTCGTCGTATAACTTAGAGAGAAGATCCGCGATCTCGCCGTAGCGCTTGATATCTGCTTCATCGCATGAGCCGCTGAACTTTGCTTCAAGCTCTTTCTGCTCAGCTTCAAGCTTGGTCGTCTCTTTCTCGATATCTGATATTCTCTGGCGGCGCTTGGCAGCTTCTTTTCTTCCCTGCGCGCGGTTCGCGTTACGGACAGTATTCTCGTTTTCCTGCTTGGGTTCTTCTGCTTCAACATTTATATCAGAAGACGTCTGAACCGCTTTGCGGTAGTAGTAATAAGAATCGTATAAAGCCGCTGTCCTGTTGTTAAAGCCGAGTATCTTATCGGCACATTTATCAATGAAGAATCTGTCGTGGCTTACACATACGACAGCGCCGCTGTATTCTTTTATCGCGTCCTCAAGGATCTCCCTTGAATTGATATCGAGGTGATTCGTAGGCTCATCGAGGAAAAGAATATCCGGATTCTCGCGTAGCAGACAGCAAAGATAAAGTCTGGATCTCTCGCCGCCTGAGAGCATATTGATCTTCTTAAACGCATCATCGCCTTTGAAGCCGAAGCGCGCAAGAAGCGTTCTCGCTTCAGTCGTCTGGATATCGCTTCTTGATACGAGCTCATCAAAACATGTAAGCGTCTCATCGTCAAAAGGAACGAACTGTTCCATATATCCCATAGACTGCGCAGAACCGATAAGGACTGTGCCGGAAGAGCCCTGCAGCTTCTCACCCGCATGACCTGACAGAAGCTTTAACAACGTAGTCTTACCGCATCCGTTTGGACCTGCGAGGAATAACTTCTCATCAGCTGTGACCTCAAATGACAAAGCATCAAAGAGATTGTTCTCACAGTCTTCAAACTTCATCGCGAGATCTTTTGCTTGAAGGATTATTCTGTCTGATCTTCCGGTCCTTTCGAGGGGCTGAGCCGTAAAGCTCATCTTCGCATAGCTCGACGGGAGCTTGGCTCTTGCTGCTTCAAGCTGCTCTTCAAGCTTTGCGACCATTTTTTCTCTTTGATGATAACCGCTGATATTGCGGTGCGAGAGCATCGTCTGCTTTACATCGAGCTGACGGTTAAGCTCTTCTTCCAAGGCTTTTGTCACCAGTGACTGCGACTTGATGAAGTGCTCTTTCTGTTCCTTGTAATCGGTGTAACCGCCTTTATATTCAGTGATGTGACCGCCGTCAAGTTCGATTACTTTTGTCGCGACCTGATCAATAAAATGTCTGTCGTGAGTGATTACAAAAACAGCTCCGCCGTATGAAGACAAATACTTTTCGAGCCATTCTACAGCTTCCATATCAAGATGGTTCGTAGGCTCGTCGAGCAAAAGGATATCAGGCCTGTCGACGATGAGTCTTGCAAGACAGACTCTCATCTTCTCGCCGCCTGAAAGATCGGAAAAATCATCTCTTCCGTGAATATCAGATAAGCCAAGTCCTGCCAGCGCATCCTTTAATCTGTATTCGTAATCGTAGCCGCCTGCCGCTTCATACTGTGACTGCAGATCGGATAATTCATGCGCGAGATCAGATACATCTTCGCCTCTTTCGGAAGCGCGTGATATCTTTCCCGTGACCGACTCTATCTTAAGCTCGAGTTCTATCAGATTCGAAGGCTTTAACGTTGCGCCTGAAAGGTCCTGTTCATCCATGTTCTGAGACAGGTATCCTGCGATCGTATTGCCATGCAGGATAACTTCGCCGTCATCAGGCGTAAGTGTTCCTTTGATAATCTTAAACAGCGTCGATTTGCCTGCGCCGTTATCACCGATGAAAGCGATCCTGTCACCTTTGTTTACGCGAAAAGATACACCGTCAAGAATGCGGCGTTCTCCGTAATTCATCGTTATGTTGTTAAGTGTCAGAATCGGCATATAAGATCCTTATCAAGAATAATCACGGCAATCATTTTATCACACACAAACAAAAAGGGTTGCCTCAAATGAGACAACCCTGATGCTTTCTTATTGCGATGCAATTAGAAGAGATCTACACCCTTACCATCAACATCGTAAGCCTTCTTCTCAGCAGCAACAACATAGATCTTGCTTGCCTTAGGAAGCTTCTTAGCGATAGCTGTAGCAGAGATTTCCTGACCATCGATCTGGAAGATGATGTCAACCTTCTTAGGAGCAGCAGCCTTCTTAGCAGCCTTCTTAGCAGGTGCCTTCTTAGCAGCAACCTTCTTTGCAGGAGCAGCCTTCTTAGCAGCAGCCTTCTTTGCAGCGGGCTTCTTAGCAGCAGCCTTCTTTGCAGGAGCAGCCTTCTTAGCCTCAACCTTCTTAGCCTCAGCCTTAGGAGCAGCCTTCTTAGCGGGTGCCTTCTTAGCAGCGGGCTTCTTAGCAGCCTTCTTTGCAGCGGGCTTCTTAGCAGCAGCCTTCTTAGCAGGTGCCTTCTTTGCAGCGGGCTTCTTAGCCTCAGCCTTAGGAGCAGCAGGTGCAGCAGCGGGAGCAGCTACAGGAGCAGCAACCTTTACATCTTTCTTTTCTGTATCCATACTAAAAGAACCTCCGTATTTTTTCCTTGTTTGGATAACTTAAATCTACAATTCTTTATAATTTGTGTCAACAAACATTTTTTATAATTTTTGCAACATAATTATTCTGTTCAAGATTCTATTTGTTCAATTTACACACAATAAACTACGTACTTTTGAGGTTTTTATCATATTCATTGTTTTCATAAAAATTGCGATTTGTTCATAGAAAAACAGCAATACTAAATTAAAATGTTGTTATGAGAAAAATCGTTACAGTGTTCAAATGGGAGATCAATAAACTATTCTCGAGTTGGAAGAGAACAGTTACGCTTTTTCTGTTGCCTGCAATACTTCTCATGGCTGCGCTTAACGTCTTCCCTCTTCTCATAAATTACATGTCGACCGGATCGATCGGCAAACACCAGGTAACAGTAGTCGCAGCGCCTGCTTCATTCAGAAGATACGTTGAAGAAAGTGTCGATGCGAGAGTATTTGATTATGACTTCATCACATACAAAGAATTCAACAAAATGACAGAAGACAGAGAATCATTCCGCAAACAGATACGCAAAGGAATGCTCATCTGTTATTTTGCATCAGGAGATGCTTCCAAAGATTTTGATCAGGTCGTAAGTGAATACTATGAAGAAGTCTCGGCAGGCAACCGCGCAGCTGTCAGCGAAGCAACTATCTTTGTCGGATTTGATGAGAATTCAATAACATCAGAATCAAGAGCTGAACAGTTCATCAAAGGTGTTCTCGAGAAATACCAGGATGGTCTTATTGATACATTAGGCGGCGATTATTCGGTTGTGGGAAGTTCACTTTTCGAGACCGATACATTTAATCCCATTACAGATTTTGAAGACTACAGGACCATTGCCAACACCGCTGCTGCAAGAGTAGTGCCGGGCGTGCTTCTGATAATGATGTATTACTGCGTATATTCTCTCGTAAGCGATATGTTCGCTTCAGAAAGAGACAGGGGCTTTATGGCCAAACTTCTCATGACTCCCGTAAAGCCAAAACACATTTACGCGGGAAAGATCCTCGCGATAAACGTGATCGTCAGCGCCGCTACTTATGTAACGATGCTTCTTTTATTTTTCTCATCCTGGATAAACAGGAGCAACGACGCGATGTCGCTTCTGCCTTTCGGAATGATGCTAACGCCTTCTGAATTGCTGATAGTCGTATTTGCTGTTCCCGTCACAGTATTGCTCATGACAGCAGTCTGCATCTCTACTGTATTCCAGCTTGAACGCATGCAGGATATTACAGTCAATCTCCAGCTGCCGCTCGTATTCTTCCTCGGAGATTTCTTCCTTCAGATGGTAAGAGGAACGAGACCGGTAACAATGGAATATTTTATTCCGCTTCATAACACATTGGCCTTGATAGCAGAGACATTTATGGCTCAGAACAAGGCTTGGCACGTGATACTGATCTATCTTCTCAACTTAGGACTGGCACTTCTCGTTTTGAGAGTAACCTTCAGAAAAGAGGAACGAAAATGATAAGGGTAATGGATGTTCACAAGAGTTATACCAAAGACAAAGAGACCATCAAAGGCGTAAGCTTTGAGGTCAAAAAGGGCGAGATATTCGGTCTTCTCGGTCCTAACGGCGCGGGCAAAACGACGCTCATGCAGATGATAGCCACTTTGATGAAGCCTACATCAGGAATGATCGTTATAGATGGTTTAACTGCAGACAAGGATCTTCTCGAGATACATAAGCGCATCGGTTTCCTTACTAATGAGATCAAGCTTGATCCGTTGTCTACTCCGAACCGTTTATTTGATTTTTTCGCTGAGCTCTACGACATTCCTAAAGAACAGCTCTATCAAAGACGCAAGGAAAGCTTTGACAGATTCGGCATCGCGCCTTTTGCAGACAAGAGGATCAATGAATTATCGACCGGCATGAAGCAGAAGATATCAATTGCGATCAGCCTCATTCATAATCCTCCGATAATTATTTTCGATGAGCCGACGAACGGACTTGATATCCTCACATCCAAGCAGGTGACGGATTATCTTTTGGACTTAAAAGAACAGGGACACGCGATAATACTGTCGACACATATCTTCTCAGTCGCGGAAGCACTCTGCGACGAGATAGCTATCCTTGTCGACGGAAAGATAGCAGCGCAAGGAACCGTCAACGAACTTGTTGACCAGACGGGCGCGGAAAACTTCGAAAAGGCATTCTTCAAGATCTACGTTGACAACCACGTTGAATAAGCAAAGGTAATTATGGAATCGACACGAGGGCTAAAAGCTATAATCGGAAATTTCTTCCGTAAAAAGGGACAGATGGGCGCGCAGGCCTCATCTGCGACTTTCCTCGTGACCGTTTGCTTCGTTATTGCCATCGCCTGCGCGGCAGCTTCATTTGTCATATGGTGGTTCCCTTATCATCTCTTCAGCGACGAAGTCTACAACGTTGTCGTCGTAAATGCACCGGAATCTTTTGTTCAGTTCAACGAAGATACACAGAAATACCGTGACCGGGAAGCTGCAGAATACGGCGACCGCTACAATTACTTTGCTAACTGGAGCAACATGACTCATTTCGAGTACAGTTACGACGGCTATGGCTGGACCGAATTCATCTATAAAGACACCGACGCGCTATATGACTTCATCACCTTCGGCGAATGGATGAGAGATAATGATGCTTACCTCACAATAGTATTCCCCAAAGATTTTGACGAACAGATCAAGGCACGCCAGGAAGGTCTTACCGAGGATAAGCCTGAGATCCTCACCTATTACCGCACTAACTCTTTAGAGTATTCCGATATGAAGAATGAATTCATTGACGAATACATGGAATACTATCAGAGCTCGATACGCGCGGAATACGGGATCACAGTCACATCCGTAGCTGATTCCCAGATAGTTCATGACCCTATCCCGACGATAGATGAAGATGACGACAGATTCACCATAGGCGCTAATCTTAACCGCACATTCGTACCGATCCTTTTGTTCATCGTTTTGCTCTATGCATCAATGAGCACCGGCACTAATGTAATAGCGGGCCAGAAAGAACGCGGCACATTCACGGGCATCCTCCTAACGCCCATGCCGAGACAGCACATAGCAATAGGCTACCTTACAGGCGTTGTTCTGAAAGCCATCATACCGGCAGCCGTCATCGCACTGATAGCATCGATACTGACTTTGAGATTTAATTTCTTCTGCTTCCTTGCGATCCTGGTCTACCTGATCGTGCTAGAGATCTTCATCGCATCCATAACGATATTGATATCTGTCATTAACGATACAGTAGTATCCGCACAGACTGCTTTCCTGCCCGTCTTCCTCATTCTCGTCTCCGTGTGCGTAACATGTATCCAGTCTGTATCCGAGAGATCAGATTTCTATTTGTATCTTCCCGTTCACGGCCAGTTCTACGGCATCGGTGATGCGCTTAACGGCAGCGTAGACGCAGCAGGTCTTGCGGCAAGCTCGATACTGACTCTTACATTGACTGCGATCATAATGATCATCACCGTTAAGCTCCTGTACCACGAGCGCTACACGGTATCTGTCGATACTGTAACGGAGAAAGAGATAAAAGAAAGCCGTAACGGCGGCAAGCCTTCTTTTCTCACAAAGCTCAACAAGGCTACAGACCACTTCAGTTTTGTTATCACTGAAGTCTTCTATCCTTTGATAGTTCTCTCCTTCTACCAGTTCGTCGCAATGATCCCTGTAGTTATCTCGTACATGCGAAAAGCGGAATGGTCATCTTACATCCAGGATCTCGCGAATGTCGGCAGCGTAAATGACATCATCAGCAAGACGTTTGAGATCATCGGTATATTCTTCAAAGATCCGCTCTACCTGACTCTCATGACTGTAGGCTATTTCGCTATCATCCTGACATACATCCTCCACGCGGGAAGAGTCTGGAAGATCAAAGGCTTCAAGAAGAAGGCCGCAGCAGCCGGTTATCCTCTCTCAAGCGCAAAGCATATTGCCAAGCATTACTTCCTTGGTCTCATCATCGGATTTGCTATGCTCTCAGCCACAGTCGGAATCATGTATCTGACAGGACAGATATCATTTGCAGGTTTCAATCTGAATACTGCAAGTCTCGGTGTGTTCGCTTTGAATCTCCTTATGTGGGTACCCCAGGGCGCTTCCGAAGAGATCATGTTCAGAGGCTACATGATCCCCGCATTCTCAAGGCGCTATAAGAAAGCCATAGGCGTTGCGGTCTCAGCAGTTCTCTTCTCCGCATTCCACTCGCTCAACAGCGGATATACACCGCTCGCTTCAGTAAACCTTGTGCTCATAGCGGTGCTTTTCGCGCTGATATATCTTCTGACAGACGATATCTGGATGACGTCCGCTATCCACACGGCATGGAACCTTACACAGGGTAACATCTACGGCCTCCAGGTATCAGGCAACAACGCGGCTAATTCAGTGATCAAGACTTTCTACTATAAGAACGCTGCTCCCATCATCACAGGCGGAGATTTCGGTCCTGAGGGCGGACTTGCAGTAACTGCAGTAACGGTTGTCTGTCTGGTAATAGTTGCCTTATTGCTTGTAAGAAAGAAGCGCAAGGCTAAATAAGCTGTTTTTCCTTTTTACTTTGTGATATACGAGCTCGAAAATCCATCTATGCATCTTTTTTCGCAGAAATCTTCTCAAAAAGATGCATATGCAACCTCAATATGCATCCTAAATTGTAATTTTCCATTCGTTTGGATGCATACTTATTCGAATATGCATCTTTTTCGATGTTTTTTCTTTCTAAAAGATGCATATCACATTAATATATGCATCTTTTTTGCCTAGAAATTTAAAATAAAGATGCATACTGCAACATCTCTCATTCAAGACTCAAACCAACAAACAGATTTACAATCTCAAAGGCTCTTTAAGACTAGTCTCAATATTGTCTGAACCCCAAGATTTATCTGCAAGACGGTTCTATAATTCGGATATCAACTCAGGACGGTCCTGCAATGATTAACAACGTAAAAAACGCTCTTATCGCTCGAAGCAAAAAGATGACAGAGCTTAAAGCATCGCTTGATGAGCAATTAAAGAGCTTACCTGAAGGGAGCATAATCACCAAGCGGAGAAAATACGGAACAGGTTACTACTGGATCAATAACAAAACAAAGCCCAAATACTTGAGTAAAAAAGACAGTGTGCTTATAGAGCAGCTTATTCAGAAGGCTTATATCAAGGAAGTGATCAAATCATCAGAAACTGAACTGAATGGTCTTAACAGAATGTTGGATTGCTACCCTAAAATCACAGCCGAAGATATCTACGAACAACTGTCAGATGACCGCAAAAGGCTTGTAAAACCAATAATTACTCCAATCGAACAATATGTACAGGAGTGGCAGTCAAGACCTTACACTCCAAAACCAATAGCCGAAGGTACGCCTATTTTCGAGACGCTCAGAGGAGAACGTGTGCGTTCAAAATCAGAACAGATAATCGCAGACAGACTTTACGCGAATGGCATTCCATACAAATATGAGTGCCCGCTGATTGTTAACGGCAAGCTGATCCACCCGGATTTCACGATCCTCAGAAGAAGTGATCGAAAAGAAGTCTACCACGAGCATCTCGGTAAAACCGACGATGAGAAATATCAAAATGATAACGTGCCAAGAATAAATGACTACATTCTCGGCGGTTACATGCTTGGAGACAAACTATTCCTATCATTCGAATCTTCGACTACTCCGCTTGATGCAAGAGTAATAGATAAGCTGATCAATGATCAATACAAATAAAAAAGCGGAACCTTCCGGTTCCGCCAAGTGATTAACCCTCTTCTGCAATCTCTCTTGCAACAAATACGCCCGAAGCCGATGCGTGCGACAGCGAGTGCGTAACGCCTGAGCCGTCACCGATAACGAACAATCCCGGATAACGTGTCTCGAGTCTGTCGTTGATCGCAACCTCCATGTTGTAGAACTTGACTTCAACACCATAGAGCAAAGTATCATCGTTAGCCGTACCGGGAGCGATCTTATCAAGCGCGTAGATCATCTCGATGATACCGTCGAGGATACGCTTAGGCAGTACAAGTGAGAGATCACCCGGAGTTGCCTTAAGCGTAGGTCTTACAGTTGACTCTTCGATTCTTGAAGCGTTAGATCTTCTTCCTCTCGTAAGATCACCAAAGCGCTGAACGATTACGCCGCCGCCAAGCATATTTGACAGTCTTGCGATAGATTCGCCATATCCGTTGGAATCCTTGAAAGGTTCGGAGAAATGCTTTGATACGAGCAAAGCAAAATTCGTGTTCTGTGACTGGAGCTCAGGAGCATCGAAGCTGTGACCGTTAACCGTTACGATACCGTTAGTATTCTCTGTAACCACGTATCCGTATGGATTCATGCAGAATGTTCTTACCTTATCTTCAAACTTCTCGGTGCGGTAAACGATCTTACTCTCATAAAGCTCTGAAGTGAGATCCGAGAAAACAACAGCCGGGAGCTCGACTCTTACACCGATATCTACTCTGTTGGAATATGTCTCGATATTAAGCTCGTTACAGACCTTCTCGATCCACTTGCTGCCGGAGCGTCCTACAGATACGATGCATCTCTTGCAAGTATAAGATTCGCCCTTGCACTCAACTTCGTAAGTACCGTCTTCAAGCACCTTAAGGTCTCCTACCGGCGCATTGAAGAAGAAATCGACCTTATCCTTCAGCTTATTAAAGATATTACCCAGGACCTGATAGTTCTTATCTGTACCGAGATGTCTTACGGAAGCATCAAGAAGATGGAGCTTGTTCTCAAGACAAATCTTCTTAAACGAAGATCCGGCTGTCGAATAAAGCTTCGTGCCTTCACCGCCGTTGGCGAGATTGATGCTGTCAACATACTTCATGAGCTCCAGCGCTTTTTCCTTGCCGATATGCTCGTACAAAGTTCCGCCGAAGTCATTTGTAATGTTATATTTTCCGTCTGAGAAAGCGCCTGCGCCGCCAAATCCGCGCATGATAGCGCAGGACTGGCAGTTAATGCAGCTCTTTACTTTATCTCCGTCAATGGGACACTTGCGTTCTTCAAGAGGTTTTCCGGCTTCGAAAACAGCAACTTTAAGATCAGGTCTTAAGTTAACAAGTTCATAGGCAGAGAAAATTCCGCCCGGGCCGGCACCGATAATGATTACATCATAGTTATTCATAACAAAAACTCCTTATGCAAAGGATTACTTCTACATTATAAGTTAACAGGCAGTTCTTTTGAATACTTAAGCGGGATGCTTACCACATCTGAAGAATATGAAATCAGGATGATGGTAAAGCCCGCCGAACTTATCAGGGTACTTCTCGATTACCTCTGCGGGAAGATTTGCTTCCTGACACTCTTCTATTATGAATCCGGCAGATACTAAATTATTTACAAGCGTGGAGAATCTTCTGTGGTAGACTTCATAATCATCTACGTTCCATCTGAACTTTCTTAAGCCTTCGATGTTGTAGTTATGAAGGTTTGCGTAAAGTCTTTTTCCCTCTTCCGTTCTCGTGTATCTGTCATAGACACCATCATAAGCGGTTGATATCGGATGGGATGTCGAGAAGACAAGTTTGCCTCCAGGTACCAGAAGAGCATTTATCTTCTTTAACACATCACAGAAATCTTCAGCATAATCGAACGCGAGAGAACTCGTTACCACGTCGAACTGACCGTCAAGTTTATCAAGATCTTCAAACGGCAGTCTCATGTATTCGATATTACCGGCAGAATTATTTTCGCGTGCAAAGCCCAGCATCTTCTCAGAGATATCCGTTCCGAGAACAGATAAAGCGCCCATGTCCGAATACTGTTTAGCATGCTGGCCCATGCCGCAGCCGACATCAAGAACGCGCATACCCTTTAGATCAGGCATCATGCCAAGAAGGAGCGGCGTCTCTATAAGATCGTTGAAGTTGATCTTATCTGCACGGAGACCTTTAAATGCTTCAAAGAATTTATCGTTATCGTAAATGTTCTGCTGTGCCATACACAGTTACTCTTTAAGCTACTTCAGGTTCTAAATCTTTCGGAGCTTTGCGTCCTTTAGCAACAACATAGATGCTCATCAACAAATTAAGAACACAGAAAACAAGAATGCCGATAACCTGATACTTTTCAATATTTTCCTGAGCAATGTTTAGATCTCTGACTGAAGTAGTACCATTAAGGGCGAAAAACATATACAAGTTCAAACTTAAGTTGAATAAGGTATCAGCAACACCAATAGCTTTTACAATCCACAAAGACTTGAGTTCATTCTCCTTGTGTCTGTTCTTCAGGAAGATAATGAGCCAGGCAATTGGAAATGCAAGCATGAATATAGTCGTGATAGAAAAAAGAAAATAACTGACCTGCGACGGATTATCAAAACTATCGGTAGTAATAAATCTGCCAACGATAAAAGCAATTACAGTAGACATTGTATTGCCGCCGATGAGCAGAATTATTCCGGTAATAAGCTTGGTTCCGTATCTATTCTTAACATAAAGATAGAGGAACACTCCGGAAGCGATTTCAAGCGCAATCGACATGTATGAATAGACATTAGCAAAAGTCACCACTGTTTCCACGCTGCCGAATAACCTCAACCCGAATTGGTATAGAACTTCCAGGATACCGCCTATGGAACCGATCGTTATCGTAGCACCGAACAGCTTCGTTATCTTCTCTTTCGTGCAGATAATTACTATGCCTAAGATTAGGTTGACAACCATAATTGCCGGACGGCCAAACATGTACAAATACGATAACAATATAGCATCTAAAGATTCCATATTATCTCCCCTTACATTTATTCAGGAACAATTATACCAAAAAAGAGAAAAACCTTATTTAAGTTTCTTTACTCTTATCGCAAACGTCAGCGGGATCGCGATAACGACAGCCGCACCGGCCTGGATAAAGTTGAAAGGAACAGAACCTGCTGCTGCAGCGACGTCATAGTACAAGGCTTCGAAAGCAAAGTATCCGCCGACCATGATAAGCTCGGCAGCCACTGCTGCAACTATTCTCAAAACAATGCCTTTAGCATTCTTTCCTTTGGACTTCAGCATGATAAGTCCCGCAACTACGCCCATGATACCCTTGATCACGAATGTCGGAGCTATATACATAGGATATCCGGCTATAAGATCGCTCAAAGCAGATCCGATGGCTGCCGGGAAAAATGCTACAGGACCGATAAAATATGATGCAACGAGGATAACCGCGTCACCGAAATTGATGTAACCGATTGCAGTCGGGAATCTTATCTGCGTTCCGATAAATACCAGAGCCGCGAAAATTCCGCTTACTGCAATAAGCCAAAGTGTTCTTTTTGAATTGTTTTTACCTTTATTTTCAGACATATTAATCACCTCAATAAACTTCTAAGATCGATCGGGTCCGAGCAGATAGTATCTGCGCCGTTCCCTGCAAGGAATTCCCGGGTCTTGTAACCCCAGGTACAGCTGATACAGCACATTCGGCTGTTCTTTGCAGTCTGGATATCAGTATCTGTATCACCGATATAGACTGCTTCGCTGTTCTCTACGCCCAATTTGAACAAACATCGTTCAACAGGCTGATAGGAAGGTTTCCTTTCTACTCCATCCATGGCACCGCTGACATAGTCAAAGAGGCCCGGGAAGAAGTGATCTATGAGTTTTCGGGCAGGCTCATCATTCTTATTGGAAACACACGCCAGAAGCATACCGTCAGACTTAAGTCTGGTAAGGCTCTCGGTGATCCCGTTATAAGGATGAGTATTCTCCAGATAATGAGAATCATAGTAAGCGACATTATCCTTAAGGAGCTTTTGCTTCAGATCTTCACTGTACTCACCGGGATCTGCAGTAAGGCTTCTTTCAATAAACTTTACAACTCCGTTATTGATAAATGTCTTGACCTGTTCTTCGGTCTGAGGCGCAAGATTGTTCATCCTTCTTGCAGCATTGAGACTTGCAGTAAGCCCGCCCAGAGTATCCAGGAGGGTCCCGTCAAGATCAAATATCGCAAGTCTGTATCTCATGTCTTTACGCCTTCTTAGCTGTCCTTAATGGATTTATGCTATATCGTACTCATTGTCCTACTGTTTGCATAGGTTAATTATTAGGACAACTAGTGAAAATATAACACTTACAAACGGCCATTCAACATTCAAAATGTAGAATTACACAAAACGTAATGCTAACATTGCATTAGAAAATAAATATTTCAGGAGTTTTATATGCCGATAATTAAGTTTAATACCATGGATTTTGGCACTTACGAGACCGCAGTTGTCATATCCGGCATCAACCAGACTAATACAGCCAACAACAAGCCGATGCTCAAGATCACGATCAGCGACGGCAGTGAGACCATAACCGCCCTCAAATTCGATTCCACAAAGGCAGATCTTGCCGCAGGCGGCATCGAGGAAGGCTCCACAGCTCAAGTCGCACTCGAGATCACGGATTACAAGGGCAGCAAGAGCTACAGGATCGTATCGGTCACGCCGGTTAAGCTTCCGGATGAAGAATTAAAGCAGCTCATCACTTTGCCGCCTGAAGATCCTGACAAGCTTGTAAAAGACATTCTTATAATGATAAAGCAGTCTTCCGGCAGAGAATATGATCTGACCAATATCTCTGTTCCTGATGATGACTTTTCTATCACGGCGCTCACAGTAAGACTCTTAACCCAGTATTTGAAGGCCTTTACCAAGTCTTCTGCTGCTAAGGCAATGCACCACAATATCTACGGCGGTCTTGCTTACCACACACACAGAATGATCAAGACGGCATATGCCGTTTGCGGAGTATACACACTGCTTAACCGTGAGCTTCTCGTATGCGGAACGGCTCTTCACGATATCGGCAAGATCGTTGAGATGAAGACTTCTGATACCGGCATTGCCGCTTATACTGACATGGGCAATCTCTTCGGCCACCCCCTTCTCGGCATCGAGCTGATCGACCACGAGTACTGGAGACAGAAAGAGATCAACGGCAATTCTTATAACAGCGAAGAGATCGCCATGCTCAAGCACATGCTCGCTTCTCACCACGGCCAGCCCGAGTGGGGCGCCATCAGGGCTCCTTCCACACCGGAAGCGATGGTCCTGCACGAGCTCGATATGATCGATTCTCGCATGTATATGTATGAAGAGATCTTTAAGGACATGAAGCCCGGCAGCTCGAGCGATCCCGTATTCGGCATCGCCACCGACGGCAAGACTGTTGTCTACAAGAATTCTTTCAGCAAATACGAGTAAGCCTTAAGAATAGCTCATCTGCTGCAGATTATTGTCCATATCATAGTAGTACAGGATCTTATTCTCTTCATCGAGCTCTTTAAATCTGCCCGAATTAGGGAATTCATAGCTCTTGTCTGTTGCTTTGAATTCCATGCCTTCGTAAAAGCTGGCCCAATATCTGGGAAGCAGTGGTGCCGTGATGTCATTTAAGAGGCACCCTGTCGATATTCTCAGATCATCACTCATCATAAAGTAAGCGAGATAAAGATCGTCTGTACCTATGTATTTCTTTAAAGACCATGTCGCGTCCACATGATAGCCCTGGCCGTCAATAACGACATATGTCCAGGCATGGCACATATCGGGTTCAAATATTCCGATATTTATGGCTTCAACGCCTGACTGCATGAGGAGATACGCATAGATGCTGGCAATGTGTTCACAAATGCCTGTCTTGCACTCGAATGCACAATAATCCGCACCGTCACCTGTAACAGACGGGTCAGGATTACCATAGATGAAGGTAGATTCCATATAATCATAGAGCTTAAGGCACTTCTCGAAGTCAGTGTCGTCATCTTCAAGCCAGGTATTGAGCACTTCTTCGATCTCTGCCTCATACTCGGCTTCTCTGATAACGAATTCATCTGCAGGCATTTTGTAGTAGATCCTGCCTATGCCGTTCTCATAAGGGATAGTACCGTCATTGCTCACACCCGTAACCTTCATGCAGGCAGCCGGGAACAGATTATTCAACGTCGTATCCAAAGTAGCCCAGTCGTATGCCTCCTGGCTCGGACACTCGAAAGTATCCTTGCCCTCACGGAGCGCATCTATAAGATTGTAGAGCGCCTGATAGTAGTCATCAGGAATAGCATCACCTACAGTCTTCGAATAAAGATGAGGATTGAATTTATATGTGCTTTTCGCCTCAGTCTCAGAGGGCGCTGCCGTAGTAGTCTCGCTTGTTGCCGTTGTATCGGCTGTCACGGAACTTGCGGACTCATCTGTCGTATCAACTGTCTGCTCCTTAGTGTTGCATCCCGACAACACAAGAGCGAAAACCAATAAGATCCCTATTATCTTTTTATATCCCATAAGGAAAGCCTCCTTCCGTGCGATTTTATCAGAAGGAGGCTTTATTTATTTAAGGTTTTACGGCAATTGTTAGGTATTTGCCTAAATCCGTTACTGTTTCTTAGACTGGATCTTCTCGTTCATCCTTTTGGCTTCTTTTCTGTAGTAGCGCATGAAGCAGAACCAGATGACAAATGCTACGGCGAGCTGGATGCCTGCGATGATAAGTCCCTGCGCCAAAGTTGCGGAACCTCCGAACCAGCCTACTGCAAATGCTACTGCCGTGTATATCGCACATCCGATACCCATGTGGATGATGACTTTTACCGGCATCGGCAGACGCTCACTGTTATATACGACCGTAGGGACACCGAATCCCAATCCTACGATCACACTGGCTGCGACCATTTTCGTAAGCCGGTAGTTTTCAAGGCTGAAGCTGCCCTTATTGCATATATCGAAAACTACGCACACAAGGCTGAAAATGACCAGTGCCATCCCTATGCTTATGACTACGCTCTTTAAGAGGTCTTTAATGATGTTTTTCATGTTCTTATCCTCCCTTATAATCCGAGATATTTCTTAAATTCCGGCAGGTACTTCCTCGAAACGTAATCCTTATTCCCGTTCTTGAGTTTCAGAAGAAGCGTACCTGAAAAACCCGGTTCGATACTGTCCATATAAGACAGATTGATCAGTGTTGTCTTTGATATCTGCATGAACTGTTTGCCTAACTGTGATGCCAGCTCGTAGAGGCGCTTGCGGGAGCGGTATCTCTCCCTGGCTCCGTATATGACCGTATCGCCGTCTTCCACCCTCACCATGTATATGTCTTTGGGCTGGAGAACTATGATATCCTCTTCGTTCTTCAAAGCCGTGACCGGGGCTTCGCTCGTGCCGAGAACATCAATGATGCGCTGGATCTCATCCGTAACTTTATCGGTATGTATAACGGCAAAAGGTTCTTTATATTCTGCCGAGATATCTATTTTTACTTTCATTTGAGAAAGCCTCCTTGAAAACCTTCCTTTATGTTACATCAAGCAGTCTTGTTGCGCGATGATGCCGCCTGCTCTTCACAAATCCCGTGATCATTTCTGTCACCTCCTTTGCTTGTTTGTGGCCTCATAGTAGCAAAGCGCATAAGACCTGTCTCAAGATTCGCGGTAAGTGGCGAAAATATGCAGGTGAAATGCATCGGCGTGATATAATCTTGTATTGAGGAGTGCTTCCTTTGGTTAAGATACAAAGTAGTTTAAATTCGAATAAGAAGACAGCCTTTAACAAGCCGTTAATAGCGACTTGTCTTTTTTCAATGCTCACAACGGCTTTCGTTGTCCTGCTCTCATTCATACTGCTTGGATTTGCGCCTTTCGGAGATCAGGCATTCCTTTATAAAGACGGTCAGCAGCAAATGATAGACCTGTACTGCTGGTATAAGGACGCTCTTGCAGGCAAGTCATCTATAGACTACACGTTTACTAAATATCTTGGAGGCAGCAACTTCGCTGTTTTCTCCTACTATCTGGCTTCGCCTTTCAGCCTTCTGATCGTCTTCTTCAGAAAAGAACAGGCTTCATTATTCATGAATATCCTGTTCCTGCTTAAGACTTCTACGGCCGCACTGTCCGCGGCATATTACCTTTTCAGAAGATTCAGCCCGAAGGCCACACCTAAGTACGCGCTCACGATAATACTTGCCGTATCCTACGCGCTCAGCCAGTACATGATCTCCCAGAGTTCCAACATGATGTGGCTCGACGGCGTATATATGCTCCCTCTTATACTTGCAGGCGTCGAGAAGATCGTATCTGAAAAGAAGAGCTCTCTTTTCATCGTATCTGCCGCGCTCGCTTTATGCTTCAACTGGTACACAGGCATAATCAACCTGATGTTTGCCGGTTTCTGGCTTCTTTTCGAATCTGTCCGCACGGCAATTGCGGCTAATTCCAAGTCAGGTCTTAAGAAATTCTTATTCTCGCTTATGCGCTTTGCTTTAGCTTCGGTCTGCTCTATGCTGATCTCTGCAGTGGTCCTTCTTCCCACGCTTTCCATGCTCTCCGGAAGATCTTACGGCAAGTCAGGCATAGGGATGCTTTTCGACTTCTCTTTTATCGGCTTCATACCCGATGTCATCAGCAATTATGCCTTTGGTGTCATAAGCGTAAAGGGCAGCGTAAGCCTTTTTGCCGGAACATTTATACTCATAGGGATCGTATTGCTCTTCACTTCTGCGGCTAAGGCCTTGAAAGAAAAGATCCTTTACGGCGTTTTCCTAGTGATCGTGATCCTCATGTTCTACTGGCAGCCGCTGGTATCACTGTTCTCTATGCTCCGCACCGTTGATACATTCTGGTACAGATATTCTTATGTCGGAATCTTTGCACTCATCTACCTTGCAGCTGTTTTCTATCTGGGATCCGAAGTCAAAAAGATAAATCTGTGGATACCTCCCGTAGTCGCAGTTGTTTTCTCAGTCATAGTTTTTCTCATGAGCGATCCCGGCACGTACACTACAGCCGAGGTCCTTCTCACATCCGAGCTTTCAGACATCCTAGGTATCGATCCTGATTACAATACCATTCCCGTTATTGCCAAGATCATTTTCCCCATAATAATCTCGCTTATCTTCAGCTTAACTGTCAGCCTGAGCAATAAGAAAAACGCGAATCTCCGCGCCGCTACCGCACTGCTCTCGGTCATCGTGATCACGGAATTGACCTACGGACAGATGGTCCTCGGTAAGATCTATTCGACAGATGATACGCCTTTCATTGAAGCCTACACTTCAAACGAGCTTGCACTTCTTCAAAACAATGATGATCCGTCTTTTTACCGCGTAGTACAGACGACATACCACAGCAGCCATCACACTCTTGCTGCATCTTACAGTGAACCTATGGCTTACGGCTTTAATTCGGTCTCTGCCTTCGTATCCGCGCCCGATGAGAATTCCATCGCATTCCTTGACCGCGCGGGCTATAAGAGCTACTACGACACTATCCCTGTCACGATCTCAGAAAACCTCGCTCTCGACAGCCTGCTTTCAGTCAGGTATGTAATGCTGGCATCAGGCGATGAGAATACCGAAGGCCTCGATAAGATCTGCGGCACTGAAGGCTTTAAGGACCTGTATTCCAATCCTTATGCCGTGCCCGCTGCATTCGTTATCAGCAAGACCGGCGGTTACGAGAGCCAAAGCACGGTCCCTGCCGGATACCTTAACGATATGTACCGCCACCTTTCAGGCATCGAAAAAGATATCTTCACACCTATTCTGCCGGACAGCGCGTCAGCTGATCAGAATACATATCACTACAGTCTCACCGTTGATAACGATAGAGCGTATATTCTCTATGCAAACTTCGTCACAAACACCGATACGGGTGCCAAGCTCTATATCAACGGCGAAGAATATACTTCTTATTCGATGGAGATGGCTCCTTCGATGGTCAGGATCAAGACCATTAACGGCAAAGCAGAAGCAGAACTGGTATTCAATGAAGACCAGAGCGGCACCGCTGTCACTGACGCGCAATTCTATGTGCTCGATCTGGAAGCCTTGGAAGAAGCAACAAATGCCATTAAAGCAAAAGCAGCTTCTCAGATCAGCATAAGTGACGGTCATTGTGTTTTCGAGATCGATAATGCAGATGAGGGCGAGAGCCTCTTTACTTCGATCCCTTATAATGCAGGCTGGACAGTCACAAGGAACGGACAAAAGACCGGCTTTGATCTCACAGGTGATACATTCATAACTGTCCCGCTTGAAAAAGGCTCAAACGTTATCGAGATGACTTATAAGGTACCGCATAAGTCATCAGGCATCCTTGCAACAGCCGCAGGATTAGTGATGCTTGCGGGGATCGCATTTGTCGAGAACAAGAAGAAAAAAACTCAGTAACTGATCTCCCAGTAGAATTCATCGCGCTTGCAGAAGCCGAAGTTGTAGTCCCTTGTACCGGGATACTCTTCACTGCCGTTATTCTGTGAATCGAATTTCTCGATGGCATCCATCTTCTTCTGCAGTTCTTCGTCAGTAAGCACGATCTTAACGGCTTTGCTCCAGTCGAGCGTAGTATCCGCCGTCGGGAACGGATCAGTAAATTCAGTTACTACAAGCTCACCTGACTTATATTCGAGGGCATAGGGCCAGGCAGTATCTTCACCGTGGATAACAGTCTCGCAAAGAACGGGCTTATATCCGGACGCTGAGAGATTTTCGAGTGTGCTCTTCACAAGAAGAAAAGCATATACGTGATCTGAGTGCCATTCGAATTCCGACGTCGTATAGATACGGTCAGGGCGGCACGTGAGGAGAAACTCTGTAAAGTCACTTGTAAGATTAGCTTTGGTATATGATGCACGGCTGCCTTTACTAAGCGTATGGTAGTCAAAAAGATTATCTGCCGCATCGCCGTAAGTATCGGTGCTTCCGCTTCTGGCCCTGAATACCTGGTCGGGATCTTCGCTCGTAAGAAGAGCTTCCAATGTCATATCGCCATATCCCAAAACGGTAATTTCTGTCTTATCGACACCTAAAGACTCCAGCGCAGCCGCACTCTCTGCAATGCGGACCGAAGCATAATCAGTGCCGTAATAGTCACCATTGGTAAGGAAAACCACTTTCACGATATTTCCTTCTGCAATAGTCTTTTGGATCATTCCCGCGAAAGCTAATATCTCATCGTCTTCGTGCGGAGCAACGATAAGGGACACGGACTTTTCAGACTTAGTGGCTGAGACACCGTCGAACGTGATATTGCCGTCACCGGGCAGGAAACGGAACTTGATCTCCGACTTGCCTTCTTCAAGGTAGACCGTCTCATCGACCGTGCCTTCACCGTTCGGGAAGAATACTTTCTTATAAAACTTTCCGTTTATGAAAAGCCCGTATGTGGCATCCGCATCCGAATTACTGTATTGGACATTCAGTTCATAACGTCCCGCGGTTTCTGCGGTCAGCTCGAAAACTGCCGAACGCTCTTCGGGGAGAAGATCAGCATCGTAGTTATATACTTCAAGCCTTTGGAATGAAGCATAGTTTTCTTCGTAGGTCACCACCTCATCAAGCATCTCGCCTACCATGGCTTTGCAGTATGCGCGGCGGTTATCGTTCTCTTCGAAAAATGTGATCTTGCCTTCAACATAGTTTCCGGTCATCACGCCATTAAATGTCTTGCCTTCAGGATAGTACATGTAAAGACCCATCAGACCGCCGTTATGCGCGTAGCCGTGCTCTGATCCGTATCCGTCGATCTTGACTGAGCAGTTAATGATATCCGGATATCCTCCGCACACAATGCCGCCCATGAACTGCTCGTCCTTGGTCGTGCGGTCGGTATCGATGCATACGAGCGTTACATCGGCATTGACGTTCTCGATGGTGCCGTTGCCGTAACCTGCAACACCTGCCACACCGAACATCCTGTCATGTGCCTTAAGGCGCAGATCTCCGCTGATATTGCAGTTCAAGATCTCTGAATCTTCCATATATCCTGCGATCGTTCCGACAAAGACAGGAATATCAGATTCGATATCGGCATGCACAGAGGAGAACGTAATGTCTCTGATAGTAGCGCCCTCGATAACATCAAAGAATCCCGCAAGTGAAGTCTGATAGGATATCATGTTGCCGTCGTATGTATCGCGGACGGCACTGCCGGTTGTTGTAATGTTGAGATTTGTTATCGAATGGCCGTTTCCGTCGAGCGTGCCCGTAAAAGTAAAAGGTGTCCAATCCCTGCCCGCCATGTCTATATCCCGGGTCAGGAGATATTTGCCGTCAGGTTTGTCTGCGATGGCTGCAAGATCTTCGTATGTTGAGACCTTCTTATATGTCAGCTGCACGACCTTATGGCCTAAGTCTAATTGGCTGCAAGCGTATACAAGAAGCAAAGCCAGCAGAGACACTACTACTCCTATAAGCAGGACTGTTGTTCTGGATCTGTCATTCTTCTTGATCATCTGACTTTTAGCCTCGCAGCGTTTTCCTCACCTAGATTAATGTAAGTTGCAATGTAAATCAACAGGCTAAAATGATCTTCTTACCGTTCTGCTTTCTCCGGCATCTTAAAATGCACGATGATGGAAAGTATCCCTTCGGCAAGACTGGATTCTATGCTGCCGCCGTTCCTGTCGGTCAGTTCCCTCGCGATTGAGAAGCCGAGGCCTGTCGAAGCACTTCCTTCATTTACCGTATAGTACCTGTCGAAAAGCTTCGCGGCAGATACCGGCGTAAGGTCAGGCGCGGGATTGCTGAATGTGGCACAGCCTTTGTTATCAAGCTTTACTTCCAGAGAATCGTCAGCATATTTCAAAGCGTTGCTGATAATGTTTTCAAAAATCCTGTTGGCGCTCTTTCTGTCGCACAAAACATATACAGGCTCATCAGGAAGCTCGATCTCAGGCTCTATGCCCTTTTTCTTAAATGCGGCATAAAACGAGAGAATGCATTCTTCCAGAGTGCGGCAGATATCTAAAACTTCAGGCAACGTCTCTTCGCTCTTAACCGGATATCTCGCGGGATCTGTTGATGTGCTGTACTTAAAGAGTTCGTCCGCCAGATCGCTCAAAGACAGCGTGCGGTTCTTGATACGTTCCAGATACTGCGCTTTAAGCTCTTCATCCTTCTCATCCTGCATGAGATCCAGATAGGAATTGATAGCCGTCAGCGGCGTCCTTATGTCATGTGAGATCTCGGTAACGGCCTGGGCTACCTTGCGGTTGCCGTCAACATAAGCATTGCGCTCGGTCTGCAGATTTTTGAGTTCACGGTTAAGTGCCTCTGCGGTCTTTAACGCATGCGGATCAGTCGTCGTAAGAGTAATAGGTATCTGAGTCTCTCCCTTTACCTGGTCTTCGATATTCTCGGTCAGTTCATCGAAGCCGCGTCTTAACAAAACGATCTTTATGACCGCCACGACGAGTGCCACGACAAGCACTAAAACAAGCACGATGAATAGAGATATCAGTATCTTCAAATCAGTTACATTCCTTTGTGATATGGTTAATGATACCACATCACACAGAACAGTTCGTCAGCAGTGTATCTCGCGTTTCTTGAAGACAAAAGCGCCGACAGCGGTACTTATCAGGATCCAGAAAACATTAGCCGCTATGTTTATGGCCATTACACCGTCACGGTAAGCCATATAAGGATTTATCATGCTATGCTTCATCATGTGTGTGCACATCGTAGGATCAAGATAGACGATAGTCAAAAGAGTGGTTCTTGCCCAATTAGGCATATTGCTCCTGCCTAACTTCATGAGTTCTTTTTCTCCGCAGAACACTCTCATTGCACCCATCGATGCGTCAAACTTATGAGTTAGTGAATTAGGACCTTTTTCTTTCATGACAGCAATATATTCATCATAAGCAGCATCTGTATTACCCTCGAGCTGATAAGACATATCAACATTTTCAAGAGACAACATAAATATCGGGAAAAACAACATGATCGCAATTATGAAGCCTGCAACGAATGACGCTGTCATTCTCGAGCTTGCATAAAGAACGGCAAGGCTTATTGAAGATACCGCAAACAACAAAAGAAGCGAGATCACAAACATCAGGAACACCACCGGAAAATAGACAGGCGGCTTCCATCCGTTGGCCGGTATCATTATCAGGAACAGGACAAAGTTAAAAAGGAACATTACCAGATCCAGCGCAAAGACGAAAACGAGCGACGCCAGATAGATCTTTCCTTTGCTGTGACCGCACGAAATGAGATTCTTCAGCGTGCCGTCACTGAACATCCTTCCGAAGAAGAACGGAATAAAAAGCACTATCAGTATGGCCGGGATCAGATTAAGAGAGCTTATCTCTTTCATTAAAAAGAATATCTCATCGGTGGTAAGATTATTATCGTCACTGAGCTTATCAAAAGACTCCTGCGTTATCGGCTCACAGCCATATCTGTATGCGTCATAAGCACTGACGCCGGAGTTTTCAAATTGATATTCTTTTAATTCATCACCGCTGGCATCCCATCCCGTGCCGGTTTCCCAGTCTTCCACAATAAAAACAGGACCATGAATACTTGGTTCATTCGCAAAGAGATTCACGTTTATGTAGACACAGGAGCAGACCAGCAATATTATAAGTCCCCAGAATTCGACGCTTCTGAGCATTCTGTAGAAAAAGCCTTCGAGTATCTTCTTCATATTACGAGAGCTCCCTCTTCTTAAATACTTCCATTCCGGCAGCTGTAGTCACAGTCACGACTATGGCACCTGCAATCATGCTCTTTTCGAATTTTGACGTTCCTTCATCCGAAAAATTCTGAAAACCGAACGGTATCGTATCGTAGACAAAGGTCAGCACTTTGCGTGGAGTGCCTCCGATATATTCGGGATTAAGTACCCACATGCCTTCGCCGGTCTCTTCATTTTCCACGTAATATCTGTAAGGCACATAGAGTGACTCTTCCACGACCTGACTGCAAACAATGATGCAGGGGATTATAAGGAGCGTAACGATCAATGCGAACAACTTATTACTGAAAAAATACTGCATCAAAGTATTAAACGCGGCAAAAGCTATGCATGTTATCAGGACATAAAGAACGATACGGATGGTATGCGCATCTATCGTCTGACTTCCTCTGGTGGGGCAAAACAGATAATATGCAAATATGACTCCCGTGGTGACAGCAAACCCGATAACCGTTCCCACGATAACTACTGTCAGTTCTGCAAGATAGATGCATTTTCTGGAGATTCCCGTCGCCACCTTGTTGTTGACCGAGCGGAAATTCAGATCATTGCCCGTGAAAGAAGTGCAGAAGATAGCAATAAGGAAAGGCAGGATGACCATGACCCCGATCATGCAAATAGATAAAAAACTCCTGTCGAGATACCTGGGTCTCTTGTAAAAAACAAAGGCGTAGTACGTTATGACCGTGTTAAGTATTATGATCAATCCCGTGAGCAGCGAGAAGACCAGGACCTTTAAAAACCATTTGGTCCTGAAAAACCTGTAAAAAGCTGACTTCAGTGCGCGGCTCATGAGATTCCTTCCCTCTTCGCGACAAGGTTCATAAAATAGCCTTCAAGGCTCTCGTTGTTTTCCGAGATCGATTTGACTTCGACATTCGCTTCATTTGCAAGAGCGACGATACGGGTAGCGGTAATGTCAGAAAAAATATCAATGGTCTCTTCATTCTCAACCTTATATTCGACACCTTCGCGGTCGAAAACAGGACATATGAGTTCTGTCGAAGACACTATAAGCCTCGAGGCTTTCCTTACCCTGCCCATAAGTTCATGACTGCTGAGCGTTTGCAGTATCTCGCCTTTCTCGATAAACGCATAGTGAGTAGCAAGCTTGGAAAGCTCTTCGAGGATATGGCTCGAGATAAGAATGGTCGTATGCTTCTCGCGGTTTATCCTTAAGAGGATCTCACGCATCTGGATGATTCCCTGCGGATCCAAGCCGTTGATAGGCTCATCGAGAACAAGAATGTCCGGATTGCCGCAGAGAGCTACCGCGATTCCGAGTCGCTGTCTCATACCGAGTGAGAACTTGCCTGCTTTTTTCCTGCCGGTACCCTGAAGATCGACAAGCTCCAAAAGCTCCGGGATGCTGTCAAATGAAGTCATTCCGAGATTGATGTATTGAAGCTTTACGTTGTCATATGCGTTCAGATTTTTGTATATCGCAGGGCTCTCTATGATGGATCCCATTCTCCTTCTGACCGTCAGTACCTTTTTATCCTTGCTCGAGATACCGCCAATGCTGTATGTGCCTGATGTAGGTTCTGCAAGCCCTGTGATGATCCTCATGAGTGTTGTCTTGCCTGCGCCGTTCCTTCCGACAAGTCCGAAGATAGATTCCTTCGGAATATCCAGGTTGACACCTTTAAGCACATGGAACTTGCCATAGTCCTTGCACAGGTCTTTGATAGAAAGAACGTTATCCATTTAAGAATCTCCTTTGAGCTTGAAGCCTATGCCCCATACGGCTTCTATATATTCGGTATCGGTTAATTCTTTTATCTTCTTACGAAGATTACTTATATGTACTTTTACAGAGCTCTCCGTGCAGTCCGGCGTCTCAGTCTTGATAAGATCCAGGAGCTCCGACTTTGAGATCACTCTTCCCTTGCCGCCCGCGAGCATCTTTAAGATCGCGTATTCGGTCCTGGTCAGCTTTAATTCCCTGCCTTCGATCGTCACTTCATGTCTGTCGGTGTCGATCAACATATCCCCACATGTTATGCGGCCACTTGTCTTCTTTCCCTGACTGGTGCGAAGAGCTGCATTGACTCTCGCTTTGAGCTCCTTAATATCAAACGGTTTGGTGATATAGTCAACGCATCCTTCAGTAAGAAGCGACACCTTATCGTCAATGGAAGATCTTGCACTTACTGCAATGACAGGTATCTCCTTCGGAATATGCGTAAGAAGTTCTTCACCCGTCAGCCCCGGAAGCATGAGATCCATAAGGATAAGATCAGGGCTTTGCGCGAGCATCATGCGGCCTTCGGTGCCTGTTACTGCCCGAATGACTTCAAATCCGTCCTTTGCAAGCTCTCTTTGAAGGACTGCTCCGATATCTTCATCATCTTCTACGATCAATATTTTGCTCATGTAAAAATCTTATACCATTCACTTTTCAAATCAAGTTGAGAGAATAAATATTACCTGAATCTTAACTCTTTTCGAGTCCGGATTGGTATAGAATAAGCCTATGAAAACCGGAAAAGACTTAAAACTTATTTCATCATTAATGGCATTGCTCTTTGCTATGCAGATGACTTCATGCTCATCGAAAAATAAAGAATATGAAGTTATTAAAGAGAGCGATCCCTGGTATGAATGCACCACATTTGAGGTCTCGGATCTTTATCCCGAGAGCGAATATGAATATTCGGATTTCGAGACGATCGGAGCATTGGATGGTGCCATATACATCAAAGCAGATGCGCAAAAGATCTTCGAAGGCAGTTTCAAAGACCTGACAGAAGAAGAGATCCTGCAATATTATGAGACAGCGATACTTAAGCTCTCTTTCGACGGCGAACTTTTGGAAAAGACCGACTACATTACTTCATGTAGTGACGGCACCATCCGTTATCTCAACAGAGCCTGGATATCAGACGGCAAACTCAATCTTCTTGAGTCAGTATATAAGGATGATATCCGTTCCCAGACCTACATCTTTGACGGAAGAGAGATCGATCTGGCTAAGATAGTTGATAATGAATTCACTTCTATAGATTACCTTGCCGACATTTATTCGGCAGGCGGATATACGGTCTACAGCATCTTTATAAATGAATATAGGGAAGCTCTTTTTATTGAACGTCCTGACGGTTCGGTTTACCATGTCTATGAGGAGATAATCAATGCTCTGGACGGATACTACTATGACAGTCTGGGCGAATTCATTCCTGCTGATAACGGCCGGGTTATGATCCCCGTTTATATAAATTATCAGGGCTTGTTCTATTTGCTTCTGGACCCCGCTACAGGCGAGGTTACCGAGCTCAATGATCTCGGCACGAACGAAGAGCTTTACATGGTCGAGTTCTGCAATGACAAAGTCATCTCCCGCGATTATACCGGTTTTGCGAGAATGGACACATCAACAGGCAAGATGGTTCCTTTCTGTGAATACAGCAACATCGATGCTTCCATGTACAATGTAGCAGAATCCGAGATGGTATATCTTTCTGACGACAACAGCGAGATGATCCTTGGCCTTAATACTTACGAGTCTTACGGAGGTCTCGGCGGACATTCGGGCTATAAGTTCATGCATCTGAAAAAAGCTGATAAGAATCCTAATGCGGGCAAGACTGTACTTATCTTATCATCAGCCGAAGATGCATTTCCCGACGAAGCAGACATCAATGCAGTTACGGTCTTCAACAGACAAAACGATTCTTACTTTATAAAGTTTGTAATCCCCTACGATGCAAACGGCAATTTCACGGAAGTTAATGCCGACATTGTAATATCCGACAAGCTCAACAATAATCCTGCGGACGCAAATAAATACGTAGATCTTACGCCTTATATCGATATCAATAGTGACACGTATTTCTCCAATGCGGTTAATGCAGCCAAAAACGGAGATTCGCTTTATCACATGCCTCTTGATATCTCCGCATCGGGTATCATTACAGCTTCATCCAATGTTCCGCAAGGCCAGACCGGATTCACTTTTGATTCTTATGAGAAGTTTGTTGACGATGTCTGTAACGGCGTTGACCCCATGAGCAAGACTCCGGGATTCATGATGGGCAAATCAGAATACTTCACCATACTCTTCATGAACATGAGCGAGAAATTCATATCTGACGGCAAAGCAGATATCGACAATGAGGATTTCAGAAACCTTATGCTTTTCGTGGACAAGAACGGAAGCAACGAATCGATGTCAGAGCTTGATGCCGTAATCGCCAGCATAAACAAGCACAACGAAGCCGTTCTGGAGATCGAAGATATGATCAACGGCAAGACAGCATCACTTGACGGCAAACTCGGTGCCGTCTACGGCAACTTCTATTCGTTCGAAGACTACATAGACTGCTATTCCGATTATGGCGACGGTCTTGGAATTTACGGTCTTCCTTCTTTCGACGCAAGAGGACCGATGACGAAGTCAACTGAATTTATCAGCATCTCATCCATGACTAAATACATCGAGCCTTGTGCCGGATACATAAAGCTCCTCTTGTCCTATGACATCCAGTGCACCAAGGACTATAATCCGATCAACCGTGAAGCTCTGCGCAGCGTGGCAGAACAGAAGCTTGAGGCATATAATCAGGCGCTTGACCGCATAATCGAGTCCAATCCGGCTGCAGGCCGCAAGGTCCCTTCTGAAGCGATAGATAAGTATATTGATCTTCTGTCTTCTTCATACGGCGGCATAAACATCGGTGATGATATAGAGGAGATCCTCCGCGAAGAATCCTCTTCGTACTTCAACGGAATGAAATCAATGGATGATGTTATTCCGGTAATGCAGAACCGCATTCAGACAGTTCTTAACGAGAATAAATAAACTTACTTTCCTTCAGGATAAAGAACGGGGAGCGTAGGCAGCTCAACAGGAACTGTCTGTTCCCTGATCTCAGAGACAGGAGTAATAGTACCGTCAGGGCTGAGTCTTACCGGAATGCCTTTATTGGCACGCACCAAAGCCACATATTCTTCTATCGAGTTTATCTTCTTCTCGAAAAGCATTCCGCCCATATCGTTGTCATTATAAAAATGGATATCTGATCCTGCAGTCATCGGCAAGCCTAAAGGCAGAGCAAATTCATAGCCCAGAGCATTCATATTGGGTTTATTGGCAGCATTATAGATCTCGATACCGTCTACCGCATCAGCAGGAGGAAGCTTGATATCAGATAAATAGTCCCTCTCCCTGTAAGGATGAGCCTGTATCATGATGCCGCCGGCTTTATTGACTGCTTCATGGAGCTCTCTTCTTGTCATGTCCATGATGCATTCGTTATCAAGGAGCCACTTCTTATCTATGCCGTAAAGAAGATATTCATCTTTCCAGAAGTTATATTCCACTCCGAACATGACAGTAAAATCAAGGCCTTCAGAAGCCTTCAGTGCGCGCTCATAACCCGAGCAATACATCTCTACTCTTTCCTTCCAAGGAAGATCTGCAGGAACACATGTGTTGCCGTTAAAGAAATGGTCTGTAACGATAAGGCCGCTGTAGCCCTTCTCCATCATGTAAGGAATATAATCTTCACCGTTTACACGGCCGCAGGCACTAGCCTGACATGTATGAAGATGTGTCTCGTACAAAAATCCCATAGATAAAACCCTTGATTCAATTTCCGCGACAATGCTAACACTCACGAAAGTTCAAATCAAGGGAATAAGTAATTAATTAGACTACAGACGTGATTGTGATAAGAAAAGTTATCACTTATAGTCATCGACGTCGAACTTTCTGTCCTTAAAGTAGAAATCTCTGTCTGCTTCTGTGATCTCTCTTACCGGGCGGCAGGGATTGCCGTAAGCAAGCATGTTATCGGGGATATCCTTGGTAACTACACTTCCTCCGCCGATAACGACGTTGTTGCCGATATGAACACCGGGACATACAAGAACATTGCCTCCGATCCAGACGTTATCGCCGATCGTGATGTTGATTCCGTACTCATATCCTGAGTTTCTTGATTCAGGATGAATAGGATGTCCCGCTGTGCAGATCTGAACGTTAGGACCGCACATGAATTCATCGCCGATCTTGACCTTGCCTACATCGAGAACTATGAAGTTATAGTTAGCAAAGAAGTTCTTTCCTATCTCGATGTTGTAACCATAGTCGCAGTGGAAAGGAGATTCGATGCACATCCATCCGTCAGGTGTCTTGCCAAGTATCTCGCGAAGAATAGCATTCCTCTCTTCGAACTTATCCGGCGGCATGTTGTTATATTCGTAAAGCTTCTTCTTGCATGCCATCCGTTCTTCACTGAGACCGTCAAGCCAGGATCTGTACGGAAGGTTATTAAGCATTCTTTCTTTCTGATCCATAGTTTCCACCTCTTAGCCAAATATTATGTCTCTCCAATAAGTCCCTCTCTCGGGACAAGACGCAGCTCGAAAGTCTCTCTGTACTTAACGTCCTTTCTTACCGGCTGAGTCGAGATGTTGTCCCTCGTTCTCTCGATCTCCTTCGATGCAAAGTCGCAGAAGAATTCGCAGAAATCGTTATTCATGAGCTGTTCTTCGTGGAGGAACTCGTTCATCTGTTCAGGCGTGTAAGGAAGCACCGTGAAGTCAAACTTCGGATTGCCTCCGATCCTTCTGATCTCAACAGAATCACCGTCACCGTTCGTGAGCTTAACTATCTGTGTATCAGTATGTGATGAGTTCTCTGCAGGCCTTGCGTAAGGGTGATATATCTTTCCGGCACCTGCGGAATACACGCCGAGCCTTGCGGCATTCTTACGGTCAACGTAAGATTCGCCGGGGCCTCTGCCGTACCATGAACATACGCAGTCATCCTTGACTATGGGGAATCTGATTCCGTATCTTACCATGTCATACTTGGGCTTGAATTCAAGAGTAACTCTCAAAGTATCTGCCTTCGGGACTTCATAGAAAACGATTACTTCGCCATGCATGGCAAATGACTTGTAACGCGAGATCATGGTGAACTCGCCGTCTCTGCAGCCGTATTCGCAGCCGACAAACTCTAACGACTCCTGAATATGCTCGTAGTCGCTCTCTTTTGAGAATACCGTTCTTGCGAGGATGAAGCTTCTGTCTGTTCTGTCGATATTGGAAGGACAGCGGTAGAAGCTCGGCGCGAGAGGGCCCTTGAGGAAGTTGTAGCCTGCGATCTCAAGGCTTTCCAGGCTTCCGGGTTCTCTCGAGAATCCGATCCTTAAGTTGCCCTTGCCTACATACAATCCGTGAGGCACTGTCGATACCATATTGCGCGTGATGACAGAACCGATCTCCTCTTCTACGGGAGCTGTACCGTCAACATATACTTCGGGCACATTAGAAAGCCCGTCGTTGTTTGTCATACGCTCGACTCTGCCGCCGTCTTCTTCGGTAAGAAGAGCCTGGTCTTCCATTCCGGAAGGAAGTCCGGCATCTTTGTAGGCTCCGGCATTCGTACCGGAACCGAGCTGCCTCATATCGTTTGTTGCAGGCTTTTCGCCGCTCCCCAGACCGGCCTTGGACAGATCTATCTCACCTACGGGGCTTGCGATCTGATCAGTCAGCACATCCTGATAGAAGGCGACTTCATAGCCTGCCTTGGCATAGTATGTATCCTTGTGGAGCTTTAAAGTGATATCGAATACGAGCTCTTTGGAAAGAGCATTCATATACATCTCGATGAATTCGGCCTTACCCTGTGCCCAGCCGGGTGTCGTGAAGATATCCGTCGAGAACGGGAACTTCAGTGTCCTTGATCCGAACGGTTCGATCTCAGGGATAACGCCTCTACCCGACATGATCGTTCTGCCGCCCAGAAGGATCTTCCACTCAAGATCCAATTCTTCGGTATAGCCAAACTGGTTGGAATTGCGCATCGTAAGGTTTGCAGGATCGCCTACTGACGCGAAGATCGCGATCGTCTGGCACTGCTTCTTGATATCAAGATAGATCGGGTGCGGGTTGCGCTCTGCGTCAACTATACCCTGGCCGATACAGGAGTTCTCTTTCTGCTTGCCGCCTACGAGGTCAGCATGATGGATCCACTTATAGGGTGCATCATCATCTGTAAATCTTGTTCTTCCCGGTATGGTCTCGAAAAGATTTCTTCCGATCCTGTTAAGGTCAAATATCTTCTTCCTGTCGAGGCAGAGATCTTCCCAGGGGCCGAATACGGCGCCTGCATCACTCGGCAGAGGTCTCATGTCAGAGATCTTGCCAAGAGGCTTAGCCTTCTTGCCTGTGGCTGTAACGAGTTTATTTACTTCGCAGTACCACGGTCTCGTATCGTCAATGAGCATACACTCATGCTTGACTCTCTGGGCTGTCTCGGAATTGAAGTTATAAGTCTGGATACCCCACATAACGACTGAAGGGTGATTCATGCAGGCCTCAACATAATCTCTCATGTAGAAATCTGCGGCCGTCGCGATAACATACATACCGTACTGGTCGCAGAGATTTAAGAACTCGTCAGACAGAGGCATTCCGTCAGCGATAACGCCGTTGATGCCTGCTCTCTTCATGAGGATGATGTCCTGGCGCATACGGTCCTGAGGAACGGCGATACCGCCCTGCGGATCGAATTCGTAGTATTTAACGAGCATCAGGTTAACGCGGCGGTCATTGACATTGAGCTTGTCCTGAACGATCTCCGTAGTCCTGAAGCCGAATCTCTTCTTCTTCGCGCAGATGACTTTGCCTTCCGAGTCCATTACCTCGAAAACGATATCGTACTGTACTGGTGTGCAGTCAGACCACTGCGCAACATCCAATGCGACGAAGTCCGTGCTCGCGCGTGTTTCCTTGAGAGCATCTACAACGCCCACTACAGGCTCGCTCTGGCCCTTGATGTTGACGAACGGGAGTTTATACGGATCGTATTCAGCGCGCGCCTCAAGGAGCGATATGCGGACTGAATAAGGGATCATGTAGTTCGTGTGATTGCGCATTGCAAAATCGACTTTGATCATGAAGTCGCCGTGCGGAACGCGTGATACAGTCTCTCTTACTGCGAGCGCATCCATTTTCGCGACTTCCGAGATATAAGCCGAAGGAACGTATTCGAGCTTGATGTGAAGATTAGATAATTCAAGAAGTGAATCTTCAACGATCATTATGGGTCTGAAAAGTCCGGCAAAACCGAAGTTCATCATATCGAGAATGATGTGGCCGTCATCGTCTCTGTCGTAACGGTTTACGATGATCGTGATGTGGTTGACGCCTGCCTGGACCACGCCTGAGATAAGAAGACGCTTTCTCGTGAATATAGAATGCGAATTGCATACCAGCTGGTTGTTGACAAAGACCTTAAAGCTTCCGCAGATACCGGATGTCTCGAGATAAAGTGCTCTCTCGATCTCGGCAGGTGTAAATACGACAGTCGTTCTGTAGATTCCGACTTCGTCGTCCTCATTGCCGATGGACTTGAGGACATACTTGTCGCTGATGGTCTCCTCTTTGCGGGCTGCGTTCTCTGCAAGTCTTACGGGATAGTCGTAGATAAGGTTCTGCGGCAGGCCGAAGCCCTCTGTCTGCCATGTCGAAGGGCAGTTAACGAGCGGCCAGTCGGAATCGTCGAAAGAATTATTCATAACGCCGAACGGCACTTCAGCCTGTCCGTTGGCAAGATAGAATCTCCATGTCGTAAGAGGCTTCAGGTAAGGTGATGCAACCTTGCCGAACTCCGGCATTTCGCGTTCGTTGAAAATATAATCAAAAGAATCGTACGGCAAAAAGCCGTCATTCGAATATGTAAATTCCAAGACTCGTACCCCCTTTAAGAGACTTTGTCCACAATAATCTACGTTAATTCTATCATTTTAAATAAAGGACAAAGTTTCAGGAGCGTTACAAAAACGAAGTATTTCTGTGGTAAAAGTGAGGAAATATCAGCCTGCAGCAAGGCCCAAGGATCAGTACTGGATACCGCCTATGAGCCACTTGCCGTCGATCTTAACGAAGTACAGATGAACATCGGTAGGAAGCACTTCAGGCTCATCTGAGCCCCAGTACATCTGCATGTACTGTTCAACATAGGCCTCCATGTATACGACGTTATCAGAGAAGACTATGCAGTCACGCACTTCCTCATTATGGATCGATACGCTTCCGTGGCTGGTAAAATACTGTCTTGCAGAATTTCTCTTGATATAGCTTAACGACTGGCTTCCCTTGGGGAAATACTTATCCAGAGCGTAATCTCCGGCATCCTGGGAAATATAATTTGCGAATGTGGAAGCAAATGAGATAGCCAATTCAGAAAGCTCATCATATTCATCGAATTCCTTGATGAACCCGACCTGATATGTGTCTGTATTCTCGTCATATGTGCATTCGCATGCGTTGCCGCGGAAATCAACAGCAGTAACAACAGGCTTAACATAAAGACCTTCGCCCGTATATCTTACCGTTCCCGGAATCGACGCATACGGATCGACATACTGGTTAAGCTCTGACTCGGTCAGAGCGCATGTGGAATTTGCTTCACTCAGCTCAATGCCGTTAACGTACACTTTGTATGTCTCGGGAGCTGAAACATCGAAGCTGTATGCTGCAGCAGTATAGAATTCAAGGGTGTTCTCCTGCCATGCCTTAAAGCCGTACGGCAGATCAGCAGTCTTATCTTCTGCAAGATTGAACTTGGCAACAATAAGCCCGTCAGCAGTCTTTACGTAATACTCAGGCGCATCTTCCCTGTAGTTCTCGGTCTCCGAATAGATAAAGTTCTTTCCGCTGATAAGTTCAGTAACGTACTTCCTGACGACAGTCTCATCTTCAAAGCATGTAAATACAGGCTTTTCAGTCATGTTGCTGAGTATATAATCGACATCGCCGTCATTAAAATGCTGAGTGACCTGTTCAGCGGTGTGATAAGGCAAAGATGCCTGGTACTGCTCTTCATATTTCCCTGCGAAATCATTGAATCTTAAGAGGAACCACGCAATTAATCCCGTTACGATAACGAGCCACGCAATCAGAAAAACGAGGAAGAGATTTACTTTCTTCCCGTTCTTCTTTCCGCTGTTTTTCTTGCCTGAATTGTTGCCTGATGACTTCATCCGGAACACCTTATGTCTGTTCGTCAGTCTTCTGGGGCAGGATTACAAACGCCGTAGGCATCTGACGTGATACTCTGATGGACGAGCTTGATACGAGCTCCTCTTCGCCGAGCCACATAGCTGATGACATGCCGCCGTCAAGGTTTGCAGCGTTAACAGCGCCGTACTCCAACATTATGTCGATAAGGTCTGCCATTGTGGCACCCATTGAAGAGGTCTTTCTGCCTTCGATAACGAGGAGGAGGATCGCGCCGTCAGCTCTCTGGCCTATCGCGGTTCTCGGATTGAGTCCGCCGCCGCAGCCTTTGTAATTGGCAGCGACACCGTTTACGATAAGAGCCGGTCCGAACGAGACCGCATCTCTGACGCCCATATCCATTGCTTCCTGGGCAGTCATTGTACCGACTACAAGGACGTTATCATTCGTAAGTCCGTAGACTTCGTAATCGCAGTTCTTTGCACCCATCCTGAGCTCGCCGCCCGAGATAACGATACCTTCAGGCCATCCGCCGATGCCCATGCCGTTCTTATCTTCGTACTGGCCGCCGTTGATACCGCCGACACCGTCGTACTTATCGATGAGTTCCTTGAGTGTAAGGCCTGCACCGCTGTGATTGTAATTGTCGATAGTTCCCACTACGATTCTTGAAGGATCGTAAACAACGAGCATCTTGCCGTGATACATCGGGCCGCTGATGTCGTGAACTTCGATGCCGTCTCCGTCAGGATCAAGATCGTTTACCGCTCCGGCATTAGCCTTTTTGCTGTTCTGTTCTGCGGCCATGGCATTGACAAGAGTAGTATCCGTGATTTCAGTGATGGCAACAGTCTTGTTGCTGTTCATGATCTCTTCGATCTCTTCGTCCGATAAGATCCACTTAGCGAGGATTCCGCCTGCGGAAGATTCCATAACGGAAGGAACGAACTGGTCTCTTAAGTGAGTGGAAGGTCCCTTCATGATGATTCCAAGGAATGTATAAAGACCTGCGATCACGAGGATCAGAGTGCATATTACTACTGTCAGAAGTCTTCCGACGCTCGTAAAGAAGAACTTTACAGCCTTCTTGGCGAAAACCTTTCTCTTCTCCTTACGAAGCTCTGCCTCTTCGGCTTCGATCTTTTTCTGTTCGATCTGTCTTAATATCTGCTCTCTTCCGGCTCTTGCCGCAACAGGTTCGGCTTTTTTGATCGGACGCTGCTGGGGTCTTGATGCCTTGGCGGGAGCTGTATTTCTCTTTACGGGGTTTTTGACGATCTCGATCTTGTTGTCGTCAGGATAATCCCTGTCAGTCCAGGTGCGGGGCTGCTCGATCACATAATTATTTCTTATCGGCGCTTCAGCTACGCGGCCGCTTGTCGCGAGGACCTTAGGCCTTGCGGTGATCTCTATTTTGCGCTGCTCTGAGAGCTCGACCATACGGTCAACAACAGCCATGCGTTCTTTCTCGGACATGCCCTTCATGCGCAGAGCGAGTTCTCTCCGCTTCTCGGGCGCAAGACCTGCTACGATCTTCTGGAACTTGGCTATGTTATTAGACTCCATGGCTACCCCATAATTGACAAAAATTGCTTATTTATCCTACCGGTCAATTTGGAGTATAGCATATGGTTTCTTGTTAACAGCCGCGCGAAAACGTATTGTCAACAAACTGTAATATGCAATAATTACAGGCCTTTGTCAGGTTTATAACAATGTTAACGGCAAAGCACTTAAGGTGTTACGCCGAGCATCTTCGGAACGAATCCGATAACAAGATGGATCAGGGTGCTTCCATAGACGGACTTGGTCTTCTCATAGAGATAACCTGTTGCCGCGCAGAGGATAGCAGCGCCGAACATCATGGGGATATCGTAGCCCATGTGCAGTACGAAGAAAAACAGCGAAGTTACCCAGACTGTAAAATGCTTGTTGTACTTGGGGCATGAATCAGTGATATTGTCCTCTACAACGCCCTTAACGAACATCTCCTGAAGGATGGCGCTGATAGGATAGAACCAGCGCATATATGTTCCGAGATAAAGGCCGAAGTAAGGTCTTGCCGCGATCTCGGGGAAGAACTGGTTCTGTACGAGTCTGATGATGAACAGGATAACGATAAGTGCAACTGATAAGATAACTCCCCAGAAAAGGTCCTTCTTGAGGTTTTCCTTGCTAGGCTTGAAGCATTCGAAGTGGATGCGCAGCTCAGTCGTGCAGGAGAAGATAACGGTAAGAAGGAGAAGGTAGCCTTCCATCATGCGCGTAAGGATATACGCGTTAGGCTCTACAAGGGGTTCTCCTACTACATGAGGGAATATCTTTATAGCTACGACCTGGCACGCTACGGCAACCAGCAAAAAGAGCATCGTAGACAAAGCCGGATTCAATCTTTTCTTTAAAGTCATAATTCTTCTCCGTTTAGAAAAAAACTCTTTCTTTTGCATTTTGACTATGACAAAAGAAAGAGTCCTAAAGATTTGGTGCTCAGAGACAGAATCGAACTGCCGACACGGGGATTTTCAGTCCCCTGCTCTACCGACTGAGCTATCTGAGCAAGAGTTAGGCCGAACACCTTTGAAGTGCTCGGCCTAAAGTTAATGGCGACGCAGAAGGGGCTCGAACCCTCGACCTCCAGCGTGACAGGCTGGCATTCTAACCAGGCTGAACTACTGCGCCGTACCATTGGTGGAAACTACAGGGCTCGAACCTGTGACCCTCTGCTTGTAAGGCAGATGCTCTCCCAGCTGAGCTAAGCTTCCGTTAGCCACACCTTTATTCAAAGCGCGAATGAATTATAAAACAAATACCGAAGATATGTCAACAACGAATTTTAAAAATCCGTAAGGTATTTATTTCCGGGAGTAATAGATATAGACAAAAGCCTTACTGTCAGCGTCTTCGCGGGTTACGACATAGAAGACATTCTCGTCGGAATTCTCCTTGATATGGGCTCCGAAAATCCAGATAAACGAGTCTTCCCTCGGGTTCGGCTTGATCGTGCAGCCGTCGAGAGTTGACGCTTCAAACTCCTTATACTGCTCATAATCGAGCATTTGGCCCGTGCCGCCGTAATTCAAAGCTATATCCAGAACATAATAATCCCAGTCATTGTTCTTGACGCGCAGCTTTGCTTCATATGCAGCGCGCGCATACATGAATCCGACCTTCTTGACCTTAACGATCTCAAGATTCTCGTCTTCTTTTATCGCTATGTTATTGGTCCTCTCGAGCAAAGCGGTGTTATTGTCATAGATATAACCGCCTATAAGCACTCCCACAAGGATCACTGTAATTACGATCAGGATTAATTCTTTTCTCTTCATATCAATTCACTCCGAAAAGCTTCTTGCCGTTATCATAGGTTATTTGTGCCGCTTCATCAATAGTTACGCCCTTTATCTCAGCGAGCTTGCCACACACGTATGCGACATGGCACGGCTCGTTGATAAGCCCTCTGTTAGGCTCAGGCGTCAGATACGGGCTGTCCGTCTCGATAACGATACGGTCCCAAGGCGTGTTGAGCGCGACTTCCGGCGTTTTCTTATTATTCTTAAAGGTCAGAGGACCGTCAAAGCCAATGAAAAAGCCCATCTTAACGAGCTCTGACGCGGCCTCTGCAGAGCACGAACAGCAATGGCATACTCCGGCCACGTCCCTAAGCTTACCGGCCTTAAAGAAACGCCTCAGTATATCAAGACAGTCACCTGTCGCATCTCTCTCATGGAGAATAACAGGCACATCGTACTCAAAGGCAAGCTCTAACTGCTTCTCGAAAACTTCCCTTTGGACGCTCCGCTCTGACAGATCA
>JAEFBB010000014.1 GCA_016292215.1 Saccharofermentans sp. | reverse complement strand
CGGCTGCGAGAGTGGTCTTCGGTGCGGAACCGAAAGATTATGAGCTGTTCGAATATGTTCTCAGATACTACACAGGACTTCATTTCAGCCCGGCTGTGGACACTGTTGTAAAAGATATCGCGAAGAATCCCAAGCGGATTCAGCGTGAAGCGCGAAAGCAGACTTCGGCAACCGGCATTGGCACCAAGTCGCAGCAGGCGATCAAATTGCAGCAGGAGCAGAACAAACTGGACCGTAAGATCAGAAGCCGTGAAAAGAAACAGGCAGAAGAGATGCGTGAGTTTGAACTGAAGCAGCAAAAGAAAAGAGAGAAGCACAGGGGGCACTAAGCCCCCCGGCCTATCTCGTTTAGTTCAGTATTTCAACAGTAAGTGAGACCGTTTAATATTATGTATGAGAAGGATCATATTTTATCTTTTTACAGGAGGTTATATGAAGAAATATAGAGGAATCATTTCTATCGCTATCGTTGCTTCCATAGTTTTTTCCTTTGCCGGATGTAGCCTTGGTGGCGCCAAGTTCGGCCCTTCAGTTCTTGCTAAGTACGCCAAGGATTACGGTGCAGATCTTTACGAGGATGGCGAAGATTTCCATGACGGAGTCGAGTACATGGATGACACAGGCGATCTCGAGGACGGTGTATACATCCATGCTGAGGGCGATGATATCAGAGATGCCATGGAGCAGACATTTATCATTGGAGGTTTCTATGACAGTTCCGTTAAGGAGGCTACCGTCTTTGTAGTAGGCGACTACGGCAACACAGTCTGCACATTCGTTTCAGAGGTATTCGAGTCAGAGGATGATGCACAGGATATGTACGATGAGCTCGTAGAAGACTTCGAGGAGGTCAAAGACTATTCCGGCGAGGATGCGGAGATGGATAGCTTCGAGGAGGGCGGTATGGTCTATACCCTTATCAATGCCGATTCCCAATACACACACTGTTCTTACGGCGCATATCTTAAGGACGACACACTTTTCATCGTATTCTGTTATGGCGATGAAAGGGATATCAACAACTATGTTGACGATGTTTGTGAAGCACTTGACGTTATGGCTCCAAGTGAACTCTAATGGGCTCTGAAGGAGCATAAGAATAGTACAGATAATCAGGAATATTCCTTACTATTAAAAACCAAAAGAAAAAGACCGGACATCTGTCCGGTCTTTATACTTTGGGCACATCTTCAGCGCTTGTCGCATTTAGTGGTAAGTTGTGTTCTCAAGAATCACTTAAATCCCACAAACCTTGTGTTTATTGGCTTTTTGCGACGCCCATTTTGTTTTTTGGCGGAGACGGTGGGATTCGAACCCACGTGCCGGTAACCCGGCAAACGCATTTCGAGTGCGCCCCGTTATGACCACTTCGATACGTCTCCATAGCGGTAATATTATAGCAACTTTTGGTGTTAAGGCAATCTCTATATTATAGAGTTACTGTTTTATTTTAGCTGTCTTTGCGTTATCCTCTTTGCATGGAAACCAGATGGAACAAGTACTATCCCGAATGGACAGGAGATGCTTATGCAAAGCCTGCCGGCACGATGTATTCGCGCCTTGCGGCCGTTTGTAAGGAGCAGCCTTACCGCACCGCATACGAGTACTATTCCCTGAAGGTTACATATTCCGATATGCTCAGTCAGGTAGATACCGCTGCAGTTATGTGGCAGAAGCTGGGTGTCAGACCGGGCGACGGTGTCTGCCTTGGCATGGGCGGCTGTCCTGACGTGATAATCTCGATATATGCCTTGAATAAGCTGGGGGCGGTAGTATCGCTCCTGGTCCCGGATTTTACGGCCGAGGAATTCGCGGAATTCTGCACGGGCGTCGGCGCCAAATATGCGCTGATGTCCTTCAACCAGTACCGCAACTGGTCGGGAGTGATCAAGGATACGGGTATCTGTAAGGTCCTGATCGGCAGGTACCGCGACTTCCTTCCTGCGGGGATCTCATTCAAATACCGCATGAGCGGAATAGCTGAGTATGACCGCGTTTGCGAGCTCAATGCCGATGCTCCTTCCGTGCTGTGGAAGACGGAGTTCGAAGCAGCCGGCGAATCGATGCCTGCTGATGGAACAGGAGACAAGTCTTCTCAGGAAGCGGATGGTCAGATATCGGTCAGGTTCGTCTCGACACTGCGTGACCGTGATGTCGTGGCGATAGAATCAGATGACAGGGCGATCAATACCGCCTCGGATATCTCTTCGATCATCTTCAGCCGCTGCGAGAAGAAGAAAGGCGCGCCTCTCAGGGTGCTGTGCCTCAACGAATACTGTTATGTTTACGGCTTCCTGATGGGAATACATAATGTCCTTCTGTCGGGACAGACTCTGCTTATCTATACCTGGTTCGAGAGCAATAACATAATGCCGCCGATCCGTCTGTACAAACCGGACACACTGGTCGCTTTCTCGGGAACACTGGCGAGGCTCAATGCTTCTTCCGGCTCTGTTCAGGCCCTGAAAAATGCCAGATTCCTCTTCAGTGCCGGGGTTCCGCTCACACTGGCTCAGAAGGCGGGCATCGTTGACCGTATGGCTGATCTCGGGGTGAAGCCTGAGATACATTCGTTCTACGGCAACTCGGAGCTTTTCGAATTCCTGTACTGCATGCCTGAGTTGGACGGTGAGAGTGCGGTCGGAATACCCTTGCCTGATGTTCTGGTCAAGATCGTCGACAGGGCGGCGTTCCTCGATATGCCTGCCGGCAGGGAAGGGGAGTTCGCGGTTCACTCACCTGCGATGTGCACATCGTTCCTCATGCGTGACGGTACGCACTACAGTCCTTTCCGTAAGCTGTCCGACGGAAGATCCTGGCTTCTCACGGAAGACATCGGCATCGAGAACGAAGGCGGCGTGTTCTTCCGCTACGGCAGCGTCCGCGGCGGCTTCAAGATCAAGAGCGCCACGGTCTATCCGTCCAAGGTCGAGAAGGTGATAGAACTCGTTGCCGGCGTAAAGGCTGTCGCGTGTGTTGTTACGGATACCGTCGAAGGTCCGGTGCTCACGGCTGCGGTCGTGCCGGAAGAGGATTATTTCTACGACAACGATGCCATGCAGAAGCTCGAAGAGAGGATCAACGACGAGTGCAGCTCCATGCTCGCCGAGCCCATGCGCCCTGCTGATATCTGCTTCTTTGCGGCCATTCCCAAGTCTTCGAACGGCAGGTTCGACTATGCGGAACTGGGCAAGCGCGTGACTGAGATCCATGCGCAGATGGAAGACATTGACGAAGCGGACATCGAGGCGGATATAGAATAATTTGTCCCCATGTGTTGACATAGTAGCAATAGTGTACTATCATACAACAGTAAGTATCACCATAAGACTAAGTGCACGCAGGTGAGAGTGCACTCAGTAAATGCTATAATGCTATGGTCATTCTTACGGATGACCATTCAGAAAGCGTTTAATTTATAAGGGGGATTTATAAATGAAAGACTTTACAAAACGTTTGACGGCCGCAGTGCTCGTTTTATCGGTCTGTGCGTCATTCGCCGGTTGTAATCTTGCTTCGCTCCTTGGTTCGGGTTCGAAGAAAGATAAGGACAAGGATGACGATGACGAAGGCGGCAGCTGGTTCAAGACAGAAGCAAGCGAGCCTGCATCATCGGATCCCGATGTTACCGACCCTGTACAGACAGACCCTGTCGTGTATGTTCCCGGTGAATACATCGAGACTTCCGATGAGCTGACTTATGCTGACACTGTTGCAACATACGATGAGCTTCACCCTGCTAAGGCTCCCGGAACCGTAACCGGTCAGGACGCCGTTGATCTCCTTAACGAGATCGAAGCAGATGCCATCAAGCACAGCATCACATGCTATGCGGATGCGGTCATCGTATTCGAGAATCCTGAGAACTACGGCCTGGAATTCGACGAAGTAACCTGGGGCGATGCCATTACCGATATAGCTGACTATCCTACGGAGAAAGCTTACTACGACGAACAGCTTGAGAAGCTCTATTCAATTGACTACGAGTCTCTTGGTACTGACGACAGGCTCTTCTACGACAAGATCGTATATGACTACGAGAACTATTCTTACGCATACAGCTATACTTCATTTGAGTATTACACGATGTGCTTCAATCCTCTCGTAGGACCTCAGGCTGACCTGTTCTTCGTGCTCGACGTATTCTCCTTTGAGACTGTTGAAGACGCAGAGAACTACATCAAGCTCCTCGAGGATATCGACAGATACTACGAGCAGATGATCAGCTATGAGGAAGAGCGTGCCTCATACGGCTTCATCTCATCACCCACAAGCTATGAGGCAGCTGCAGAGAGCTTCGACAACCTCGTAAAGCAGACAGATGACTGCTTCCTCTATGACACATTCGAGGAGAGACTCGATAACATCGACGGCCTGTCGGATGCAGACCGTGAGAGACTCATCCAGGAGAACGAAGATGCAATGAAGAACGTCGTTTTCCCCAAGATGCAGGACTGCGCTGACCGTCTGAGAGTTCTTGAAGAGTTGAACGGACAGGATGCAGGACTCTGCATGTACAGAGGCGGAGACGCTTACTATTCATGGCTCTGCATGGTACAGTCCAACAGCAGCATGTCTGTAGAAGAATCAATGGCACTCTGCCAGGAAGAAGTGGATGCGATGACCGCTGATCTTCTTGCCATAGTAGGTTCCGGAAGCTATGACTGGTACTCCGAGTACGTTGATCACGATTACTCCAAGGGCGATGTCTTCGATAACCTTGATTACCTTTATGAGTGCGTTGCGGATGATTACCCTGCTATCCCTGCTCATGAGTACTATCTGATGGAAGTTCCCGAAGTATTCGAAGAGGATTTCAGCCCTGCGGCTTACCTCGGCTATCACCTCGATAACTACGACTCCAACATGCTCATCATCAACAACGGCAGCACGAGCACCGACGTTGGTATCACATTCGCTCACGAGGGTTATCCGGGACACATGTTCCAGTCCCTGTACACAAGATCTGCCACATCACATCCTTACATGTACCTCGCTGATTCCGTAGGTTATGCGGAAGGATGGGCAGTATATTCCGAGACATATGCGATGCTGAACTACTTCGCTGAAGATCCCGATTCTGACGGCGTAAAGTTCATCTACATCGAAGATGTTTCCAACGTTATGGTAACCGCTGCTCTTGATTACGGCATCCACGTTGAAGGCTGGACCATCGATGACTGTGTTGACTACTTCAACACATCAATGGGCGACCTCTACGGAGTAACTGCAGATTCGCTCAGCGATTACTACACGCTGCTCGTAACGACACCCTGCTATTCAGTTAAGTACGGCATGGGCTTCATCCATACAAAGCAGATCATGGAGAGAGCTCACGAGAACTTCCCGAATGCTACGGACCTCGAGATCCACACGGCATATCTGAACTGCCTTACGACAAACTATGAGGAGCTCGAAGAGAACCTCACAGCTATGCTCAGCGGCGAGATGGAACCGCCTCAGGGCAACTGATATCCGCCACCGCGAAAACGATCACACACAAGGGGCTGTCCCGTTCGGGACGGCCTCTTTTCCGTTAATGTGACAGTCCGATTAAAAAATAATAAAAGACTTTGTGAATCTTATGGTTATGTTATAATCATTCTGAATAATTATTTGGAGGAACTATCCGGATGGCAACGTTAACACGGCTGGCCAGTACGCTGACGGCAAGATATTTCCCGTCGCAGACGCTGACTGACGCTTTCTATATGGACGGCAGACTTTGCGGCAAGCGCGAGACCCGTTCTGCCGACATAACGATGGATAAGGATGCAAAGGGATTTTTCTTCTCTATCTTCACACATCCCGCGATCCAGGGCTTCGAGCCGGGCGACATGCCCCCGTTCGAACCTCAGCTCCGTGCTCTTTGCAACGACGTTAAGGTCGGCAACAAGGACATCGATTCACTCATTGAGAAGTTCCTGTCAACTGCAGTAGGCGTTGCAGGCAATATGAAGCTCTCCGATACTGAGACAAGGAATCCCTATTTCTCAGGTGTTATAGTCAAAGACGCTGAGGCTTTTGCCGTTACTATCGGCAGCGGCCTCGCTTTTCTTTACAGGGATGACACTCTGTTTCCGCTCACTGATGCGGGCATCCCTATGGAACCCATTGATGCATACGGCAACAGGGTAGGTGACTTCCAGTATTACTGCTCGTCCAAGACAGCCAATGCGCTCTGGTCCAATTTCTTCACGCTCACACCCGATGACTGCATCATCCTCTGCAACAAGGCGGTCTACGATTCTCTCGGACAGAGAGAGCTCTTAAGGATCCTCACGGATGCCGAAGACCAGTGCGATGCTGCAGGTACGATCATCACTCAGGCTTCCGCCAGGATGCCCAACACACCCATGCAGTTCTCAATCTCCTTCGTTGAAGGCGTTACCAAGCAGGAGAAGAGAGGTCTGTTCGGCTTCAAGAAGAAGGACAAAGATCCTGAGGAAGAAGAGATGATCCAGTCGACCGTTGACGGCGGCCTCGTAGGCAAGGCAGCTGAAGCATCGGCATCGGCGGGATTCGTTAATTTTGCAACAGATACTGCGGCAGCGGCAGCCGGAACGGCAGCAGCGGCAGGCGCGGCAGGAGCAGCAGGTGCTGCGGCAGCGCAGGGCGCAGGCGGCGTTATGTTCGGTGATGCGGCAGCGGCAGCAGCTTCGGCGGCTGCACCGGCCCCCGAGGCACCCAAGGTCGATTTCCCCGAGACGCAGGAGACTGCCGAGGAGATATCAGCCGAGGAAGTCATGAAGAACATCTTCGGAGAGATGAAGGCATCTTCCGCGCAGGATGCAGAGACCGCGAAGGCGGCAGCTGATCTCGCATCACAGCCCGCTCCCGAAGCAGTGATCTCAGCTGAGTCTTCTCCGTTCGTGGCGAGCGTTGAACCTGAAGCTCCGGCAGCAGCACCTGCTCCGGCAGCGGAAGAACCTGTCAAGATGGAGACAGTATCCCAGACGGCATTCGTACCCGATGAGGATGAGAACTCTCCCACGAAGCCTGTAGAAGATCTCAATTCGCTCTTCTTCGCGAAGGGCTCCGACAGCATACTCGCCAAGGCTCTGCAGGATCAGCAGGATAAGCTCGATGCCACGGAGACAAAGCCCGAAGAACTCAAGGAAGAACCTCAGGAGCCGGTTGTAACGGCTGAGCCTCTTAAGGCACCTGAAGTCGTTAATAAGGCAGAAGAGATCGTTTTCGCGCCCGGTACCATTGCAGGCGAGCCTGAGGCAGAGGCCGCAGCTCCCGCCATGACCGAGCCCTTCGATCCTTACGGCAAGGCAAGTTCGGAAGAACTCCTCGATACCCCGCCGCTCGTTTTCGGTGACGATGCTAATGCACCCAAGCCCGAGCAGGCACCTTCCGAGGAAGTATCCGACATTCCGCTCCCGGACTTCAAGCTCGAAGAGGAGAAGCCCGAGATCAAGGAAGAAGACAAGCTTAACGTCGACTTCCCGAAGGAACCCGAGCCCGCGGCAGCACCTGCAGAAGAAGCGCCCGCTGAAGCGCAGCCTGTAAGTGAAGCCGAGCAGCCGTTTGTTCTGCCCTTCGGCAATGCAGTTGAGACGATCAATGATGTTCCGGCGTCAGACGATATCCCGGACATGCCTGTCTACGACGGCGGCAACTTCGATACACCGGAGAATGCGATCAATTCCGAAGAGCTTGCGGGTACTCAGGCTCCGGATGCGTATGCTTACGGTGATTACAACAACCAGACGATCAGCGAACAGGAACAGACACCTCCTTACCAGCCTTACGGCACGGAGGCGTTCCCTCAGCAGGATCAGCAGATATATGGGGCATATAACACACAGGGAGGCGCATCAATGGATGAGAATAACGGTTTCGTCGATTTCGGCAACGGAGACAACGGTCAGAATCAGTTCGTAGACCCCGAGTCTTCGTACACACCACTTCAGCCTGAAGAAGGCGCTGCAGAGTTCACGAGCTATCAGGAGCAGGCATACACACCTGAACCTGAACAGGCATCCGCTTCTTCGTCATCCGGACTTGATGAGGAGTGGTTCAACAATATCCTGGGAGTTGACGATTCGGCTCCTTACACCGGCCAGGAAGGCGCAGCAGATGCTTACGGCTACGCTGCATCCGAGGGCGGTGCGGACGGCATCCCGAGCGCTCAGCAGCAGGCACAGTATACAAATCCCGGACAGTCTTCTTACAGACCTTCAGGCGAAGGCCCGAGCAATGCGGGAAGACCCGGTGCACCGAAGACTGCTTCGGGCGCAGGCAGAGGCGGCAACGGCGGCGGAAGGAAGTTCAAGATGACCCGCAACGGATACATCTTCTTCGGTTTCTGCGGCGTGTTCCTCGTATGCGTTATCATCATGGTCGTCCTTATCGCCAAGGGCTGCAGCAAGGCTAATGTCGAGGAGACAGAGCCTTCCGTAACGAGCCCGCTTGCTTCCGAGGTCGAGGTAACGCTTCCTACCGCAGCACCTACGACTCCTGCGGCAGATGCACCTATCGGATACTTCGTATTCTCCGATTACATCGGCTACAGAACATGGTGGGATGTCTTCCACTATGTATACGGCATCGATATCGAGGACAGCACTGATGCAAGGATCGCGATGATCCTGACATATCAGTACAACAACCTCGATCCGGCTACATACAAGCCTAACAGCGGCGACAAGATCGTCCTGCCTCCTGCAGGCATCTTCTCTGGTGAGATCACCACTGAGACCGCAGCACCTGATGCAACCGCTGCTGACGCAGCCGCAGGCGCTGATACCGGCGAGACGACCGCTGCAGACGCAGTCGAAGGCGAGATCACGGTAAACTGATAGCGCCGCAGATAAAAATCAATTCTGCAACAATTCCCCCTGAATCCAATAAAAACGGTTCAGGGGGATTCTTTTTTGTATATTCGTACCATTAAGGCAAACTACAAAAAGACCTTGCGCAAGTATATAATAGCGGTGCTTAAGTCAAATACGCGCGAAAAGAGGTTTCATAATGCATAAGAGACTCTACATTCCGGGACCGGTCGAGGTAAGGCCCGACGTTCTCGAGAAGATGGCTACTCCCATGATCGGACACAGGACAAAGGACGCATCCGCACTTCAGCAGGGCATCTCCGAGAAGCTCCAGAAGGTAATGCAGACCAAGAACACCATCGTTCTGTCAACATCATCAGGCTCAGGTCTTATGGAGGGCGCGGTAAGGAGCTTTACCAAGACACGCGCTGCTGTTTTCTCCATCGGTGCTTTCGGCAAGAGATGGTACAAGATGTGCACATCCAACGGAATCGAGGCAGACCTCTTCGAGTCAGAGCTCGGACAGATCACAACACCCGAGATGCTCGAGCAGGCACTCTCCACAGGCAAGTATGACCTTATCACGATCACACAGAACGAGACTTCCACAGGTATCCACAACCCCATGGCAAGGCTCGCTGAAGTATACAAGAAGTATCCCGACGTTATCGTCTGCGTTGACGCCGTATCCTCAATGGGCGGCGATCTCATCCCCGTAGACGAGCTCGGCATCGACGTCTGCATCACTTCCTCACAGAAGTGCCTCGGACTTCCTCCGGGACTGGCTATCGCTTCCGTATCCGACAAGGCTATCGCCAAGGCGGAGACAGTCGAGAACAGAGGACTCTACTTCGACTATCTCGAACTCGTAAAGTTCGTTAAGGAGAAGCCTTATCAGTATCCTTCGACACCTTCCGAGTCACACATGTTCGCACTCGACTACCAGCTCGATAGGATCCTTGAGGAGGGCATCGAGAACCGCTACAAGAGACACTGCGAGATGGCTGAGATCGTAAGAGACTGGGCTAGGAAGAACTGTGAGCTCTACTCCGATCCGGATAACCTCTCAGTTACGGTTACCTGCATCACGAATACGACAGGCCTCGCCTTCTCCGACATCAACAAGGCAATGGGCGAGAGGGGTTACCTCATGAGCAACGGCTACGGCCCGCTCAAGGACAAGACATTCAGGATTGCTCACATGGCTGACACCACAGTCGATGAGATCAATCAGATGCTGAAGGACCTTGACGAGGTCATTGCAGAACTTAAGGCAAAAGCATAAACATACCGAATATAGCAAAGGGGCACAGACACATGAAGATTCTTATTACCGAGAGCATTGCGGAAGATTCAGTTCAGTACTTAAGAGACAGAGGATATGAAGTCGAGGAGTACCTCGGTCATTCCCAGGAAGAGATCGAGCAGCACATTGCAGGCTTCGATGCGATCATCGTAAGATCTGCAACCAAGATCAACGAGACTCTCCTTAATAACGCTACCTGCCTCAAGGCAGTAGGAAGAGCCGGAACAGGTATCGACAACATCGATGTCAAGGCCTGCACCGAGCATGGCGTCATCGCTCTTAACACACCCACGGCAAACAACATGGCAGCAGGTGAGCTCGCAGTGGCTCAGGCATTCGCCATCTTCAGGAACACCATCCAGGCCAACGAAGGCGTCCACAACGACGACTTCAGAAGAGGCAACTGGGTAGGCGTAGAGCTCGAAGGCAAGACAGCAGGTGTCATCGGTCTCGGAAGGATCGGTTCCATCGTATCCAGGAAGCTCAAGGGCGTAGGCATGACAGTCATCGCATACGATCCTTACGTAGCTACAGAGAAGTTCGATAAGCTCGGCGTAAAGCGCTGCCAGACTCTGGACGAGCTCCTCGCTGAAGCAGATCTCATCACACTGCACACACCTAAGACAAAGGAAACATACAACATGCTCTCCAAGGAGCAGCTCTATAAGTGCAAGAGAGGCGTCAGGATCGTCAACTGCGCAAGAGGCGGACTCGTTAACGAGCAGGATCTTGCAGATGCTCTCGCTGAAGGCCAGGTCGCAGCAGCAGCCATCGACGTATTCGATAAGGAGCCTTCCTACAACAAGCAGCCGGGCGAGCAGAACTTCGAGAACGTTCTTCTCCACGCTCCGCACTGCATCATCACTCCCCACCTCGGTGCTTCCACTGTTGAGGCTACAGCCAAGGTAGGCCAGGGCATCGTAGAGCTCATCGACGGCGCACTTAAGGGCGAACTCGTTGCAGCGATCAACATGCCCCAGTTCTCCGGCAGCGTAGAAGAGATCAAGCCTTACTGCTCACTCGCAGAGAAGATCGGTCTTATGTACTTCCAGGCTGAAGCAGCTCCGATCAAGAAGGTCGAGGTGCGCTACAGAGGCGAGCTTGCAGAGAATTCCGGCACGGGCATCATCACACTCTCGCTCATGATGGGTCTTCTCAAGGGTATGGGCAACGATCACGTATCTTACGTTAATGCACAGGAGTGCATCGACGAGTGCGGTATCCAGGTTGTAGAGACCAAGACAGAGTCCATCCAGAAGTACAACAACCTTATCAATGTTAAGTTCGACACAGAGGACGGCCGTGAGCTCAAGATCAACGGTACCGTATTCGGACCTGACACGGAGGTCATCGTATCCTTCTTCGGTTACGAGATGAACTGCCCGCTGTCTTCCACAGTCCTCGCCATCAAGAACAATGACGTTCCGGGCGTTATCGGAAGGATCGCCACGATCCTCGGCAAGCACGATATCAACATCGCTTCCATGCACTGGGGAAGGAAGAACCAGGACGGTTCCGACAACCCGCATGCTCAGGCTTTCGTTGCTGTTGAGCAGCCGATCTCCGAGGAGATAATCAATGAGCTTGCGAGTGCCGAAGGCGTTCTCCGCGTCTCGCTTCTCGAGCTTCAGTGATCCTGAACGGGCCCCGTTAAGGGCATGAGTAATATGAAGTATCATTTCAGATGCAAGACCGGATGGCAAGGCTCGCCGTGCGGTCTTGTTTTCTTCAGAGACAGATATCACCTGTTCTATTCCACGAACCCCGATGCTGACCGCTACGGCAATATCTGCACGGGGCACGCCGTATCGGGTGACATGATCGACTGGGAAGAGCAGGGCATAGTTGCAGGTCCCGGCGTTCACGCAGGATCTGCTCTTGTATCAGGAGACATGTTAAGCCTCTTCTATACCAGGGAAGATTCCGCAGGGATCTTCGAAGCGGTCTCCGACGACGGATATGTTTTCGCGCAGAGAGAGGCCCCTGTGGCACTTCCGCCCGCAGGTAAAGATTATCAGACCTTCAGGGATCCCTACGTGTTTGAATACGGCAATAAATACTACATGACGGTGGGCGCCGGTTCTGACGGCGTTGCCAAGGTCCTGTTATATGAGTCGGAAGATCTCACAATCTGGGATTACAAGTCCGAGCTCCTGTCGGATACGAGGTTCGGTTCGGCGATAGAATCACCTTCCGTATTCAGGCTCGAAGACACCTGGGTGTTCATGATCCAGGGCCAGAAGCACGTGCCTTCGAGAGTACTCATTGCCTGCGGGGAATTCGACGGTGAGAAGTTCGTTTATGACGAGCCTGCTGATCCTTTCAGGCCTGTGGAGACGGGGACCGAGTTCTATAATCCCGTTCCTGCCGAAGACGAGGACGGCAATGTGGTCGTGATCGCCTGGCTGTTCAGCACGAAGCTCGGCAGGGGAATGCTGACTGTCCCGAGAGAGATGTTCCTGGACTTTAACGGCAGACCTGCACTTATGCCGGTAAGGGATCTCATGCCCGCACTTAAGACGGAGAGCAGGTTCGTGGACTTCGACAAGGGAACATTAAGGATCTCGATAGAAGGCAGGACCCTATTCACCAAGCAGTACAGGGCTGAACCTGACATAGGCGTGATAGAAGACACTGAGACCGTCGAGCTCTTCCTGGACGGCGGCACCGAGAACATCTCGCTCATCATCTGCTGAGGGATCTGCATGAAGGTATTGGAACAGGGCAGAGACTATCTCATAGTCATTAAGGAAGCCGGCGAGAACAGCGAGAAGATGGGCGCTGAAGGTTATAACGCGCTCTACAGGCTCGATGTTCCGGTAAGGGGCATCCTGGTGCTGACTTCCAAGGGAAGCAGCATCGAGATCACCGGCAAGGAATACCTTCTTGTCTGCTCGGGCAAGTTCGAAGAAGACGAGATCGAGATGACGGATCTTCTCTTCCACGATTCCAGGACGAACCGTACATTCCCGGTCAAGCGCATGAGGAAAGGCGTAAAGGAAGCAAAGCTCAGCGCGAAGATACTGGGATACGATGAAGCAAATGACCTGTCGCTGGCATCCTGCGTGCTGGGCACCGGCAGGACTCACCAGATAAGGACGCAGTTCGCTTCGAGGAAGCATCCGCTCGCAGGCGACGGCAAATACGGAAGCCGCATCAAATGTCCTGTTGCCCTTATGTGCGCGGGGATCACCTATAAGACTTCAGCTTCCGGTGAGACGAAGACGATAAGGGTAGAGCCGGAAGATGCGTTTCCGTGGAAGCTTTTCGCGAAGTAAAAAAGAAACCTTTAAGTTACGGCAGATGCAGCGGCTGAGACCGTGTGCGGCGTAACCTTGTAGATGTTGAGATCTCCCGAAGAGAATACCAGTTCGCCGATCTGTGCGAAGGTGTTGTTGTTGTCGGCGTAGTAGGAGTATTTCTCGAGATTGCCGATGATGATGTATTCGATACCGTACTTGTTTACTATCGACTGTACCTGCTGCGCGTTGCCCGACAGGTAGATGATGTCGATGTCGTTATGTCTCGGCGTGATGTAGTTGTTGAACACGTCGTTCTGAGGGTCTGACTTCAGGGTATCGGTCTCCTTGTCGACGATGCCGTGGAATCTCCAGAGCCATTCGTGAGTGGTCCAGCCGAACACCGTGGGAAGTCCCGTGTAAGAGGATACGACACACTTGTCTGAATAGCTGCTGCCGTAAGCCTCGCAGATGACGGGGCTGCCGGTGACGTTGGCATTGAACCATTCGATAGCGGCATAGTAGTCGCCGATGCTGACTGCGCCCTCGACATAATCGAAGTTGCAGCTGTAGGTCTTGAGATATACCGTGCCGTCGAGACCTTTATAGTTCGACTTGCTGAGGTCGTCATAGCATCTCTGCTTCAGGGCGATGTAGGTATAGTGCGCGGGGACAAGGCAGAGCGCCAGTTCGACAAGTGCCAGGGCAAGTGCGCCGGAACTGAAAATGCCTTTCTTGCTGACTATCCAGAAGAGCCTGACGATGGAATATGCCATCGCGATCGAGAGCAGTATGAATGCCGCGAAGGTGAACTTGAACATCGTGTTGGACCTGAGATAGCCGCTGGTATAGATGTCTCTTACATAGAATATCTCGGGCGCGATCAGGAGCATGATGCCGATGACGACGATGCCGCAGACGAAGACGTCGATGATATTGCGCTCTCCGACGAAAGCCTGTACCGGATTGGTATATTCAGACTTCTCCGGGCCGATCGGAACGATCTTCGAAGATGTGCCCTTCTTGGTGTGCGGCGCAGCGAGCCTGTAGTTCTTGGTGGCTGCGATCACGATGACGAAGACAAGACCGATCAATACGTGCGTGCCCCACAGGATGTAGAGCTGGTACGGATCGGAGGTATTCTTTACTCTTCCGAGCGAGTTGGAGATCATGTCGAAGTTGAGATTGAACGGGAGCGCCGTAAGGTGCGCCAGAGTAAAGAGAACGCTCATCTGGAAAGACGTTCTGTCCAGCGCGCAGGGATCGTAGAGCGTGAACAGATATGCCACGCACGCCAGCGCCGCCTCGAAAATGACCAGCGCCAGAGGCTCGCTGCTGAACATCAGGTACAGGACAAGGATCGCCAGTACGTTGAACATGAAGAACGATACTCCTACGAGGTTAGCGAACTTGAGCGATCTCTTGGTGTTGACGATAAGAAGTGCCATCGAGCAGACGATGAAGTAGATGAGGAAGTCCCAGTAGCTCGTCATCTGCGCAACGCCAAGTAGGACTGATGCGAGGATGAGCTCGGTATAGAAGGTCTCCTTGTATTCGACTGCGATCCTTCCGCCCGGAGACGAGAAGTTGAACTTGGTTCTCTTTGCCGTCTTCTCGATCTTGGACGGGAAGTCCGTCTTGCAGATCAGGGCGAGCATGAGCGATGCGATGAGAAGCGATACCATCATCGATATGACATGTGCGTGAAGGTCGCCTACGAGGTAAGAGTAGAAAGGGAATTCCTCTATGGTATGGTCACCGCCGTTTATGGTTATCTCGGGGTTCCAGCCGATATATCTGGTGCTGTTCGGATAGTAGAATCCGTCGGTCTCTCCGACTTCGAATCCCAGGCCTTTGAAGAATGACAGAAGGCCGTTGCCGATGCTGTTCTCGTCGTAGAAGAAGGAGTGCGAATTACCCCAGAGCGAGACTGCGCATCCCGTGAGGATGCCTGCCAGATACTTGCAGAAGACATTCTCGTGAAGGCCGAACTTTACCGCAGCTTCGTTCAGCATGATGCCGAGCGAGAAGCTCATTCCGAATGGGATGGCGGTCGCGGTACACATCGCGATGTTGTATCCGACCTGCGGAGGTATGCATGATACCTTCAGCAGAAGGGCATACATGAACTGACCGAAATAGTAATAGTTGATGGGCTTGCCCGACAGCCACATATCGTTGGCGGGAAGCGCGGGGTTCCTCAGCATCGACATGATGAAGCCGTAGTCCATGTACTTCTCCTGTCCGTTGATGATGGGGTTGAAGCCCTTGAAGTAGCACATGAGTACGAGTATGAGGAAGAATGCGCACTCTTCGACCACGATGCGCTCGATGAACCTGGGCTCGGAGAGCTTGTCCATAAAGGACTTGCGAAGAACGGGAACGCCGTATGAGATGCCTGCGATGACCGCTGCCGCGACCAGCACGAGGACGAAGTTGAACGCATATATCTTCATATAAGTCAGAGTCCATACGAACAGGCTGACGAAGACTATCGACATGGTCTGAGACATCATGAAGCCGCCGCTTCCGAACGAGCCGAAGAGCTTGGTTGCAATGGGAAGGGTAATAAGTGTTGCCGCGAAGAGGACCGCCGCCCATCTTAAGACATAGAGAGTGTCGGTCATTCCCATGGTAAGTGCGCCGATCGTAAACAGGAGCGCAAAGGGAATGAGAAGGAACAGCACCTTGGCGGGCGCTTCGATCAGGGATGATGACTTAGCGGATGTATTTTTGAGACTGCTTACTGTCTTGGCCATTTATATCTTTCCTTTATACCAGGCCTGCCAGATCGGTGATCTCTGTCTGGTTGTCTTCTGTCGCCTGTTTTTCCTCGGTCTCCTTTGCCTTGGCGATTATCTGTGAGCAGATGCTGCCGGCGAGCTGCACGACGGGGTCCATGTGGTTGACCGGCGCGTCTTTGGTCTGGAATCTCGTCAGGCTTGATGTGCAGATATAGAGGTTCTCGCAGGGGTTTGTAAGATCGATGTCGGGGTATCTCTCCGATATTGCATAACGCGTCTTGGTAACGCGCCACGACTTGATGTCGGACTTGCGAAGTGACGGGTAGAGCTTCCTGAGCGCGGTAAAATACCTGGTCATGATGGAAGCGTCGGATTCTATCCAGAGGTTGTCCGTGGTAGAGCATCTTCCGGTGAGGTAGATGACATTGCCGCCGTAACCGCGCTCTCCGAATCCTGCCGTGTGGTTGATTATGTTGTCGAAAGGCATGAAGTCCGGTGCGTGCTGGAAGAACATCTCGGAGAAAGGTTTCTTCGATACCAGCATGACCGACAGTCCTGCCTTGTAGGTAACGTTCATCATGATGTCTCTCAGGTCGATCGGGATGGGAAGACCGTGCGAGACGTTGACGAAGGTCCTGCATGAACCCGTGAATATCAGATACCTGCTGTCGATGACGTATCTCGTGGAGTTGGTAAGGATGCAGGATGTGCGGTAGCCCTTGCTGCCGTCATCGGTGCCGAGCTCTGATATCTCGGCGACCGTCGTCGAGAAGAGGACGTGGCCTCCGCAGTCCGTGATGTCCTGCATAAGGCTCGATACGAGGCATGAGAAACCTCCGTCAAAGTAACCTACCTTGCGGTGGGATGCTCTTCCTGCCCAGGTCGAATCGTACCAGTGGATCTTATCTTCGACACCCATCTCCCTCGCGAGGGACAACAGTGCCTTATCGGATTTCCTGAGGTGATGGGGGAGGAGCTCCAGGTACTCTCTGCCGATCCTGGTGTAAGCCAGGAGTCCGCCGGGAGATGCAAGCTCTTCCACGATCGATACGTGGAAGCCCGCCTTGGCAAGACGCATGCCGCAGGTCAGGCCCGACAGGCCGCTGCCCACGATACATACCGTCTTATCGAAATCCGTATTCAGACCTTCCGTCATCTGGTGATCTTCCTTGCCTCCATGTAGAAACGCTTCTCAAATGCCTCTCCCATGGAGAATGTCTTGCGCGGATATACGCCCGCCGTCCTGACCTCATCGAAGAAAGACGATCTCGAGATTGCAGGGAGGAGTATGCCCGTGTTCTCGGTGCCTGCGAGAGCCCTTACGGAATCCTCGCCGTGGATATAGTCGACGGATATGCCCTCGTTGTCTTCCACGAGGCTGTCGATGAAGAGCTGTACCGATCCGACCGCAAGCGAGTGCGGGGGCTCGGCAAGGCTTATATATGTATTCTTATCTGCTGTCGTTACCGCGAAGCTCTGCTGTCCTTCGACGGGGGCATCCGCTACGGTCACGCCGTTCTCTTCAAAGAAGAACTTCGCCCCCTCGATGAACTCATCTGCACTGATCCCGAAAACGACCCTGTGGATAGGCTCGAACTCGAGACCTGCGTCGTGGATGTTGACGATCTCCGCAAGAGCGTATCTCGCGGGATGTGTCTTGAGGTCGTCGCCTGTAAGGTCCTTCCTGACGTTCTCCCAGTGCGCTTTCGCGGAAGCAAGAGAATGGTTGCCGTCGCCGACGAGATAGAGAAGACCGTCGGATGACTTTGCCTTAAGTGCTTCGAGAGCGGAGACGATGCCGTCTGCGATATCGCTCGATGACTCGATGAGAGTGCCTCTGATGGAACCTGAATCCATCATGAGGGGAGTATCGTAAAGCGGCGCGATGCCTGCCTTTGCAGCCTTGTCGAAAGCAGCGCCGATGACCGTGTCTTCTGGGTCATCGATAAGTATCATTATATGCGGAAGCTCGATCGCGGCATTCGCGCGGATCTTGATCCTGGGCGGGATCCTGGACAGAACGGTGCCCTCCGTAGCGCGGCACATGGCCTTGTTGCCGGGAGCATATTCATACTGTTCGAGATCGATGGCCATAACGAGGCCCTTGCGCGATTCGTGAACGGGAGTCTTCCTGTCTACGAGCATGAAGCCCTCGGGAAGCTGTCTGAGCGTTCCGTCCTCGAGATATTTTCCGATATTGGAAGCGATGCCTGCCAGTCTTGACTCTTCGCTGTCGGAGCCCAAGTAGACCTCTGGCAGAACGAGCTTAAGTGCAGACGGTGCATCACCTGCGAACTCCTCTGCTGCCTTCCAGTATTCGGGTTCCGATGTGTACTGGTCGCAGGCTATTACCGACCACTTGGAAAGGTCTGTGCCGTCCTTTGGGAAAAGCATATCGGGAGCTGCGCATCCTATACCGTCATATATCTTCATATCATTCCCTCCGTCATTTCAAAAAAGCGTTTTATATTCTATCACGGCATGGGGAGGTTTTGTCGGTTTTTGTCGGTTTTTGTCGGGTTTTTCGGGCTGATTTCCTGATAGCATTTACGGTAAGGAGGCTGCAGCTCTGAAAAATCGTTCCTGAAGGAGGAATTTTTATGAGCACTACTACAAATGAACAGCAGAAGGGACAGTCAAAGCCCGAGATGACCAAGATGGCGTACGATTTCATGGCGAACTGCTACATCTATGCCTGCCAGCTCCGCGCGAAGGGACATCACACCCTCGCCGAGCGCCTTGTCACGCAGGCGCTGGAACTCGATTACGAGGCCAACTTCATCAAGGGTGCCTTCTCCACGCCCGAGTTCATCGACCATCTGAAGAATGCCTTCTACGCTTCGGCGAAAGCACTCGAGTGCATGAGACTCATCGCGGCAGTCGATATCAAGTGCGACGGCCACGACGAGCTGGTCGATGACATCGAGACGATGAAGAGGATGCTGAGGTCTTCCGTCGTCACCATGATGAACCGCGAGAAGTCCGGCGGTTCGTCCAAGGCTTCCGACAGCCCCGTGGTCAAAAGCTACGAGAAGCAGGAGAAGCATGAGTACACGGAGCCGCACCGCACCGACGGTGATGCCGGCAGTGAGGACAAGGCTGCTGACGAAGACGGCTCGGGCGATGTTCTCGATGAGTTCGAGGATGCCGATGCATCCGGGGAAGCCGAGCCTTCCGCTGTGAGTGCCTGACAGGGCTGCGCGGGGCTGTCTGCTTGGCGGACGGCCCCGTTTTTACGCTGTTGCTCGCCGGCAGACTTCGTGATAGTGCCCGAAGTCTCCGCCGCATTACTGTACATCTGACGTGACGGACCTTCTTCCGCTGACTGTACGTTTAATGGTACAATCTTACCATGCAAATACAGCCGGTATCCGGCAGGAGGTGACACCATGGCAAACAGTGAATTATCCAAGCTTAAGATCTTGTACATCTACGAGTATTTCCTTAAGGAGATCAATGCTTTTGACGATAACTCCGGGGTGACGATCGCGGAGCTCACGGGCTATCTGGAGAACGAACTGAACTATACCTTCGAGCGCAAGTCCATCTATTCGGATATCAGCAAGATCAATGAATACGTCGGCAAGCGCCACAAGATCAAGGGCGGCGATGCGTGGATCTACCTGGACGGCAAGAAGTACAAGAAGAGCCAGCTGGAAGATGAGATAACGCTCGACGAGGCAAGGCTCATCGTCGACGCGATCAACACGACGAGCTTCACCGATACGTCCATCTGCGACAAGATAAGAGAGAACTATCCGGCGTATTTCGGCACGGTATCGAGAAGCCGCGAACTCTACAGCCGTAACGGCAAGATCGCACAGAAGAGCATCGGATGGCTGAACACGATAAGGAGCGCGATCGATGAGAGACATGCGCTCAAGGTGACCTACGGATATAAGCTCGGCAGGGATGTCGTGGAGAAGAGCGACAAGATCGTCTCGCCGCTCGTACTCGACTGGGCAAACAACAACTACTACCTGATAGCGATCGATCACAATGAGGTAAAAGACAATACCAACGAAGCACTCAGGAAAGCCATGAGAAGATACCGTCTGGACAAGGTATCCAACTGCGTCTATACCGACGATAAGGAGAAGTACAAAGCGTTCTCGTCTGCAGGCGCCCAGAAGAAGATGGTCGACGAGTTCCTCGGCAACTCGCTCTCTGCGTACTCCTCGGATACGAAGATCAGGCTCAGGATCATGCTTACGGGCGAGAGCCTCAAGAAAGTCCTGCAGGCATACAATGCCATCGTCGACAAGATCGGCCCGGCACTGCGGATCAACGACAGCCAGCTCTCATCGGGCAAGCTCGGCCTCGAGTTCGATGTCGCCAATGTCCCGACGCTCTATACGGCCCTGTTCGAGATCGTCACTTTCGAAGGCGTAAGCTTAAGGATCGACAACACCGACGTCAAGGAGAAGTTCCGCGATTATATCGACAAACTCGCCAAACAGTGCAGTTGATTGCAAAAGCCATTTCTAAGATTTATAATCCTTTAGTTTGATTTATATTTAAGGAGTATCACCGAATGAGACAGTTTACTTCCAAAGAACTCAGAAAGACCTGGAAGGAATTTTACATCCAGAGAGGCCATGTTGATGTAGGTGCCGTATCACTGGTATCCGACGGTTCAACAGGAGTATTGTTCAACGTCGCGGGAATGCAGCCGCTGATGCCTTACCTTCTCGGAGAGAAGCACCCCATGGGAACAAGGCTCTGCAATGTTCAGGGCTGTGTCCGTACAAACGATATCGATTCAGTAGGAGACAGGAGCCACGTTACTTTCTTCGAGATGATGGGATCCTGGAGCCTCGGTGACTACTTCAAGAAGGAGAGATGCCAGTGGAGCTACGAGCTGCTCACGGATGTGTTCGGTTTTGATAACGACCACCTTGCAGCGACTGTTTTCGCGGGCGACGAGAACGCTCCCAGAGATGAGGAAGGCGCACAGTACAGGATCGCGTCCGGCTTCAAGCCCGAGAACATCTACTACCTCGGAGCAGACGATAACTGGTGGGGATTGGAGTACGGTCCCTGCGGTCCGGACAGCGAGATGTTCTATATCGCAGACGTTCCCGACTGCGGCCCGGACTGCGGTCCCGGATGCTCATGCGGCAAGTACACGGAGATCGGCAACGACGTCTTCATGCAGTATGAGAAGCATCAGGACGGACACCTCACGCCGCTCAAGCAGAAGAACGTTGATACAGGCTGGGGTCTCGAGAGGATCCTCGCATTCCTGAACGGTACGAAGGATGTCTATAAGACAGACCTCTTTACCGATGCCATCGCATATATCGAGAACGCTTCCGGCACAAAGTATGACCAGGACGAGAAGCTCACAAAGTCCATGAGGATCCTTGCTGACCACATCCGTACTAGCGTCATGCTGATAGGCGACGCTGCCAAGCTCGTTCCTTCCAACGCAGGTGCAGGCTATGTTTTAAGACGTCTCATCAGACGTGCCGTAAGACACGCAAGGACACTCGGCATGTCGACGGAGCAGATCTTAGGTCTTGCCAAGATCTACATCGACAGCGTATATGACGACAGCTATCCGCTCCTTGCAAAGAACCGTGACTTCATCCTGAACGAGCTCGACAAGGAGATCGCAAGATTCGAGAGCACGCTCGAGAACGGCATCAAGGAGTTCAAGAAGATCCTGGATGACAAGAAGCAGTCCGGTGCAGGCGAGATCGACGGTGATTCGGCATTCTATCTTTACGATACTTTCGGCTTCCCGATAGAGCTTACCGTCGAGATGGCAGAAGAAGAAGGCCTCAAGGTAGACGAGGAAGGCTTCAAGGCTGCAATGGAGAAGCAGAAGGAGACCGCGAGGGCCGCAACAAAGGCAAAGGGCGATCTTGCTCTCGGCGTAAACGAGATCCCCGAGGAGGTCGCGAAAGACACCAACGGCACCGAGTACGACGGCTACGACAACCTTAAGTGCGACGCGAAAGTCATCTACATCCTCAAGGCAGGAGAAGACGGCAGTCTTCAGGTCGCAGACAGCGCTTCGGAAGGCGACGACATCATCGCAGTTTGCGACAAGACTGTCCTCTATGCTACGATGGGCGGTCAGATCCACGACGAAGGTAAGATCTTCACATCCGGCTTCGAAGCGGATGTCATCTCGGTAGACAAGGATGCTGCAGGCAAGTACCTCCACACGCTCAAGGTCGTAAAGGGTACAGTCAAAACAGGCGAGACCGTAAGCATCGAAGTAGATAAGAAGACAAGACTTGCGATCGCAAGGAACCACACTGCAACGCACATCCTCCTGGCATCGCTTCAGAAGGTGCTCGGAGACTATGTCGAACAGGCAGGTTCTTACGTCGGTTCAGACCGTCTGAGATTCGACTTCAACCATCCCCAGGCAATGACAGCCGAAGAGATCGCGAAGGTCGAGGAGATGGTCAATGACGTAGTCCTTCAGGCGCTCCCCGTAGAGACCAAGGTCCTCGCCATCGAAGAAGCAAAGAAGCTCGGCGCTACGGCCATCTTCGGCGAGAAGTACGGCGAGGTCGTAAGAGTCGTATCAGTAGGCGACTTCAGCGATCCGTTCGATCTCGAGTTCTGCGGCGGTACGCACCTTACGAACAGTGCGCAGATCGGCCAGTTCAGGATCGTATCCGAGGCAGGCATCGCAGCCGGCATCAGAAGGATCGAGGCCGTTACCGGCGCGAGATGTTATGAGATGAACAAGGCGGACAGAGCGCTCCTCGACGAAGCTGCTTCCGCACTTAAGACACCCAAGGATAAGATCTGCGAGAGGATCGATGCGCTCCACGCTGAGGTCAAGACTCTCGAGAAGGAGATAGCAGACATCAACAAGGCAAAGGCAGGTTCTTTTGCCGACGATGCCGTAAAGACCGCGAAGGATCTGGGCGGCGTTAAGGCTGTCATCGCTTCCTGCGATGCCGCAGATGCCGCAGCTCTCAGAGATACGGCAGACAAGATCCGCGACAAGCTCGAATGCGGTGTTGTCTTCCTCGCTGCAAAGGGTGAGGACAAGCTCCTGTTCACGGCAATGGCTACAAAGTCTGCCGTAGATAAGGGTGCTCACTGCGGCAACATCATCAAGGAAGCTGCAAAGGTTGCCGGCGGCGGTGGCGGCGGACGTCCCGACATGGCTCAGGCCGGCGGTAAGGACGTAAGCAAGTTAGATGACGCTCTTGCAAAGGCAGAGGAAGTGCTTTCCTCTCAGGTCAACGCATAAAGGAGAACCGACATGTGCTTATTCTGTGACATAGTAGAGGGCAAGATCCCTTCAACGAAAGTATACGAGAACGACTACGTTCTCTGCTTCAACGACATCAATCCGGTAGCACCCGTTCATGTGCTCGTCGTTCCCAAGAAGCACTTCGCGAACATGAACGAACTGGCATCCGATCCCGAGGGCGCGCTCTATTCCGCAGAGATCACCAAGGCAGTAGCCGAAGTGGCAAAGATCAAGGGCATAGAAGGCGCTTACAGGACCATCAACAACTGCGGTGAAGGTGCAGGCCAGACAGTCATGCACGTTCACTTCCATGTCATCGGCGGCGTAGAGCTTACGGAGAGGCTCATCTGATCTCATGACCAGGATGAGGGCGAAGCGCAATATCCCTGCGCGTATGGAGAGATGCAAAGAGCGTTGGTTCGACGAACCGATGCTCAACAAGGGTCACTGGAGACAGGCCTGCGGCTTTGCAGAAGATGTTCCGGTGTGGCTCGAGATAGGATGCGGCAAGGGCAAGTTCTGCACGGAGATGGCAGCGGCTCATCCCGAGGTGCTGTACATCGCCATGGAGCGCGATGCATCCGTTACTCTCGCGGCAGTGGAGAAGGCGCACGAGATGGAGCTCCCCAACCTGTTCTTCATCAGAGGAGACGCGGGGCTGATAGAGAATTATTTCGATGAGGATGAGATAGACAGGATATACCTGAACTTCTCGGATCCCTGGACGAGGCAGAACAAGCCCAAGAGAAGGCTTACCTACAGGGCGTTCCTCGATAAGTACAAGGTCATGATGAAGAAGGGTTCTTCCGTCTGCTTCAAGACGGATAACGACGAGCTCTTCGACTTCTCCCTTGGTGAGTTCGAAGAGTGCGGCTTTGCCCTGACAGAGGTCACGAGAGACCTCCATAACAGCGAGTATGAGAAGGACAACATAAGGACCGAGTTCGAGCAGAAGTTCGCAGATCAGGGTATCCCCATCAAGAGAGTCGTAGCGGTAATGCAATGACAAAAGTCATCGTCGGAATGTCCGGAGGAGTAGACAGCGCCGTGGCGGCGTATCTGCTCAAGCAGCAGGGATATGAAGTCCTGGGCGTGACGCTCCGCGTATGGGGCAGCGATGACGAAGACAGCAGATGCTGCGAGATAGATGAAGCCAGGCGCACCTGCGGGATACTGGACATAAAATACCACCCCCACAACTGTACGATGCTCTTTGACGAGAACGTGGTAAGACCCTTTGTAGACGACTATCTTCAGGGCCTTACGCCCAACCCGTGCATCGAGTGCAACAGGTACGTCAAGTGGGCCAAGATGATGGAGCTGGCGGATGTTTTCGGTGCGGAGTATGTCGCGACCGGACACTATGCTTTTGTCGATCATCTGGAGAACGGAAGATATACCGTCCGCATGGCGGATCACGCTGCCAAGGACCAGACATACATGCTCTACAAGCTAACGCAGGAGCAGCTCGCCAGAACGCTGATGCCCCTCGGAGGATACACCAAGGATGAGGTCAGGCAGATTGCGAGAGACGCGGGCCTTCCCTGTGCGGACAAAGAGGACTCGCAGGAGATATGCTTTGTCGCGGAAGGCAGGTACACGGACTTCATCGGTTCTTACAGTGATAAGCCGCTCCCGGGAGAAGGCAATTTTGTCGACGAGGAAGGCAATGTCCTCGGCAGGCATAAGGGCATCTACCAGTACACGGTAGGGCAGCGCAAGGGCCTCGGCATCGCGCTCGGCTATCCCGCGTTCGTCAAGAGGATCTGCCCGGAAGACAACACGGTCGTGCTCGGCTCGGAAGATTCGCTCCTGTGCGATACCTTCTTCTGCAGGAACGTGAACTACCAGAGCATCGAGCCGCTCGGGTCCGGCGAGAAGACAAGGTGCCTTGCGAAAGCGCGCTACCACCAGCCTGCAAGGCCTGCAACGCTCGAGGCAATGCCTGACGGAACGGTTAAGGTAACGCTCGATCAGGCGGTAAAGGGAGTGTCTCCGGGACAGTCTGCGGTGTTCTACGATGAGGCCTTCCGCGTCATCGGAGGCGGCAAAATCAGGTAGCATTCTTCAAAACAAAAATCGTTTGAAGGAAAATCGTGGCAATTCGCTCAAATTCGCCTTTATTTAAATATTTATTGATTAAATTCGTATGGAAATGCCCCTGTAAATGGAGTAAAATTTGCACGTGCTTGAAGGCACATACAGTAAATCAAACCCGGTTCACGGGAATTTAGGAGGAAAATAATATGGCAGTTAAAGTTGCGATTAACGGTTTCGGTCGTATCGGTCGTCTTGCTTTCAGACAGATGTTCGGTGCTGAGGGTTATGAGGTTGTTGCTATCAACGATCTTACAAAGCCTTCCATGCTCGCTCACCTTCTCAAGTATGACACAGCACAGGGTGGTTACGCTGGCGTAATCGGCGAGAACAAGCACACAGTTTCCGCTGACGACGAGGCTAACACAATCACAGTAGACGGTAAGACACTTAAGATCTACAAGGAATCTGACGCTAACAATTGCCCTTGGGGTGAGCTCGGTGTAGACGTTGTTCTCGAGTGCACAGGTTTCTATACATCCAAGGAGAAGAGCCAGGCTCACATCAATGCCGGCGCTAAGAAGGTAGTTATCTCTGCTCCTGCAGGCAACGATCTTCCTACAATCGTTTTCAACGTTAACCACGAGACACTCACAGCTGATGACAAGATCATCTCTGCTGCTTCCTGCACAACAAACTGCCTTGCACCTATGACAAAGGCTCTCAATGATTACGCTGCAATCCAGAGCGGTATCATGACAACAGTTCACGCTTACACAGGCGACCAGATGATCCTCGACGGTCCTCAGAGAAAGGGTGACCTCCAGAGAGCAAGAGCTGGTGCTGCTAACATCGTACCTAACTCTACAGGCGCTGCTAAGGCTATCGGCCTTGTTATCCCTGAGCTCAACGGCAAGCTCATCGGCGCTGCTCAGAGAGTTCCTACATTCACAGGTTCTACAACAATCCTTCACGCTGTTGTTAAGGGTGAAGCTACAGTTGACGGCATCAACGCTGCAATGAAGGCTGCTACAAACGAGTCTTTCGGCTACACAGAAGAGAAGCTCGTTTCTTCTGACATCGTAGGCATGAAGTTCGGTTCACTCTTCGATGCTAACCAGACAATGGTTTCCAAGATGGATGACGGCAACTCCCTCGTTCAGGTTGTTTCTTGGTACGACAACGAGAATTCTTACACATCTCAGATGGTAAGAACAATCAAGTACTTCGCAGAGCTCGGCTAATAGCTGACTTTAAGAAACTGATTTTCGAAGAGGCTGCACTTAATGTGCGGCCTCTTTTTGTTGAGTGAGTTTCAGATATAGAGTTTTCCGGCCGTGCGTAATTCGTGCCTGATCCGGGCAGTTTTAGGCACGGTTTTACGCTAGTTTGGAGGGAAATGCGTAAATCTGTGCGCGATTAGGCTTGATTTAGGCACAGTTTTACGCACGCAGGCTTTTATTCTGATATCGGAAAAATTACAGGCAGATCTCTACTACCGTAGCTTCCGGTAAGGATAAGAATCTGAACGGCATGATGCCGCAGCCCAAGCCGCGCGAAATGAATACTGCCGTTCCGCTTATATCGAATGTGCCCTGTACGGCGCCCATGTTGGGAAGCTTGTCCTTTTTGCGCAGGAGGCGGAACTCAGCCTTGAAGGGGAACTTCATCTGACCGCCGTGAAGGTGGCCTGAGAGCATGAAGTCAGGGCGTTTATCAGCCGGTATATGAAGAAGCGTGTCAGGATCGTGAGCGACCAGAATGACGGGCACGTCTCCTTCGCACGCAGGCATCTCGGGCCAGACAAGCTTTCTTGTGCCCGAATCAGGAACGCCTGCCAGGTATGCTTTTTTGCCTGATGTACCGGATGTAAGAAGGATTGCCTTGTTATCCAGGCACATAAAGCCGGATGCTTCCACATAATTATCTACTTTAACATCATGGTTGCCTGTTATCCCGTAGAAGGGTATGCCAAGCTCTTTGCAGCATGATGTGACCTGATTAATGTATCTGAAGCCCTTTGAGGAATAGCGCGGGTAGGTGATGATGTCGCCTCCGAAGATGACGCCGTCTAATCCGGAGACCTTATGAGCGGCTCTGACCACATTGCAGATGCGCTTCGCATTTGCAGGGCACCATTCGGCATGGATGTCAGAGAAGAAAAAGAAACGGAGATCAGGAGCGCTGTTCTCGCTAGTGTCCTCCATGGGCATCTTATTAATTACTATATTATTAATAGAAGCATCTTTCCGCGGAGACTTTTTAAGGACAGCCTTATCCATGTCAAGGAAGAACGGTTCTGCGAGACACCACAGAATATAGAGAAGGGCAAGCCCTGCAATGACCGTTAAAATGACATAGATTGCATCCATTATTCGGACAGTTCTCCTTTTTTCTTAATTATATAATATACAGTTGGCAATCGTGTGCTATAATTCATACAACGAAATATGATTTTGCAGGAGGAATTTTAGGATGCCTAAGACAGAAATCACATACGAGATCGTCCAGCAGATCGGTGTTCTTAAGGAGAACAAGTCCGGTTGGCAGCGTGAGCTTAATATCGTTAAGTGGAATAACGGTAAGCCGAAGCTCGACATCCGTGATTGGGGCCCGAACCATGAGAAGGTTGGTAAGGGTATTTCTCTTGATTTCGAAGAATACAACACACTCAAGGCTTATCTTGAGGACGGCGACTTTACTTCTCTCGACGAATAATATCGTCCGCTGTTAATTAAGAATTATCTTGAATATAAGAAGGCGCTGACTTAAGCGTCGTGATTCGGTATGAGAAGCGAAGAACGAGCCGGTGTTATTTCAATCGTAATGCTGTTTTTATGGGGGACTCTGATTGCAGAGCCCTTCCATATTTTTGCGCGGTTTATTGCGTCCGGCGTCACATATGCATTAAAAGGTCTGGGAGCCGGCGGCATAGTCATGTCGCTGGTCTTGTATATTGTCGTGACTTTGGTGATAGTCCTGATGCAGAAGGTCAGCAAGACCAAGTTCGGCATTTATCTCCCGTGCGCGATATCTACGTTCATGATCGTTTTGCTCGTCTTTAAGAGCATCGTAAATTCGACGGTCGATGTCGGCGATGCGATCTGCCTTGCCATTCCGGCAGGCTGCTGCGTCGCATTGTATCTGCTCAAAAAAGAGAAGGGGCTTAAGTGGATCACGGATATCTACACTTATTCTCTGGCCATCGCGCTTCTTAATGCGCTTCTTTTTGTGCCGCTCGCAAAACTGAACACCACACTTGCGAAGCTCTTATACATCACCAAGTATAACGACCTTAATATCACCGGCAGTTTTGCGGGCCTTGCGGGGATCCCTGAGATCGTCTGGGGCTTGTTCCTCACGGCTTTTGTTGTATTCCCGATAATCTATTTTGCTACTTCGGGCAGGAGGAAATGATATGGAACAGTTAGATCTCTTTTCTGCCATGGCAAATGAAGACCAGGAGCGCAATGAATATCTTGAGCTCGTAAAAAAGCTCAATCATTTTGCAGAGCTCTACTATTCCCAGGATGAGCCTGAGATATCTGACTTCGAATACGACACCATGAACAACAGGCTCAAGGCGCTCGAAAAGGATCACCCTGACTGGATCGTTCCCGAATCTCCTACACAGAGAGTCGGCTGGAAGGCTGAAAAGGGCGTGCTCGTTAAGCACAATGTCCCGATGCTTTCCCTGCAGGATGTTTTCTCAAAAGAAGAAGTATATGAGTTCGTTGAATCGATGAGAGCAGAATTCGGTGAGGAAGCCGAGTTCCTCGTAGAGACCAAGATCGACGGACTGTCTATGGCATTGCGTTACGAAGAAGGCGAGCTGAAGCTGGCTGTCACAAGAGGCGACGGAATCACAGAGGGTGAGGATGTTACCATGAATGCCCGCCAGATCCCTGACGTCGTAAGACAGATGAAAGAGCCTGTTCCTTACATTGAGATCAGAGGCGAAGTCTACATGACCAGGAAAGCCTTTGAGAGCGTTAACGCCAAAGCCGAAGAAGAGGGCAAGAAGACTTTTGCCAATCCCAGGAACTGCGCTGCAGGCACTCTCCGCCAGATCGACACGAGGATCACGAAGGAGAGAGGCCTGTCGCTTTTTATCTTCAATGTCCAGGAGACAAGAGGCGTTACTTTTAATACGCATCTTGAAGGATACGAGTACCTTAAGCGCAACGGCGTAAAGGTAATCGAGAACTGCTATAAGTGCAAGACCGCTGATGAGGTCTGGGAAGCGATCACTAAGATCGGCGATATGAGAGGCGAGCTCGAATACGACATCGACGGCGCTGTCGTTAAGCTCAATAATCTCTCTGAGAGATCCAAGCTCGGCAACACGATCAAGTTCCCGAGATGGGCGATCGCATATAAGTATCCGCCTGAGGTAAAAGAGACACGTCTTCTCGACGTTGAAGTCAATACCGGAAGGACGGGGAGAGTTACGCCCGTTGCCGTTTTCGAGCCCATCAGTCTATGCGGCACGATGGTGTCACGTGCGACTCTGCACAATCAGGATTTTATAGACCAGTTGGGTCTCGGAATAGGCGATACGATCCTCGTTTATAAATCGGGCGAGATCATTCCGAAGGTAAAGGATGTCAACAAGGACAAGAGGCCTGCTGACTGGCAGCCCTACAAGATGCCTGACAGCTGCCCGGTCTGCGGCCACAAGCTCGTAAGAGACGAGGGCGGCGTTGATCTTAAGTGCATGAACCTCATGTGTCCCGGAACGCTCGTTAACCGCATAGTAAATTTCGTTTCGCGCGACTGCATGGATATCAAGGGCTTCGGCACCGAATATATCAGGAAGCTTACGGAAGATAAGTACATTAAGGACATAGCGGATATTTTCGAGCTCAAGGACAAAAGAGATGCGCTTATCGAAGGCAAGCTTTTAGGCCTTGAGAAGAATACGGATAAGGTCCTTGCCGCTATCGAGACGGCGAAAAATGAGACTCCGGCCGACAAGGTCCTGGCAGGTCTCGGAATCCCCGGCGTAGGCAAGGCAACCTCTAAGGAGCTTATGAGGACATTCGGTTCGATTGATGCTCTTGCCGAAGCAGACAAGGACGCGCTTGTCGCAGTCCAGGATATCGGAGAGATATCAGCCGAAGCGATCTACAATTTCTTCCGTGACGAAGGCAATAAGGAGCTGCTTATGCGCCTTAAGGATCTCGGACTGAATTTCGCGAGGGAAGAGAGCGAAGCTGCAGGTTCATCTCTTGCAGGTCTTACTTTCTGCATCACGGGAACTCTCGAAGGAATGTCCAGAAGTGACGCAGAGAGCCTCATCGAGAGTAACGGCGGCAAGCCTGTGTCGTCTGTATCAAAGAAGACTTCTTATCTTCTCATGGGCGCGGATGCAGGATCGAAGGAGCGCAAGGCAAGAGAGCTCGGCGTGCCGATAATAAGCCTCGATGAGCTTAAAGCTATGATAGATAAGGGCTGATCCATGAATATCAAAGAAGAGAAATCCAAGATCAGGAAAGAGATAAAGAGAAGGCGCATGAGCCTTTCTGCTGAAGTGCTCGCGAAGATCGAGAAAGAACTCCCTGAGTTTATTGCTTCGATAGATGATGAAGAGCTTTCCAAAAAACTCAAGAGCGCAAAAAGGATCGCGCTCTACAGATCTTTCAAAGGCGAAGTCCCGGTGGACGGCCTTGCGAAGTCTTTTATGGAGAAGGGCATCACATGCTGCTTCCCGAGAGTTGAAGATGAGGATATGGTTTTCTGTGACTGCAAAGGCCTTGGCAAGGATGAATTCGAAGAATCTCCTCTCGGCATCAGGGAGCCTTTGAGATCAAAGAAGCCCGTTGACCCCAAGGACATTGATGTTGTAGTGCTGCCTGCGGTTGCATATAATGAAGAAGGCACAAGGCTTGGAATGGGCGGTGGTTTTTACGACCGCTTCATCAGCTCTACAGGCTCTGGCAGACCTTATCTTTTAGGCATCTGCTACGAGTTCCAGATCTGTTCTGACGTGCCCTCGGAAGGTCATGATATCAGCGCTGATTTTATCTGCGTGATACCTGAAGAAGAATATACTGATTAAGGACTCTTAATGAATTACTTTATTGTAAATCTGGCTGCCCATATTCTTTTGATTGTGGTGTTCATCGTGTTGGCATGCGTTTTTGCAGGGCGCAATAAAAAGAAGAAGACCAAGCATGTCGTCTCATATTTTTTCCCTATCGTATTTGCGCTCGTGGCACTCCTGGATATTATTTTCTGCGCTGCCCCGAGACTTCTGGATATCAACAGCCTGGTAAACAGTAATTACTATTACAACACCGGAACGGTCGAGAAGATCGGATTTATCAAGAACTACTTTGTCGTCGACGGCACATACTATTACGTAAATCCTCTGCACAACAATCTCAATGAAGGTGACAGGGTAAGAGTAAAGCATACGCAGTATTCAGGCTTTACTGTCGACTGGACGCTCGTCACGGATACTGAGCAGGAAGAGAACAATAACGGAACGGCCGGGACAGAGTCCTGATAAGCCGTTTTTCCCTGTGAAAAATTGAGACTAGTCTCAATTTTTGCCAAAAAGTCTCAAATAAGGCCCCGAATTTTCATTTTGCTTAAAGTCGCACACACAGGCGGCTTGCCGGACTGTACACTCTTTTCAAGGAAGGACCCGCGAAAAGGAGGTGAACAGCCAGTGGAGAACAGGGTTTTAAAAAGAGGCTCGGTGGAGATGTCGGTAGTGTGCAGTGACTTAAGTCTTTTGGAGAGCATTAATACTTTGCTCCGTGATAACGGCGTTATCGCCGTTGAAGATGACTTCGGCATTCTGCATTACATAGTCGATGCGCGGAACAACAGGAAAGAAGCGGCAGGCAAAGTAACTTCGATCAGTTCACAGGACGGATCGGCGTCTGAGAGAAACAAGGAAGAAGCGTTCCTTGATGTGTGCATTAAGACTGTCTTGAGGGAGTACGGATTTGATATGTCGCTTATAGGTTCAAATCTCATCTACAATGCAGTTTATTCTTCATTCAGAAGAGGCGTCCCGCTGCCGCCTACGATGAAGAGCCTGTATGTGGAGTCGAGCAGGGAATACGGATTATCCCTGCAGCAGGCGGAGCGCGATGTCAGGTATGCGATCATGAGGAGCAGCTTAACGAAGATGCGGAGCCGTGCCGTTGTGCGGTGCATTCAGTCAAGGATAGAGAGGCGGATGGGCTTAAGGGATCCTTTGGAATGGAAATAAAAAAGGCTCCGCTTTTGCGGAGCCTAAATAAACAAGTTTAAGATGAGAATTACTTCTTCTTACCCTTCTTAGCGTTAACCTTATCCTTGAGGGACTTGCCTGCCTTGAATGTAGGAACAGTAGAAGCTGCGATCTTGATTTTGTCGCCTGTAGCAGGATTACGTCCGCTTCTAGCAGCGAGCTTCTTTGTCTTGAATGTACCGAAGCCTACGAGAACGACTTTGTCATTCTTTACGAGAGCACCTTCAATAGCACCGAGGGTAGCCTTGAGAGCTGCTTCTGCGTCCTTCTTGCTGAGGCCGGCATCAGCTGCGATCTTGTCAATAAGCTGTGACTTGTTCATGTGGTTTCCTCCTGTATTAGCCGCTGAAAAGGCTTGATTTATAGTAATTTCATTATCAAATTCCTTTAATTAGATGTCAAGATGTTTTCGGGCAATAATTCAAGAAAATGTCGATTTTTCGAGGCTTTTTTGCACTTCGGGAGAGCATTACCGACCTCTTTTGTAGGAATTGCGATGAGGCAAACGGAAGGCAAATGATATTTATGTCTTTTTAACACAAGATTTATTCGCAATGATAGTGTATGCTTGTAATGCAAAATAACAATCGGAGGTAACGAGATGATAGTTACAAAAGATACAATTATCGGTGATGTCGTAATGCAGGATGAAGGCGTTGCGCCGATCCTCATGGCTTCAGGACTTCATTGCCTCGGCTGCGCACTTGCTTCAGGAGAGACGATCGAGGAAGCATGCATAGTTCACGGTATGGATTGCGACGCCCTTGTTGAAGAGCTGAACAACTATTTCCAGGCTCAGGGCTGATTAAACTGATATCTTAGCTTCATAAGCTGTCCCGCATTACGGGGCAGCTTTTTTATTGGCTTTAGATCAATAAGCGGCTGCCAGGATGACTTCGAAAGTCGTGCCTTCACCGAGCTTGCTTCTAACGGTGATCTCGGCGTCGTGCTTGTCGATGATGAGCTTAACGATGGCAAGGCCTAAGCCGGTGCCCTTGATGTTTACGCCGGAGTTGTGAGCTCTGTAGAAGCGGTCGAAGATCCTCGGGATATCCTGTTCGGGAATGCCGATGCCGTTATCGGTGACCGTGATATGTATCTTCTGGGTCGCGATATGTGATGTCTCGCCGGTTCTCCAGGCCTTGATGGTGATCTGAGCGTCAGGCCCCGTGTAGTTGATGGCGTTGGATATGAGATTCTCGAAAACGCGCGACAGCTTTGCAGGGTCAGCCTTTGCGATCAGTGAATCTCTTGCGGGAACATCTAAGGACAGATGCTTGTTGCTGTCTTCGAGATCCATCGAATACATCATTACAAGTTCATCGAGCATCTCGGAGATCGATACGGATGTAAACTGGAATTCCGCTTCGCTCGATTCCATTCTGGTGAGCTCCATGATGTCTGCTACGATCCTCTCCATCTGTTCGGAACGGCGGACGATATTTGCGAGATAAGAATTGCGCTGTTCAAGACTTAAGTTATCCTGTGCTGACAGCATCAGTTCCGCGTAACCTCTGATAGCCGTGATAGGGGTCCTTAAGTCGTGGGATACGTTGCTTAAGACGTTCTTACGTGCAGCCTCGCCTTCCAAGAGCTTCTTGTTCGTAAGTACCAGGTCGCGGTTGATCTCTGAGATGAATACGGTCTTTTCTCTGACCTGCCTCTTAAGTACCGCGGCATTGCGCTTGATCTCGCGCTGCTGGTTGATGTACGAAGTTACGAGCATGATCTCGGCAAGGAGCGCGAAGATCGCGAAGATGTTACTGTACATAGGGATCATCGAAGCGATCATGTTGTCTAAGAGGATCGCCAGATAAAGCACGAAGAACATAAGAGTGTACAAGAGCGCGAAAAGGAGCGACCTCTGGTTCTCGCCGTGATAGAAGAAAAGGTCGATAAAGATCGACAGCGTTGCAATGGTAAGCGCGATCATCAGGGATACGAACTCTGGCGTCAGCATTCCGAAGAAAATGCTTAAAGCGTAGTAAACGGTTATGCTGGACATGCAGATGCCGAAGATGATCCAGTGACCTTTCTTAAGGAAATAATTCTTTTCTCTTGTCTTGGTCCCCGCGAAGAAAAGTGAGTTCTCCAAAAAGCCTGCGGCGCAGGAAATGATGATGAATATGAACCTTAAGTCAGCTCTTGCTTGGCTGCTTACTGATAAGAACCTCGCATCGTCCAAGTAATAGAAAAGGATCGCTGCAAAGCTTATCAGGAAGAAGATAACCAGCCACTTGTTTCTTGTGGAGTTAAGGATGATGTGCGATACGAACGCGATAGCCAGGATGGACAATACGATAACGATCGCGAAGTGTGCGCTCGTTATTGCCGTATGTGCGTCGTTAGCTGCGTTGGTCGCGATGATAGGCTCGGATAAGATACCGGGATTGCTTATGTCCGAGTCGCACGCGATAACGATTACCAGGTCGATCTTGCCGTCCTCGGGAATGAGCGTGCAGTAATCAGCAAAAGCGTTGAGGTTAAAGACCGGCCAGTTAGCGCCGATACGTTCCATAAGATCGCCGTTGCAGTATACCCATGCCTCGCCGTTAAATCTGTGGAACATCAGAGTGAGGGACCTGATATCAGGATCGCACTCGAAATGTCCTATGTAAGCAGCGCAGTAACAATCTGTGTTCTCGATCGAGACATGCTGGTATTCGACACCGTCTTTAGCATTTACCCAGTCGGGAGACCTGTTGTAGTCAAACCAGCCGCGCCAGAAGTCTGTCGTGGTTACGCCGTCAAGATGAGCTCTGTGGTTAAGGAGTATGGAAGAAGGCCACTGGTCGGCTGGACCGTCCAGATTATATTCGGTGTTCTTAGCAAGGCTCGTTTGTACGACTTCGGGAGAGACGTTGGGCACGAATGTCCAGCCGCTCGAGATATGGTCGCTGTAGAGTCCCCCTGTGGCGAGCTCGTCGCTTAATCTTATCGCTCCGCTCTCGGCTATTACGTCAGGAGTCTTTTTCTCGAACGTTGCGCTGATGGAGATTATTCCTGCCAGTACGAGAGTTAAGAGCAGCGCGAAAATGAACATGAGCATAGTACCGCCGAAGGTTCTGCCGTGATCGTCAGATACCGAGCGCTTAAGATTGGATAATCTGCTGTGCCTGTACTGTGCCATATTCCCCTTAAATGATTAAGCGGGACTTAAAAAAGCCCCGCATTAATTTATTACGTCTTTACCTGATCAGAACTGAGTGTTCATGCTGTTCTTTACCGGCGGATAAGCGAATGAGTATCCGATACCCCACTCGGTCTTAACGAAAGTGATCTCAGGTGCGATCTTCTCCATCTTCTTTCTGAGATAAGAGATGTTAACCATTACGAGATGGTTGTCGCACGGTGAATCGTCACCCCAAACGTGAGAATAGATCCTTGTGAAAGGAACGATAACGTTAGGTGTCTCAGCGAGGAGACAAAGGATATCGAACTCACGGTTTGTAAGATGCAGAGGCTTCTCCTTGAGAGTAACCTCACGTGTCTTGATGTTGATGCGAAGCGGCGGATACTCAACGAGGAATCCTTCGCTCTTCATGCTGCGCTTGATGTGTACATTGATACGAAGGCTCAGCTCAGGCAGTGAATAAGGCTTTGTGATGTAGTCGTCTGCACCGACCTTGAAACCGTTGATGACGTCTTCCTGCTGATCCTTGGCTGTGAGGAAGATAATAGGACAATCTGTATATTCCTTTATCTTCGGAGCGAGATCAAAAGCGCTGCCGTCCGGAAGCATTACGTCCAAAACGATGCAGGAAAAACTGTGGAGCTTGATCTTCTCAAGTGCCTCAGCGCAAGAAGTTGCTGTTACTACGTCATATCCTTCACTCTCAAGAAAGTCACGATTGAGAACTAAGATATCGCTGTCATCATCTACAAGAAATACTTTTTGCTTAGCCATTAAAATACCTCCCGTGGTTAATTCACTTTTAATTAGCTATTATCCGAATGACTCGGATGTGTGTTTTACAAAATTGTATTTTTTTGATTTTCTCACCCAGTTAGTATACAACATATCAAAGTAAAATTACATAGTTTTTTAAAGAATATTTACTTTCTCAAAGAGCAGGCGGAGAGGAGCCCGCTCTAAAAAGTAGAAAATATGTTCGTTTTGTGATAGTATCTTGCCATGAAACGCATTATCTTTCACATAGACCAGAACTGCTATTTTGCTTCGGTAGAGATGATATCGAGGCCTGAACTCAGAAACGTTCCCATGGCAGTCGCAGGCGATGCTTCGGTCAGGCACGGCATTATCCTGGCCAAGAATGAACCTGCCAAAAAGTACGGCATCAAGACAGCCGAAGCCATCTGGCAGGCGAAGGCAAAATGTCCCGAGCTGGTACTGGTCGATGCGCATCACGATAAGTATGAATTCTATTCCAAGAAGATCCGCGCTATGTATTCCGGATATACCGATAAGGTAGAGCCCTTCGGCCTTGACGAATGCTGGCTCGACATGACTGGGATCGTAAAAGGTTACGAAGAAGCAGAGGAATTAGCGCTTGAGATAAGGAACAGGATAAAGGAGGAATTCAAGCTCACATGCTCTGTCGGTATCAGCTTTAACAAGGTTTTCGCAAAGCTCGGAAGCGACTATAAAAAGCCCGATGCGACGACTGTTTTTACTGATGACAACTGGCAGGAAAAGATATGGCCCCTTCCTGTGGAAGACCTTCTTTTTGTCGGAAGACATACGGCAGAAAAGCTCTCTAAGATAAACGTTAAGACCATAGGTGATCTTGCTAAGACGGACGGCGAATTTATAAGCCGCTACCTTGGCAAAGCGGGTGTGATGCTCTGGGAATACGCTAACGGACTTGACGATGCTCCGGTCGCGGAATCAGGTTATAAACGGATCCCAAAGTCAGTCGGCAATTCTACTACGACGGCGGAAGACATGACGTCTGACAGGCAGATAGAAAGAACGCTCCACATGCTCTCGGAGAGCGTTGCGGAGCGCCTCAGAAAGCACGGTCTTAAAGGCACGGTAGTCCAGATAACGGTGCGTGACAGAGATCTTCTGATCTATGAAAAGCAGAAGATAATCTACAGGTCTACCGATGATGCGAAGGTGATCTACGCAGCTGCAAAAGAACTTTTCAAAGAGTCTTATGAATGGGAAAAAGGCGTAAGAAGCATCGGCGTAAGATGCACCAAATTAGTAAGGGCAGACAGCGGTGAGCAGCTGTCGATTTTTAATGAAGTCAAGGCTTCTGAAAGAGATGACATACTCAACAAAGCGATCGATGACATCAACAGGCGTTACGGTTCGAGCGTTATAAAAAGCGCGGCCGAAGCTGAAGTCTTCACAAAGAAGAATAAAGCTGCGAATATAGTAACGGATCCATTCCATCCGGAGGATGATTTCTAAATGATCACCGCGAATAAATATTTCCGCGATACGTTCGGACATAAGATGTACAAAGCATCGATAGCCATTGATGTGACCTGCCCTAACAGGGACGGCAGCAAGGGCACGGGCGGATGCATTTTCTGCTCCGAAGGAGGCTCGGGTGAGTTTGCCGCGGGCGGCGGAAATTCAGTAACGGAGCAGATCAAAAAGGCGATAGAGCAGGTCAAGGAAAAAGCAGGAAAAGACGCCGGATACATCGCTTATTTCCAGAGCTTTACGAGCACTTACTGCAGCGCCGGTTATCTCGAAAATGTCCTCTCTGAAGCATCTTCATGCGAAGGCATAGAAGCGGTATCCGTAGCGACCAGGCCGGATTGCTTAGGCCCTGAGATACTTGAAGTGCTTTCCCGCCAGGCAAAGAAGATGCCTTTGTTTGTTGAGCTCGGCCTTCAGACTTCGAGCGATGCGACCGCAGGATTTATCAACCGCTGCTATAAGACAGAAGAATATACCGAAGCCGTGAAAGCTTTAAAAGAGATAGGCGCGAATGTCATCACGCATATCATTTTCGGGCTTCCGGGCGAGACAAAAGACATGATGATGGATACCGTCAGAACGAGCGTTGATGCGGGAAGCGACGGCTATAAATTCACGTGCCTCTATGTGTTGGAAAACACATATCTTGAAAAGCTCTGGAGGGAAAATCAGGTTGAGATACTTGAGATGGAAGAGTATTTTGATATTGTAGAAGAAGCGGTAAAGCTGCTGCCCGAAGACGCTGTCGTCCACAGGTTTACGGGAGACGGCCCGAAGAAGATACTCCTGGCACCGGAGTGGACTAAGAACAAGAGACAGGTCGTCAATTACATCAACCGGAGGTTCGGCTTATGAAGAAGTACGTTAAGCAGGTAATGGATGCCGTCCGCAAGTACATCGACGAAGAGATGAAGAATGCTCCGGAAGAAAAGACCAGGGAAGTCCTCGCGGAGTTTGAGACGAAGATATCTTATTTCCAGCACGAGAGACTGATCCATCTCATGGTCACGCAGGCGTTTGCTATATTCCTTCTGTTTGAGATATTTACACTGTTTGTTATGCCTATCGATTTTATCGTCGCAGGCATTCTTCTCGTATGCCTTTTCCTGGGTCTTACGATCGGATACGTCATGCATTATTACTTCCTCGAGAACAGCGTTCAGAAGATGTATCACATGCGTGATGAGATAAGAGATTTCCTCGTCAAAGATAAGGTTATTTAATTCTCGGTGGCTATTTACCAGCTTGTGACTGATATTTATAAATCTCCGAAATGAATAGAATCATATCGGCTCTTTAAGGGCACTAGCCTTATGCCTCTACCTGATATAATTCAGGCTGCTTTTATCTTGATTATCTGTTCTCCTGTCTTGATGGGAATTGCTCTTGTGTCACCCAACTTCATCATCTGATATGCAGCATTCACGTCTGCGTTAATGAAGATCCCGCTGTTGCTCTTAAATAATCCTCGTTCTATCCTTCGTGTCTTGTCATAGTAAGTTATGGTTGGCTTTTCTCCGTCAAGATAACTCGTTCCGCTTGTGTAACTCTCGCGTACAGTTTTTACCTCTATGCCTTCAAGTCGTGCTTTGTATGTGATCATGTCCGTAAGTGTCTTATACGGTATGGATACAAAGTTCTGGTTTGTTATGTTTCCCATGTGTACTTTCTGTTTCCATCCGTGATTGGAACCTATCACTATGAGTCCGACACCTGAAGAGACGGCCAGGTTAACTATCTTCCTGCTTGCCTTGTGCATGTAGTCTTTTACCTTGCGGTTCCTTTTTGCCGTAAGTTTATTCAGCCTTTTGGTCCTGTGCTTTCCGTTATATACCTTCGCCTCCTTCTGCATATGCGCTTTTGTCTTGTTGTAGTACTGGTTTATCGATTTCAGCGGTTTCCCGTTGATTATCACGGGCCTGTCTTCGGAATCCCATGCGGCTGCTATGAGATTGTTTACTCCCAGGTCTATCCCCATGACCTTTGTCCCTCGTGCAGCCTTTTCCTCTTTCTCATACATCAGACTGATAAGGACAGAATCCTTGAACGTCTTTATCCTTATCTGTCTGACTGAACTGTGTCTTGCACGTATGTGTATACCACTGAGGAATTTAGGCATGGTTACATTACCATTCTCATCCACCTTGAAGTTCTGACTGGTTATCACAAGAGAACCTCTTCCTGTTTTCGGGTCCAGATATCCCGGTACATGTGGATGCTCCTTGAACTTCTTCGGATCTTTCCCGTATTCTGCTGTCGCCCTGTAGAACGACTTCCACTCTCTGCATTTCTCCTGTATGCATATCTGACTGCATGTCGCATACGGAACGTCTTTATATACTTCCGTTCCTTTCAGATACCAGCTGAGAAAATATGCATCGGCTATATATCCGTTATCGGAATCGATATAACGTAATCTCTTACTCTCAGAGCGAGATGCATTGTATTCCGTTATGCCGTTGTTTATCGCTCTGATGAGTTCATCTTCCCAATCCTCAAGTGCTTTACTATTCTTTATCTTCGTGTGGATGCGGTAGCACTGCTTTATCAGGTAGTTGACACTGTTGGAAAGGTTCTTCACTTTATAGCAGTAACCGTCTATCTCGTGAAGAAGCTTCTTATTGTTATGTCTTTTAATCTTGTGTTCTTCCGAGAGTATCATGTTACATGCCCCTTATCTCTATGTGACGAATGAAAGCGGCGGTCTTGCCGATATATCGCTGTTATGTACTGTCAGCCTTCTGCTCAGTATCTGTATGAACATCAGGCTTATGTTTTCCGTCTTGCTTCTTTTGTTGTTTGCTATCAGGTTATTCCAGATGATGTAATGCTCCAGATGTTTGGTCGATACTCCGTGAAACCTGTCGATAAAGCTTTTCAATGAACTGTGGTATGCATTGATGCGTTGGATACCGTAAGTAATGCCATTCTGTTTTGTTATGCGTTTACCCGTATTCGTCTGTATCAGTCGGAGATCTTTATTTCTTGCCAAAAGCCGGTATGCTTTCTCGTTATCAGTACACAGCACTGCTGAAGGAGAGACAATACCGCTGAACACGTCTATCAGGCATTCCGTACTTACCTTGCCAAGCTTAACGGGTTTTGCGAACGCGATCCCTTCAACATCAACGGCACAGGGAACACACACCTTTTCTGATGACAGACCTTTACTGTGTATGTCATTTCCTCTCTTATGTGCTTTCCTGGGCATTATGAACTGTCTGCTATTTTTATGGTTACCCTTGTAGGAAACGTTAAAGAATGTCTCATCGGCTTCAACTGTTCCGTCAAGACATACTCTGTCAGTTACTTCCTGCAGAGCATCCAGAATCTTATGCCGCCAGTAAAAGGCTGTTGTTACCGATATGGAACACTCTTCAGCAGTTTCCTTAAGCGTCTTTTTATCCAACATGCATTTCATATACTGAGCCCAAATACTCAAGTTCTTTCTAGTACCAGAAGTAATGGAACAGGAACTAGGGATAAATGACTTCTTGCAATCACGGCAGAGGAAACGCTGAATACCGTCTTTACGCTTACCGTTCTTAACAACATGAGAACCTTCGCAAAAGATACATGTATTACCATCGCAAATACGTGTTTCGATAAGGAAATCCTGAATATTATCCTCGTGTACATTTACAGTATTGGAAAGGGTCGTATAGAACACGATACGGTCAGTGAAGGATAATTTCTTATATGCAGCAAAGACTTCCTTTAACTCTGACATCGTACCGGCTCCTTCCAAAAACAAACAAACGTTCTGTCAATATAATAGGACCAGAACGAATGTTTGTCAACTGCGAAATTTAAAAGAGCCATTCTCGGTTATTTGCCGGATATTTTGATATAATGTTTCCTTGTATGGAGGAAGCATATGCCGGTAATAGTTAAATACATCTTAGTTTTCTTTATTTCAATGGTCCCGATCATAGAGCTCAGAGGCGCTGTGCCGATCGGAACACTGACCTTTGGTCTTGACTATCTGCCGACATTGATCATTTGCGTTATCGGTAACCTGATCCCCGTACCTTTTATCTATCTGTTCGGACGCAAGATCCTTATATGGGGAAGCAACTTAAAGCACGGAAGCAAGTTCTTTAAGTGGGTGCTCAATAAAGGTGAGAAGGCAGGCAAGAAGCTGACCAAAAGCGCCAACAACTACGGCCCTTTTATCGCACTGATGCTCTTCGTAGGCATCCCGCTCCCCGGTACAGGTGCCTGGACAGGAACACTTGCTGCATCCATGCTCGACCTCGATAAAAAGAAGAGCTCCGTAGCAGTCATGATCGGCGTTGTCATGGCCGGCTTGATCATGCTCCTTATCAGCTATCTGGGCAGCATAGGCATCAATTCCATCGGCGATCTTTTCAATTCGCTCTTTCATTGATTTGTCCTCTTAATGTAATCGAAAACACATATTTCTAAGGCCTTTTGGGTGAGTGTTCATAAAAAGGCAACACTTTGATGTGCAAAGTATTGTGCAACTTGCACAACCAAATGATTTTCATTTGGTATCTTCTGCGATATTGCTAAGCGGCGTTCCAGCCTATATGATTAAGCTAGCTCCAAGGAATACGGAAGCGATAACTTCCACATCCGAGGAAGGCCGCCCGAAGCAAAGATCGAGCAGGCGCAGGGAAGAACCAGAGTGGTAAAAAGCTTGTGGCGAAGCCGAAGAGACGAAGCCGGAGACAACAATCGAAGGTTGATACGAAGTCTAAGGTTAGAAGCTAAGGGAGTGACGAGCGAGTGGTTGAAGGTGTCGTAGACATGCAAGCCACAGGTTGTAACAATTAGTTGATTCGGTATTGGAACCGCGAGTAGGTGAGATGTCACCATCGACAGGAAAGAACCGGTGCCGCGGCGGATGTTACACCGGTTCGTGCAAACCGAGTAGCCGATGAGGCTATCGAACTGCGAAGATCAAAGCCGCAAGGTGATGAAGGTAGCAGACCTGAGTCGAATAGCGTAGTGTTCGGTGAATGGAAACATGAGTTGCACGGTGTGATTGAGAGTTGCAGCAGATCGATTAGTTGTAACGATATCACAGAAAGCTCGGGTAGGTTTAGAAAGGGCCTTTTGGTAGGTAGGGAGTACGAAGGAGAGATAGACGTGAATGCGTAATCTTTCGGCAGTGAATCTAATTTGGTTCGTTGGAGCAAATAGAGATCCCGGTGATTCAGGTCACCGGGATCTTTTCTTTGTATTGATTTTTTATGTGATCACTTTTGCTTCGGGATCTGCGCGATATAAGGGAGATTCCTGCCGATCTCGTTACGGTCTAAGCCGTAGCCTGCGAGCCACTGGTCATTGATCTCAAAGCCGTAGTATTTAACGGGTATGGTCATCAAAAGCCTGTCGGGATTTAAGAGCATCGAGCAGAGCGTGATGTCCTTAGGCTTTTTCATCTCGAGATTCTGGATGATGTAAGCAGTGGTAAGTCCTGTCCTTATTACGTCTTCGACAACGAGAACGTGCTTGTCTGTAATGTCGATATCGATGTCCTTAATGATGCGGACGATGCCGGTTTTCGAGGTGGTATCAGGAATATTGGAAAAGCCTACCATGTCGATCTTGATAGGAAGATCGATGGCTCTCGTAAGATCTGAGAGGAAATAAAGAGAGCCCTTGATGACGCCGATAACTATGAGCTCTTTGCCCTTGAAATCTTCGGTAATCTGGCGGCCGAGTTCATTTACTCTTGCGCGGATGACTTCTTCGCTGTAAACGATGCGTTCAGTCTTAAGTTCTTCTTCAAGATTAGCCAATTAAGTTTCCTCCGGGGTCTTGTCAGTAAGGCCGCCGAACATCTTCAGGCGGTCAACCAGTTCGTTGAAGTCTTTCTTGTAAACGATGCGGATATTCGTGCCCGGATAAAGCTCCTTCACGAGACGCATCTTCTTGTTTTTCTTGGTCACGTAACGCTGGTCCATCGTGGTGAGCTCTAAGTAAAGATTAAATCTCGGCAGGTAAAAATCTGGCGAAATGGCCATGGTGACATTGCCTTCGGCGTCCCATTCGACGGGGAATGTCTTGGGCTCATAGAGCCACTCGATGTTATACATGCTCAAGATCCTTGCGAACTCTTCTTCGGTCTCATTCTTAAAAGCCGTATTGCGCGTCTGATGGTCGATGGTACCGGAATTCTCATTGGATTCAGAGAGCCTTACACGAAGATCGTGCTTTCTTGCAAGCTCGACAACAGCATCAACGCATTCATCGACACTGAGCCTGTCGGTGTTAAGGATGAGGTCGAACTGCTCAGGAGAAGTGATGTCTTTGCCATAGACGGTGCGGACGAATTTCCTGTGCTTGCGGTCAGCTATGGTGAGGACTTCTGAAGCCTCGTCGGTCGTGATGTGATATTTGCGGGCAATGGTATTGAGCCTTGTGGTCTCGCTTGCTGTGACTCTCACATGAAGAGCGCCGGGGAAGCCTGAGAGCAGGACGCTTCCGCCCATGCCCAAAATGATAAGATCTTTATCCTTGGATTCCGAAGCGAGGGCCCTGATGCGCTCGACAAGAATGTCCGCATATGTCCTGGTGCTGCCGGGAAGAGTAGTCTCAAAAAACTTAGCGCTCTCATTTAATCTGTCTAATGTACCGGGATTGATCTCTCCGAAGAAATTATCGAGCGCGTATTTCCTGGAGATCACGGTAGTTCCGAGGCGCGAAGCGAGGGCATCAGCAATCTCATCGCCAAGACTTCCATTCTGCCTTGAGATAGTGATAATCGCCATAAATACCCCCAAAAGGAACTGATATGATAATTATACCCCAATAGTATTTGTGCTCAAAACGAGAAAATCTGCAAAAGTGACATTTTTTTAAAATTATGGTTTGACATTAAATACACGATTAGTTATAATCTTGCGTGCTAAGGATGCCATCTTAGCTCAGCTGGTAGAGCAGCTGATTTGTAATCAGCAGGTCGTGGGTTCGAGTCCCACAAATGGCTCCAAGACCAAAACCCTTGAAAACATTGCGTTTCAAGGGTTTTTCTTTTCCCGGGGAATCGTTAGATAAGCAATAAATGGACCGAAATGGTAACAATTTGGTAACCATGCTCAGGATTTTGGTTAACGTTTGGTTAACGTCTGAGATTTTTCTGCTTATTTATTCCGTCCAACTCATGGCTCTGCCTCCTGATTAATATGTTTTCTTTATCTGAAATTATAGAGAATAAAATAGATTGCTGTCTGCTATTTGTGAAATTACCCTCCCTGTTGGTATAAAAATAAATATCTAAATAGTATTGGTAGTCAGTTCAAACCGGAGCCTTTTTCCGCTATCATTAGAGCAAATGAAGTTTCAAAGGAGTGACGGACATGGAACTCAAACTGGCTGAAAACATCAAGAGAATGAGAAAAGAACGTTCGCTTACACAGGAAGCATTGGCAAATGCTTTGGGAGTTACGGTGGGTGCAGTTTACAAGTGGGAGGCAAACCTTACGTCTCCTGAGATCAGTATGCTCGTCAGGATCGCCGATCTTTTTGATACATCTGTTGATAACCTTTTGGGTTATGAGATGGCGGATAAGAGAAAGGGAACGATCACAGATCATATCTATGATCTGTTGGGTAAAAAAGACCGTTCGGTATTCGAAGAAGCGGAGAAAGCACTTGTTAAATATCCTAATGATTTCGGTGTGATCGTTGCTGCCGGAAATGTGTTCTCCGCATTCGGTATGGAAGAGAAGAATAACGATATGATGAAGAGAGCGATATCGCTTTTCGAAAAAGCATTGGTGATCGTTCCATATGATATCAATCCGCGTTTTGGAAGGCTCTCGCTGATAGGCGGCATTGCGCTTCTGTATTTCCTGACAGGTGATAGTGACAGAGCTATTTCCATGATGCTCAAAAACAATGAAGCCGGTGTCTTCAATTCGAAGATCGGATTGCTTACATCTTTGAGCGGCGATAGCGGAGATGATTGCTACAGAAAGCTGATCTTAAGTTTTACCGAACTCACTTTCGAGATGATCAACACTACTTCGGGACTGCTCTTCTACTATAAAAACAAAGGCGATCTAAACAGGATCAAGATGCTCTCAAGATGGTGCATCGAGTTTACTGAAACTATCAGAAAAACGGACGAAATGTGTTTCTTTGATAAGACGAAGTGTTCGTATTTAACCTCGGAAAGTTATGCGTATTTCAAGAGCGGTGATAAAGAAAAAGCGGAAGAACTTCTTATAGAAGCAAGAGATCTGGCAGACGTTTTCGACACTTCAGAAGAGAAAACGACAGACATCATCAAGCTGTTTGAAAGCCACAACGCTGTTAGTACATTCAGCCTGCTAGGTGAGACTGCAAAAGAATCGATCGATTATACACTCGGTCTGATCAATGACAAGAAATTCAACGCGTTGTGGAATAAGATCAACAGGTAGGTATTCACATGAAAAACAAAAACTTATATGTGGAACTGAAATCTCAGTTCCATAGGGACAACCATGTCTTTTTTATCCTTTCAGTTATCGGTGCACTCCTGTCGGGAATGATGGGAATCGCTATCTCCTGGTTTATGGGAGAACTGGTAGATACGGCCTCCGGGAACGGCAGATGGAGCATTAGTGAGCTCCTGATAATATGCATTCTGATTGCTGTGTTTTTCCTGTTTTCTTCATATCTGACTTACTATGCAAAACCGAGATATATCAGGAAAGCAATGCGGAATTATAAGGAGACTCTGTTTGCCGAACTCACGAAGAAAAACATCATGTCTTTCCGTTCTGAGAGCAAGTCGACTTATCTGTCAGCACTGACCAATGACAGCATCTCGATCGAGTCAAATTATCTGGATAAAGAGTTCTGGTTTATATACAGGCTTACGTTGTTTTTTACATCGCTTGGCATGATGATCTACTACTCGCCTTTGCTGACACTGATTGCGATCGCCGTGACTTTGCTGCCGCTTGTTGTATCACTTGCATCAGGTAAGAAACTGAGCAAAGCTGAAGTTAATGTTTCTGATATGAATAAGAGTTTTACGGCAACAATAACTGACTGTCTTAACGGTTTTTCAGTAGTGAAAGCATTCCGTGCAGAGAAACCTGTTACGGGTCTTTTCTCATCAGAGAATACAAAACTTGAAAACTCTAAATTTTCCAGAACGAGTCTTCAGATCCTGATCAGCACGCTGGGCCAGTTTGCCGGCGTAATTGCACAGGTCACAGTATTTTTCGCAGGAGCATATATGGCTCTCACGGGTAAGGGAATTACAGCAGGCACGGTCATGATCTTCGTAAATCTGATGAACTTTGTTGTTGCTCCCGTAGCGGAACTTCCGGGCCTTTTAGCAGCCAGGAAAGCATCAAGAGCGCTGATAGAAAAGATCGCAAAATCTCTTGGCGAGAGCGTTTGCACAGGCGGAAGCACAGAGCTTTCTGCTCTTGAAAAAGGAATATCGGTTAAAGATGTATCTTTCTCATATGAAGAAGGAAAAGAAGTCCTTCACGATGTGTCATTCGATTTTGAAGCAGGCAAATCTTATGCGATCGTAGGCGCTTCAGGAAGCGGTAAATCGACTCTTTTAAATCTCATTATGTCCGGTGCTTGCGGCGCCGGATATAGCGGCAAGATCAGATGGGATGACACGGATCTTAAGGACTCGTCTTCGGATTCATTTTTCGATCAGGTGTCGTCGATCGATCAGAATGTGTTTGTATTTAATTCTTCGATCAGGGACAACATCACGATGTTCCGTGATTTCCCTGAGGATGAGATAAAAGATGCCATCAGGAGATCCAATCTTAACGAACTGATAGAAGAACGCGGAAGTAATTATCTTTGCGGTGAAAGCGGAAATGCATTATCAGGAGGAGAGAAGCAGAGAATATCCATTGCAAGAAGTCTTCTTAAAAAATCTTCTGTCCTTGTTGCCGATGAGATCACGGCCGCGCTTGATTCACAGACTGCATATAAAGTTTCATCGGATATTCTGGGTCTTACAGGCATAACGAGGATCGTTGTCACTCATTCGCTTGACGAGAGGTTAATGCGCAGATACGATAAGATCCTCGTCATGAGGGACGGAAGGATAGAAGAGCAGGGAACTTTCGATGAGCTGATGGCAATGAAGAAATATTTCCACGCGCTTTATATGGTTAAGGTATAAGCCTTGATGAGATGGTAAAATACATCTGTCGGAGAAATCTTATCAGGAGCCTGAACAGAACATGAAATACGGCGAATCAACATTTGATATCTTGTATCTTGTCTTCGCGATACTTACAGGCATCGTGATACTGATAAAGCATCGCAATAAAAACGATGTTCTCATGGGAACGGCGGCATTGGTATTAGGACTCGGTGATTCGTTCCATCTTGTTCCGAGAGTATTGAATTATTTCATTGATAAAGATTTCACGTGGTATCTGGGATTTGGTAAGCTTGTAACTTCCATTACCATGACCATCTTTTACATCCTTGTTTTCCTGCTCTATAAAAGCGTATACAACAAGGATGACAAGAGTACGAAAACAGTTGGCATCACTATCTATATTCTTGCTGCGTTGAGAATTGCTCTTTGTCTTGCGCCGGGAAATAACTGGTTTACGGGTGAAGGATCACTATTGTGGGGAGTGCTACGTAATCTGCCATTCATCGTTATCGGCGGCATAGTTGTTTATCTCTATTTCAAAGTGCGGAAAGAAGACAAGTATCTCGGCAGATTATGGCTCTATACGACATTGTCTTTCCTGTTTTATATTCCGGTTGCGATATTTGCACCGTTGCTTCCTATGCTTGGAATGCTGATGCTTCCAAAGACGGTATGCTATATACTTATGCTGATTTCTTTTATCAGGAAGGAGCAAAAAGATGGCTGATTTTGAAGTGAAGGTAGGTCCCGTTGAGGCTTGTAAGATCGATTACAGCAAGTCCGTAGAAGAGCTTACCGCTTATTACGATGACCTTGCGAAGAAGATTGCAGGAGGACAGCCGGAACTTGCTAACGGAGAGTTCATGCAGCTCGGATATGCACTCGATTTTCTCGATCTGGTAAAGAGAGTATTCAACATGGATCTCGATTTTGAAGAGACATCGATCCCTAAGCTGGATCAGATAATCGCAGCTCTCAGCCAGGCTATCCTTACAAAGAAGATCCCCCCTGAAGCAGGCGGCGACATCATGAAAAAGGCGTCCGGATTTTTGAGCGTTGTCATATGGAGAAATATCGGCGGCGGATTCATCAGTTCCAATATCGGTTATGGTGTAAATATCAACGGAACTAATGCGTTCGTTTACAACAGGATCGGAAGAAGACTTCAGGGTGACGCATCATGTGATGTCACAAGTTTTTACGAAGAACTTAAGAAGTTGTAAGCGGAAAATAAAAAAATTTTCGAGCAGTTTCCGACGCTAAAAAACATCTTAAAAGTATTATTAATATGGAGCCCGAAAACCGTACGGTTATTGGGCTCTTTTGATTTCAGGAAATTCGAAAATAGGGGTTGCACATCAGTTTTTGTTGTGTTATCTTATCGGCGATGAAGGAAGTGCCTGTCCGACATCCGACCTGATAATTGCAGGTCCGGATCGTTCAGCACTTCTTTTTTTATTATCA
>JAEFBB010000050.1 GCA_016292215.1 Saccharofermentans sp. | reverse complement strand
TTTATATTGAGCTACCCATCCGCGAATAGTTCTCTCAGGAATATCGTATTCTTTTGAAGCCTCGTGACTTGTTAACTCTCCATCGTGAACACGTTTACCTATGGCTAATCTTTCTTCTTTTGTGGCGCGCATATTAACACCTCTGTTTACTTGATACTTAATTATGTAACTTAAACTGATGCAGGTGTATATGTTTTTGGCAAAGGTGTCTACTTTTACGTTACCACTTCATAATCAGCGTTTTGTGCCGCCATTTGTGCCGCTTAGCGGCACATTTGCTGGACAAAAGCCCTTAAGTAACTGTTTAAGTACTCCCCGATTGTCCTATTAATCGAACCTACTACTGCCTTCTGTCGTGCTATAATGACCCGCGTGAATACTTTTAGGGAACTTATGGCATGGAACAGTACGAATGGGAGCGGCTTTCTCCCGAAGATAAGAAAAAGCAGTTGTATTTGAATCAGAAGCAGACATTGGATGCTTTCCTCGAGCGCGGCGCAATCTCCAGGGCACAGTACGATAAGAGCCTTGGCGATCTTACCGAGAAGATGGGGATGGGCGGCGTCCTGGGATGATATAATTACCCTAAAAAATTGCTTGAGGGATAACAATGGAAGTAATTGACGGCGTATGGTATATGCAGGGTGTGGACCGGAATGATCCGTCCTGTGTTCACTCGGCCGGAGAACTCCTTGAGGTGATCGAGAAGGTCGGATTCCTGCCGCTCTTCAGTAATGAGGTAGACGGCTTCTCCGTTGAGAACATGACAGTCGCAGGCAACTGGTGGTGCGGTGATGCCAAGAAGGACCCGTGGGAGTGGAGAGCTGTCCTTGCACGCACGGGCAAAGTCGCGTACGGGAAGTTTTTCCGGGGCAAGGCCGGATTCGTGTCAAAGAAATGGTTCCCCGAGTTTGCCAACTACAGAAGGGACGGCTACGATTTCGATGCCCGCTACGAGGACGGCAAAGCAGGGTATAAGGAGAAGCTCATAATGGATGTTTTCTGGCCTTCAGAAGGCGAGCTCTGGGATGCATCGACTAAGGTCGATATGTTCTCTAACGAGGTTAAGGAAAAGGCAGGCTTCGGAAAAGGCGGTGAGAAGGGCTTTGACGGCACATGCACCAAGCTCCAGATGGCATCTTACCTGACCGTTAAAGACTTCAGGCCGAGGCTCAATAAGAAGGGCGAAGAATTCGGCTGGGCTGTCGCTGTCTATACGCTCCCGGAATACCTGTGGGGATATAAGTACGTGACTAAGTGCTACAAGGAATCACCCGGGCAATCCTATAAGAAGGTCATAAGCCAGATCAGGAAACACTTTGATTCTGATGACAAGGTTATCAGGAAGGTGGTGTAGTTCATGAAGATCGCGGTTATCCAGGCCAGCTCACAGGCTGAAAAGAATGAACTGATATACTGCACCGTTAAGAAATATGCTTCAGGTTGTGATGTGATCAATTTCGGCTGCACAAAGGACGAGACGATCAAATACAGCTATATCGAGATATCCGTTCTGGTCGGTCTTTTGTTAGCAAGCGGCGCTGTCGATTTTGTTGTCACCGGCTGCTCATCAGGGCAGGGAATGATGCTTGCCTGCAATAACATGCCGGGTGTCTTATGCGGGTATATTCCGACGCCTCAGGATGCGTATCTTTTCGCGCAGATAAATGACGGTAATGCGGTATCACTTCCTTTGGGTGAAGAGTACACATGGGCCGGCCAAGAGAACATGGATCAGACACTCGCTAAGCTTTTCTCTGAGCCTTTCGGGCAGGGTTATCCGAAGAGTGAAGCAGCACGCAAACTGCAAGATACAAAGATCCTTAAAAGCATCAGAAAGTCTTCCCAGGTCACGATGGCTGACCTGATAAAGTCTCTGGATAAGCCGCTCTTAGATAAAGTGTTATCGAAGAAGGATGTTATCGAATTCATCTTGAATAACGGCAACGACGAAGAATTGTCTTTGCTGATAAAAAGGTGAACATACTATACTACTCCGCCATGCTATAATTGCCTTATTGGGGAAGAGGCACGCGCACGTCAGATCAGCTTTTACGGCGATAGGAGTAGAGTATGCTGACATATAGAGCTGCGGAAGATGGGGACCTTAAGGAAATATGTGAGCTTTGTGCAGACGCCTTTATGGAGTATGACTTCTACAGGCCTTTTGTATCAGATCCCGCGAAAAGAAGAAGATTCATTTACGACCTTCACGTTCATTGCTTCAAGGCTGAGATAAAGCGCAAACAGGCTGTTGTCGGCGTAGATGAAGGCGAGATAATAACGGCGTTCTCGATCCATGATCCTGGAAGGAAACAGGCCGGCTTTGGCGAATATCTTTTTACCGGCGCTGCAATGATGATACTGCGCTATGGCTTTATGCCTTTATCTTGGTTTTCGATGTACGACAAATGTGTCGCGCCCGCAGACCAATTCATCCACAGTAATCCGGACGTCTACTACCTCGAGATCCTTGCCGTAAGACCTGACAGGCAAAGACACGGCATCGGATCCAAAGACATCCAGGATTACATGATCCCTTACGTCAGATCCAAGGGCGGCGGATACCTGTCCCTGATCACTAACTCCGTCGGAAATACTATGTTCTACGAATCAAACGGCTTTAAGTGCTTTGATCACAAAACTGTCCCTGCAGCGAAGACCGAGATAGGCAACTGGTGCTTTAAGATGAAGGTGGATGTGATAACGGACAGTGTTTATAGTCCTACATCATTCTTGTTTAGAAGGAAATCAAATAAATTCATGATGTATATGCCATCCTCGTTATAGTGAGAGATGCCTTCCTTAACAATAATTATCTTTCTGAATGAATCTCTTATCTTGATTAATGATGACTGTTCTTGTTCCATCTTGGTTTTGTCTGGTATCGACAATGCTGATTGAATATAAAGCCGGTTTGAATTCTGGTTACATACAAAATCCACTTCTATCTTTTTTTGTTTTTTCTGTTTATTGTCATCCGTGTAAGAATGGTCGACTACACCTACATCAACATTGTAACCGCGAATCAAGAGCTCATTGAAAATGACATTCTCCATCAGATGCGTTTCTTCAATCTGGCGGAAATTCAATCTGGCGTTTCTTAAGCCCACATCAGTAAAATAATACTTCATGGGAGTATTAATATATTTCTTTCCTTTGATATCGTATCTCTTAGCTTTCGAAACAAGAAAAGCATCCTCAAAATAATCCAGAAAATTCTTAATAGTTTCCTGATGAACGGATACCTTCTTTTCTGACTTAAAGGTATTCGCAATTTTCAGGGGATTGGTAAGAGAACCTATATCTGAAGCAACTATATCAACTAATTCCTCTAGCTCTGCCTTATTTCTTACGTTGTTGCGATCAATAATGTCTCTGATATATGTTTCATCAAATAAGTTCTTAAGATAGTTAGATTTATCTTGCGAATTTTCTATAACAACCTGACCGGGCATACCACCGTAGGTAATATATTCCTGCCAGGCAGAGTTAATGTCTGCCGATTCATTTGGAATGGGGAAATGCATCGGAAAAACCATTCCCGAATGTTTCTGCTGGTAGTATTCCCAGAACTCCGAAAAAGACAAAGGATACACGTGCACCTGGTCTCCGCGGCCTCTGAATTCCGTAATAATATCTTTGGATAAAAACTTGGCATTGCTTCCGGTGACATAGATATCTACGTTCTTTCTTCTCAAAAGAGAGTTCAGTACTTCTTCGAAGTTTTCCACAAGCTGAACTTCATCAAGCAAAACGTAATGCATCTTATCGTCGAGGATTCTTTCCTTGATGTAATAGTAAAGTTTTTCCGGAGTTCTATATTCTTTGTATTCAATGTCATCCATTGCCATAGTAATAATATGATCGTCGCTGACATTTTGCTTTTTTAAATTTTTACAGAACAATTCGAACAACAGGTATGACTTACCGCATCTTCGTATACCGGTAATGACTTTAACCATTCCGTTATGCTGTTTTCTTATCAGCTCATTCAGATAAATTGGTCTTTCCATTTTGCTCCTCCTAGTGAATATTTTACAGAATTAGCAGAGAAATATTCACTAGAATTATATACTATCGGGGCTTATATCGCAAGACTAGTGAATATTTCGCTGAAAATGCGACAAAATATTCAGCAGAGAACGTGTGGTGATTTGAATTGAATCTATTTAAACAAGCTGCTTTTTCGCGATTTCAGTTTGCGTTCAAAAACACCCCTCTATAGAGGTCAAAACTGAACTGAAACTGAAATATTCCGAAAATTTCAGCTGGAGTGCCAATTTGACCCCCTAAAACTGAAATCCTGCTGAAATCCCACGGGAATCATACGGGAATCGCCCGGCAAATGTTATTCTATTACAGACTCTAAAAACAGATTTTCGCGAGGTTGTATTTCATGAACGATCAACTGTTGGAAAAGTGCGATCTGCTCGTAAAGAACCGCACTGCTATTCAAAAGAACTTTTTTCTGGAAAAGGATCTGATGGCCGTTGCGGCCGCACTTATCTTCACGGCTGAAGGCAGGGAAGCAGATACGGATAAGATGAAGTCCTGCAGGAAGCTCCTTAAAAAGAATACACGCCTGCTGTCTAACCTGAGGGACATCGTGGAGCTCGTGATCTTGAGCAAGATGGCTCTGGCTGAATCCCCCGGGAAGTATCTGGAAGATTTCCTCGCTGTATATAACAGCATAATCAAGGGCAAGTTCCTGGAGAACGATTATATGGCGCTGGCATCTGTCGTGATCCTGGATCAGGGGCTGCAAAATGATTGCGATGAGATAATCGCGAGGGCGAACGAGATCACCAAGCGCATGAATTCCGACCACCCGGTCCTGACCGCAGCTGACGACACGTCATTCATAATGTTCCTGGCGATCACCAGAAAGAATGTCGATTCGATCTTATCAGACCTCACAGACGGTTATGCTTACATCAAGAGTTGCAAGACCGGCATCAACGACGATCCTGCTTACGAATTGTGCGAAGTCCTGGCCGTATCTTATGGCGACATGATCGGGAAATGCGACAAGGTAATGAAGCTCTACAACGCTTTGGTCAAGCACGGCACCGATTACGGCAGCGGCTATGCTGTATCGTCTCTCGGCTCTCTTATCGATACCGGCATCGAGCCCTCGAAGCTTGCAAGCGAGATCGTTGAGGCCGAGTGCTACCTCAAGACCCAAAAGGGCTTCGGTGATTCTGCGATGGACAGGCGGACGCGCGTCATGTACGCGGCGCTCCTCGCATCAGTTGTCTTCGGAGGTAGCCAAGCGGCTGCCGGCAACTCCGTCATCAGCAATACCCTTTCCATCATCTGGGCCAAGAAGATCGCGAAAATGATCTCCCTGCTCATCCAGGTCGCTCCGTCAGTCGCATCGGCCATGATAAAGGATGACGAGACAGAGGGGAAAACTGAATAAGAGGCGCTGTTTCCGGGATTTCTATTTGCGTTTCCCTTTTTAGCGCTCTTCGGAATTCTTGTGAGATAGATGTGCATCTTTTTGCGAGTTTTATCGCGTAAAAAGATGCACATGATAACGGCTTATGCATCTTTATTTTCACTTTTCACCCGAAAAAGATGCATATTTGTTCTGGTATGCATCCATATGAAGGAAAACATGCTCTTAAAAGATGCATATTGCAATCACATATGCATCTTTTTGAGAGAAAATTTGCAGAAAAAGAGCATGCCACCCCCCCACAAGGATTCCGTTCGCGACCGGTTTTTCACCATTCACGACAGTCCGTGTTTTCGCGAAGGAATACTCAAATTGCCGGAAAGTGACACGAAATGACGCCAAAACGTGTCACTTCACGGCAATATCTTCATAAGTGACGAAAACTGACACAAAACAGAGGTAAAACGTGTCATTTCCCGTCACTGGGAAAGCATACACAACCGATTTACAAGTTTGAGGGTATTACGCCCGTGTTTTCGCGCCCCCTTTTGTCATTGTGATTGATTATCTTGATATAATAAAAGAATGATCCGGTATTCATGTGAGGAAGCATACGAAAAGCTGTTAGAAGAGGTCTCCGGATTTCTCGGTGATTCGTGGACCTTCGTTAAGAGCAACAACGCCTTTAAGAAAAAGGACGGCGGCTTTGTCTTTAACATTTTCATCTGGCGGAGCCACCATAATGTCTCGTATGAGTATATTGTTTTCGACAGCTACGTCGCAGTCGATTACAAGAAAGAACGGGTAATGCTGTACCAGTTCGAGGAGACATATCATATGGAGACGGAGAACCATTTCAACGGGTCGATAACGTCTTTTGAGGACATTTTGGAGACGGAGGTCCTCCCGGTCATAAACGAGCTTAATTCCAATAACGAAGCGGTCTTGAAAAGCATGACTTCAAAAGACAATTTCTGGAAGTATCATGTCAATCCGCAGTACCTGATCGACAGGCTGGGTAAGGACGCTTTGACGGGCCTTGCAAAAGAGATCATGGATTCAATGAGCGACGGGGATAAGGAGAGAGTTAAAGCTTACCTGGGCGGCGACACAACAGCGCTTGGTGAGCGCAGTGCTTATATCGCCTTCTGCAAGGGCGGTTTATTCGACGAAATACAATGATATTTTTCCGACATATATTTTTTTGCTTTTTGCGTTTTTCGTATGCAGGTTTTCGCGAAAACAGGTCTGCAAATCGCAAACCGCCTCAGGCACAAAAAATGCTCTCCCAATTAACCATCACCGCCTCGGGTTACCCCCAAAAAAGAAATCTCTGAAACTATGTGAATTTTCGCGTTCGGTAAGGCCGCCTTATCGGCATGATGAATGTGTTTTATTTGAGGGAAATGTGTAAAAGATTTTTAAGAACAGCGTATTTATGCTAGAATTTTATATGTGATGCCCAACAGGGATATCACTGCATAAAAAGAATAAGGGAGGATATTATGGGATTATTCGATAAGAAATTCTGCGATTTCTGCGGAAACAAGATCGGCCTTCTGGGCAACAAGAAGCTCGAAGATGCGAACATGTGTAAGGACTGCGCGAGCAAGCTTTCGCCGTGGTTTTCCGAGCGCCGTCACAGCACGAAGGCTGACATCGAGAAGCAGCTTGCGTATCGTGAGCAGAACAAGTCGGCAGTTGCTGCATTCAAGGCGACAAGGACGCTGGGCACTGCAATCAATAAGCTCCTGATCGACGACAATGCCAAGAAGTTTATGGTTACTTCCGCGAAAAATCTCGCTGAGGCAAATCCGGATGTTCTGGATTTCTCGCAGGCAGTCGGCTGTGACCTTGACGTCAAGGAGAACAGGATCGAGATCAGACAAACCGACAGCAGCGGAAAGTCTGTCAGCTATCATCCGCCGCGCTACAAGTATTCATATGAGTTTTTCGCGATCATCCGCGTAAACCATCCTTACTTCGATGACATGAAATTCGCGCTCTCGAACGGATACATCGAGGTAGGCGAGCAGCCGATGAACCCCGGACAGAGCGGCGGCTGGAGCGTCTCACGCTCGGGCTTTAATCTCTTCGGAAATAAGATCGATGAATACTACAAGTGTGTTGACTGCGGCAACGAGATCAAAGCAGCTGTCGATGCGATGCGCACGAGCGCCGCTCCTCAGGCGCAGACATACCAGAAAGACCCGCGCGTTCTTGCGGCTCTGGAGGAAGAAGCTCGCAATCTGAGCATTAAGATGGAAGCGCAGAAGGCAAACGGATATGTGGACCCGAATGACTCGGCCCGTTATCTGATGCTGACGCAGCATATCACTATCGAAAATGAACGCCCGTTAGACAACCCTGAACTCAATGCCAAGATCGATGAAGCACACAGCCTGAGGGCAAAGATCGATGCCCAGCTGCAGAATGGCGGAGCGGCCGATCAGCAAGACGCAAACCGCTATCACTTGCTGATGCAGCAGATCTCAGCTGAAATTATGCAGATCAAAACGGCAAATATGCGCGCAAGTGCTATGGGTGCCTTGGGCGCCTTGGGTGTGGGCGCTGTGGTCGCACCTGCTATGGTACCTGCCGGCGCTATGGGCGCTGCACGTCCGCCTGTAAGCCCGACAGACACGAGTGGCGGTGCTATCCCGATAGTTATGCCGGTAATGCCTCAGCAGGCTCCTCAGGCAGCTTCGGTGCCGCCTATCGGATCGCAGGTCGTATGCCCGATGTGTCAGGCGACAGTAGTAATAGGCAGAGCAGGAATCTGCACAAACTGCGGCAATAAGCTCGTGTGATATTGACTGAGAAGAAAAGGGGGTGTCCGAATGAAGTGAACCCCCGAAGTTGGACAAACTTCAGGGATTCACTTCAAGAACGGGCACCCCTTATTTATTAATGCTTCCTTTTTAACGGCAGCCAGATCTCGTTATGAAGTCCCTCGCCGTCGTCGTTCGGTACACCGTAACGGTCAATATTGAATTCATCGACAAGATCATATTCGTCAGTCTCGAAGATCCAGTCGCTGAAAATATAACGGCGCATCGCCTGGCTTGCTTCCGTTGAATTGTCCTTGCACTTAAACTTCGCCCAGAGAGTCTCAGGTACCTCTATTACTGTCATGCCTTCAGGGACTTTTCTGCCATCGTAGTCAACGCCTGTAAGGAATAAGAAACGTTCGCCGAACGAGACTCCTTCATATTCCGAAGACCACGGTCTTCCCTCAGCATTTAAGATAACATCACAATCCCCGACGCTTACTCCGTAAAAAACGTTAGCGTTTAATTCCGCATAGTTTTTGTTTATGAAGTCATAAACAAAGCCGGGGATCTTATTAAAACAAGTGTCTACTTCAAATACTTCAGCTGAACCTAAGATATAGAACTTAGGCATCTTTTCAATAATTACATCCACAGTGTCTGCTCCTTTCACAGAGAAAGACAGTTTAAGCGGAAGAAATGCTTTTACTGCCTTTTTCTTCTTTTTGATCTCATTTGGTGTCGCGTCATGAAAACGGCTGAATGCTTTAGTGAAGCTTTCAGGTGTCTCATAGCCGTACTTCTGCGCGATATCAATGATCTTCTCGTCTTTTTCGAGCAGGTCCATCGCGGCCAGATAGAGCCTTCTGCTTCTGACGTATTCACCGATCGTGTAACCGGTGATCATCTGAAAGCTGTTCTGCAAATAACTCGTTGATACATGAACGGACATAGCTACTTCCTTCGGGCTTTGTACCGTCATGATATTGTCCTCCAGATAACGGAGTGTCTCATTGATAACATCAGCCCAGTTCATTTCCGGTCTCCTTTCTCCTTTAGTGTTCAACCTAAAGGTACTATGTCCCGTCCAATAAATCTTGTCTTAGAATTCGGAGTTTTGTCCGCTGCGGATTATTACTGACCTATCTGAAGCAATACGAGCTGGTGGGTACTGGCATCGCCTTTCTTTACATACTTGATGTCTTCGCCGCCGCCCAAAACAAGGGCAGGGACAAAGAAGAAAGCCTCGTTGTGTTTAAGCGCTCCGAGCTTTGCTTTTGCCTGCTCGAAAAGGCTCTTTCTCAAAACGTTTTCCTGGATCTCAGGATCCGTAATGAAGCTTTTGAAGAACAGCTCATACGACCATGCGCACACTTCGGTCTTACGGTAATGGATATTGAGCATGCATACGTCGTTTTCTTCTTCATCCAGTTTTCGATAGTAGAAAATATCACCGAAAGCGGAAACCATTACCGGTATCTTGTGGAAATCCTGACTGCCAAGCCAGGAATACAGACTCTGCATATAGTCCCGCGGATCTACGACCTTGATAAGGCCGTCACCATAGTCTCCAAAACCATACTCCTGCCAAAGATATACGATCTCCGGCGGAAGCATCTGATTAGCAAAATTTAAAAGCTCTTCATCAGGCTTCGCAAGTTCAGTACCCGGTGCATATGCCTTTACGAAATTATCGATCAATTCTTTATTCATACATGTATCCCCTTTGCTCCTAAAAGATCTTAAGGTGATTTTATCACAAGGGGAAAAGGGAATACTGCTTGATAAGCATCTATGTGGCACCGGGAGTGGAACCGGTGCCATCCCCAAGGATCACTTGAAGTACGAACTTGCAAGCTCAACCATTCCCCAGAGTTCTTCGTTGTCGTAGCAGTATCCGCCGTACAGGACCGCTCTGTCGGAGCTTTCCGCCGGATAGTATACGAAGCCGTAGGTTGAACCGTCCATAACATTTTCTGAATAATCTTTGTAGGGATCGTTCTTATATGCGTATTCAGCGAAATTATAAAACTTGTGGAAATCATCAGCATGTACCGATACAGTGCCTTCAGCGATATAACCGATTGACTGATACTGTGATCGCTTTGTGATCGTGCCGTTCCAGTTTATGGTATATACCACACCAAGCAGCCTGTCATCGTCGTAATAGTCTATCGGGCCTTCTATCGTTGACGATATAACGAGCATGGCACCTGTGCCCAGCTCGATGTCATCATTGCCGGGAATTGCATTTCGCCTCCAAAGGTAGTATTCATCTACCAGTCCGTTCTGGTAATAGATCAGATCCTTCAATTCTTCAGCGGTTTCTTTGTCCAGATAATCATCCAGCTCATCGAAAGTTCTTCCCTTGAAATAAGCATAGATACCCTTCTCCTTGTGGAGATCGAATAACTCATCCGGAATAGCGTAGAAGAAAACATCGAAATACTCTTCGCTGTCCAGGAGCTTTGCTAACGCATCATATACATTCCCTGTGTATTCAGACTCCCTGATATAGACCCTGATGCTGATCTTGTAGTAGTATTTGTGCTTATCAGCGTTCTCCCAGGCATTTCGCGTTGCCGTGACATATTCATCGTACGAATTGATCGACCGGGTCTCCATAGTAATGGACGCCAGTTCGGAAAGCTTTATTCCGTCGTAAACGATCAAGCTGTCAGAGAAGCAATCACCGATCTTTTTGCGGATATGCTCAACGCATTCATCGGCATAGTAGTAATTAACATATGAGTCTGTCTTTATACGGCCGAAAGAATCACATGTGCCGTTGACCATTATTCCGTCTGCGGTCATGAGAGTGAATTCATCACCGTTCAGCTTCACGCCCACACTGTCATCTGTCGCAACTCCGTATTTATACTTCATATACGATGCGATTTCCTGTGCGCGTTGTGTATCAGAATGAAGATAAAACACCATGAGTGCTGCAAGCACTCCGGCGATCCCGAATGCCGATAATATTATTCCCGCTGCTTTTTTGCCGTTCATATAATTGCCACTCTGTATAGACAGAATACCCCTATTGTTCTTTCTATCCTATATACAGTCGAAAAAGGGAATATGTTGCAACACTATCTCTTAGCAAGCTCAATTATCAGCTGGGCAAAACGGGTTCTGTCGACAATCGTGGTCTGGCTATCAGCTTTTTTGTGTGTGCTTCGGACAGTCTTGTGGAATCTGCATCTGCGCTCGAGCTCCTCGATCACTTCTTGTCTTTTTTCGTCTTCGAAACGATTCCGACGATGATCAGCACAATTGCAGCACCAATAAATCCATACTTAAGGATATCGTACATAAAAACCCCTCCCCGATATTAGTCAATATAATTGCGAGATATATCCCTTGGTAAATCAATTAAAAGTTTAGCGTCTAACCCGTTCATTATATCAAACCTGTCAGTTCTTAACGCTCCATCATCACTTTGTATTCAGGAGTGCCTTCTTCAAGTTTTTTGTTTTCGGTAAGATGAAATCCGTGGGCCTCATAGAACCTTATCGCATTTGCGTTCTTTTCCAAAACCCATAAGCATTTGGCGTCATGTTCCTTAATGGCAAATTCGATCAGCTCCGCGCCTATGCCCTGGCCCTGAAAGAAGTGCTCCACATACAATTCGACTACTTCTTTTCCCTCTATCCGGATAAGGCCCTTGACGATGCCGTCGGCTTCATAAACCCAGATGTTGTTAAGGATCTCCGGCTTGGAATATTTCTCTGCCACAGGGATCACCTGAATCTCTCCAAAGGAGACAGCATCGTTCCTGAAGATGACACGGTAATTCATCCGCTTAACAAAGACCAGGATCTCGGCGATCCTCGAAATATCTTCAATCGCAGCTTTTCTTATCGAGAAGATATTGTGTGTTTGATTCATGTTATTCCCCATACAAATAGTCTACTTACCATTATTAATGGATTTATTATATGCATGCTTGAGCTTTATGTGTTTGATTATTCCGAATATTCCCGTAAAGAAAACGATCACTCCGGCAATTGTAAACATGATCTGCGCAGTGATAAAACTCTCGTCTAAAGTATCAAAGAACATCGGAATGAAAGTGCCTAAAAGAATTACGCCTAATATGAAAAAGATTATCGAGAGGACCAGAAGCAGTCTGCTCGGCCGTTTTCCTTCAGAATTATTTCTGAGACTGACGCCCACCATGGCTCCAAGGCCCAAAGTGAGGAGCATAAGAATGGCAAATATGGCAAAAGCGACCATGAGGTTGTCCGAGACTGATGCAAAACCATCGCTCATTCTAACGCCATTTACATAATAGATATAAACCGCTCCGTTTTTCCCGGCAGCATTATCGATCAGCACTGCAGCAATTAGGGATGCTATAAGACAGATTACGGATGCAATTGCATTAACGGCGATTTTTCTCTTCCAAAAGCCAAAGATATTAAGAATCAGAGCGACTACCGCGAGTATAAGTATGACTGTCATAAAAACCTCCAAAGTCTTATCTTTTTATCGATTAGAATTCATACCTGGTCACTGCTTCTCCAGTGTTTAAGCCTTCCGATTAAGGCGATTTTATCATAAGTTGTTTTATCAATAATAAGGCCTTCCGTATTTAATTCGCGTTTTCCTATAAATGATATTTTTTAAGTTCAAATAATAGAGTAGTATAGAGACCAATAATCATAAACGCAGATAAAGACAATACTTCTATGAAAAATATAATTGTGTATGAGCAGGAGCAAACAATAGGATGAAAAAGAAAACAATAAAAGTAATCTTAGTTGTTATCTCCATCTTTGCGTTGATCATTATCGGTTGCATTTACGAATTATTGCGACCCATTAGGCATGGGACTCCTATCGACAAGATTACCGGAATATACTCGAGTGCAACTCTCAAACCCGGATGTACTATTACCCACGGAAAACCCTTTGGGTCTTATGACAGCGTGGCAAGTCACAATCAACCACCAGAGATCCCAACTGAGGATGCAGACCCGGTTCTGTCAGTTTCTGACATTCGAATAATCGACGTATACGGGTTCAAATGCTCGATTATCTTCATATACAACGAAGATCAGAAATTATATGTAGCCGAGGACTACCCGCTCTCAAATCTGGATTACAATGTGCTTGAAGTGTTAGGTGCCAACGACGGAATCAAAACTAATCTAAAAGGAAGGGGTTACACTATTCACGGAGCACCTTCTCAACATATGCCCCGCATATTATTACTCATTATTCCGGTTATATTGATTGTCGCAGCAGTATTGCTGCAAATAAGATTGGCAAAGAAAAAGTATAAAAAAGCGAAAGATCAGGGTTGGTGATTAAGGTAAACACAGGAAAAAGCCCTAATGGTAATCAAACGAAGTAAGTTTGATGTAAATTAGAGTATAGTTTTATGCGTTTTTTAGATTAGGTTTGTATGGGCGACTTGAGTGGTGAAATTCTGACATGGGCGATTCTCTTCGGCGGATCTCAGCTGATAGTGTTCATTATTGATCTTATTTCGTGGGCGGTAAGAAAGAAGCATCCTGCCAGAGTCGAGAAGAGCGAAAACATAAGTTACCCTCAGTATCTTACAGTGTATGTCTGGCATGACAGCCATCGCTCCCACGGTTATAAAAAGATAACGTACATCCGCAAGAGCATTAAAAGCGTTTGTAATGAGATTGCATTGGTAGTGATACAGCGATTCTTGATATAATGTAAGCGTTAGACGATAACTTTTATGGATA
>JAEFBB010000013.1 GCA_016292215.1 Saccharofermentans sp. | reverse complement strand
CCTGTGAGCGGTTGACCCGCCCAGTGACGCGAAATGACACGTTTTGCCCCCTTTTCGTGTCAGTTTTCGTCACTTCTGAAGATATTGCCGTGAAGTGACACGTTTTGGCTTCATTTCGTGTCACTTTTCGTCACTGATCAAGCGGTTTTCGCGATTTTATCCGTAACACACGTATCAAGCGGTTTTCGCGATTTTATCCGTAACACACGTATCAAGCGGTTTTCGCGATTTTATCCGTAACACACGTATCTTTAAAGAAAAACCTACGGATAAAATCGTCCATTTTCGCATTTTAGTACGTCATGCGCGCTTACGAGGCAGAAACACGACGTACTAAACAGGCAGTTTTCGCATTTTAGTACGTCACACGAGCATGCACGCGCGCCCACTCACTTAAAAATCTTATTCAACACCTTCACCGACAGGGGCTCCCTCGAGAACTCCTTGTTCTTGATGTCGTCAGCCTTAGTCGACATGTACATGAACGTGTCGCGGGTATCCATCTTGAAGCCGCTCTTGAGGTCGATGTACTCATCGATGTTGGGCGCCTTGTCGATCGTCACCGATTCAAAAAAGCTGCTGTCAGTGAACTTCTTCCTGACGTGCGGAACGATGAAGACGAGGCCCGAGATGAGCGCGACGGCCCACAGGACAAAGAACATCATCCAGTAGAACCAGTCAAAGTCGCCGCCCTTGTTGCCGATCAGGAACATGAGCAACGCCACGCCCAGAGCGGGCACGAGCGCTGTGAGCAGGATGTATTTCGCGATCTCCCAAACGGAGCTCCAGAACGCGTGAGTGTAGACACGGCGCTTATTGATCGGCAGAGACCCGGACGCTTTGCCGGTCTGGCCGTTGACGGCGATGCTGTACATCGCGCCTTCGTATTCGATGTTCAGGAACCACACGGGCATCAGCGCGTAAAGCTGGCTGTAATTGTCAGAGTAAGCGCCGCGCACGCCGACGGCCTTGAAGTAGTCGTATTCCTTGGCGGAGAGGCGCTTGACGATGCCCTCCGCGTAGTTGTCCAGGCGGATCCTGATGATGTCCATCATGTCCAGCGCGGACAGGTCGTAGCGCTGCGCGAAAAAGCCCGGCAGGTACATGTCGTTATAATCTTTGATCTCTTTATAATCGTACGGCTCGATTGCTTCCATCAGCGTGTTGCTGATCTTTTTGCACCCGTCGAAAGGCACGCGCCTGACGTTGTACACGAGCGACCTGTCGATCTCATAATTCTCGATGTTCTCGCCCTTGAATTTCTGGCCCGTGCCGCTGACCTCGGACTTGCAGTCCGCGTCGATGAGCCAGAACGGAATATAATAGCCCGTGATCTTAGACAGCACGGCTTCGGACGTGAATTTCTTCGGGACACCCTTTTGGGTTTTCGCCCACTTAAGATAATTCGCGATCGCCTCTTCTTTACTTATCTTGAACGGGATCAGCACGTCAGGCCTAAAAGCTCTCGAAAGACGCCGGTTGATGAGCGTAGGCGAACCGCAGAACGCGCAGAACGTCGCGGACGTGTTGTAATCAGTGACCACGGCAGCGCCGCACGAGTCGCAGACGAACTCCTGCTTGTTGTCCTCTTCGCTGCCAGCCTCGCCGGTATCGCGGTTCTCGATCCGGCCCGCGGGCTTCATGCTCTCGGGATCGTAAAGACCTCCGCACATGGCGCAGAAAAGCTTGCCGAGCTTCTCGTTAAAAAAGACGCTCGCGCCACAGTTCGGACATTTCGCCGAGCTGGTACCGTTGATATTAATGTCTTCGTTTTTCCACGTCATAGAAATGAGCGCGTCCGCGCAAATGCAATGAATCTATGTGTTTAGTGCCATCCCTTAAAGATAATTATAGCACGCGCGAAAATCAGGCTCAATTTGAGCCGCGCTTTATGAAGCTTCGTCCTGCTTTTTCCAGGATGTATCTATCTTCTTGTTCTCTTTAACACAATCCATAAGGTAAAGATTTATAAGTGTCTGATAAGGTATCCCCGTCCTGTCCGATTCCGTCTTGAAGTATTCAATAACAACCATCGGCATCTTGATCGACACCGGTTTTCTAAGTGACTTCGCATAAGGATTGGGCCTCGGGTTCAACTTGTCGATATCATATTCCTTTAACATACCTGTTCACCTCATTTCTTCATCCCATTCGAAAGTCATAATATACCTCGTATATACTCAGTATTATTTTATCATCATAACCGGGACAATAAAAGGACCCGCTTGCAGGAGGTCACTGCGTACCAGTCAAAAACGCCTTCGCCGTACATGAACAATTATTCGGTGGTTCGAGAAAATTTTTTCGATTTTTTTATATTAGCACGCGAAAACCAATTGGAACTATATGTTTTTGAGGGCGGGGGCGGGGGTGAACGGTGCCAGTCAGGTCATAAATCCCCTGGTGACTAAAACGGTTGACTTTTGGCCAAAACGGTCACCAAAAAAGTCATTTCGGCCCGCCATGGCCCGGTGTCGAAAACTGACACGAAATGAAGCCAAAACGTGTCACTTCACGGCAATATCTTCAGAAGTGACGAAAATTGACACGAAAAGGGGGCAAAACGTGTCATTTCGCGTCACTGGGCGGGTCAACCGCTCACAGGGCGGCCCCCACGGGCGTTTCCTCCCGGTGACGAAAACTGATGTAGCCCCAAATTGTGTTTTTTGCCGATTTAGGGCTACAAAATCTCGAAAATGTAGCCCCAAACGGGTCAAAAACCGCGATTTAGGGCCACTCAAAAAAGGGAGCCGCCCCCGGGACTAAATCGGCGCTCAAAAAACAGGGCCCACGCGGGCCCTGCACTTAATTCTTTCCTAATCTGTATTTAAAATCTCTATATCCGAACTCTGTCAGCTTCTCGAAAACCCCGTCAGGCTTGAGCCTGTAGATATCCGGCAGCGGCATTCCGTTGAAGGTGTTGTTTTTGCAGGTCGTGTAGATCGCCATGTCGCCAAAGACGAGCATGTCGCCAACAGCAAGTTCCCGGTCAAAACTGTACTCGCCGATAACGTCGCCCGACAAACACGTGGGCCCTCCGAGCCTGTAACAAAACGCCTTGCCGCCCTCGCTGTCGGCGTCCATAAGAGGCGGCGTGTAGGGCATCTCGATGACGTCAGGCATGTGGCATGCGGCGCTGCTATCAAGGATCGCGATCTTCACGCCGTTATTCTCGACGATATCTAGAACGCGCGTGAGAAGATAGCCCGCATTCAAAGCGACTGCTTCGCCGGGCTCGAGATAGACTTGAACGCCCCACTTATCTCTGGCGTAAACAAGCACGCGCTCCAAAGTCTCCACATCGTAATCACCTTTAGTGATATGGTGGCCGCCGCCCATGTTGATCCATTTCATAGAAGGCAGCACGTCGCCGAACTTCTCCTCCACAGCACGCAGAGTGATCTCCAGCGCGTCTGAGTTTTGCTCGCACAAAGTGTGGAAATGAATACCGTCCAAAAGCGCGAGAGCATCGGGCGTCATGTCACGGTCCCAGACTTCGCGTGTGACGCCCAGACGGCTTCCTTTGGCACAGGGGTCATATATCTCGTGGCCCTCCTGAGTGGAGCATTCGGGGTTGATGCGAAGGCCCACGCTCTTGCCGCACGCCTTCGCCTTAGAGCCGAACTTCCTGAGCTGGCCTACAGAGTTAAACACGATGTGGTCAGCATACTTAAGCAGCTCATCGAATTCGTCGTCGCGGTACGCAGCGCAGAAGACATGCACTTCGCCTGAAGGCATTTCTTCTTTGCCGAGGCGGGCTTCGTAAAGGCCGCTCGCTTCGGTGCCTGCGAGATAATCTGACAGCAGCGGATAGAAATCGTAATTTGAGAACGCCTTCTGTGCAAGCAAAATCTTGCAGCCGGTGCGCGCAGCGACCGAAGCCAGGATCCCGCCATTAAAGATCAGTTTTTTCTCGTCGATGACATAGCAGGGCGTCTTTAGCGCCTTGATGTTTTCGCCGCTTATGACAGATGCGAGGCCATTAAAAATCTCGTCCATATAATCATTCTACCAGGACGGGATCGAAGTTCTCGCTTCTCGGCAGGCCGTACTTGTCGAGCGCGTCGAGGAACGGATCGGGATCGAATTCTTCGACGGTGTGAACACCCTTGTCGGTCCACTTGCCGGTGAGGAGCATGAGCGCGCCGCACATTGCGGGAACGCCTGTTGTGTAGCTGATCGCCTGGCTCTCTACTTCCTTGTAGCACTCCTGGTGGTCGCAGACGTTGTAGATGTAATAGGTCTTGTCCTTGCCGTCCTTCTTGCCCGTGAAGATGCAGCCAATGTTGGTCTTGCCGTGTGTGCGGGGACCAAGGCTTGCGGGGTCAGGCAGCAGGGCCTTTAAGAACTTGATCGGAACGATCTCGCGACCTTCGAACATGACCGGAGTCGTGGAGAGCATGCCGACGTTTTCGAGGCACTTCATATGAGTAAGATAGCTCTGGCCGAATGTCATGAAGAAGCGGATGCGCTTGACTTCGGGGATGTTTACTGCGAGAGACTCGAGCTCCTCGTGGTGAAGGAGGTACATGTCCTTCTGTCCGACCTTATCGAAGTCGTACTCTCTCTTGATGCTCATGGCAGGGATCTCTACCCACTTGCCGTTCTCGATGTAGCTGCCCGGAGCGGAGACCTCGCGGAGGTTTACTTCAGGATTGAAGTTGGTCGCGAAAGCATAGCCGTGGTCGCCGCCGTTGCAGTCTAAGATATCGATCGTGTCGATCTCATCGAATTCATGCTTCTTTGCATATGCGCAGTAAGCCTGCGTAACGCCGGGATCGAAGCCGCAGCCTAAGAGAGCAGTAAGTCCTGCCTGCTCGAACTTTTCCTTGTAAGCCCACTGCCAGCTGTAGTCGAAGTATGCTGAGAAACCCTTCTCCTTGCATCTCTTCTCGTAGATGGCACGCCACTCGGGATCGTCCGTATCCTCGGGCTCGTAGTTAGCCGTGTCCATGTAATTGACGCCGCAGATGAGGCATGCGTCCATGATGGTCAGATCCTGATAAGGAAGCGCGATGTTCATGACCAGATCGGGCTTGTATGAATTGATAAGCGCCACGACTTCATCGACTTTGTCAGCGTTTACCTGCGCGGTCGTAACGACAGTATCCGTCTTGTCCTTGAGGCTCTCTGCAAGCGCGTCACACTTGGACTTCGTGCGGCTTGCTATGCAAAGCTCCGTGAAGACCTCGCTGACCTGACAGCACTTTCTGATTGCGACACTGGCGACGCCGCCACATCCGATAACTAAAACTCTGCTCATTTTTGCACCTCCTGTTTATGCATTTATCGAAAGGATCAATTCTCTTAATGTCTTGCAGGCGACGGCCGTCGAAGCGCCGCTGGTATCCAGCATCGGCGCGAGCTCGTTGATGTCCGCGCCAACGATATTTGTCTTGCTGACCGTGAGGATCGCGCCCAGCAATTCCGTAAAGCTCACGCCGCCTGCTTCAGGCGTACCCGTACCGCAGAAAACGCCCGGATCCATGCAGTCCAGGTCGATCGTGAAATACACCGGAGTGTTATTCATAGCGAGTTCTTCGCAGACTTCCTTGAGCCCGTCGAAATTAAACTTATGCATATCCGTGTGCTCCTTCGCGAAAAGGAACTCATCGCGCTCGCCGCTCCTGATGCAGAACTGGTGGATCCTGCCGTCACCTGCCAGATCAAAGCATCTTCTGAGCACGCACGCGTGGCTGAGCTTGACTCCAAGATAGTCGTCTCTAAGATCGCAGTGCGCATCGAAATGAATGATATGAGCATCAGGATACTTCTCAAAGACCGCCCTGAAAGCGCCTAAAGTTACGAGGTGCTCGCCGCCGATCATGAGAGGGAGCTTGCCGTCGTTTAAGATCGTGCGCGTCTGATCCTCGATGTCAGCAAGAGCTGCTTCAGGTGAGCCGAAGCTGAGCTCCAGATCTCCGCAGTCGAAGACTTTAAGGTCCGTAAGATCCTTGTCCTGATAAGGGCTGTAAGTCTCGATGCCGAAGCTCTCGTGACGGATGGCGCTGCTTCCGAATCTTGCGCCGGGGCGGAAACTCGTCGTGGAATCAAAGGGCGCGCCGAAAAGCACGATTTTCGCATCCTTGTACTCGCTATCGCACCCGATAAAAGTCTCTACATTCCTGTTCACGACTCCACCTCCATAAGCATTTTCTCGAGATAAGCCGGCAGATAGAACGAGCCTATGTGCAGCTTGGTCGTATAGTATTTTGTGCTGAGATGAAGGCTCTTCCAACGCTCTTCATCGAAGTCATTGATCGGGTGATATTTCTTGCTCGCGAAGCCGAAAAGCCAGTAGCCCGCAGCGTATGTCGGGATGTGCGCCTGATAGACGCGGCTGATCGGGAACGTGTTTACGATCCTCTTGTGGCTCCTCTGCATCGCCTCAGCGTCGTGCTTATAAAAGGGGCTTCCCTGCTGGTTTACCATGATGCCGTCTGATCTTAATGCGTTGTAGCAGATGCCGTAGAACTCTCTGGTGAAGTAGCCCTCCGAAGGTCCGAACGGGTCATTGGAGTCAACGATGATGAGGTCGTATTCTTCGCTCGAGCGTCTGATGAATCTGAGCGCATTATCGAAGTAGATATGCACGCGGGTATCGTCAAGCTTGCACGCGTTCTCGGGCAAGTATGTGCGGCACGCCTCGATAACCTGGGGGTCCATCTCGACAAGGTCGATGCGCTTAACGCTCTCATATCTTGTGAGCTCTTTTACGACGCCGCCGTCGCCTGCGCCGATCACGAGGACGTCCTGGACATTGGGATGCACGGACATCGGGATGTGCGTGATCATCTCGTTGTAGATAAACTCGTCGCGCTCCGTGAGCATTACGTCACCGTCGAGAGCCAGTACCTTGCCGAATTCGGGCGTATCGAAAATATCGATCTGCTGGTAGTCGCTCTTACCCGAATACAGATGTCTCGTAACGCGGAGACTGTGCCTTACGTCAGGCGCATGATATTCACTGAACCAAAGATTCATCGAAAGCCCTCCTTATATCAGAACGTTAAGATTGTTGATGTCCGGATCCTCAGAACCTGTCATCGAACAGCCCTTCTCTTTTGCGTAGAGGATATAGTCCAAAATGTTCTTTGTGATCCTCTCGCCGGGCGCGAGGATCGGGATTCCCGGCGGATAGCACATAACGAATTCGCTGCAGACCTGGCCGACGCTCTCTTCGATCGGGACGCTCTTCTTGTTCGAATAGAAAGCTTCCTGCGGACTGCAAACGACCTCGGGATCGATGTACTCCTGGCTGAGCAGACCATCCGGGTCTTTCTTGTATCTTCTGCGGATCTCGGCAAGAGCACTAACGAGTCTTTCAAGCTCCTGCATTCTGTCGCCGATCGAGAGGTACGCAAGGATATTTCCGATGTCACCGAACTCGATCTGGATATCGTATTCGTCTCTTAAGATGTCATAGACTTCGATGCCCGCAAGGCCGATGTCTCTTGTGTGGACAGAAAGCTTTGTCGGGTCAAAATCGAAGATCGAATCGCCGTTGATAAGCTCTCTGCCATAAGCGTAATAACCTCCGACAGCGTTGATTTCTTCTCTCGCGTACTCAGCCATCTCGACAACCTTGCGGAAGACTTCCTTGCCTCTTAACGCGAGGTTCCTTCTGCTGATATCCAGGCTCGACATCAGAAGATAGCTGCCCGATGTCGTCTGCGTGAGGTTAATGATCTGTCTGACGTGTCTCTCGCTAACGTTCTCACCGATGAGCAGAAGGCTTGACTGCGTAAGGCTTCCGCCTGACTTGTGCATGGATACTGCAGCCATGTCTGCGCCTGCGCGCATTGCGGAAACAGGCATGTTCTCACCGAAGTAAAAGTGTGTGCCGTGAGCCTCGTCTGCAAGGCAGAGCATGCCCGCGTCGTGAGCCATCTTAACGATGGCGCGGAGGTCGCTGCAGATACCGTAGTAAGTCGGGTTGTTGACCAGTACTGCAACGGCGTCGGGATTCGCGTCGATCGCAGCCTTTACCTTGTCGCGGCTCATGCCGAGGGAGATACCGAGGCGGTGGTCAACGTCAGGATTAACGTATACGGGGATGGCGCCGCAGAGGACCAGCGCGTTGATGACACTCCTGTGCACGTTGCGCGGGAGGATTATCTTGTCGCCCTGCTTGCAGCAAGAGAGCACCATGCTCTGCACCGAGCTCGTCGTGCCGCCTACCATGAGGAACGCGTGGCTCGCGCCGAAAGCATCCGCCGCAAGGATCTCAGCTTCGTGGATGACCGATACCGGATGGCAAAGGTTATCCAAAGGCTTCATGCTGTTGACGTCAACGCCTACACACTTCTCGCCCAGGAACGCCGTGAGCTCGGGGTTGCCCTTGCCGTGCTTATGTCCGGGCACGTCAAAGGGGACGACTCGCATCTCGCGGAACTTTTCGAGCGCTTCGTAGATCGGAGCTCTTGTCTGATCCAACTCTGTCTTTTCCATACTCCACCTCAAACAAAAAGCGCAAGCTGTAATCCACAACTTGCGCCTTGATAATATAGTCTTTGTCATCCCCGCCGGGGAAGGTGTGCATGCACGCCCCTCAGGCGAAGAATTCAAGTATCCAGAGTCTATATAGCAATACTACTTTTACTACTCTTATTGACCATTTCACAAGTCTGCGCAAATTACGCATTTCGGTTATAAAGTAACCAACTTATAAAACTGAGCTTTTAACTCAATCAATAGATCGGAAGACCGATCATCGGCAGTGGACCCGGCTGTCCGTATGGCCTTAGGCTCCTTGAGGGAGTGGTCCCGTAAATCACCATAGACTCTGAAGAACATTGTCTATTCTTGATGTGTTTTGTTTCCAAAACAACGGAATTATACAAAAATCCAATATGGTCGTCAATAAAATCGCATTGATTATTAGCGTTTGGGGGGTGCATATTTATTTGGGGGCCATGCATCTTTTCCGGGAAAACCGGTTGAGAAGGCCATGCATCTTTTTTCGAGAATTCTTCGCAAAAAAGATGCATATCTCAGGCCCATATGCATCCATAAACCCGAAAACATTTTCAAAAAGATGCATACTTTCGGAAATATGCATCTTAATCATCAAAAACCGCTCCAAAAAGATGCATATCTGCTCCTTGTATGCATCTTTTTCAGTGAAAAATCTTCGAAAAAGATGCACACGGGTAATCACGGCTTTTTCGCCTGCCCGACATGCTAAAATAAACCCGACACATCTGTCTGATTCGCGAAAATCCGGCAACTCTCACTCTCTGTCGTGTTTTTCGCAGCTGCCCGGTGCTACATTCAGGTCGGAAGGAGGCCCATATGGACCAGATCAAGATCGGAAATCTCCTGAAAGAACTTAAGAAAGAACACAATCTGTCGCAGGAACAGCTGGCAGACAAGTTCAACGTCTCATCGAGATCAGTATCGAGATGGGAGAACGGCAACACCATGCCCGACATCAGCATGATGATCGAGCTGGCAGACTTTTACGACATTGACATCCGCGAGCTTCTGCGCGGAGAAAGAGAGAGTGAAAAAATGGATACAGACATGAAAGAAACTTTGGTAATGGTAGCCGAGTACACCGAAGCCGAGAAGGCGAAGATCTTAAACAAGGTGTACGTCTGCGGCCAGGGCATGCTGATATGTTCAGTCGCCTCGATACTCATCTACTTTTTAAACTACCTGATGGACACCGGCATAGTCCTCACGCCCTTCCTGCTGATACTCGCAGGCGGCATTTTTGCGATCAACACCATCCTCGCAGGCCTCCAGCTCAAGGGCAAAATGAGCCGCGAGCGCAACAAAAAGCTCATCAGGATCGCCATCACGATCTGGGTCGTGCTCGCAGTGATCATCCTGATATTTATGACGTTTGTCCTGCCCGGGATAATGGTAAGGATGGCAGGGCTAGGGTGATGTATCGCTGTCTTAACCTGCCGCGATGCATATGTTTTGGGTGATGATATTTGCGTAAATACGCCCCGACATATATTTTCGGGAATTCCGCGATTTTATATGTAGGTTTTCGCGAAAAATGGCCCGCGAAACACAAAACCTACATATAAAAAACCGCAAACTTGAATTTTCGTATGCAGGTCACAGCGAAAAATCAGCTAAAAAACTTAAAACCTACATATAAAATCGAGCAAAATTGCTTTTTCGTATGTCGGGGAAAACGCCCAATAACAGACACAAAAAAGGCGCATCCACTGCGCCTTTTGTTTTGCTTAGTTTTTCTTTACGAACCCAGCGGCTTGAAGGGGCTGGGATGAGCCGGCGCGCCGCCCTCGGGATTAGAGGCATCGGCCGGCTTGAACGGACTCGGGTTAGCACTCTTTGGAGCGCTTCCGGAATCGGCAGGCTTCATGGGCTTGAACGGGCTCGCATTGGAAGATGACAGCCTTGACGGAGCAGAGCTTGCTGAGCTCATCGCGAAATAATTAGTCGAGCTCTCGGATCTCTGAGGGAGCTTCTCGCCTGTGTCTTCGCCTTCGTCCAGCGACATGTAAGAGCCGAGCTTGCCGGTCTCCTTGTCCTGGTGAAGCACTTCGTCGTCATCCATGGACATGAACGAACCGAGCTTGGAAGTGCCCTTGGGCGAATCGGAATTCGGATGTGACACGCTGCCCATGTTGAACATATTCGGATTCGCGGCTTCGATGTGGACCGGCGGATCCTGGCTGATATTTGAGAACGGCTTGAAAGGAGCTGCGCTAGCAGTCTCGGCTGCGGGTGCATCAGTCTTCGCTGCTGCGCCGAAAGGCTTAAACGGACTTGCGGGCTCCTGAGTCTTAGGCGCTTCTGCACTGCCTAAAGGCTTGAAAGGACTTGCGGGTTCAGCTGCCTTAGGCGCTTCTGTGCTGCCCAAAGGCTTGAAAGGACTGGGCTCGGAAGCCTTAGCAGCGGGCGTAGGAGCAGAAGTCTTCTTCTCAGGAGCGGGCTTGAAGGGGCTCGGTTCAGCCGCCTTAGCAGCGGGCTCAGCCTTTACTGCAGCAGGCTTAAACGGGCTCGGCTCGGCTGCCTTAGGTGCAGCGGGCGCAGAGCCCAACGGCTTGAACGGACTGGGCTCGGCAGATTCCTTGGCGGGCGCAGCCGGAGTCTTTTTTGCGGGAGCGGGCTTGAAGGGGCTTGGTTCAGCCGCCTTAGCTGCGGGCTCAGCCTTTACTGCAGCGGGCTTAAACGGGCTCGGTTCAGCCGCCTTAGCAGCGGGCGCAGAGCCCAACGGCTTGAACGGACTGGGCTCGGCAGATTCCTTGGCGGGCGCAGCCGGAGTCTTCTTTGCGGGAGCGGGCTTGAAGGGGCTCGGTTCAGCCGCCTTAGCAGCGGGCTCAGCCTTTACTGCAGCGGGCTTAAACGGACTTGCGGGCTCAGCTGACTTCGGTACTTTGCTCTCGGAATTTGCTGCCGCTCTGAAAGGATTGTTATCTTCAATGATCTCGGCAGGCTCAGCAGCTGCCTTTGAAGATGTCTTCTTTGCGGGAGCGGGCTTGAACGGGCTCGGCTCGGCAGCCTTGGCAGCGGGCTCGGCCTTGGGAGCAGCGGGCTTGAACGGGCTCGGAGTCTCAACAAGCCCGGGCGCGCCGATCGGCTTGAACGGGCTGTTTTCTGCAGACTTCGGAGTCTTGCTCTCAGAATTTGCTGCCGCTCTGAAAGGATTGTTGTCGTCAGGAATATTGGCAGGCTCAGCTGCTGCCTTGGATCTTGTGCTCCTTGTCTTGGGAGCGTCTGCCTCGATCTTCTTGGACTTGGCGGGCTTGAACGGGCTTGAGCCGTCTGATGCCATCGGCGAAGATGCGTAAGGCGAATCGTTGTCTGTGTTGATGATGGGTCTTAACTGCTTAACGCCCATCTGGGATGTATCCTTGGGATCGAAGGCCGGCTTGGGAGTGCTCTTTGACTTGGGCTTGGCTTCAGTGCCGGGCCTTGTTTTCGGGGCCTCGGTAACGAGCTTTGCATTGGAGACTTCGGGCTCAGGCTTAGCCTTCGGAGCATCGGGCGCGATCTTTGCGCGGGTAGTCTCGGCGGGCTCTGAATCTAAGGGCTTAAACGGACTGGGCGCTGCGGCAAGAAGTGCGAACGCGTCGTCGATGTCCATGTTCTTGAACATGTTGGGATCGGGTGCTTCCGTTGCGGCGGGCTTGGGCTCTCCGGTCTTTTCTGAATCAAAGAGTCTGCCGGAGAAAAGATCTTCGTTGATGCTGGGCTTTTTCGCGCCGGCAGAAGACTTTCGAGTGGTCTTCTTCTTGGCGTCAAGGCCCTTGGCAAATTCGATGCCGAATTCGGAAAGAGACAGGCCTTCGCCGGAAGATCTGCGGTCAACGATGAGGCCGAGAGATACAAGGCGGCTTACTGAAGATTCTTTGCCTGAAGATTCTGTCTCACTTGCGACGGACTGGAGGACAGCGTAGTCGCACGCGAACATTCTCTGGTTGGCGTCAGCGATCTCGCGGAATGAATCCCAATCGTAGTCGCCGTTCCAATATGACTGATAAAATCTTGCGAGATATTTGGCCTGGGATGCCTGGCTGCACTGCTCGATAAGAAGGAGGACCTGCTCATACTCGGGGTCTAACTTCTTCTCCTCTTTGAGCTTGTCAATGTGCTTGTCCATCTTATACTGGGAGATGTTGCCGTTGTTGAATTCCTGGATGAAAGCCACCAGTCTCTTGCAGAAAAATTTGTCGCTTACGGAAACGGTTTTGCCCGGAGCGCAAATGCCTTTAAGGACGGGTATCTTCTCGACAAGGATGACATCTTCGAGCAGGCTGTCTACTGATGTTTCCTCAACGTCTAAAGCGGGGTCGATGTATTTGTTGACAATAGATCTTCCGAAAGATTTAACCAGGTTTGTTTCGCTGTACAACATATGAAGCTCCATTTCATATCTACGAGCATCTCGTCAGGGCCAATAACACATACACACTTATACTAACACACCCTAAGCATATTAAAACAAATAGTTTTGAGTGTATTTAATACTTTTGTGTTCCCGTGAATATGAACCGGAGTTTTTTGTTGTATTTTTACTTCGCGAAAACTACCTCAGACGACCATTCTCCTGATGTAAGGATGAACGTACAAAGGGTTTACCTGGACCTTCACGATGTCGCCTTCCTTGACCTTGTTTTCAGTGACGTCGACGGTCATGTGGGCAATGCCGATACGGCCGATGACAGGGCTCTTCTTGCCGTTGATCCACACGCAGAAATACGGAACGGAATTGATCTTTCTGATCATGTTCTTGAACATGGCGCTCAGTGTATAATCCACGGTGCCCTTCTGGATCAGTCCGATGCCGCAGCCGGTGCCTACTCTTACGACTGCGAGATTGCTGTCTCTTTTAAGTGCTGCCTCTCCCCTGTATCCGATGTGCTCGCCTTCCTGCCTGTTGTACACGGAGAAGACTTTAGACTCGAGCCAGACTGCCTCTTCGAGGCCGCTCTTAACGCATACTTTTCCGAGGATCGCGCTGCCTACTCTTACCGCGTCAAAACCCAGTGCGCCAAAGGTTACTGCCGCCTTGGAATTTGAGATGTGGCAAAGGCCTGTATCGATCCCCTTTGCTCTGATCTTGCCTAATGCCTGCTTAAAGACTTTGACCTGCTTTTCGACGCTTCTTTTGTAATCGCACGCGCTCTTTACGCTGCCTGCAAGATGAGTGAAGCATCCCTCGACAGAGATGTAATCCTGATAGTGTTTTAAGTCAGGAAGATTCTCGACATTAAAACCGTATCTTCCGAGGCCCGAATCGATCTGCACGTGGACTCTCGGACGCTTGCCCGTGAGCTCGTGAATATCTCTTAATACATCGAGCTGCTTCTCGTCGCCCAAAGCGATGACGACATTGTGGGATACCATCAGGAGGAGCTCGCAGAAATCCGCGATGGGAGTGAGCATGAGGATGTCAGTCTTGCAGCCTTCTTCCCTCAAAGCGATCGCCTCGCATGTGGATGTGACCGCAAACATGTGGATATCCTGGTCCTTGATGATGTGATAAAGGTTGGCAACGCCCAAGCCGTAGCCGTTCTCTTTGAGCACCGCGATCACTTTCGCGCCGGTGGTCTCCTTAATATATTTAACATTGTGTACGATGGCCTCCTGCTTGATGACAAGAGTCGCGTTCTTATCGAAGCAACAATTGTTGTCGCTCTGCTCGTAATTTACAAGTCCGTTATAGATCTCGTCGCACATATCTGACCTCTCTTTCTGTATACAGGTTAGTACGGAGGTTTTTCAAATTAACTTCGTATCAGCATCAAAACGACTTCAAGATTGTGGTAATAATCGGGCTAAATTGAGGCAGCGAAAATGTATATTTGCGGCATAAAAAAGCCGGAAAACCTTGTATATAAGGCTTTCCGGCGAGGGGTCATTATGGGGAGTTTTAAATCTTATCCGTTAATTGACATAGCTGTGAGAATGATGCCGCCTGCAAGAAGGAGTACGCAAGGGATAGCGGACAGGCCGATCTTAGCGCCGAGCTTCATGCCCTTGGGATCTGTGCCTTCAGATATCTCCTTCTGGCGCTTGATGAGGTGGGCGCCGATCGTGAGGATCATAGGGCAGAGGAAAGATGCGATCATTAACAAAGGCATTGCGTCAAGTGATGCTGTGACTGCTTCGGATGTGATCGCTGATGATTCTGCCTGCTGTGCTGCCTGTGATGCCTGTGAAGAGAACATCGTTGAGAGCGTGCTGATTCCGATGGTCGTGAAGTTGTTGATGAAGTGGAACATCATCGGGAGGATGAAGTTGTTGCGCTTTACCATGAGGTAAGCCATGCATCCGCCGAGGAGTGCCGTGTTAAGGAATCTGACCGGATCTGTGTGAAGGATACCGAACATAACGCCTACGATGAGCACGATGATCCAGTCCTTCTTGATGCCTCTGAAGTTGCTTAAGACAGCGCCTCTCATGATAGCCTCTTCGCAGATCGGAGGGCAGATAACTGTCATGATGAAGCCGAGAACAAGAGTGCCTGTAGCGATCTCGCTGACACCGTTTGCGACGTTCTCAAATGTCTGCGGGAAAAGCTTTCCTACTGCCAATGCGCTGCAGATTCCAAGAGGAAGCGAGCCCATCCACATGAGGACCGTTCCGAAGAAATCTCTTACGGTGATCTTCTTTATCGGGAAAACTTCCTTAAGCGGAGTCTTGTTGATAAGGCATGCGATGATCGCGATAGCGAGGAAGCCGAGCTGTACGAGGAGCGTTGAGACCGTTCCGATGAAGAACGCCGTCAGGCTTCCTGCTATGAGCCATGCGAAAGCGATGACGAACAAAACGATACCCTTCCAGGGTCTCCACTTTGCCTGATTAGATAATTCCTTTGCCATTTTTTGACACCATCCTTTTGACTGTTTTTGTTGATGCCGTGATTGTAGCATCGGGAATCCGCCCGTCCCGGAACTTGGCGTGAATGGTATTTTCCCTGTCGTGAATGGTCTGCTGCGGGGGTATATAAGGCTTGACCGGGGGCACATAAGGTTTGCTCATGGGCCAAAATCGTTTATTATAGTGACCGTAAATAATTTATATAGAGAGGGCCATAGAAGTGCGTATTGCCATCTGCGACGACGAAGAGATCTACAGAGTGCAGCTCAAGACCATCCTTGATAAGCTCCTTATAAATGTCGATTACGATATCGACACATTTTCGGACGGCAACATACTGAGCGACGCCTTCGGCAAGTGCCCCTATGACCTGGTCTTCCTCGACATCGAGATGCCCGCAGTCGACGGCATCACCCTCGCCAGGAAGATCCGCGCCAAGTCCGAGAACGCCTTCATCGTGTTCCTCACTTCACACATCGAATACGCGCTCGAAGGCTATGAGGTCAACGCGTTAAGATACCTCACCAAGCCCGTCGACATCGATAAGCTCAAGGACGTCATCAGGCACGTCCAGGAAAAGCAGGGCAGCACGAGGCAGATCATCGTCAAAGAAGAAGGCGAAGAGATCGTGATCGATGTGAGCGACGTCATCTACATGGAGTCCATGAACCAGAACGTCAGGATCGTGACCGTCAAGGGCGAACACACCATCAGATACAACATGGGCGACTTCGAAGAAGAGCTCAAGAACGACGGCTTTTTCAGGATCCACAGAGGCTACCTGATCTCGCTTTCGAAGGTCAAAAAGCTCTCCAAGAATGACGCCATAATGGAAGGCGACGTCGCGCTCCCCGTCAGCAGGAGCAACGTCAAGCCTTTAAAAGACGCTTTGTACGCTTACGTGGAAGGATCGGCTTTCTGATATGACTGAAGAAACCATAATGTTCATTAACAGCCTCATAACTTCGATCTTAACCAACTTACAGTTCATCCTCTCCATGCTGATAGTTGTAATCGTCGCGGCATGTTTCCTTGGCCGTTATGTAGTGCTGACCAAAAAGCTCGTCCTGTCATCACTGGGCGTCCTGGTCATAACCATAATCGCAAACGTTCTCATAGCTTTATTCGTTTCCGAGGAGTTCCTCACCGAACAGCTCATTCTCATAGAGCAACTGCTGAATCTGCTATTGTTCGCATACGCGTTTTTCTTCTATCTTTTCGCGTTCAAAGAAAAGCGCATATTAAGGGCGATCGAAGCTACCATCTGCCTGTACCTGGTCACATCATACATCGGCACATTCTCACAGCTGGCCGTGGTATATTTCGCGGGCGGAAACGAAGACGTTTTCATGGATGTTTTTGTCAATCAATTTGCAACAGGCAGCCTCTGGCTGGCAATCTCCGGCATGGGCTTCTTCATCACCCTGGCACTCTTCATCGTAGGATATTTCGGTTTCTACAGACAAAAGAAATACTACGTGATCAGCATCCCCTCAAGGATCCTGTTCATCATATGGGTCATCATATTTGCCACCTTCCCGATCATTCCCGCCGCAATGTCCGGCGATTATTACACCTTATCGGAAAGATATGAGGTAATGAGTTTCATGTTCGGCATCGGCCTCGTCACTCTTGGCCTTGCCGCGCCTGTCATCGTCGTCATCGCGTCCGCCGAACGCTCCATGCGCGAAAAGAACAAGTCCCAGGAGGCCTATCTCGCCGCCGAGCTCGACTACATCGAGCAATATAAGCGCAAGCAGACCGAGACCAAAGCTTTCCGCCACGACGTCAAAAACCACCTCGCCATGACTTCCATGATGCTCGAAGAGGGCCACGTAGACGAAGCCCGCGAGCACATCCAAAACATGCTCGGCAAAGTCAGCGCCCTGTCCCCTCAATACGTCAGCGGCGACGAGATCCTCGACATCATCATCTCCATGAAGGCCGACCGCATGAACGAGCTTGGCGTCCGCTTCACGCTTGACGGCGTCGTCGACGGCGGCCTCAACATCAAGCCCATGGACAAGTGCAGCATCTTCGCAAATGCCCTGGACAACGCCATCGAAGCCGCCTCCGCCTGCGAAGATCCGTATGTATCCTTTGAGATCAAGCGCACCGACAAATTCTTCGTCCTGAAGATCACAAACTCCGCATCCAAGAAGGTCGACATCGGCAAGCTCCTAAGCTCCTCCGGCTACACCTCCAAGAAAGACAAAGACCACCACGGCTTCGGCCTCATGAACGTCCGCCGCACCATCGAAGACTGCAACGGCATGCTCAAGGCTGAGTCAGACGATGGCTCATTCACGCTGGTTATCATGCTGCCGAGGCTGTCTCCTAATCGCAGCTCCATTCCTAGTCCCAGTGACGAAAAGTGACACAGTCCCAGTGACGAAAAGTGACACAAAATAAAGCCTAAACGTGTCACTTCCCGGCAATATCCTCAATAGTGACGAAAACTGACACGAAAAAGGGGCAAAACGTGTCATTTCGCGTCACAGCAAGCACTCCGAGCAAACAACTTCAACAAAAACGCCCCGCGCACTTGGCGAGGGGCGGAATAAGAATGCTTTTATCAGTTTTTTCGTTACTGCGCAGGAAAGCAACGCACATAGAACTCGATGCCATCGCCGAAATCAACCTCTTCTTCACTGCTGTACCAGCCGGTCGTCTGCACCGTAGCGAGCTTTATATAAAAGTCGTACTCCGGCGTGACGTACTCAGCCGGAATCGTAATCGTGTAAACGCCGTCGCTGCAAGTGACAAACTCGTTGATGTTGGTCGTGTATGTCCACTCATCAGTGGTCGCCTCGTGGCTTGCATGGTCGCTGGCGATGTATATGATGTCCGCATCTTCCCTGAAAATGTCGATCGACAGATCAACGCCCGAACCGAATTTTAAGATCTTGCCCCACTTCAAATCCTTGTCGCTCTTGAAAGTGATCACAATATCCTCGCCTGCCGGATAATTCGGATACGCCGGCCAATCAACGCCGTCAAAATTTAAAATCTCAAATGACGCATTGCTTCCGAAATCAAAATCGCCCGCAAAATCAGCATTGTTATTATCCTTTTCCCAGCATATCAGCTGCGCATGCTGTTCCGGCGTAAACGTTGGCGCCACGCTCTCCTCCGTCGTCGCTTCCGTAGTCGTAGCCTCTATGATCGTCTCAGCAATTGTATTCTCAGCGAACGTATCCATCGGGTCCGTTTCCTTCGCTCCGCACGCCGTCAAGCCCAATACCATCGCGCCTGCCATAACCGCCGCCGTAATCTTCTTCATAGTAATCTCCTTTATTTCCGCGCATTTACGCCCGGTGCTATACCTGTGCCCGCGTGGTTTTAGCGCCCGGTGCTATACCCTAAAAATATCCCTTTGTACGCGAAAATGCTTACACAAAAGCTGATGATAATGTCGTAAAAGCGCTTGATAAGTTGTCTTTGGTGGCGTTTGTGCCAACAGTTGGCCTGCATGGCGGGGCATTTGGTTTGAAAAAGAAAGGGCGTCGGATAAAAGTCGCTTTTTTCGCGTTTTTATCCGTAGTGTTTTTGGCCCTGCGGAGGAGATGACGTACTAAAATGGCCATTTTCGCGATTTAGTACGTCGTTTTGGCGCCTTCGAAATGAAAAATACGGGTAAATCAGGCGTTTTTCACGATTTTACCCGTCTTACAGACGTCTTCACGAGGAAAAATACGGATAAAACCAGCCATTTTCTCGTTTTTATCCGTCATGCATACTACCTGGCAGGAAATCCGACGTACTAAACAGCCATTTTTCGTGATTTAGTACGTCATGCGCGCGGTCGCGCAAGAATAACGACGGGTAAATCAACCCTTTTTCGAGATTTTACCCGTCACACACTCGTCTTCGCGAAAAAACAGACGGGTAAATCAACCCATTCACACATTTTTACCCGTCACCCGCGCAGCCGCGCAAAAAGCAGGAAAACTGCCCGCGCAAAAAGCAGGAAAACTACCCGCGCAAAAAGCAGGAAAACCGCCGCGCAAAAAAGGAAACCACACCCCCGCACAAAAAGGGGCCGCCACTTGGGCAGCCCCCGGATAAACACTATCAAAGCGAACAAAAACTCAGTCTTCGTTGCCTCTTGTCTCGTAGATCTCCTTGCAGGCCTTGAAATAATCGTATGTGATGTTTCTCAGGCGGAAAGAGAGGTTCTTGAGGATGAGCTCGATCTTCTTGGGGGTGTTCTTGAAAACCTTTTCGAGGTCTTCGGGGCGGATGATCTCGACTTCGGTGTCGCCGACTTCTGCAACTGCTGTTGCGTTGCGGGCGTCGCCTGTGAGCATGCCGAGCTCGCCAAAGCAAGCAACAGGAACGACTTCAGAGAGCTTGACTTCGTCGACTGCGCCGTAGTTCTTGTAGACACCGACCTTACCGCTGTGGACGATGTACATGCACTTGCCGACTTCGCCTTCCTTGAAGATGATCGTGCCGTAGTTGTATGTGACTGCGTCGTCGGGCTTCTGGCCGGAGACTGCCTCTGCTGCTTCGCGGAGGGACTCGGCACTCGGGCGCTCTAAGCGGAAGTTCTTTGATGTGAGGAAGATGGACTGCTGCATCATGTTAGCGAAGAAGCTGTCGTAGTTCTTGCTGGAGTTAGCCTTGCGGATGTCGTCTAAGACCTTCTTGGCTTCGTTGCAGTCTTCTGTCATCTTCTTGACTCTGGATGCGAGGAGAGTCATGATGTCGAGGATCTTGCCGGGATTCTGGGCGATGTATTCGCCCATCTCTTCAGCTGCGATCTCGATGACCTTTGCTGCGCCCTCTGCAACTACTGTGGAGCTGCGGGGATAGTTCTCGATGACTGCCATTTCGCCGAAATACTGGCCCTGCTCGAGGATCGCTACCTGGACCTGGTCGTTCTTGCCGTAGTTCTTGTAAACTCCGACTTTACCTTCCAAAAGCTGATAGAAAGTATTACCATTATCTCCTTCTTTTATGATGATCTCACCATCATTGAATGTCTTCTCGATCGTACTCATTTTGTAACCCCTTTCTGTCTTTCGGAAAATGTTGATAAATCCTCAAAATCACTTTGCGAATATATACAAAAGATTTTATTTTCAATCCGGGCGTTTGTCAATTTGTCTTACGCTTAAAACGTTCCTTATTACAGGCCCTGCATGTGAGCCTCCGGGGGCTAGCCGACGTGGATTTTCTCGAGAGGTGTGCTTTTATGCAGAAGCAAGATTACTTCATCAATTCCCAAAAGCTTATGGCGCTGGCAGCCGCGACGTTCAGCGAATCGACGCCGTGAAACATGGGTATCATGACGCGGTAATCGCATGAAGCGATAACGTCCTTGGGCAGCCCCGTGCCTTCCGTGCCGAGCACTACCGCGAGCTTATCGTTGGCGCGGATCTCATCGTTGTCGACGCTCGTCGAGTCAGAAGTCAGCGCCATCGCTACAGTCTTAAAGCCGTGCGACTGAAGGACCTTGATGAGGTTCGTCCCTTCGGATTCCTCCCTGCCTGCCTTTGCCCACGGAATCTGGAAAACAGTACCCATGCTGACTCTCGCGGTGCGCCTTGTGAGCGGATCGACCGACGGATGCGTGAGCAGCACGCCGTCCATCCCGAGCGCTGCCGCAGATCTTATGATCGCCCCGACATTCATCGGATTTACAACATCGAACAAGACTGCGATACGCTTTTTGCCCCTGCAGAATTCTTCCAAGGAGATCTCAGGCTTTCTCTTCATCACCATCCAAAGGCCGCGAGCCAGATGGTGGCCGGTCATGTTTATCACGACCTCCTGCTCCGCGACATATACCGGGAGGGCGTCAAGAAAATCCTTGCCTAAGAACTTTTCGACCGCTTCAAAGACAGGCCCTGCCTCGGCTTCCAGACGCCCGGTCTCGACGAGCATCGATACGGGTTCGCAGCCGTTTTCGAGCGCGCGCAGGATAACGCTGGCGGTCTCGGCAAGAAATTCACCCTTAAGCCTTAGCTGCGGCTCGGTGACCCTCGCGAAAATATCCATCTCCGGCGCGTTGATGTCCTTGACTTCGATAAGATTCATATCAGTATGTGATGACCTGGTGCCCGAACGTGTTCTTGAGCCACGTGCCGCTCGCGTTGTCGGCCTCAGGGAAAACGATCGTGTTGGGATCGCCGTCAGAGATAAATCTCTTGCCGTCGTTGAGCTGGTCGAAATTCATCTTGATGTCCCACTCTTTTCCGTTGTTATCGTAGCCGCGGATCCTTCTGATCGCGGTGTTGTTGTAGTCTCTTACGAAGGGCGAATACGATCTCGTCCAGGCGCACAGGAGCGCGGCCTTCGTCGTGTATGTGAAGCCGTCGTATGTGCCCGATAAGATCTTCTCGTACTGCGGCTTGTCAGCGCTCATCGATTCGGGCGAGCCGTACGGCAGGGCGATGATCCTTACGTACTGGTCAGGAATGATGCTGTCTAAAAGCTTATACATCGAGCCGACCTGCTTCTCGATCTCATCAGCACTGCACCCTCCGAGCTTGACGTGGTCGTAGGTGTGGTTGCCGATGTCGTAGCCGTTGTCGACCATCCACTTCATTACCTTGTGGTCGTCTTCCGTGCTGTTGCCGAAGAGCGTAGAGTTCACGAAGAACGTCGCCGTGACATTGTAGTCAGGATATTCAGCCTTGATCTTCTCCAGGATGCCGATGGCGCACGTGGGGTCGAAGATCGGCGAACCGTCGCCGTTCCAGCCCTGGAGCACGACGTCCCTGATGCCGTCATCGAACGTGAGGATCAGGGGGCTGTAGCCGAACGGCACATCGATATAGCCGTCAACATAATCGTTGAGCCTCATCATGCGGTAACCCATCGCATAGTAGCTTCTCAGGTCCGCCTCGAAAGCCTCCGACGTCCTGTTGTAGCCGTCCTTGTCAACATTGCCGCCCGTGTACTCGGTCTCGGCGTTGGTCATGCCGTAGACCCTGTGGTACATGAGGATCGGCACTGAATTGAGCTCGTTGACCCCTGCGCTCTTGTACTCTTCAAGAGTGTAAGTCGTGAACGTGCTGGTCTCGGGCGTAGTCTCAGTGGGCATCGTCGTCTCACTGCTGGTCGGTGCCATGGTGAGCTCGATGGTGGTATCTGTTGTGGTCTTTCCGCATCCGGCGAGCATCGTGGCCGTCAGGGACGCGAGGAGAAGATAGGTTGTGAATTTACGTGTTTTCATATTTCCCCGGTAATTTATAAAGTTTGCCTAATTGTAACACCTTAGGATTATACGAGGGTAGATTCCTTTTTTCGCGGCCGCGCCGCTGCCTTCTGTATTTATTGCTCGAAAATAAGGGCGAAAAATACAGAAAAACGCGATTTTCTGTATTTTTGAGGCGGCTTTTGCACGAATAAATACAGAAACCTTCGGGACACACGGACTATGCCCCGACCAGCCGTTCTTGTTTATGTCGAAAGAGTTCTCGCCAATAATCCGGGACACACGGACTATGCCCCGGCCAGCCGTTCATATATCAGGAACGACCGTTCATGTGTTTTTTATTTAAAGCCGCCCTGTCCCCTGCTAATATCGCCTCAGCAAAGACAAAACATATGCGGGGCTGACCAACAAAGCTAAAACATTTGCGGGTCTGACCCCGGCAAAGAAAAGGAGATTGGAATATGGGATATGCAATCAAGACAGAAGGCCTTATCAAAAGGTACAAGGACAAGACGGCAGTCGCAGGCCTGACCCTGACAGTCAATGAGGGCGAGCTCATCGCGCTGCTCGGCGTCAACGGCGCGGGCAAGACCACGACGGTCAAGATGCTCACGTGCCTGACCAAGCCCTCCGAAGGCAAGGCAGAGATCATGGGCCGCGATGTCATCAAGGATTCCGAAGAAGTAAAACGACTGGTCGGCGTATCACCGCAGGACACGTCCGTCGCGGAAAACCTGACAGTCAAAGAGAACCTCGAGTTCATGGCTGACCTCTACCTTCCCAAGGAAAAGTCTGCCAAAGCCGTAGAGAAAACCATCAAGGCATTCGGTCTCGAAGAATTCAAAGACAAGAAGTCAAAGCTCTTATCCGGCGGCTACAAAAGAAAACTCTCGATCGCGATGGCGATCATCGGTGAACCGAAGGTGCTCTTCCTCGATGAACCTACTTTAGGACTTGACGTCCTCGCGAGAAGACAGCTCTGGCGCGAGATCGAGGCACTCAAGAAGAACATGACGATCGTCCTCACCACACACTACATGGAAGAGGCGCAGGCGCTGGCAGACAGGATAGTCATCATGAACGAAGGCAGGGTAATGGCGATCGGCACGCTTGAAGAACTCGAGAATTTGACGGGCAAGAAAGGCCTCGAGGATGTTTTCGTAAGCATCGCGGAGAAGATGGAAGATGATGAATCCGTGAGCGCCCCCAAGAAGACGGAAGATGATGAATCCGTGAGCGCCGCCGGGAAGATGGAATAAGGAGATCAAGACAATGAGAAGAACAATAGTTTTCGCAAAAAGGAATCTGATAGAAGTCGTAAGGGACCCGCTTAGCTGGATCTTCTGCATCGCCTTCCCGATCGTGATGCTCATCATCATGTCCATCGTAAATTCCGCCATCCCGAAGGAAGCCGGCAACACGCTCTTCAGGATCGATAACCTCGCAGGCGGCATCGCGGTCTTCGGACAGATGTTCATCATGCTCTTCACGGCAATTGCAGTCGCAAAGGACAGGAGCGGCGCGTTCCTCACAAGACTTTATTCTTCGCCGATGAAGAGCGGCAACTTCGTATGGGGCTACATCCTCCCGATGCTCCTGACCGCAGTCATTCAGGTATGCTTCTCGCTTATCGCAGCGATCATAATAAGCCTTATCTCCGGTTATTCATTAAACATCGCAGGACTTCTTCTTGCGGTAGCCGCAGTCATCCCTTCAGCGCTGATGTTCTCAAGCATAGGATTCCTCTTCGGCACGTTCTTCAACGAGAAGGCAGCTCCGGGGATCTGCTCGATCATCATCTCTTTGGGCGCGATGTTAGGCGGCATCTGGTTTGACGTAGAAGGTGTAGGCGGCTTTATGTATAAGCTTGGAAGATGCCTGCCTTTCCTCTATGCCACCAAGCTCGCGCGCTCAGCGATAGATCTGGAGTTCGGAGTAAAAGAATTCTTGCTGCCGCTTGGGGTAGTTGTTTTCGCGGCCTTTATACTGACGCTTATTGCAAGCATTGTTTTTAAGGGAAGGATGCGCGCTGACCAGAGGTAAATGATATACTCTGGGCATGAAGATCCTTACAGAAACCGACAACAAGTATAAGGAGATAGAGCTCCACGTTTGCAGCAACGCCCTGACGGACGAGGTCAGGGCTGTAGTCGGTGAACTGCACGAGATATATGACTACAACATTCCGGGCACGGACGAGAAAGGCAACAAAAGGATGATCAGGAGGACCGAGATCCTGTCTGCTTATTCGGAAGGCCAGCGCGTCATAGTCCTCACGGGCGACGGGCGCTATGCCGTGCAGAAAAAACTCTATGAATTAGAGCATGAACTCGGCGATGCGAATTTCATAAGGATATCCAAATCTGAGATTATAAACATCCACAAGATAAAGTCGCTCGACATGAGCATCACGGGCACGATCAGGCTCGTGCTCAAGACCGGATACGAGACATATGTCTCTAGAAGGAACGTCGCAAAGATCAAAGAGAAGCTTACGAAGGAAAGACCGGAGGGCAAAGCATGAAAGAAGTTCTGAAAAGAGGCATTACAAGCTTTGTGCTCTCATCCTTTGCAGGGCTTTTGGTAAACCTCATCATCGACATCATCATGAACGCCAAAGGCATGACGGGCTTCAACTCGATGTCGCCCGATTACGTCGCGCTCTTCCCTTCCGTAACGATCGCGGCATACATCAACGTCTTCCTTTACGGCATCATAGGCGTGACCTTCGCATTGTCCGCATTGATCTACGAAGTCGAGAAAATGGGCTTTTTGATCCAGAGCATCGTCTACTTCGTGATCACTTCCGTGGTCAGCGTCGGCATCACCATGCTCCTGTGGCAGCTCCATAAGTATCCCGCCGCGTTCATCAGCACGCTTTCCGGCTATGCAGTGACATACGTCATAATGACGGTCATCGAGTACAAGAGGCTCAAGGCCGACATCAAGGTCATCAATGAGCTGTCTATGGAGTCAGAGTCGCCGCGGGAAACTAACAGGGCCTGATACTTTTCCTTAACATCAATCTAAACCGGGGCTGCGCTCAGATCAGCGACACCCCTTTTCGATTTGCCCCCGGAGAAGCGAAAAACTGCGCTCAGGGGCAAAAAAGCAGAAAATTTGCCCCCAGACAGCTAAAACAGGCCCTCCAGGGGCAAAAGCAACAAACGCAGCCCACTCCCAACACCACTTGACAACCGCGAAAAAGGTTGTATAGTTTGTATTAGCACAACTAATACAAAGCATACACACATCCGGAATAGCGCGTGTATGTCAAAGAAAGGGAGAGATTGTATGGATAAGAAGAAAGTAATAAAGTACCTGATCATTGTAATGCTCCTCGCATGGGGCCTTCAGATCGCAGGGGCGCTCATCGGCAACAGCATAGGCGGAATGACCGGCACATTGATCTTCCAGGGAAGCCTGGCAATTTGCATGTTCGCGCCGCTTATTGCAGCACTCATCGCAAAAGCAGATTTTAAGGGCATGGGGTGGAAGCCTAAACTCAAGGGCAATTTCAAGTGGATACTCTTTTGCATGTTTGTCCCGATGGTTATGGAGATCCTGGGATTCGTAGTATTCTTTGCTATCTGGCCGGAGCTTTTCTCGACTGACCTGTCATACCTGGCCAATTCATATGAAGAAGCAGGAATGGACGCATCGGCACTCGACAACGCTCTTGCATCTGCCGGCATAAGCACAACAGGAATGATACTGATATCAATGCTCCAATGCATAACTTACGCACCGGTAGTAAATATGTTTTTTGCCATCGGTGAAGAGGCCGGCTGGAGAGGGTTCCTGTATCCCGAGCTCGGCAAAAGATTCGGAAGGGTCAGGACGTGGTTCATCGGCGGCGCCATCTGGGCAGCATTCCACTTTCCTGCAATGCTTCTCGCAGGATTCGAGTACGGCTCGGAATATATCGGCGCGCCTGTCTTAGGCCTTGTCACGTTCACGATATGCTGCATTGCGCTCGGAGTTCTCCATGAGATAATCTACGAGAAGACAAAGTGCATCTGGATCCCTGCACTCCTCCACGGATCAGTCAACGCGGCATTCACCATGTACCAGGTGGTTCTTAATGCCGAGCATCTCGAAAAGATCAATAAGCTCATGGTCTTCGGCCCGGGCATGAACGGTCTTGTAGCCATGATCCCCTTTGTGATCCTGACAGCTGTCATCGCAGGTGTCGTTCTGAAAAATGAAAAGAAGTTAACCGCAGCGTAAAGCTCGCTGACAATAAGAAAGGACGTAAATATGATTATCAGAATAGATGAATATTCAGACGTGCCGATCTACATGCAGATCAGAAATCAGATCGTGATGGGGATCTCGTCAGGCGAGCTCAAAGCCGGCGAGCAGCTCCCCACCGTAAGAGCGCTGGCGCTCGAGATCGGTATCAATACAATGACGGTCAGCAAGACGTACCAGATGTTAAAGAACGAAGGATACATCATGACCGACCGCAAGAACGGTGCGCGTGTCAGAGAGAACATCGCACAAAGCGGAGTCATCAGCGAAGACAACAAAACAGAGCTCCGCCGCATCGTCTCGGAAGCAAGACTTTCGGGCGTTCCGAAGGCCGAATTAAAGAAACTCATCGACGAGTTTTACTAAGGAATAGGAGGTAGTTAAAATGCCTTGGTTAATCAAACTTATAATGTTCATCTGCGTCGTTCCGGCGGCGCTCCTGATGTTCTTCATTGCATTCCCTGCAAACCCTTCGAAAAAGAAGATGATATTCGGTGTGCGCGACAACCCGAAGTTCCACGAAGGTGACGCGGCAGAAAAGTTCAAGTCGATCGCAGCATCATGCCGCAAGGGCGCGCTCATCATCACGATCCTTGTATGCGTCATGAGCATCGTGCTCTTATTCCTCCCTGCGAACGGAATGACAATGATTGCCTGGATATTACTCGTTTACGGGCTGTTCCTCATCGCAGTACCGTTCGGCAAAGGCAACGTTGAACTCAAGAACCTTAAGAAGGAATTAGGCATCACAAAGTCCGGCGTCACCTTCACTGATCTTACGAACACGAACACAGTCCACAGCTTGAAGCTCCCCTGGCTGATCCTGCCTAACGCGATCGCTCTTATCACCGCAGTCGTATCATTCCTGATCGACCTCGGCGTGATAAAAGTTGACGTCGCCTGCGAGCAGTACGCGCTCACGATGATGGGCATATCGTTCCTGTTCATCGCGGTAATACTCGTACCCATCGCGATAATGATGGACAACACAAGGAACATCGTCATCTCCAAAGACAGCAATATCAATGCTAACTACAACAGGGCAAAGAAGAAGACATGGGCTGATCTCATGGTCGCAATGAGCTGGGCAAACGCGCTCTTCCTCACCGGATACTCGATCCTTCTCATGTTCGTAAACAGCGAGATGGTCATCCTGGCAGGAGTCCTCGTATATACCGTCATCATCATGATCATCGTCGCCATCGGCGCTGTTAACCAGAAGTCGATCGAGAAGAGATATGCGCGTGACACAAACCTCGAGCTTTTAGACGATGACGATTACTGGGTTTTCGGAATGTTCTACAACAATCCGAACGACACGCGTCTTAACGTCGAGAAAAGATTCGGCTACGGCGGCACGATCAACATCGCGCATCCTGCAGGAAAAATCATCATGGCAATCACGTTTCTGCTGCTCATCGGCACGCTGATTTTCGTAGCCTGGATGGCCGCGACAGGTCAGATGAACGACCTTGAAGCAGGCATAAACATTCCGGGATTAGATAACTGATAAACCGGGCATTCACTAGCCGTGATCCGACAACTTATTCTTTCCGGAATACTAAAAGGAGGCTGCCTTACAAAAGGCGGCCTCTTCTTTTGCTTAACAGATCACCGACTGTCATGATCTCCTCATCGTCATCAGGATACTCGCGGCCTTCGCGGCGGAAATACTCCTCGTCTGAATTGAAAGTGACTTTGCGCGTTGTATCGAGATACCGGTCAAGTCCGGGGTCCTTGTCAAAATCATTGGCGGGATCGGCCGTTTTATGAATTGTTTTCGAGACTCCGCCTGCAACATGACCCGCAACAAACAGCGCAATGGAAAAAGCGATCAAAGCAATCTCCAGCACCACCAGGGCCACAACGAGGAAAACGTAGAACGGGCTGTAATCAGATACGGATACCGAATTGTATATAAATCCCGGCAATACTATCGCTAGTGCGACCGGCAGCCACTTCCAGTTGCTCCGGGCAAACCTCGCGAAGCTGTCGAGCTTGTCAGTCGCGCTCGTAGTCGGCGCCTGGCCGCTCGCTTCGCCCGTCTGTCCGTTCACCGCGAACTGATACTGCCTGCCGTCAAACTCAACGGTCATGAACCACACCGGCATCAGGCAATACTTGATATTAACGTCGCTCATCCAGGTGAAATTCTTCTGCGTCCTGGGCTCGAAAGTATCGTATTTCCCGGAGATATTCTTGTAGTTTTCCTGCGAAAACCTGTCGAGCCTTTTAACGAATCTCTCCATGATCTCGGTCGGACGCTGGTCATACTTGTCAGCGCAGAAACCCTGAAGATACTTTTTCTCAAACTTGACCATCTCACTGTAATCAAACGGCTCTATCGCCTCCATGAGCTTATTTGCGATCTTCAACGAAGCATCGAAAGGCACGCCCTTAACATAGTAAGAGGTAGTCGCCTTTACTTCATACACTTTGACGGCCTCGCCCAAACCAATTCTGCCGGTGCCGTAAATGTCCGAATTTACTTTGCAGTCAAGGAGCCAGAACGGCACATAAAGAGCCGTCATCTTGATAAGCTTGCTCTTTGACTTAAAGCCCCTCGGCGTGTACTTTCTGGTGTTGATCCACTTCTTCATGTTGATCTCGGCAGTGTTCTTATCGATCTTGAACGGAATGATGTAATCGGGCTTGAACTCGCGCATCATCCTTCGCGAGATTATCGCCGGCGAACCGCAGAACGGGCACACCGTCGACATCATATTCTCGTCAGCGATCATGACCGCGCCGCAGCTGTCGCACACGATCTCATGGCGCTTCTTATCGTCACCGGAAATGTCGACGTCACTCATATAATCGTGCTCAATTGTGTAACCGAGCGAGCCGATCTTCTCGAGCGTCGACGCGCTATAGATGTTGCCGCAGTTACGGCACACCAATCCCTGCACCTCAGGCTGATAAAAGATGTTCGACGCGCACGACGGACACTTCACGGACCCGGCCGAGAGCTGTTCATCTTCAGTCTTCTTCGGATTCCTTCCGAAAGGATCCGGCATATCCGAATTAAACGGTCTTGCACTCCACATTTGATCACCCCTTATTCCTGCAGAGCAATTCTTAGATCTTTACCTTGAGGGATATTATAGCATTTTTGGAAAACGGGCGTGTTTTCGATGACTGTGCAGTGCTTTTCCCAATGCTGAAAAAGTGTCTGTTTTTAGGGTGTTTCGTACACTTTTTCGTACACTTTTCCGAATAGTGCTGAAATAGTGTACGATTCTGCCTCGAAAACTGCACTTTTTCGAACACTTTTTGAGATCGCGAAAACCGTGTAGTAAAACAGCCCGGAAACTGCACAGTCCTCGCAATCCGGGCAGAGATCGCGAAAACCGTGTAGTAAAACAGCCCGGAAACTGCACAGTCCTCGCAATCGTTCGCGCGGTCCCGGCCCGTTCCCCGCCCAACAAAAAAGGGCCGCCAACCGGCAGCCCTTTTCGCGTATCAAACTAAGATATACGGGTCAGTTCGCACAACAAACCACGATCAACGTGTCAGTGCCTCGACTTCTGTATCCGTCAGATTCTGGAGCGTACCCTCTGCGGCGAGGAGCACTCTCATCTGGTGAATTGCTTTGCCCTGATATACGAAGACAAAAGTGTAATCGCCCGGATCGGCATCTGCGGGATTGATGTAGAAATCACCCCATGTATCACCCTTCTCTTCAGGTTTGCTCAGGTTGCACATAGCTACGTATCCTTCAATATTTTCATCGAATGTAATATCGTTATACAGGTTAGGATCGTTGACGAATTTGAAGGCATAAACCTGAATTCCATCGGGTGATTTGTCATCAAGGTAAAAGCTGATCCATTCGTTGAGCATGAATGAGCATCTTACGTCAAGTAAAGAGAGTTCCTTAGAATTGAGCTCTGATGATCCGGTCTGGTTGCCGGACAGGCTGATGCCCTCGATGAAAGACTGGTAATTCGCAGAGACATTGATCGTGTAAAGGACGCCGTATGCGGCAAAAATCGACGGATCGGTGTTGGCTGTGGCTTCTGAAGTCTCAGGAGTTACAACTTCTTCGTCTCTTACTTCCTGCTCAGTCTCTTCCTCAGTCTCTTTTTCGGTCTCTTCTTCAGTCTCTTCGATCTCTTCCTCGGTCTCATCTTCAACAGGCTCGGACTTCTTGCTGCATGCAGCTGCGATGCCCGTTGTCATGACCAAAGCCAGAGTAAGTGCAATTATCTTCTTCATAAATTATTTCCCCTTCTTAAAAACACAAGGTAAAAACTTATCCGGAAAGCTTCCCGGATAAGCTCATTTTAACACGCGGGGGGGGAAATATAACGAACAATATTTTCGCTTAAAGGCCCTCGCAATATCAGGCAGAAATCAGAGGAATTGAACAAAAATGATTTTGGATATTTGCGCATTAAGTTGCACAAAAATTCTTTACTTTAATGATATAATGACCACAGGCTTTCCGGAGAAGGCCATATCACAACGCAAGATGCGATAAAAAAGGAGTCATTATGTCACAGCTCAGAATCAAATGCCCTTCATGCGGAACAGTCCAGGACATCCAGGCTTCTGGTGCTGCATGTAAGAAGTGCAGTGGCGCTCTCATTCTTCCTGAAGACGGCGTCATCCAGATCTATCGTATGGGATCACCTATGGGAATTGCAGTAGGAATGGGAATCTATATTAACGAGAATCCTATGGGACACCTCGCTAATGCAAGCACAATCAAGATTCCTGTAGCATATGGCCACTACAAGGTTCATATGACACACGGCACAAACAGAAAGTGCCAGGATGCAGAATTCGATATCACACCTGATAACAGAGTAGTTTGCCTCAAGGCTCACCTCAAGATGGGCTTCATCAGCAATAAGGTTATCATCGAGCAGGCTTCACCTGACTCTATGCCTCCGGCTTGATCGAATCTGATTATAAAATTAAAGCTGCCTTCAAAATGTGAGGGCAGCTTTTTTATTGTTCGAGATTTTATCTTACCGCAACGCGTTCTAGCTTATCTTTATCTGGAACTGCGGCTTCTCACCTATCGCATTATTATCCGGAACGACCGTTATCGTGTAGTGATCTGCCTTAAGACCGATATTGTAAGTGAACATGCGCAGTCCGCCTTGAGGCACGGGAGCGTTTATGATGTTGCTTCCCTTGTCGCCGTCGATCCTTACTCTGTAATCACCGTCGGCATTTGTGACCATGACGACTACCGTCGCTTCGCGGTCTTCTTCGACTGTAAAATCGATCGTTGAGCAATCCTTATCTTCAGCGGTTACGAGGTAGCCGAACGTGACGTCGAGGATCATGTTTTTCTTGACCGTCAAAGCTGAGATTCCGATACCTGCTGCAAGCATTACAGCTGACATGATGCCTGCTATAAGGAACCTTATCTTCTTGTGGCCTTCAGGGTAGATAAGCATCAGTGCGACCGTGATCAGGATCGGCGATAAGAAGCCTAAGATAAGGTATGCGCCGAGGACAGATGAATAGTCGATCGATGTTGCAGATGCTGCGTTTGAACCTGCGCCGGATAAGTATCCCAGAGATACCGAGATCATGTTATTCGTAAAGTGCATGAGCATCGACAGGAGGATATTGTTTTTCTTCACTACCACAAAGCTCAGCACCATTCCCAAAAGCATCGTCGCCAGGAATCTCAATACCGACATGTGGTTGATGCCAAACAAGAGACCCATAATGAGCACGATTACCCAGTCGCGCTTGATGCCTCTGAAGTTGCTTAAGATAGCGCCTCTGTGGATAGCTTCCTCGCAGACAGCAGGCAGGAGTGCGATTATAAGTACCGCGAGCGGATAGCTGAGGCTGCCGTATATAAAGTCCGTCAGCTCACCTGCCTCGGCAGCACTCGACGGGAATACGATTGCCGTGAGTGAGACCATTATCAGCGAGACCGGGAAAAATCCTACCGTGAGCAGGATGCATCCGAAGATTTCCCTGACCTTGGGCTTCTTGACCGGGAACACTTCCTTGATCTTCACCTTGCGGATCAGACAGTAGATTACCGCGATCGCAACAAAGCCTAATTCGGTGATTACAAGTCCCGTTATTCCGAGGTTCTGCTGGAGCGGTGCGCATACGAAAATGAAGAATGCCATCAACACTCCGAACAATATAAATCCCATCCAAGGGCGCAGTCTGCCCTGATCACTTAATTTCTGCATAAGTAATTCCTCCAAAAGGTGTTATAAAAGTTTTTCAGTGATGCTTATTCGTGAAGCTTGCGTTCTTTTTTGAGCCTGCTGAGATTTGCGAGAAAATTGATCTCAGCAATGACCGCAGCAATGCACAAGGCAAATACGAGTATTGCGCATACCAGGTTGAGCGGCAAAATGCGGTAGCTGTTAAACAGCGCTATCCAAAGATTCAGAATACCTGCTCCGAGCGTTAACGCGATAACTAAGATCATGTACGCTGCCATTACTTTCTGATAGGTGATCTTGGAATCAATATCAGAATACAGCTCGATCCCGTCCGGATAGTCCTTCTTGAGAGCCCTCGTGTATACCCAGCATGTTCCGGGATAATTGATGTAGCAGACTACCTTGATGCCCATCTCCTCTAAGAATCTGAAGTACTTGATGTTCTCGGCACTCTCGCCCCATCCCTTGAGGAATATCTCTTTGTAAATGTACTTGTCCGGTTCAGTCTCATCGAATTCAAATCTTAATCTTCCTGCATGTTCCAGTGCGTATCCGTGAGACGCCATCTCGTTGACCCATGCCTGCTCTTTCTCGAGCTGCCAGATAAAAAACAACTTATGAACGACCCTGCGCATATCAGTTTCCTCCCAAAAGCCTCTTGCCGTTATCTACCAGCTCCGAGAGCCTTGCGAGTTCTTCCTTGAGTACGATAAGACCGCTGTTCGTGATCACGTACTCCTTCTTGCGGCTCTCCGGATTCTCCGGCAGGGCATCAATCCATCCCTTATCTACGAGCGAATTAAGCGCTCCGTATAATGTTCCTGCGGCGAGCTTCACCCGCCCGTGTGACAGTTCTCCCACATTCTGGATTATTCCGTATCCGTGAAGCGGCTTTTGCAGCGACAACAAAATGTAGAAGACTGCTTCTGTTAACGCTAACTGTGGCATTTAATCTATCCTCCTTCTATATCGGCTTCCGATATATCGTAACCCGAGTATATCGTCTCCCGATATAGTTGTCAAGTAGTAGTCGCGAAAAGTTGGTGCGGGGCTTTGTTTGTACAAGCAAATGTACAACAGTGCTTGTACAAGTGTTTGTACAAACAGCCGTTTTTGGCCCAAATGTACAAGCATATGTACAACTCGCTTGTACAAATGCTTGTACATTTTTAAGTCCCCAACAAAAAAGGCGGGCACCTAAGCCCGCCTCATAAGATCAGTCACAGATCACTTGACCTCTTCCACAACCTCTACCTTGTAGTACGCGTTGTTGTAGTCGTCGTTATCGAAGTCATCGACGAACTCGGTCGTGACGACAAAGGTCTTGCCGTTGAAGGTGTGGAGCTTCGCGCGGCCCTTGAAAACGATGCCCTGGCCGCCGTAGAAGACCATCTGGTCGATGACCTGCTTGTAGTCCTCGAGCTTGTCATCGGGCACGTTGCTGATGCCGTAGTCGGGTCTGCCGAACTCGGCCATGCCTCTGGTGTGGATCCAGACGCCGTTCTCTTCCTTTGAAAAGAGGATCATTACGTGATTCTGCGCGTTGACGTCCTGGTCAAAGAATCTCTCGGTCCACTTCTCGGGCGAATACAAAGAGAATGTCAGAAGGTCCAGAACACCTGCTGCACCCTGATCGAAAAACGCCTTGATAATGCCGATGACATTGCGCATGTAATCGAGCGTGTCGTCCTTAGCGATGCTGCCCTTGATGATGACGCACTTTTGGGTCTTGAGGCACTTCTCATAGAGCGCGCTGTCTTCGTTTTTGAGGATGTTTCCAATCTCGCCGCCCATGATGCCGTCGATATAATCAGAGTGCTCGGGGCGTGATAACGATGCGATGTCGAGGCCTTCCGGGAACCCGTCGACCTTGTGCTTTTCGCGCGAGACCTGGAGCTGGTCTGCGGACACACCGAAGATCACATAAAACAAAACCGGCTTGTAACCGATATCTTCATAGTATTCTCTTTTCATCATCCTATCCTCCCTGGATTCATGTGATTACATTTTATACTTTTGTGCGCGCGCAGGGCAAGCATTTGGGAAGGCAGGACTTGGGCAAAGACTGCCGCACTCTCCATGTGCTACAATGGTTATGGTGCTTTTCACATCAGACGGAATAACTGAAGGGAGAGATTTTATGGCTAAGAATGACATGTATTCAGCAATCAAGGCGATGGGCACCAATAACAGCGCCGACATGATGGCCGATGCCAATATTAAGATGGGCGGGATCGGCTGCACGATCGCAAAGCATGAGATCATGCTGCAGGCCTTGTTCGAGGCGATGGTTGAGCAGGGTGTTGACCCGGAGCTCATTAACGCGAAAGTAGTTGAACTGACGGACGCAAAGCTTGCGAAGATCGGCAATCCGGCTTCGGCAAAACCCTGCCCCAGATGCGGCAAAATGGTTAAGGAATTGTCCGAGACTCCTATGCTCGGAAGGTGCATGTACTGCGGTATGGCAGTTAAGTTTTATCCGACTTTCGAGATCGCTAAAAAAGAAGAAGAAACCGTCGAAGAGAACTTCTAATCAGCGCGCAAAAAGCATATTACAAGAGGCTGCCTCAGGTAAGAGACGGCCCCTTATTTTTGCATATCGGCAGCTGTGATCACGGGTTATATACGATCAGGCTGTTCTCGTACTGGCTGTAGTTCTTGCCTTCCTCAAGCGCGAAAAGATGCTGCTTCGCAACGCCTCCGAACCAGTTATAAGGCTGGTCATCAGCAGTCCTGCCCTCACAGATCTCGACAGCGCCCTGACGCATGCATCTGATAAGAGAGATGTCGTCAAAGTCTCTCGCGTGACCGTGCAAAATGAAGTCTGCTTTCTCTTCGAGGAACATGATGCGGTCCAGGCTCTTGATGAGATCTGCCATCGGTGAGCAGCCGTCGAGCATCATCCAAAGATGGTGATTGATCGCATCACCGGTGAAGAGAATGCGGTCTTCCTTGAGCAGGAGAACGATGCCGCCGGCAGTGTGTCCGGGCAGCTCATAGACCTCCAAAGTCTTGCCTCCGAGATCGATAACATCGCCTTCCCTGATCGGCTTAAAAGGCGGCATAACAAGGCCGTATTTCTCGCATGCAGCTGCAAAATCAGGACTCGTAACAAATGACTCAGCGAGCTCAAGATCCTTAGGATGAAGATATGCCTCATCAAAATAAACATTACCGAAAATGTGATCCGGATGACCGTGCGTATTAACTACAACAATGGGCTTGTCAGTGAACTTTCTGATGTAACTCTTGATGTCCGTAAACCCGTTCATGGTGTCGATGACGCACACCTTCTCATCGCCTTCAACGATGTAGCCTGTGGCCATGTGGCCTTCGTCCATAAGATGAAGGTAAGGCTTTAACTGCTTAGGAAACAACTCCGGTTTTTCCATAAAAATATCCCCCGTTTGAATGTAAATCAATTATATCAAACGGGGGAGTGTTAGGGGTTCGGTTATGCGGCCAATCTTGCTTATCCGAAGATATACAGATAAGTATTATCGCCGTCTTTGGCAACATATAGATTGATGTCTATGGATTTGGCAATAGTGCCTTCCTTGAATGTCACGTAATGCCATATATCGCTCATCTGCTTTAACTCTTCCGCGTACTGATGGCCCTGATATCCGGGGATATGGGAGACGTCCTGATCCATTCCGCTGCCCAGATGATCTTGGAGCAGCCTGGTAAGATCTTCTTCTTTGCCTTCCTTTACGAGGATCTTGACCTTGCCGTACGAATCAACGGATTTGCTCCCGGTCATCTCAGCTTCTTCTATGTATTCGGCATCGATATCATAATCGAGCATCTTAACGATCTGCTTATGGATCTTGTCCTGGTCAGTTATAACGTTCGGGCTGCCGGAAGATGCGCTGCCGCACGCGCATAAAGATAATATGCAGCTTGCAGCGAGGATCACAGTGATCATGCGCTTTGCAAGTCTTCTTCCGCCGGTATATATATTCGTAAACATAAAGTTTTTCCTCCGTCGCTTTATACCATTAATACATCCGCGGCGGCGAAAATGTTGCAGCTGCAAAGCCCTTATCCGGGCACGGGATTTTGAGTGCCTTTGCAGAACGAATCTTACTAAGATTTACCAGTCTTCCTGATCAAGATAATCGATGCCGTAATCGATCATGTCCCTGACTTCTTCGTTGGTCCTCCTGCCGCCCTTCTTGCGGTTGCAGCGCCAGCAGAGACACTGAAGGTTATCGATATCCCTGCCTGTGCCGCCCTGCGATACTGACCTGATGTGGTCTGCCTCGAGCAGAAGATAATCGCCCAATCCTTCGCACAGGCTGTCTAAAAAATCTCTTGAGATGCCGCATATCTGGCATGTGTAGTTATCGCGCTCGAAAACTTCATTCTTATCGGACACTCTTATCCTTCGTCTCTGTGCGATCTCACGCTTGATCCTCTCCTGCCTGTAGATGCTGTACTGCTGCCTCCGGAGGCGGAATGCCACAAATACCAGCAATACCAAAAGGGCCGCAATGACGACCGCCAACGTGATCACAAGAAAAGAATTATCCGTTGATGCTACTGTCTCTTCAAAAGGAAGCATGCTTTATAAATCTCCAATCCCGCGCGACTAAGTGCGCAAGGCAAGCCTTGCACATCATTATTTTATTACAACGCACGTGACATTAATGGGTCTGATCTCAAACTCATTTCGAACTCATTTTCGAACTCATTTCGAGTATTCGATAATATTGCTGACCCTTATATAGTAGTCGTCGATGTACGCAACGAGATAGATCCTGAAGGTGCCTGTGCTGCCGTCGTACCACTGAAGGTCCGTATCGAGAGTGGTCTCGTCATCGGTAAGGCGCTCGAGGATCTGCACGCCGTTGTGTTCGACGTGCCATGCAAGATTTCTGAAGCCCGGATGATCGTCACGGGTAATGGTATAGTCGCTGTTCAAAGTGAGCGTAAATGTCTCTGTCACGGGCGTCTCGGCATCGATCATTTTCTTGTAAGAGTAATAATTGAAAGGCTTGCCGTTAGCGATAACATCAAATGTGCAGCTTCTGAAGGATGTGCCGCCTTCTCTGCCGATGATCGAGCCGTAATCAGTCTCGCCGCCGACCACTTCGCCCTGGACGTGAACATTCTCCCAGATATGTGTGCCGTAGATCTCGCCGCCTGCGATGCCCACACATCCGCTGCCGGCGACAAACGCGTTTGTAAATGTGATATCCTTCATCACGATCTCGTATCCCCAGCCTAAGAAGCCGGCGTCAAAATAGCCGCCATCGATATGCATTCCGTTGATCGTATGACCCTGGCCGTCGATAGTGCCGATGAAAGGGCAATCACCCGATTTGCCGTACCAGCCGCACGGCGCCCAGTCATAGCCCGTCAGATCGATATCGTTCTCGAGCGTGATCGAATAATAAGTCCTTGTATCCGAGAAAGCGTTTATATAGTAGACGGCTGATGCCAGTTCTTCACGTGTAGACACACGGAAATCGGGCGCATTCGCCAATGCCCACTTCTTGTCGGCAAGATCCATGATACTGCCGGTATTGCACTCGCGCTCCCAGTCCGAATCAAAGGCCGTCGGGTCAAAATCATACTTGTAATCTGAGGCATCTTTGCCCATTGCCCTTAACCACTGGTATGCATCGACCAGGACATACACGCCGCCCTCTTCGATGGAAGCCGTGATCGTGTTCATGTCAGTATCCAGAACTGCTTCGTCCATTACATAGTACTGCTGGTCTTCCTCATTGAAATGGAGCATCATGATATTCCTCTCAGGAACACCTCTTAAGTTCTCTTCGAAATACCAGAAAGCCAGTGATGGTCTTGAGACGTTCTCGAATCCGACATAAACAGGCGATCCCAGGATCCCTGCCGTCTGGCTGTAGTAATAATCGTAGCCGTAGAGTGCCTGAATATATGCGTGGTTTGCCAGATCATCAAAGCAGATGCCGTAGAAGGCCGCCGCCTTAAGCTCAGGCTTCTCATCAATGTAAATATCGGCAACGACTCTCTGGTCGGACGCGAAGCGCTCCTGTACATACCAGGCCTCCTCGTAGAGCTCTCTCTGTTCGGAGTCCGGCACTTTCCCCGTGATCTTGATGGAATAAGGCTGACTGATCTGCTCCGGAAAGGTCTCCATGAAGCCTCCGTCAAACTCGATCTCGATGACTGAACCCAGATCAAGCTTTCCCAGATCATCCTCGTCAAACCACGACTCCTCCATGCGGATGCACCTGGTGTAATCAGTCTTGACGGCGCCCCTTGGGCTTACATAAATGGACCCTTTATTCCTAAGAAGCGTCGTGAGCTCCTGCGTGTACGAAGCGTACATGCGGCTGATCTTATAACGGCGGTCGGGATTAAATTCCACGATCAGAAACTTATTTTTCCTGCATTTCCAGACCAGAATATCGCTGTCTTCATCACCGATATCCGGGTCGCCCCAGACCTCAAGAATATCCGCTCTGCCGTACTTGTAATGCTTTTTGCTGTTCGGATCGGAATTCAGGCACTGTTCCAAAGCCTCTTCCTTGGTGGGCACAGCAGACTTTCCAAAGCACGCTGTCGCTGATAACGCGAACGCGAAAATAAGAACTATAGCTACAATGCGTCTGAAAGTGTTTTTGCGCTCCAAATTGATTCCCTCCCCAGGTTCTCTTCTGTAATTATAACAAATGGAAAAAGGTGTTGAGATAAAAACATATTCCCTTTAAAATTATTAGCATAAGCCGCGGTCATGATGGTTGAGGGTCTCGGAGTGCCGCGTGACATAAGGGGTCATATTTATGAAGAGCAGAATCAAACTTCTTGCAGCACTTTTGACATGCCTGCTGGTGGCAGCACTTTGTCCTGCAGCACTTGCATCGGCAGCAGAAGAGGAAAAGTATCCTCTCTGGATCGGCGGAGTACAGGTTACCTCAACTAATTGCAACGACTTATCGGGTAATAAATGGAGTTACAATCCCAAGACTCATATTCTGACGCTTAAAGGTTACATATACAGAGGAGAGGGATATAACTACAAAGATAGTTTTTACGCATGCATTTACTATAACGGTGCAGATGATCTGACGATCTTACGTGAGGGCGATAGCAGTGTTCACCAGACAAGCTATGCGAGCTCTTCGGATTATGTGTTAAAGATCGATAATCCCATGGCCGATCTGTTCTTCACCGGTTCGGGAAGTCTTGAGTTAAGAATGTATAATGAATGGGCAGGTCCTGCAGTATCCTGCATCGGAGCTGTAGAGATCAAGGGTGGCTCATTGACGGTCGATGGTGGTCTCAGTGCTATTGATTCACCTAAAGTTACCATCAGGAAAGATGTCACATCAGTACTTTTAAGGGGTCACAGGGATGCTGCAAAAGCTGTTAACGGAAATTTCATCAACGAGACCGACGGAATGGCTGCTGACAATTATAATAGGATAACGAAGTTAGAGCCTTCAACAACGGAAGTTCAATGTGTCTATAAAGCCCTCCAATTTCCCATCGCGAAATATAAGCTTGTATTCGATCCCAATGGCGGTACAGGCAGCATGGATCCGGTAACAGTAAGTGAAGGCGAAGATTATAAGTTCCCGGAATGCGGCTTTGAAGCTCCCGACGGCAAGATTTTCAGTTTCTGGAGAATCGACATCGTCGACGTGATCGTTTTACCGGGTAATGGTTGTGATATTAACGACCAATACGTAAAAAACGGTGTGATCACCGTTGTTGCAGCCTGGAAGGATGCTCCTGCAGCTACCGTCAAGACTGCTCCGAAGGAAAAGACCCTCACTTATACCGGCAATGCAATGGATCTTGTTACAGCGGGCAAGGCTACAGATGGCGAGATGCAGTATGCTTTAGGTGATGATGCGACAAATGCGCCTGCAACAGGTTGGAGCAAGAGTATTCCTCAAGGAACCGATGCTAAGCCCTATTATGTCTGGTACAGAGCTGCCGGAGACAAGGATCACAGCAACTCAGCAAAGAGCTGTGTCACGGTAAAAATCGAAAAAGCAAATGCTTTAGTAACAGCGGATGCCCAAACGGTCAAGGAATCGGAGGATCCCAAATCCGGCAAGGACTATGCAAGTCTTACCGGTGCTGCATCAGGCCACTCGCTCGGCAATGTAACTATCAAGGCAAGCGGTGACAAACTTGTTCCTTCTGCAGCAACGATAGTTAACGGCACAGGCGAGGACGTTACAGCCAATTACAACGTTTCTTATTCGAACGGCGAACTGACAGTGCTCCATAAGATCAGTATTAAGGTTACTTTCAGTGTTGTAAACGGCGAATGGGATAACGGCGGAAGTGATGACATTGAGGTCGTCTTCTCAGGTTATGAAGGAGATTCTTTTAAGCTTGCGCCTGACCAGATCCCGGCTTGTGGAACAAAGCCTGCTGCAAGCTATAAGCAGGGTGCATGGGATAAGACTCCTGACACGGATACAGAGATCACCGGTAATACCAAATATGTTTATACGTACGCCGAAGACCCTGTATATACTGTTACGGTAGAAGGCGACAATTTTGTACCCGGAAGCGGAAAGGACATCGTTATTACCGTAAAGTGCAGTGTCAGTGACAGTGAGACATATGGCAAATTTTTAAGCGCAAAAATGGATGGTGCTGACATCGGTGATGAGAACTATGACAAGGCCCCCGGAAGTCTCATCCTGACGATCAAGGCAGCCTATCTGGATACGCTTTCCACAGGCAGTCACAACATCGAGATCACATTTGCAGACGGCACGGCTACTGCGTCGATAACCATTGCAAAGGCTCCTTCAAACACTACCCCGGCTCCTGTGCCGAAGACCGGCGAGAACGATAGTCCGTTGATTTTCATCGGCATCACGCTCCTCATTGCAGGAGCTTTGGGAATGCTCATTGCTGTTAAGCTCTCAAGAGCTCCCCGCAGAAAAGTAATGCCTGCGCCTCACGTTTCCGGGCAGATCACTAAGGAAGACAATTAAGGATTGATCATTTGATGTAGAATAAGTCCTGCAAGGACAAATAAAGGCGGTGCTGTTTCAGATAACGGCACCGCCTGATATTTATATCCCAAGATCATTGCAATTGCTTCTGCTGGTTTTCCGCACAAAGAGCCCTTACTCGTACTTAAACTCCTCGTCTGCCGGGCCGTTAATGCCGCGCACATAGTAGATGACATTCAGATCGGGATCGAACGTCTCGCACGTGGAGCCATATGGCAAACGGTATCTGGTGTCACTCGCGGTGAAGGTATAGTCGGGGCAGTCCTTTGCATGGAAATAAGGGAGCAGCGGTACCTGCAGGTCCTCTGCGAGATAGCCTGATTCAGCCCTGTCGTCATCTGTCATCATGAAATAATCCATGACGATGTTATCGGTATAATATTCGGACTTGAGGCCCCACGTCGCGTCGATGTGGTAGCCCTGGCCGTCGATAACGACGTAAGTCCATGCGTGATAGCCGAGGCTGTCCGGAGTGCCCCAGTTTTGGACCTCGATGGCATCCACGCCGCACTCCATGAGAAGATACGCGTACCATGCCCCGAAGTCGCAGCAGATGCCCTTTTTGAGCTTGTAGCAAAGATAGCCCGAACCGTCCGGTGTTTTGCCGATCTCGCCGTCGTGATCGTATGTGTAATTGGAATCGATATAGTCGTAGAGCGCGAGGCATTTCTCGAAGTCGCTGTAATCGGATCTGATGTATGAATTCATGATGTCCGTGACATCCTGACAGAACTCGTCCTGCCTTGCGAGATAATCCTCGACCGGTTGCTTGTAAGAGAAATGGCCGACGCCGTCGCTGTATCCTTCTTCGCTTGCCGAGATCTGCATGACGGCAACAGGATAAAGCTGATTGAGCGTTACAGGATCCAGGCACCACTTGTAGACTGCCTCACTCGAACATTCGAACTCGGTCTTGCCTTCTTGCAAAGCGTCGCAAAGATTGAAGAACGAATCGCGGTATTCCTGGCTGTAGCATGCCTCAAGAATAGATGAATATGCGTGCGGATTAAATTCGAACGGCACATATTCCTGTGCCTCTGAAGTCTCAACTATCTCTAAAGATTCCTGAGTATCTGTAGTCGTAAGACCTGTCACTATCGTGTCAGTAGTGTCAGTCGTCCCGGTCTCTGTCTTCTGTGCGCATCCCGCAAGAGCGAGCGCCAGAACCAATGAAGCAGCCGCTATTTTGCTGCGTTTAACACTAAGCATGATTTGTTCCTTCTTCTGAAATGAAATCCCCATTTACCGGCACTCCGGGAAGCGCTATTCTTCTCCAGCGCAAATCCTGACATGAACAGCGCTTCCTTTCTGCCACCCGAAGTATATCATTCGCCCGGGTGGAAATTTTCGGGAACGCTTAGTGAAGGATGAGTGAAAGTTGAGTGAAAAGCGTGACAAAGAGTTTACAGGGCTTACCCTGCGCAAAAGCTTTTTCACGCCATATCGGCAAGCGCCCGCCTGCACTCTTCGATAAGGATCGCCTTCTCGGCAATGTCAATCCCGGTATTCTTTTTCGCGTTCGTCATAATGGACTGAATGCCTTCAGCATCGCCGTGAACAAAGCAGTCGTTTATACGGTTGATCTCAGACATTATGTTCCCGCGAAGGAGCGTAAAATGATTGTCTTCGGGCTTTATGACCGTCTTCGGACTCTTCTCAAAGTAGCGTCTCCATTTATCGACATTGCCGTCGTGGAGTGCCGAATCTTTGGCATAAACACCGAACTCAAGGATCCGGTCGATGGATTTGGACAGGCTGTTGCCGGCTTCCCTCTTCATTCTCCTAAGCTTCGATTTTACAAGAGACGTTCCCTTCATGAATACGGCACAGTCGTCAAATTGTGAAGGATCATCGAAGAACAGATATGTCCATATTCCTTCCAAGATAAATCTCTTGCTTTTGCGGGCAGCGGCATGGTCACGCGCGAAATCAATAAATTTCACAAAGACTTCGCTGTGATCGGCAAACGGATCGCGCTCTTCTCTGGAGATATAATATTTCGCGCCTGACCCCGCGAAAAACGAATACAACAGTTCTCCCATCTGCTTCAGTTCATCAAGCGTATAGTGATCCTTGATGCACACGATGTCGTCAAGCTCCACCTTCTCAATGCCTTCGCCCTCATAATCTTGAGTAAGCACCGATTTGCCAGAACCCGAATAACCGATGACAAAACACAGATTGACCGAGCCTTCATCAAAAGCTTTCTTGTTGTAATACAGGTCTGGCTCCGAAATGAACAGCGTCTCATTGACCGGCACCGGCGACTCGAATTTGAAGCGGTAACGCATCGTTGAGAACATATCCGGAACATTGCAGCCAAAGAGCCTGACCGAATAATAATCCGAGAATCTCCTGTCCTTCCTGGGCAGCATCAGATAGCGTCTCAACGAATCAATAAGCTCCTCACGCGAAGCAATTTCATCGCTGATTACCGCTATGTCAGTTCTCTTCTGAAGTTCCTGAAGATCTATTTGTTCATCAGGTATCAATGCATTCATTCTCGCGTCCTCTTTACGGGTAGTACAGTTATTATACTCCCGTAAAGAGATCACGGTTACTTCGAAGAACTGCCCGTCCTGATACCATGTGCAGTCCCCGTCCGACTCGAACTTGATCTCATACCTGCCGGATTCGCTCTCGTACTTTCCGGACAGCTTGTGCTTTGCGCCGCATCCTGTAAGCATCATGCAGACCAAAGACAAAGCTGTAACGATGCAGATTAATCTCTTCTTCCAATTCATTTTAAGTACCTCCTGTGGTTCGATGATCTCTCATCTTTTACCCATAGGACGATACGAAAAAGGCGAAGGTTCTCTCCGCAATAAAATTTTTCGAAATATAACAGGCTGCCCCAAAAGAGGCAGCCTGTAAGCCGTGTTTTTCAAGCAAACAATATCAGTTTATGGGTCCTTCCGTACTGTCGGTTATTACGTCGATGTTCTCGAAAGTGATTACTTTGATATCTAATTCTTTATATTCTTCCTTAACCATTTGAAAGGCCTCCCTGATAGATTCTTGCATAGTGTGATACTGCATACAGATCGCAAGCACAATCAGCAAATTTCTGTTCGCTATTCTTAGCTACGCACTGCTGAATATAATATCTGAAATCGTAGGTATATGCACTACCATTGATCGTTACAGTGATTGGCTGCTCGATTTCTCCTGCAGCCAAGCCCGGTGTCTCGATGTATACGAGCTTCACGCCATTAACTGTTCTGGTCTTGAAAGTGAGACCCTGTGATCCATAAGAAGCAGTCAGATTGCTGATCTTAGCCGGATCCTTGATCTCGAAATAGATTCTTATCTTATTCTGAGATCCGCAGAGTACAGATGCACCATAGAATTTAATGCCCATCTCATCAGAATCGATGCCCATTACCGACAAAGAATTTGCATCAGGAGAAGCGGATTTAAGGGAATTCCTATAGTCATATAAACGATCAATATTGTACTGATTAACCTGGGTATACCAAATAAGATTATAATCACTGCGATAGTTAAAATACTCCTGAGCGCTGTTACCATATAAGACCATTGCCGCAAGCAGATCATTAAGGCTTTGATCCTGGTCATAGTAATGGCCTAAAGCAAGAACATTAATATATTTTTCTATCGAATACGTATCTGTTAACAGCTCAGTATTTCCGCTCTTAACCACCATGGTAATATTATCAGCCATAAAGTAAGCAGCAACATTGCATGTTACTTTGTAGTTAGCGCCATGCTGGTTGACTGATACAAGCTGGCCCTTAGCTGTTGTAGCCTTATTATCCAAGCCCCAGCTAAATGTAACCTCAGTGTTATTGTTGTTATATTCTTCCGGCAATCTTATAAAGAAATTAAGTCCGATGTCCGCTGAAAGTGTAACAGAATGTCCTACTACTCTTGCGCTAAAGTCAGTCTCGCCGACAAAAGTTACGTTGGCGCTTGGATACAACGAACTATATTCAGACGGATTACCTAATACGTGGAATTTTGTGAGTTTAAATGTCGACGTAATAAAGTCATCACCCTTCTCTTGCCATTCAAATCCGGGCTCAGCATAACAATAAACATTCGCCAAGTTGGAAGTGTAACAGAATGCATCTCCTTGTATATACTCAATAGTACTCGGGATAATGACAGTCTCAAGAGATTTGCATGCGGCAAAAGCGCGATAGCCGATGTGTTTAACACCCTCTTTAATCTCAACGTGTGTCAGATAATTGCAGCCATCAAACATATTGTCATTGATACCCACAAAAGAAATGCCCTGCCAGTCAGTTCCCGTAAGATATGAGGGAATGACAACTGATGTTAAACCTGTATTTGAAAAAACGGCTCCGCCAAGAGTAAGCGTGTCGTTTCTATCACAGAATGTAACCGAGGTAAGCTTAGAACAACCAAAGAACGCATTAGCGCCAATAGACTTATAGTTGCTGGTAATGTCAAATGATTTGATAGCGGTATTGGAGAATGCAGACATGCCCAGAGTTTCAACACTTGAAGGAATAGTCACAGATTCCAAAGATGTGCAATCCATAAATGCATAATCAGGAATTGCTGTTATTCCTTCAGCTATCGTTGCAGATTTCAGATCTTCGCAACCGATAAATACTGCTGTACCCAACGATGTTACAGATGCAGGAATCGTTATGGATTTAAGAGGAGTATAAGAAAAAGCTCCATTATTGATAGTTGTTACGTGAGACGGAATAATGAATTCTTCAAAACCGCATCTGCAAAATGCCGAGACTCCAATGGTCGTTACACTGTCCGGCAGTTCGATCGATGTCAAAGCCGTGCAATTACTGAAAGCTGAATCCGGAATAGTAGTAACGCCCGGTTCGATAATAACTTCTGTAAGATCCGCGCAGCTGTAAAATACATCACTTCCAACTGTCGTCCAGGCAACAGGAATCGTTACAGATGTAAATCCTGTATAAGCAAATGCGCTGCCTAGAACACAATTTACACTGGACGGAATGCTTACCGAAGTCAATGACGTACATCCGTTGAAAGTATAATAATTGATAGTTGTAACGCCTTCCTCGATGGTAGCCGAGGTAAGCTGCTGGCAATTGGAATAAACACCTAAACCAAAAGTCACATTGACAGGAATGGTTGCAGAGGTCAGGCCTGTAGAGGCAAATGCGAAATCTCCAATAGATGTTACGTCAGATGAAATATCTACCGATGTAATATTTCCGCAGTATAAGAATGCATAAGTACCAATAGCAGTAATACCATCCTCGACAACAACCCTCTTTATGTTATCTCTTACACTATACCAAGGTTGATAATCATAATACTGGAAATCATCCATGGCACCAGAACCGCTGATGGTAAGTACACCTTCACTGTCAAGTGTCCATTCTACGCCGGAGCCACATTCTCCGGATGCTACTGTATCAGCTGATACCGTGATCCCGCCGAAAACAAGCGCAGTAACCAAAACTACGATCAGCGCTATCGGAGCGCTCCAAATTTTCTTGTTCATGTTGATACTCCAAAATACTATGCGAACAATTCCTGCACTTCCACATCCGAACGCCTAATTCGGACGCTAGTATTATATTATGGCTAAAAAATACATGTTTATCAAAAAAACATAATATTTTTGTCTAATATTCATAAAAGGGTATCGTCTAACTAAAAAAGGCTGCCCATATGAGGCAGCCTTTTAGTCGCTATCTTCAAGCAAACAATATCAGTTTATGGGTCCTTCCAGACTATCGGTTATTACGTCGATGTTCTCGAAAGCAATCACTTCGATATCTAATTCCTTATAATCTTCCTTAACCATTTGAAGATCCCTCCTGATAGATTCTTGCAAAGTGTGATAAAGCATAAAGGCTGCAAGCTGTCTCGGCAAAGCCCTGTTCGTATTTCTTTGCTATACACTGCTGAATATAATACCTGAAATCGTAGGTATATGCACTACCATTGATCGTTACAGTGATCGGCTGCTCGATTTCTCCTGCAGCCAAGCCCGGTGTCTCGATGTAAACGAGATTCTTGCCGTTGACTGTTTTGCTCTTGAACGTAAGAGTCTGCGAATTGTAAGAAGCTGTCAGGTTCTTGATATTATCAGGATCCTTTACCTCGAAATAGAATCTTATCTTATTCTGGGAACCGCAGAGTACTGATGCGCCATAGTACTTGATGCCGAGTTCATCTGAATCGATGCCCATTATAGTCAGGAAGGCCGGATCAGGATAATCATTTTCAAGACTGAACAAGTAATCCCAAATCGCACTGTTGTAGAAATAATCCGTATTCGTCTGATCATTAACAAGGTTATCTGTACGATACTCAAAATATACCTGAGAATAATAACCGTAGAAGACCATAGCTGCAAGCAGGTTCTGAAGATCTTCGTAATCATCCGAATTACTGAGAACATTTATGTATTGAACTACAGAATACGTATCTGTAATCAGTTCTTCGTTACCGGCCTTTACCACCATGGTGATCTCATCGACCATTTCACATGATGCTACGCCGCAGGTAACCTTGTAGTTGGCTCCATACTGATTGATCGCAACAAGCTTGCCTTTGGCAGTATGAGCTCTGTCACCATAGCCCCATGTAAATGTTACTTCCGTGTTGTTGCTGTTATATCCTTCCGGAAGCCTTATAAAGAAATTTACTCCGATGTCAGCTGAGAGTGTAATCGAGTGACCTGTAAGACGTGCATCACTGATCGTTCCGTCTACGAATGTGACGTTAACATTAGGATACCATTCAGCGAAATTATCCGCCATGCCTTCGCAGACATGACAGACCGTCGACTTAAGCCACGGGTCTTTAAAATCATCACCGTAATCATCCCAATTAAATCCTACCAGAGCATCGCAATATATATCATTCACATTGGTGCAACCGTAGAAGGCCTGATAGCGTATATCTACAATAGTGCTCGGCAGAATGATAGTCTCTAATGAAGAGCAGTTAGAAAAAGCTTCTTTATGTATTTCTTCAATGCCTTCACCAAGCTCAAGATATATCAGATTATAGCAATTGGAGAACAATGAAGGTTTCACGATCTTGACAGTTCCCGGAATGACTATTGATTCCAGTTTTGTGCATTCATAGAAAGCCATATCTTTTATTGTTTCAACGCCATTACCGATAGTTGCTGAAGATAAGTTAGTGCATTTATAAAATGCATAATCACCGATTTCTTTAACCGAGCCCGGTATTACAACAGATTCTATGCTGCTTTCTGTAAAAGCCGAAATACCAATGTAGGTAACAGTGTCAGGTATGTTCACTGTTTTCAAGGATGTACAGCATGCAAAAGCATAATCCGGAATGGATGTAATGCCCTCAGGAAGTGTTACGCTCTGAAGCTTCTCACAACATGAAAAGGCGTCTTCGCCCAAAACAACTTTTGCAGGAATGGTAACAGAAACAAGGCCTGAATTGGAGAATGCGTAGCTGCCAATAACCTCTAATGTGTCCGGCAACTCGATTGACGTGAGCCCGGTGCATTCTTCAAAACAATCCGATCTGATTTCTTTCAAACCGGACGGAAGTGCAATACTTTCAAGGCTTTCACAACTCTTAAACGTATATGGATAAATTATCTCAATGGAATCAGGTAATGTTACTGATGTAAGATTTACACAACTGCTGAACGTGTAGTAACCGAAATATTTAGGGTTGCCTTTAATTGTTACTGTCTCGAGATTGGTGCACGAAGCGAAAAGACCTGAGCCCTGTGAATATTCACTCAATGCTACAGTAGCAGTCTTAAGATTGTAACAGGAAGCGAAAGCCTGATCACCTACACTGACTGCCGAATCAGGTAAAACAACTGAAGTTAATGCGGAATCGTAAAAAGCCTGTGGTCCTATATCTGTCAATGTGCTCGGGAAACTTACGGTAGTCAAGCTGTCGCAATATGCGAAGGCATAAGCTAGTACTGTTGTTACCCCTTCGCTCATAGTCACAGAAGTAAGTCCATCGCAATTTCTGAACGCACTTTGTCCGATTGTTGTAATGTTTGAAGGAACTGTCAATTCCGTAAAATTGCAATCACTAAACGCATATCCGCCGATAGTTGTAACAGAATCCGGAATGTTGACCGATGACAATTTATTACAATAGGCAAAACAGCCATATGGGATCTCGGTTATAGTACTCTGTCCTGAGAATGTTACAGTGGTTAACGCTCTGCAATACTCAAATGCTTCGCTGTCCATGCTTTTGACATTGTCAGGAATAGTAACGGATGTAAGGGCAATATCATTATAAAAAGCTTCGTAACCGATACTTGTAACACCGCTTCCGATGCTTACGGATGCAGCGTTTGATAAATTCATAAACGCTCTTGCGCCGATCCCAGTTATTCCGTCTTCGATGACGATTGCCTTAATAGTCTCCGCTTGAGAATACCAGGGAGCCGAATCCCAATTGTAATCAGCCATGTCGCCTGTTCCGCCAATGGTCAGCGTGCCTTCGCTGTCAAGCGTCCAAGTTGCATTGTCACCGCATTCACCTGTTGCGACTGTATCAGCTGATACCGTGATCCCGCCGAAAACCAGTGCAGTAACCAAAACTACGATCAGCGCAATCGGAGCGCTCCAAATCTTCTTGTTCATAATGATTCTCCCGAACTAAATTCGCGCAGTTCCTATTAATCCTCGCAAGAGGATCCTTCTTCGGTCAATAATATAAAAATCTGTTTAATATTTATACTAAAAATCAAAGAAAACTAATATTTTTGACTTATTGCCCAAATATCAGGCAGCAAACTGTCACACTTTCACAGACACCCCGAGCAGATGACCGGACAGTCCCAATATCTCCTCGTGACCATCCAAAAGCCTCACGGTATTCATCAGAGCTTCGCGCGAAGTCTCGTTTTCCCACAGGGTATCGAGGTCACGGACAAGCCACGCCCCGCCCATGATCCCGTGGACTTCAGTCTCATCAAAACCACCTTCCGCGAGCTCTTCTCTGAGTGTCGCGGCCGAGTGAAAATGCGCACTCCCGATGCCGGAATAAACCGTGCGCCCGGGATTATCGTGGCACCCGTCATCAAGCTCTCTTTCGATCATCTTCAAGAAACCGGGATCCTCTATCCAGGTGTTTTTGTTCTCACCAAAAGGAGAATAGACGGTGATGTTGTGAAGCAGGCACGAGAACGGCGTAAGCGTTGCTGTGTATAGCTTTCCGCCTTTTCGAAGAAGACGGAAACACTCTCTTATCGCCTTGATCCGTTCATCGTGATCGGTGATGTGATAAAGGGGCCCCATGA
>JAEFBB010000012.1 GCA_016292215.1 Saccharofermentans sp. | reverse complement strand
TCGCAGCCGTTATATTCATTTTGAACAAAATAAATAATTTTCATTGTTACATTCTAACAAATTATTGACAGATAGGGCATTTATTTCTACAATATTCAATGGCTTGTCAGAGCCATTTTATACGTTCTTTGACAACTAAATAAATTTGGAGGTGAGTACCAACGTGCCAGAAGTATCGTTTTACTTTGTATTAATCGCGGGCGTTGTTGGTCTTATTCTGGGTATTATAATTGCAGCAGTCTATTTTAAGTCAGGAATATCCGGTGAACAAAAGAGACTTGCGGAGGACATTGCCAAATCCAAGGAGGAAAGCAATGTGCTTCTCGCAAATGCGCAGAAGGAAGCGGAAAACAACAAGCGTGATTTGCTTTTGCAGGCAAAAGAGGAAGTCTCCAGGGTTCGTTCCGAATTGGAGCGTGAAGCCAGGGAGAAGAAACAGGAGCTTGCAAAAGAGCGCAATAAGCTTGAACAGAAAGAAGAAAATATCAATCGTATTGAAGCTAATTGTGAGCGCAAGCAGGAGGAGATCGAGAGACGTCAGCAGAATGTTGCGGAACTCGAAGCAAGAGCCAAGGATTACGAGCAGCGTAAGAAGACTGAGCTTGAGAAAGTATCAGGACTTACTGTTGCAGATGCCAGAAGCTTAGTACTTGACGAAGCAAAGCGCGAATATACACATGATATGGCTGTAATGCTCAAGCAGATGGAAGAAAAGACCAAACAGGATGCAGATAAGGTCGCTAAAGACATTATCGTAAACGCTATCCAGCGTTATGCATCTGATTACGTCTCAGAAGTCACTGTATCTGTAGTAAGCCTTCCTAATGACGAGATGAAGGGTAGAATCATCGGTCGTGAGGGAAGAAACATCAGAGCAATCGAGACAATTACGGGAGTCGATCTTATTATCGACGATACGCCGGAAGCAATCGTACTTTCATCGTTCGATCCTATCAGAAGAGAGATCGCAAGATTAACGATTGAAAGACTTGTAGCTGACGGTAGAATCCACCCGGCCAGAATCGAAGAAATGGCCGGAAAGGCAAAGAAGGAACTCAATCAAACTATTAAATCCGAGGGCGAGAAGGCAGCCTTTGATACCGGTGTAATGAATCTGCATCCGGAAGTTATCAAGCTTTTGGGCCGTCTTCATTACCGCACATCGTACGGACAGAACGTACTGCAGCACTCCATTGAAGTATCTTGGATCGCTGCAATGATGGCGGACGAACTCGGACTTGACAGTAATCTTGCAAGGCGCGGCGGCCTTTTGCATGATATCGGTAAGGCAGTTGATTTCGAGCAGGAAGGAACACATATCCAGCTCGGTGTCGAGATCGCCAAGAAATATCATGAAAGTCCCGCAGTCATTAACTGCATCGAGGCACATCACGGTGATGTTGAGCCTCTTACCGCAGAGGCTGTCCTGGTAGCTGCAGCAGATGCTATTTCTGCAGCAAGGCCCGGTGCCAGAAGAGAGAATCTCGAGACCTACATCAAGAGAATCGAAAAGCTTGAGGAGATCGCTACAAGCTTCGAGGGTGTCGAAAAGAGCTTCGCCATCCAGGCAGGCAGAGAGATTCGTGTCATCGTTTCACCTGATAAGGTTTCAGATGATGAGATGACTCTTAAAGCTCGTGATATCTGCAAGAAGATTGAGGATGAACTCGATTATCCCGGACAGATAAAAGTGAACGTCATCAGAGAGACGAGGGCAACTGACGTTGCTAAATAATTATTTAATCGCTTTTACATATATTATTTAACACGTTAGTATCATCTATCAAAACAAAAAACAGGACCTTAAGCTTAATCGCTTATGGTCCTTTTTTGTTGCTTTTTTGTTATAATTTAAAAGAATAAAAAGAATGGGGGTATCGCATTTGAGAGTTTGCTTTGTAGGCGATATTGTCGGTTATGCAGGGCGCAGAGCTTTTAAGACGGTGATGCCCGGTTTTCTTAAGAATAATTCCATTGATTGCTGCATCGTCAATGCCGAGAACAGCGTGCACGGGCTTGGCGCTTCGATGAACATCATCAGAGAGCTTGAAGATTACGGCGCTGATCTTTTTACGATGGGCAACCACACATTCTCCAACAGAGAGTTCATAAGCCAGATCTCCAAGATCAGGAATGTTGCAAGGCCGGCTAATTTCAGTCCTTCATGGCCGGGCAATGATTTCTGCGTTTTCGAGAAGAACGGAGAGAAGATAGGCGTATTCAATCTTCTGGGCCAGGTCTATGCCAATGTGCTTCCCGATAATCCGTTCGCTTGTGCGGACAGGATCGTGGACAGACTTAAGAATGTCGAAGGCTGTTCTACTATCCTTTTGGATTTCCATTGCGATGCCACATCTGAGAAATGTGCCATGGGTTATTACCTGGACGGCAAGGTCTCTGTCGTAGCAGGTACGCATACGCATGTTCAGACTGCTGATGAGACGATCCTGCCTTCAGGCACCGGATACATTACGGATTGCGGCATGGCAGGCGCCAAGGAATCTGTCCTCGGTATGGATGTCGAAGCGTCGATCAAGAGGCTTGCTTATAAGCTCCCTGCCAAATACGAGCCTGCGGACGGCCCCGGATTTGTATGTGGTATTATTTTTGAGACTGATAAAAACGGAAGGTGTACCGATATAAGACGGTTTTGCGAATATGAGTGATAACAGACCTAAGAATAAAAAAACAGATCTCGATCTTTGTGTTTTATATGTTTTCCTTGTGATCTTACTGGTTACGGTAGATCAGTTCATTAAAAAAGTTATCGATACCGAGATGGAGTATAACAGCATAAAGCCTGTTATCCCGGGCTTTTTCTCGCTCCATTACGTACGCAATACAGGAAGCGCATTCTCTTTGTTTGCAAATAAAGACTGGGGAATTTATTTCCTGTCAGGCATGTCTCTGGTGCTCGGTATATTGATCTTCATACTCATGCTCATTGCGGCATCCAGAAGCATGAAGCTTATCTCACTGGCTTTTTGTCTTTTGGCTTCCGGCGCCCTCGGCAATCTCGTTGACAGGGTATGGCTCAAGTATGTAATCGACTATTTAAGATTTGACTTCGGAACATATACATTCCCGATCTTCAATTTTGCTGACATCTGTGCCGTAGTAGGCACGATTCTTCTTATCTGCATTATTATCTTCGGCTCGAAGTATTTCGAGTCCTTCTGGCAGATCATCTTCAAGAAGAAGGAGAAGAAGAAGGAAGAGAATGAAGATGAAGAAGATAATGTAGAGATCGAAGAGGCAGATGAGGTCGAAGAGCTCGAAATGTCTGAAGAGGAAGATCCCGAGGAAAAGGAAGAAAGCGATGCCGATCCTGAATAAGACTTGTGAGACAGACGGAGTAAGGCTTGACAGCTTTGCTGCTGAGGCTTTTGACACTACTTATTCCAGGTCTTTTTATAAAAAAATGATCGACGACGGCAAGATTACCGTTAACGGAAAGGTGATCACAAAAGCAGGCACCAAGCTTGCTTCAGGTGACGTCATAGAAGCTGATATTCCTGATCCCGAACCTGACAATTCCTTTGTCGCACAGGATATTCCGCTCGATATTGTTTATGAAGATTCCGATCTGCTCGTTATTAACAAACCCCAGGGCATGGTAGTTCATCCCGCAGCAGGACACAGCGAGGGCACGCTCGTAAATGCGCTGCTCGCTCACTGTAAGGATGATCTTTCTGATATCAACGGCGTTCTAAGACCCGGAATAGTTCACAGGATCGATAAAGATACTTCAGGTCTGATGCTCGCCTGCAAGAATAACTTCACGCACCTTAAGCTTGCAGACATGCTCTCAAGACACGAGATCGTGAGAGAATACAGGGCTTTGGTCTACGGAGTCGTAAAGGAAGACAAGGGAATGATCGATGCGCCTATCGGCCGTTCGGATAACGACAGACGCAAGATGGCTGTTATCAAGGACGGCAAGTCTGCGGTAACACATTTCGAGGTTATCGAGAGATTGGGCGAGATATCCGATATCAAGCTTATCCTTGAGACCGGAAGAACTCACCAGATCAGAGTGCACATGTCATATATCGGCCACCCTGTAGTAGGCGATCCCGTATATGCTTCACGCCGCAAGAATTACGGCCTGACAGGCCAGGCGCTCCACAGCAGGGCTATCACATTCGTTCATCCGAGAACGGGCGAGACTATGCATTTTGAGACGGAGCTCCCTGATTATTACACCGCTGTCCTTAACCGTTTTAAGGGTCTTGGTTGTTGACGGAAACCCTAATTAGCATAATAATTCTTTATATAGGAGAGCGTATTTGGAAGACAGAATCGAACATCTTAGTAATTCCACACAGACGGCCGGCGTTTATGCAACAAGAGTAGCCGATTTTTTTGATGTCGACATCGAGCACGACGGCAGCGGCTTTGTTATCTCCGGCGATTCCAAGAATGTTACGTGTGCGAAAGATGCTTTCGTAGCGCTCGATAAATTATCCTCAGGTACTGAGATCGATGAGACAGATATCCTGTACATCATGAACCTTGCAAACGACGGAAGACTTGAAGAGTTCCTCAAGACTTCCGATGAAGTTTTTTATATGACTCCTTCGGGCCGTGCCATAAAGGCAAGGACATTGGGTCAGAGGCTTTATGTCGATTCACTTAAGCAGTCTGAATTAGTCATTTGTGCCGGACCTGCGGGTACAGGCAAGACTTTCCTTGGTGTTGCCATGGCTGTTAAGGCTCTGAAGGCAAGGGAAGTATCAAGGATAATCCTCACCAGACCTGCCATAGAAGCAGGCGAGAGATTAGGATTCTTGCCCGGCGATATCGAAGAAAAGGTAAATCCTTATATGCGTCCCATCTATGATGCTCTTTCTGCGCTCTTAGGCCAGGAGATGTTCGAGCGTTATTATGACAGGGGCGTTATCGAAGTTTCTCCTTTGGCATTTATGAGGGGAAGAAATCTTGATGATTGCTTCGTTCTCCTGGATGAGGCGCAGAATACGACACCTGAGCAGATGAAGATGTTCCTCACGAGACTCGGTGTAAACTGCAGGGCATGCGTATGCGGTGACTTCACTCAGATCGACCTTCCCAGAGGCATTGAAAGCGGTCTTAAAGATGCCATTACCGTCCTGCCTGATGTCGAGGGCGTAAGGATCGTAAGTCTTAATGATACGGATATTGTCAGAAACAGCCTTGTTGCAAGGATCGTAAAAGCTTATGAGAATGCTAAGAACAGCAAAGGTGAAGTATGAGTAATAACAAGTCTGTAAAACCTAAGTTCCATCAGATCATTTCTTTGGTGCTCGCAACGCTTACAGTAGTATTCCTGGTTTTCTACGGATCGCTTCCTGTCAGCTATGACTATGAGGTAGGTTCTATTGCCAATCAGGATATATATGCTCCGAGAACTTTTGCGGATTCTTATGAGACTGAGAGAAGAGCGATCATCGCAAGAGATACCGTAGAAGATATCTTCGTCAGATCCGATAAGCAGTCTGAAGAGAGCATCGACAGGGTAGATGACTTCTTCGATCTTGCAGAGCAGGTTCGAAAAGACGTAACACAGTCAAGGAATACATCTACACCGATGGCGCCTGCTGAGGCTGCAAGAAAGCTTGCTGACAGCGTTGATCAGACCATGGGCGAAAAGGTGGAATCAGAAGAACTCGTAGTTCTTTTCGAGATGTCTAATCCGACATTTACATATATCAGGGAAAAGACTACTTCACTCGCAGAGCTTATCATGCTTGGCGATGTAAATGATGCTGAATTAAGCGGCAAGATCGAGGAGCAGATCGACAGCTTCCGTTCTTCGAACCCTTCGTATTCAAAGTTCTCCGAAGCTATGAGGATCGTATTGTCCACGATGCTCGAGCCTAATACCGTTTACGATGAGGAAGCTACGGCAGACTCAGCAAACAACGCTTATACCGCAGTTAAGAATGAGCCTGTCATGGTCGAAAAGGGTTCGAGACTTGTAGAAGCAGGATCCATCATCGATGAGCACGTTTACAGCAATCTCGTAGAGCTCGAGCTCATCAGAGAATCTTCATTTGACTTCGTCATCTTCTTAAGAACGCTCCTCTATGTATTGATCATCTCGGCTTGTGCGCTGGTATACCTCAACATCGAACGTAAGAAGCGCAAGATCAGCATGCCGATCTTCTATATGCTTATCGTTACTTTCCTGATCACGATCGGCGCTTCTGTTTATCTTTCGTCTGTATCAACGCTCCTTTGCATCGTTGTATTCTTCGCGACGGTATGCGCCACTTATCTCGGTACACAGGACGGTATTATTCTTTCTGTTATCAATCTTTTGCTCGTTTGGCCGATGTATTCATTTGAGCCTGAGATGTTCTTTATCACCCTTGTAGGTGTTGTTCTTTGTTCGATATTTGCGGGCAGAACCGACAAGATCATCAACAATGCGGCATTGATATTCTTCCCGACGATTGCTACGGTCGGCGCAAGCTTCATCTACAATTTCCTTATCGGTAATACCAGGACGGAATATCTCAATTCCTTCATTTATTCATTCGTAAGCTGTATTGCTTCACTCGTTGCTGCTATCGGTCTGTCTCCTATCTATGAGCTCGTAAGCAATGCTGCTTCTCCTGTAAAGCTCATCAGCCTGAGCCAGCCCGGACAGCATCTGCTTAAGAGATTGTTCCTTGAAGCATCAGGCACGCATTCGCATTCAATGATGGTAGCTAACCTTGCTGACTCTGCGGCAGAAGCTATCGGAGCAGATTCGCTTCTCTGCAAGGTTGCTGCTTACTACCACGACATCGGTAAGCTCGAGAATCCGGAATATTTCACCGAGAACCAGCACGGCGGAGTAAATCCTCACGACAGCCTTACTACCATGGAGAGTGTTGCTATCATAACCAAGCACCCTGAAGACGGTGTTAAGCTCGCCAAAAAGGAAAGACTCCCTAATGCGATCATTAAGATCATTGATGAGCACCACGGTACTACATATCCTTCATACTTCTACCGCAAGGCAGTAGAGGAAGCGAAGGCAAGAGGCCTCGAACCGCCGGATATCAATAACTTCAGGTACAGAGGTCATATCCCGTCTTCAAGAGAATCTGCGGTCGTCATGATCGCCGATACCTGTGAAGCTGCAGTAAGATCCATGAAGATCACTGACGTACAGGGTGCAGAGCAGCTTATCCGTGCCCTTATCAAGGATAAGATCGATCAGGACCAGTTAAGCAATTCAGGCCTTTCTTTCGATGACATCGAGAAGATCGTTGTAGCTTTCAAGCAGGTCTATGCAGGCGTATTCCACGAAAGGATCAAGTATCCTGAATGAAGATAAATGTAGTTAACAGCGCGGAAGGTTTTCCTGAAGATATTATCGGATCTCTCAGCGGATATATCGAAAAGCTGAGTGAGGCTGTAAAAGGCGATGATTACTGTTCGCCCCAGGTAGCAAGATCTCTTAAAGATGCTTACGCTACTCTTACTTTTGTCACTCCCGAAGAGATCCGCGAGGTAAACCGCGAGCAGCGCGAGATAGATAAGGAGACAGATTGTCTGTCTTTCCCGATGCTCGAATTAAGGGAAGGCGAGTTCGAGATGATCCCTGACAGCGGGGATTTTGAGACTGATGACGACGGCAATCAGGTGCTTTGCTTCGGTGATATCCTCATCAATCCGTTTGCCTGCAAAGCTCAGGCAGAAAGCTACGGACATTCCTTTGAACGTGAAGCTGTTTTCCTTATCGCTCATTCAATGCTGCACCTTTTAGGTTACGATCACATCGATCCTACTGACGAGAAGATCATGATCGACAGGCAGAAGAGACTCATGAGAGATCTGGATCTTGCTTTCGATGATGAGATCGCCGATATATATGAGATGGATAATCACAGGGAGACTGCTCAGTCTGAAGGTCTGATCCCTGCCGGAACACCCTGCAAACACTGTGGTACAGTCGCATTGCTGGGCCGTCCTAATGTCGGTAAATCCACGCTCCTTAACTATATAACGGGCATGAAGATCGCCATCGTATCTCATAAGCCGCAGACTACGAGAACTAATATCAGAACTATCTACAATACTGAAGATACACAGATCATATTCACCGATACTCCGGGTATTCATAAGCCGACATCCAAGATGGGTGAATTCATGGTCGACCGTTCCTATAAGGCTGCTTTGGGAGCAGACTGCGTAGTTCTTATCGCAGACGGCAGATTCCCTGAGCCGGGTGCTGTTGAGAAGAAGCTTATGGCGCTTCTTAAGGACAGCAATAAGAAGGTTATCCTTGCAATTAACAAGTACGATGAAGCAGGCCAGGCAAAGCTCCTGCCGCTTACACAGAAATATGCTGAACTTTACGACTTCGAAGACGTCGTCCCAATCAGCGCAAAGACCGGTAAGAACGTTGATCTGCTTCTTACTGTTATCACGAAAATGCTGCCTGAAGGCCCCAGGCTCTACGATAGCGAATACATGACTGACCAGACCGAGAGAGTAATTGCCGCAGAACTTATCCGCGAACAGCTCCTTCACTATACAGATCAGGAGATCCCGCACGGCACGGCTGTTATCATTACCGAATTCAAGGAGAAGAATGATGACGGTGAGATAACCGACGGTGACGACCGTACTATTGCTGTTATCAAGGCAGATATCATTTGCTCGAGAGATTCTCATAAGGGCATCATAATCGGTAAGGACGGCCAGATGATCAAGCGCATCGGTACAGCTGCAAGAAGGAATATCGAGAAGATGCTCGATTGCAAAGTCTTCCTTGATCTCTATGTTAAGGTCAGAAACGACTGGCAGAACAACGATGCTTTGTTAGGTGAGACCGGCCTCGGCAAAGATATTGACGAATAATGGATCCTTTTAATTGCCGCGGTCTGATTATCAGATCTTCCGAATATAAAGAAAAGGACAGGCTTTTATCTGTGCTTACATCAGACAGGGGCCTTATAACCATTTGTGCAAAAGGTGTTTCCAAGCCGGGAAGCTCTCTTGGTTGTTTCTCCATGCCTTATATGCTGTGCGACTTTGTAGTTACGGTATCCCACGGATATTACTATCTTAAAGACGCATCGATCATCGAGAGCAATTCGAAGATAATGGAGAGCCTGGAGCAGATGACTGTCGCGGCACATATATCATCCTGTCTCATGGACTGTACATTGCAGAGCGAGAATGCTAAAGAAGCTTATGAACTGGCCGTCTATGCTTATTACAATCTTGCGAATTACAAGGATAAGTATCTGCTTATCTATGCTGCTTTTAACTGGAGGCTTCTTACTGTAGCAGGCCTGACCGTTCTTTATGATGTTGATACCCCTTCATATAAAGCATCCGGCGCCAATCCGGCAAGATTCATGATAAATATCTCAGGCGGAGAAGGCACGGGAAATCAGAACAGGACGTTTAACAGGCTCTTGGATGAGCCTTGTGTAAGGGCATTGAATTTTTTCGCGACGTGCGATCTTAAAAGGCTCTTTACTTCAAGCGCTGACAGGAAGATACAAGAGGACTTAAGGGATTTTACGACTGATTATCTGTCTATGCATTTCGAAAAGCGTTATGACGCGCTGTCTGTGCTGAATAATCTTTAGACGAATCAAGCCGGATCAATAAAGGAGAATGAGAATATGAGAAAGATCATTGCAATCGGTATGAGTTTTATCCTTTTAACAGGAGCATTAACAGGATGTAAGAAGATGCCCGGTGATAAAGAGACGGCAAAGCGCCTTCAGGAAATGTATGGAGGTGAGAGATTTGAAGTCAGCGGCGGAAATGCTTCTTCTTTGGACAGGGATCTTGAATTCGAGGTCTGGTATAACAAGGACGGAGCTGATATCTGGCCTGATATAGAAATCGGCGGTGATTACGCTCTCTATTCTTCATACGATTCGGCAGTTTGGCATTATTGGAATGATGAATACCGCGAATGCATCGAGAAATACGGGTTCTCTGAGGTGGACTACGGCGAGGATGGTGAGGATGAAGATGCTTGTCAGCCGAACCTTGTATATATCTTCATAGAAGAGGGTGCATCCTCCCAATCCCTGGATGACGTTGAATCGCTTCTTAAGGACTTAAGAGAGATATGCCGGAAGGAAGATGATTTCCATGATTCGGGCAGCGGTACACTCAGATATATTGCATATATCTGGTTTATTGACAGCAGCGAAGAAAAGTATCTGAAAAATTCCGGCATAAGGATCGAATCAGATACCAAAGACAAGGAATTGAGATTCGATGATATGGATGATTATCACGAAGAGAAGACCGATCCCCGCAAACCGCCTTTGTCCGGCGGAAATGCCAAGATCTATGTATATTAATGATCTGAACTGATATTCAAGCCGGCATCATCAGATGTCGACATCCTGAACTACGTAGTGATCATCGGCGCTGCCGTCTTTATAGGAAGCATATATGTGCTTTATGTGATCTTCCTCATCCATGTGCAGAAGATAACTGACGTCATAATTCTTCAAGGCGAGCTTCTCGTCATCTTTGTATTTGGCATCGCAAAAATCAAAGTAAATGCTGTATACATGCGGTTCCCGGGAAGCAAAATCTATCAGGAGATCTGTCATTTCCTCTTCTGAGGGCACCTGGGACATGTCATCATAGAACAGGATCAAAGTGCATTCATAATCCATGTAATTCTTTATGAATTTTCTGGCTCCCATTTCCTCTAAAGGATATCCGCCATCAGTATATGTTGAATATCCGGTTATTATGTAACTTGAGCAGGGAAAATTGCCTTTTAACAGCCGGTCAAGCTCCTCAAGGCAGTCTTCCTGATATAAAAGGGCCTGGTAATTTGTCCTGATCTCTCCTTTTTCTTTCCAAACAGTTGTTACAGTGTCGGGAAAAAGTTCGGAACTTACCAGGATGGAACTGTAATTTGTTCCTAGCGGGCTGTCCGGATGGCCTATATAAGTAAAGTTGTCATCCGGAAAGGCTTTGTTCATTTCTTTTATCCAGCGCTTCTGATCGGCTTCCTGAAATGGTGTGCATGAAGCGAGAACAAAGCTTGATACAAGTGTCAGCGCGATTGCTTTAACAGTTTTAAATCTCATATTCATATCCCTTAGTTTATAAATATATGCTTTTATCAATATACACCTCAAAGGCTCTTTTTGTATAATCCAAATATCAAATCTGAAAGGACCGCTCTTATGAATCTTTCAACAACCCCTTCACACCGTACAGGCGAAGCCTTAGTCAAAGTAATCGATAAGAACGGCAATCCAGTTGCAAATAAAGAACTGGTATTAAACCAGAAATCACATGAGTTCCTCTTCGGAAGCGGAGCTTTTGATTTCCTTGAATATGAGGGCAAGAAGGGCAGTCCCGAGAGACTCGAAAAGTGGCTTGCACTTTTAAACTATGGAACTCTTCCTTTCTACTGGGGAAGATATGAACCCGAAGAAGGTTATCCCGAATTCGAGAGCCGCATGGAAGCCGCAAAGATCTTAAGATCCAATAATGTAACGATAAAGGGACATCCTCTTTGCTGGCATACGGTCTGCGCTGACTGGCTTATGAAGTATCCTGATGAAGTAATAATGGATAAGCAGCTTGCAAGGATCAACAGGGAAGTAACAGCTTTTAAGGGCGTGATCGACATCTGGGATGTCATTAATGAAGTCGTGATCATGCCTGTATTCGATAAATACGATAATGCCGTAACGAGACTTTGCAAGAAGTACGGCAGAGTAGAGCTCGTAAAGGAAGTTTTCGCTGCTGCCAAGGCGGCAAATCCTAACGGCACTTTCCTCATCAATGATTTCAACACATCGCCTCAATATGAGAAGCTCATTGAAGAGTGTCTCGATGCAGGAGTCGAGTTCTCCGCGATCGGCATCCAGTCGCACCAGCATCAGGGATACTGGGGAGAAGAAAAGCTCCGCGATGTATTAAAGAGATTCGGAAGATTCGGAATTCCTATCCACTTTACTGAAAACACATTGATCTCAGGCGAGATCATGCCGGCATATATCGAGGACCTTAACGACTGGCAGGTAGATGAATGGCCTACCACAGAAGAAGGCGAGATAAGACAGGCCAGGGAATGGGAAGAGATGTACAGGATCCTCTTTGCAGATCCTAATATCAAGGCAATCACCGGTTGGGATTTTGCTGACGGCGCATGGCTCAATGCCCCCAGCGGACTTGTAACTGTCGATAACAGATGTAAGCCTGCTTATAACAAGCTCTTAAGCCTCGTTAAAGGTGAGTGGTGGACAAAGGGCGAAGTCATCCGTACCGATAGTGAAGGTGTTGTATCAGTTAAGGGTACTAAGGGCACTTATGAGATCGAGGGCGCCCAAGGCGTTATCACTCTCGGGCTAGATCCTTCCAATACAACCGTTCAGATCTTCCAGTGATCAGGGAACAGCATGATATAGTCAGGCTTTTCTAAGCGCTCATCTATAAGGAGCGCAAAGCCTGTGTCTGTTTCTGTCCTGATAACTCTTCCTACGGCCTGGAGGACTTTCTGCCAGCCCGGGAATCTGTATGCGAACGAGAATCCGTCTCCGAATTTTTCCGCGTAGTAATTGCTTAATATCTGGCGCTCGGGCGTTATCTTCGGCAGGCCGACTCCCACGATGACTACGCCGGTGAGCTTATCGCCGACCAGATCGATTCCTTCGCCGAAGTGACCGCCTAACACGGCTGCTCCTATAAGGAGGCCTTTATATGGAACGGTAAATGCCTCCAGGTATTCTTCCTTTTCAACACCCGTCATCTCGGTGACCTGGGAGATGATCTTATAATCCTTCACTCCCTTGGATTTGAGCTCCTGCTCGATCCTCGGCATGATCTGGTTCATGTATTCGAATGACGGGAAGAACACCATGTGATTGCCCGTGCGGTCTTTGAGGCAATCCGCTATCTTGAGAGCAAGGTCGTCCTGCGTGATCGAACGGTTCTTATAAGTGGTCGAGATGTCTGTATCTATCATGATCTCAAGGTTCTCCGGAGGGAACGGCGAGGGGAGCCTTAAGAACGAAGCGTAGTCGCAGTCGGGACCTACAAGGCAGTTGCGGTAATATTCATAAGGCGTAAAGGTAGCCGAGAAGAATATGACCGACATCCTGTCCCTGATGATGTAGTCGAGTTTTTTGGAACAATCAAGACAGTCGAGTGTGATAGTAGTATCACCGTTCTCTCTTGAAGCAATGGTGATATATGCATCATCAAAATAGTGTTCCAGCACAGTCAGGAAATATCTGGCTTCAAAGAAGAACTTTACGGCTGTCCTTCTGCATTGGCCCTGCTCAAGACCGTCCAGAACGGGGGACAGGCGCCTTATAGTGAACCAGAGTTTGGCGTAGAGCTGTCTCGGAGGCTGCTTCATGGCTTCCCAGTTATCGGTCATGAGCACCTTTTTGTCATCTGCTTCTTCGAGAAGCCTAAAACATGAGTTCGTTGAATCGAAGCATGTGCCTATGTTCGCGAAATAGTTGCGCAGCTGGAGGACCATGGCTTCGATCTTGGTATCGCGGCCTTTAAAGTCTTTGAGCATCTCATCAATAAGGCTTAAAGAGAATGAGGCAGAGAACATGTCGCGGCCTCTGTCTATCATGTTGTGCGCTTCATCGACTAAGACTGCTATGCGCTGGCTTCCGGGCTCCATTGAGGTAAGGGATACTCTCGGACAGAATACGTGGTTGTAGTCTCCGATAATGACGGTGCAGTAGTTCATCGTGTCGATCATGAACTCGTGAGGGCAGATGTTGTGCTTTAAGGCGATCTCAGTGATCTTCTCGGGCGTGATCTCGTCAAAAGCCAGTGATTCAGCCAGGGCAGCCTTGAGCTTGCCGTAATAATCTTTTGCCAGAGGACAGAATTTGGCGTCGCATTCGGTGCCGAAGGGGCACATCTTTTCCTTGGATCTTAAAGTGATCGATCTGATGATGAGACCTGATCTGCGCATTGCGTTCAGGGTAGCTTCGGCAACGCCTCGAGTCGCTTCCTTGGCTGTCAGATAAAAGATCTGGTCGTACCGGTTCTTTACCAGGCCTTTTACGGCGGGGTAGAGGACTGATACGGTCTTTCCTATGCCCGTGGGAGCTTCTACGAAGAATGCTTCCTGCGAGTTGAGCGCCAGAAGGGCCTTCTTCATGAACTCCTTTTGGCCGGGCCTTATGGTATCGAAAGGAAACCTTATCTGCGTGACGGTATCCATGAGGCTGTTCTGATAATCGAGCAGGGTCTTGGCAAAGACACAGTACTCTGCGCATGTCTCTTCCCAGAACTTCTCGGCTTCTTCAAAGGACATCGGATAAGTATTCTCGTAGCTGTCCAAAGTGGTTATTGATACATATCTCAATGTAAGAGAGATATCTAATACATCGGAATTTGTAAGAAGATACATCGCGCCATAGAGCTTAAGCTGGGTCACGTGCTCGGGCCTTACAAGCGCATCAAAGCTCTCTTTGGTAGAGTTAAAAGACTTGATTTCAAAGAGCATGGGCGGTTTGCCCGGCTTGTCGAGCATAGCATCGAACCTGCCGTTTACTGAAAGGCATACGCCGGATTCAGATATGTAGTCGTATACGAGCGCTTCTTCGGTGATGACGATGTCTCCGTAAGCCTTCTTAAGATCCGAGAATACTCTCTGGTGGAGCTTTGTCCCTTCAACACCTGATACAGAGCCGTAAGAACCGCCTGCGAGATTGCCGCGGCGCGATACATAGGAGGCCAGATCTGTAACGGAAACACTTATCTTATCCATATGGTGATTATAATATTTGAGTACTCTATCTCAAAGGGAAATGAGTGAAATTGAGACTGGTTGTCCCCTTATTGAAAATTATTGTCCTATGATATAAAATCTAACCCGCACGCAGATGTGGTGGAATTGGCAGACGCGCTAGCTTCAGGTGCTAGTGGGAGCAATCTCGTGCGGGTTCAAGTCCCGCCATCTGCACCAGATTTCATGGCTTTCCGTGATAACTCATGGAAAGCCATTTGTCTTTTGTTTTCAAGGGTTTAAGAACCTTCACTCGTTTTATCCTGTCTTGTTATTATTCGCTTTTTGGCTCTGTTTTTGGACAAGTGGTAGTAAGAATGGTAGTAATTATGTTAGTAACAAATGCAGGTAATATAAGGCTTTTAGGCATTTTATAGCAAGCTTTAGTTTTCTTTTCAAGACTATTGCAGGTCAATTGTTGTTTACACGTTATAAAACATAATTACAAATGATTATTATATAATCTCAATATGAATGGACTATATAATTATTAGTGAACTTAGCACGGTTTATAAGGAGACATTATGAAAAAACAGTTAATTGCCGTATTTTTTTTATGTTGTGTTGCTCTTACTGGATGTGTTTCAAAAGCAGAGTTTGATGAATTAGAAGCTCGTGTTAGCGTATTAGAGCAAAATAGCAGTGCTAATACACAAAATCAAACAGATTATAACCAGACAACTGTTGAAAGCACTATTGAGCAAACAGAACAGTCATCTGATTTGCACCAAACAACATTAAGTATTTATATAAAGAATTGGGATGAGGTTATAACTATCCTCGAACAAGAATATAACAGAAATGATTTTACTATTACTGAAAATACAGAGAGCAGAGGTTATTCATCAATTAAGAACTTTGGTAATGGAAATTACGAAATATATGTTGATGGAACACGCTTCTTAATAACGGTGAGAGATTATATTGCTCAACAATTACAATATGATGATGGTTATGACAAGCAATACATTCAAACACCTTCATATACACCAGATCCTGCATTTGCTGTGGATAATACTGATCCTGTAACGTGATGCCTCCGAACAAATCATGGTTTTGCTCGGATATAGACAGAGTAAGAATGGTTTGCTGTTCAAGGCCACTGATTAATATGCCTGTTATTTGCTAACAGTAATCATTAAATCAAGGGTATTCGAAAAGCTATCGTTTAGGTTATTCCATAAAGCTATTACTTTTTCGAGTGAGAGAACCAAAACTCGTTCACCGTTTTGCTTAAATACCATGCATTCCCTCATATCAGAGAACAAATCAGTAAGACTACGTTTTTCCGCACCGCCATCTGCACCAAGGTCAAAGGCTTTTCGTGAAGATTCACGGGAAGCCTTAATTTATTGCATCTGAAATAAAATTATATGTTGTTCTAAGCGGCTCGTTTTGCTATGATTAAAATAGTTTTATAAAAACAATAATCTTTTTATTCAGGAGGTTTTTTATGGCAAAATTTGTATTATCAGCAGCTAAGACAGGCTTCAAATTCAATCTTGTTGCCAGCAATGGAGAGACTATTGCTTCCAGCCAGGTTTACAAATCTGTAGCAACTGCCAAGAATGGTATTGCTTCCGTAGCAGCTAATGCGCCGGTCGCTAATATCGAAAACCAAACGGAAAAGGATTTTAAGGCTGAAGTAAATCCTAAGTTCGAAGTCTATAAGGACAAGAAGGGTGAATTCCGCTTCCGCTTAAAGGCTAAGAACGGCCAGATCATCGCTACAAGTGAAGGCTATTCCAAGGTTGACAGCTGCCTTAAGGGTGTTGCTTCCGTTAAGAAGAACGCTCCTGCTGCTAAGATCGAAGAGAAGTAAGGATCGACATAAGCAGATAATTACGTAAGAGCCTGCAAACGCAGGCTCTTATTTATTGTTTGATAAAAGCGCTTTCACACTGCATAATGTTATCAATAATTCTTTATTTGGAGTGACTGCTGATGAAGCTTTGCACCGAGTGCCACTGGGACGGTTGGGACAGGATCCTCGACATATATTGCGACATGTACGATGTGCTGCCGGAGTATATCAATGCTGATGACAGATATAAGATAGTTATCCTTGAGAAGGGCTGTATCCTGCTTGAATCAGACGGCATTACGAGTGAAGTAAAGGCACCTGCCATTATCCTTTTGTCCCAGAAAGATAAGATCTCTTACAAGATCGTTAAGTCCATTAAGGCATATGTTACTTTCTTTGATCCTACGGTCATCCGTGATGAATTTACATATGAACGTATCGATTCGGGCGAGTTTGAAAAAACGATTGGCCAGGTCATCTATCAGGACTATCTGCTCATCAGGGATTTTGCGTTCAGGGAAGACAGGGCACACCAAATAATTCCGCTTCCTATGACCGGGTTTAAGCACATTAAAGGTCTCTATATCTCAATGGATAATCAGCTCAAAGGCCAAAAAGACGGTTTCTGGCCATGCAGGAGCAGGTCTTTCCTTATGGAAATATTGCATTTTATCGTGTATTCGTACTTCCTCATCAGTCCTGATATGGAAGAAAACGAAGAGACTTATGAGCAGGAGAAATTTGCTGAGATTGCTGAGTACTTAGAGCAGAACTTAAGCGAGCCGATCACATTGGATATGCTCACTAAGCAGTTTGCGATCAACCGCAATAAGTTGAACGCTATATTTGAAAAACAGGCTTCGATGACGTGCCTTAATTATCTGCTAAAGCTCAGGATGGATCTTGCCATGATACTTCTCAGTAAAACCGAATTACCGGTAGGAGAGATAGGCGCACGCGTTGGCTTTCCTGACCCGAACTATTTCACTAAGGTCTTTAAGAGCAAGACCGGGAAGACGCCTACAAAATACAGATATCCGTAAGATCGTGCAGATTTTACTAGTATAAGTGTAGATATTTCTAATTCTCTTGAACCGAGTGTTATAGACTCTCTTTGTACGAATTAGCTTTTTGTGCGAGAGGGGGTTCGCTTATGAAAAGATATAAGTTAATTTCGGTTTTGCTGGTGATTTCTTTGTTGTCCGGTATTTGCCTCAGCGGTTGTAAAGCTGAAGGCGACGTCACAGAACAAAGTGTTGAAGCCAGCACTTCAATTACTGAAGGTTCTGCTGTTGATGACAGTACCATCATGGAAACTGTCGGTAAAGACGTTACAAATGTAACCGTCAATTCTCATAATGTTGAAGATATTACGGGTTCTGAATTCGGAGAGCAGTATACGTCCCGTGATACCGTCAGCGTTACATACAGCGCAGGTGATCTCGGAGGTCTTCTTCCTCAAAAGGTAAGTAAGGACCTGGAGTTTTATAAGAACGGCAACACAGGCCTTTGGGAGTTCTTAAACGAGAAGACGACAGCCTGCGAAGTCGACACCTCAGACCTTCTCGGAACAAGCTGGAAATGTGATTCATTAGGTCCCGACAGTTTGTCAGATCTCTTCGAAGGCGAGATCCCCGATGGTGACACGGGCACGTTCTATTTTCGCTTCTTAAAGAAGATCGGAGTCTTTGCCTTCAATATGGATAACGGACTGAACACTCCTGATGAGAGATTTTTCGCGACTGTCGGAACGAGTGCAAAGATCGCATGGGCAGGCCAGGCAGGCGTTATTGAAAAGAGCGTTAAGATAACTGAAGGCTCGGTGACGGACAATGGTATTTTGAAGTTGGTTCTCGGCTCGGGTGATGGAAGTGTCATCTTAAGCTTCGGTGATAATACTGTTCTGATCAAAGAGATGGAATACGATACGGCATTAGGTCTTGAGATCGATGAGAACAGAGTCTATAAAGACAGTCTTCCTTCGATAGAAGTTACATCTGAAACTATAAATAGCGGCAACTGGGATCAGGATATCGGCCTTAAGTACGGCAATCTTTCGCCGGAATTGACCTGGGAAGCAGTGGATGGCGCCGGCTGTTATGCGGTCTTCATGGTGGATTACGCAACAAACGCCACATATCTTTTCTGGTTTGTAGTAGTTGATGAGACTCACCTTGACAGGGGCAGATACACTGACAAGACCGAGTATATCGGTCCGGACAGGCCTGAACCTACTGATTTCGTTGTTTATGTAGTTGCTCTCAAAGATAAGCCTGAGATATTGTCATATGCGCTCGACAACATTACAGGCGATATTGATGACAAGCTTAATATACTCAATACGGATCATGCCGGAAATACAGGCAATGTACTTGCATACGGAAGAGTAAGAGCTACATATACACAGCCTTGATACTGCTGTGTTCACAGATGATTCCTACCACTTGCTGTAAGGACAGCTCCCTTTAACAAGTGAAGCCCTGATCTCGACAAAGCATCCGCAGGCAAGACAAGTGCCCTGATTGAGCTTGTCACAGCTCCTGCAAAGAGAAAGCCTTCTGTCGGATTCAGCTTTATCAACAAGATCTTCTTTTGGAAGTGAAGAGAGGCCATTGATAACAATGGCCTCATATTTTTCTTTGCTGAAGTCTTTAAGAAGACACCTTGTGCAGATCTTCGTCATACGGTAACTTCGATGTGCATTACGCTTGCAGCGGGAATGCTGAATGTGAACTTGTCGCCGTCTGTCTTGAAGGCATCGAAATCAACGTCCTTAACGACATCGGGTTCATCGAAAGTATTGTGATCGGTGATATTGCCTGTGACAACGGAAGCCTTGACTGACTTAACTTCATTGCCGAGGAGGTTAGTCTCGATCTCATAAGGATCGCTGACGGACAGGTTTGTAAGTGTAATGTGGATCTTGCCGTCCTTATCCTTGGATACGGATTCTGTGAGGTTCGGGACCTTGTATTCGTCTTCAAGACCGATAGTCTCCGTATCGATGGAGCTCTCGAGGAGTTCATTGTCCTGATGAGCGCTAAACATCTTAAAGACATAGTAAGTAGGAGTCTTGACCATCTTCGGGCCTTCTGTGAGGATAACGGCCTGCAGAACGTTTACGAGCTGGGCGATGTTGGCCATCTTTACGCGCTTGCAGTGCTTGTTGAAGATGTTGAGATTGATGCCTGCGATGAGGGCATCGCGTATCGTATTCTGCTGATAGAGGAAGCCCGGATTCGTACCTTCTTCAACGTCATACCATGTTCCCCATTCATCGACCATGAGACCGATCCTGCAGTCGGGATCGTATCTGTCCATGATGGCTGAATGCTTCTCGATGAATTCTTCCATGGCGAAAGTCTTAGACAGTGTCATGTACCACTCTTTGTCGTTGAACTTCGTAGCAGAACCCTTGTGATCCCAATCGTAGGGGAGAGTATAGTAGTGAAGGGTAAGGCCGTCCATATAGCCGAAGTTCTGCGGGAACGTGCCCTGCTGTCTGAAGCACTCCCTGAGCATTGTCTCTGTCCAGTTGTAGTCCTTGTCTGTAGGGCCGACTGCGAGCTTCTTGATCTTCTTGTCGGGATTGAACTGCTTTACAAAAGTCTGATAGTGCTTGTAAAGGTTCGCATAGTATTCGGGCACCATGTTGCCGCCGCAGCCCCATGTCTCGTTGCCGACTGCAAAATAATCTACAGTCCAGGGCTTCTCTCTGCCGTTTGCTCTTCTGAGGTCTGCCATAGGGGAGACACCGTCGAAAGTCATATACTCGACCCATTCGCTCATCTCCTGGACAGTGCCGCTTCCGATATTGCCGTTGACGTATGTCTTGCAGCCGAGCTGCTCGGCAAGCTCCATAAACTCATGCGTTCCGAAGGAATTATCCTCTGTAACGCCGCCCCAGTTGGTGTTGATCATCTTCTTTCTGGATTCCTTGGGACCGATGCCGTCCTTCCAGTGATACTCGTCGGCAAAGCATCCGCCCGGCCAGCGCAGAACGGGGATCTTCATCTCTTTCAATGCTTCAACGACATCGTTGCGCATGCCGTTTGTATTGGGTATATCAGAGTTTTCACCTACGAAGACGCCTTCATAGATGCATCTGCCGAGATGCTCTGAGAAGTGTCCCTGGATCTCGGGATTGATGTGACCTTTTTCTTTGTTGGGGTTGATTACGAGTTTGAACATTTTGCCCTCCGCTAAATACTATTGGATATTTTGCACTATATATTATATACTTCCGTCGTGATTTATTTTGATAACAGTGCAACTACCTTTGTATCTGATGCCGTAAGGGCTAAGATCGTTGAACTCACGGAGGATTCTTTATCCGCTAATCCGGGAGCTCTTCACAAGCTCGGAAATAAGGCTAATGAGCTTTACGAGGACATCAGGAAAGAGACAGCTGAACTTCTCGGCGCAAGGCCCGAGGAGATCTTTTTCACGTCCTGCGCAACAGAGAGCGCAAATACTGCCATCAAGGGCTACATGAGCCGCAACAAGAGGGCAGGCAATGCTGTTATCTCCACAAGGACAGAGCATAAGGCTACATTAGAGAGCCTCGAATATCTGGCAAAGCTCGGTTACGAGATCCGTTATGTAAAGGTCGGATCAGACGGCAAGCCCCTTATGGAGAGCCTTGAAGAAGAGCTCGCTAAAGGTGATGTCGCTTTGGCCTGCTTTACGCTTGTAAACAACGAGACAGGCTCTGTGCTTCCTTTCGAGACCATCTCGAAAACAATAAAGGCAAGATCGCCTTCAACGGTTATATATCTCGACTGTGTCCAGGCATTGGGAAAGATGCCTGTAAACCTGTCGTCTCTGGGAGCTGATATGGCTTCGTTCTCAGGCCACAAGATCCATTCGGTCAAGGGCAATGGTGTCTTGTATGTCCGCAAAGGCGTCAGGATCGACCCGCTCATCGTAGGCGGAGGACAACAGGACGGCATGCGTTCCGGCACCCAGAGCCCCGTGCTTGCAGGTGCTTTCCTTGCAGCGCTCAAGGAAGTGAGCACCGGTATAGAAGAGGGAAGGGCAAGGGCAGAAGAGATCAATCAATATCTGCGCAAGGAGCTTGCCGCAAGAGAGGCGATAATCCTGTCTCCCGACGATGCGCTTCCTTATGTCCTCAACGTTTCTTTTAAGGGATTCGAATCCGAGACAATGCTTCATTGCCTCGAGATCTACGATATATATGTGTCGACTGTTTCCGCGTGCTCAGCTAAGACCAAGAAGGTCTCTTATGTCCTCCTTGAAAGCGGAGTCGACAGGAAGATTGCCGCAAATGCGGTAAGACTCAGCTTCTCCAGGGAGAATACAATGGAAGAGGCAAAAGAGTTTATTAGATGTGTGGATGAGATCTACGATCAATTTCTGGTGAAGTGAGGGATTAAAGATGGCAAATGTCCTTTTGGCGAGAATGGGTGAGATAACCCTCAAAGGCCTTAACAGAGGATCTTTTGAGATCCAGCTCAAGAGCAATCTCAAGTACAGATTAAAAAGATTCGGCAATCTGAAGATATATCAGAGCCAGAGCAGGATCTGGATCGAGCCTAAGGAAGAGGATAACCCGAATTTTGAGGGCATGGCTCAGGCTGAAGAGATCATGAAGGCTGTATGCCAGGTCTTCGGAATCGTGTCGGTAAGCCTTGCAAGGAAGTTCGAAGGCGACTTCGAGTCTATCAAGGAGAATGCTTTCATCTTTGTACAGGAACTCCTTGACCGCAATCCTGACTTCAAGACTTTTAAAGTCGAGAGCAAGCGCGGAAACAAGACTTTCCCGATGACATCACCGGAGATCTGCGAAGAGCTTGGGTTTCAGCTTTTGGAGAAGTTTCCCCAGCTTACGGTAAAGGTCAAGAATCCTGACTTCATCGTCAATGTAGAGATCCGCGAATCAAATTATATCTATGTGGGCAAGATGATGGCTCACAGAGGCCTTCCTGTTGGCACTTGCGCCAAGGGAATGCTCCTTTTGTCAGGCGGTATCGACAGCCCCGTAGCAGGCTTCATGATGGCTTCCCGCGGAATGCCTTTGGATGCCGTATATTTCCACTCGTATCCTTATACGAGCGACATGGCTAAGCAGAAGGTAATTGACCTTGCAAAGATCGTATCAGGTTATTCCGGACGCATGACGCTCCACGTCGTTAACTTTACACAGATCCAGCTGGATCTTTATAAGAATTCACCCCAGGATATGCTTACGGTCACAATGCGCCGCGTAATGCTCCAGATAGCAGAGCGCCTTGCGCAGAAGAATGACTGCAAGTGCCTTATCACCGGTGAGAGCTTGGGCCAGGTCGCATCCCAGACCATGGAAGCTATCGCTGCCACAAATGAAGTCGTTAAGATGCCGGTTTTAAGACCTCTTATCGGAATGGATAAGCAGGCTACGTGCGATATTTCCAGAGATATCGGCGCTTTTGAGACATCTATCCTTCCTTATGAGGATTGCTGCACTGTTTTTGTTGCAAAACATCCAAAGACACACCCGCATCCTGAGGATATAATCGAAGCAGAAAAGAATCTCGACATTGAAGATCTTGTCGAGCGCGGAGTCGCAGGCACGGAAGACATCGTTATCGATCCGTTCTGATATTAGTTAGGACCGGGAGGAATATTTTGAGGATAGGTAAGCTTACAGACGAGCAGCTTGAATCTCTTGTCTTATCAAGGCTGCCGCAGCTATCAAGCAAGACCCTTTCCGGCGCCGGGATCGGTGCCGACTGCGCATGGCTTAAGACCGGCGAAAATCTCCTCGTCACATCATCGGATCCTATCACGGCAGGCGGAAGCGAATCGGGCACTCTTGCAATCCACGTATCCTGCAACGACATAGCGGCCTGCGGCGTTCAGCCTACGGGAATCCTCATTGTTATCATCGCGCCGCCTTCTGCAACTGAAGAAGAGATCGTCTCGATCGTAGACCAGGCCAGCAGGGAAGCAGGAAAACTTGGTGTGGATATCGTGGGAGGTCACACTGAAGTGTCCGACTGCGTAAACAGATTTGTCGTAATTTCCACGGCTTTTGGAGTTGTAGAGAAGGGAAGTCCGGTTCCTTTGGGACATGCCAAGCCGGGAGATAAGCTCCTTATAACCAAGACTGCGGCCATTGAAGGCAGCTTCATTGCAGCAAATGAGCACAGCGACAAGCTCGAAGGCAAGGTCACTCCTGAATTCATAGAAGAAGCTAAGACATATAGCCAGCTCATTTCCGTCGTTAAGGAAGGCACTATATTGGGATCTTTGGCCTCTGAGACCAGCTCATTGACTTTTGAGGGGTTCCCGAGATCCTGTGTAAACCTCATGCACGACGTTACAGAGGGCGGTGTAGAGGGTGCAGCATTTGAGATGGCTGATTTCTCCAAGGTCGGAGTAACTCTCGATAAGCGCCTTGTCCCTCTTACAGACTGCTCCAAGGCCATCTGTGATGCTCTTGAACTTGACCCTTTCAGGCTCATTTCTTCCGGAGCCCTCATGATCGCATCGTCAGAACCGGACCGTGTTATCAAGGCTTTGGCCGAAGAAGGCATAAGGGCAACCGTGATCGGTGAGTTCACAGATCTTGACGAGGGCGCCAAAACTATCGGTTTAGACGGCGAAATCAGACAAATGCCGGCCCCTTCAGCAGACGAAATATATAAACTTTAATGAACCCTTTTTCGCTTGATTGAACTGGGTCATTATAATAAAATAGAGCGCGTGAATTAATATTCCAGGAGGATTTTCATATATGTACGACCACATTAAGGCTGAGGATTCTGAAGTCTATTCTGCAATAATGCAGGAGATCGGACGTCAGAGAAACAAGATCGAGCTTATCGCATCCGAGAACATGGTATCTGAGGCAGTTCTTGAAGCTGCAGGATCACCTCTCACAAACAAGTACGCTGAGGGTTACCCGCAGAAGCGTTATTACGGCGGATGTGAGTATGTGGATATCGTAGAGCAGCTCGCAATCGACAGAGCTAAGCAGCTTTTCGGTGCTGATCACGTTAACGTACAGCCCCACTCCGGTGCTCAGGCAAACACAGCAGTTTACTATGCAATCCTTGAACCCGGTGATACGATCCTCGGACTTGACCTTTCTCATGGTGGTCACTTAACACACGGTATGAAGCTCAACGTTTCCGGTAGAACATATCATTCCGAGTTCTATCAGGTAGACGAGAAGACACAGATGCTCGACTACGAGGCAATCAGAGCTAAGGCTCTCGAGTGCAAGCCTAAGGTTATCGTAGCAGGTGCTTCCGCTTACCCGAGGATCATTGACTTCAAGAAGTTCAGAGAGATCGCAGACGAAGTAGGCGCTTACCTCTTCGTAGACATGGCTCACATTGCAGGCCTTGTTGCTGCAGGACTTCACCCGAATCCGGTTCCGTACGCTGACTTCGTCACAACAACAACTCATAAGACACTCAGAGGTCCTCGCGGCGGTATCATCATGTGCAAAGAGGAATATGCTAAGAAGATCAATTCCGCAGTGTTCCCCGGACAGCAGGGCGGCCCTCTCATGCACATCATCGCTGCTAAGGCTGTTGCCTTCAAGGAAGCACTTACACCTGAGTTCAGAACTTATGCAGAGAATATCGTAAAGAACGCTAAGGCTATGAGCGAAGTTCTCCTCGCAAGGGGCGTTAACCTCGTATCCGGCGGTACAGATAACCACTTGATGCTCATCGACCTGAGAGGCACAGGCGTTACAGGCGCTATGCTCCAGGAGCGTCTTGATGATGTCAACATTACGGCTAACAAGAACACTATTCCGTTCGATCCTGAGAAGCCTATGGTTACTTCAGGTGTCCGTATTGGTACTCCCGCAGTTACTTCCAGAGGCTTCAAGGAAGAGGACTGCAGAGAGCTCGCTGACATCATCGCAGACTGCATTTTCGATTACGAAGGTAAGAAGGAAGAGTCTATCAAGAGAGTTAAGGCTCTTACTGATAAGTATCCCGTATACCCGGATATCGTTTAATTCCAAGCTTTAAGCTTGTTGCACCTGACTTATGGATAACAGTAAACCGTTAGCATACAGAATGTCTCCACAGACGTTGGATGACTATGCGGGTCAGGAGCATATCATAGGCAAGGGCAAAATGCTCAGACGAATGATCGAGGCAGACAGACTGTCTTCGATCATTTTGTTTGGTCCTCCGGGAGTCGGAAAGACAGCTCTGGCGCGAGTTGTCGCCAATACCACGAGTTCCAGATTTGAGCAGCTGAACGCCGTCACTGCAGGCGTTGCTGACATCAAGAAAGTAGTGTCGGATGCGTCTAATCCCTTGCTTTCTGAGGGGCGTAAGACTGTCCTTTTTATCGATGAGATCCACAGATTCAATAAGCTTCAGCAGGATGCGCTCCTGCCTTATGTTGAAGACGGTACCGTCATACTGATCGGCGCTACAACCGAGAATCCGTTCTTCGAAGTAAACAAGGCTCTTGTGTCCAGATCTACAGTGTTCCAGCTCTATCCTCTGGAATCCAGGGATATCGTTAAGGTCTTAAGACGCGCCCTGAGCAATAAAGAGAGGGGCTTGGGCTCGATGGATATCTCTGTTTCCGATGAGACTCTCAGGAAGATCGCTGAGACCTCCAACGGAGACTGCCGCACTGCTTTAAACAGCCTTGAGTTGGCCGTCATAACCACTCCGCCTTCATCTGACGGAACTATCGTCATAACCGATGAGGTAATGAAGGAGTGCATCCAGATCAAGACCGTCATTTTCGATAAGGACGGCGAGAATCACTACGACAATATAAGCGCCATGATCAAGTCCATGAGGGGCTCTGATCCTGATGCTGTAATACTTTATCTTGCCAGGGCTCTTGCAGCAGGTGAAGACATCGAATTCCTGGCCAGAAGGATAATGATCTGCGCCGCGGAAGACGTCGGAATGGCTAATCCCAACGCTCTTCTAGTCGCGGTGGCAGCTTATGAATGCGCCCGCACAGTCGGTATGCCTGAGGCAAGGATCCCGCTGGCTGAAGCGGCTATCACGGTCGCCACATCCCCTAAGTCCAACGCTGCTTATCTGGCCATTGACGATGCCCTTAACGACGTCAGGACCACCGATACGGGTGTTGTCCCGATGCACTTGAGAAACGCTCCCGCCAAGGGCATGGAAGAGCTCGGATATTCCGTAGGATACAAGTATCCCCACGATTTCCCCGGCCACATTACGGGCCAGCAGTATATGACCGATAAGACTCTCGGAAGAAAGTATTACAAGCCGACAGATATCGGATATGAACGCAAGGTCAATGAGTACCTTGATTACGTGAAAAAGATGATAGATCAGGAGAATGGACAAAATGCGTAAGTTATCCGTTGTACTTGTAACGTTAATGGTTTTCGTGATGGTCTTTACGGGATGCGGCAAGAAAGAGACCAAAGGCCCCGAGGCTTTTGTAACAGCCGATCAAGTGCATAATGACGGTCAGCATGCCGCCAGAGCTTACGTTGAATCGCTCCTCAAAGGCGATAAGGACTTGTTCCTGGTTTGCTATCCCGACGGCTTTATCGATGCCCTGAATGCCTCTGCAGGCGTTGATGTTTTCGAAGAATACAGGAAGGCTGTTAAGTTCAACGGCGATTTCCAGGGTACAAGCTTTGTCGACTATAAGGACTTCATCCAGCAGAACGGCTATGACGACCAGTACATGAGGTCCAGGATAAGTTCAGTCATGGCTATCCCCTATGAAGAGATCGGTGTGATCCGCGTTGAGAAGATAAGTGCTTATTTTGTTTATGACGGAGAGCAGGTAAATACAAATTTCTTCGTTGTTGTCTTTGAGTATCAGGGCGGCTGGTATGTTATCGAGTCGCTCAGCGGAAAGGGAGAATTCTGATCAGATGAGATTTTGCATTCAGGTAGTAAAGCAGGCATCAGTCGATATCGACGGCGTAAGGACTTCTTCGATAGGATCTGGCATGCTTGTCCTCTTAGGCGTAGGCAAAGAAGATGATGAAGCAGTAGCCGATAAGATGATCGCAAAGCTTCTTAAGATGCGCATTTTCTCTGACAGTGAAGGCAAGACAAACTTAAGTCTTGCTGATATCGACGGTGAGATGCTCCTGGTATCGCAGTTTACTCTTTATGCTGACTGCAAGCACGGCAACAGGCCTTCATTTACCGACAGTATGGGCCCCCGGAGAGCGGAAGAACTCTATAACTACGTTGCTGATAAGATCAGGCCTCAGGTCAAAAAGCTCGGGTTAGGCGTTTTCGGCGCCGACATGCAGGTAAGCCTCATAAATGACGGACCGTTCACGGTAATCCTTGATTCTGCGGCCATTTAAACCGTTTTTTACGAATTTAGCCCGAAAATATCACTTGTTTGAAATATTTATATATATATTATTTTGTTAAAATGGCCAGTAGTGGTAGAATAACAAAACTACGAATATTCGTTTTTCAGGAGATTACTAATGGCTAATTCTAAGAACGGCGGTTACGGCGGAGACTCAAGAGAAGTTTTGAGTTGTTCTTTTTGCGGTAAATCCGAATACGAGGTACCGAGACTGTTCTCTGGTGTAAATTGCTATATTTGCATCGACTGCATCAGGACGGCTTACGGCATCGTAGCTGAAGAAGAGAAGGTAAACAAGAAGCGCAAGATGCGCAGTATCAAGCCTAAGAAGCTGGTCACTCCCCATGAGATCAAGGAGAAGCTTGATTCTTATGTAATTGGCCAGGATGATGCCAAGATCGCTCTTTCCGTTGCTGTTTACAATCACTACAAGAGAGTTTATTCAGATCTTCCGGCTGATGACACGGAGATCTCCAAGAGTAATATCCTTTTGCTCGGTCCTACAGGTTCCGGTAAGACGCTTCTTGCCCAGACACTTGCAAGGATCCTTAATGTACCTTTCGCAGTAGCTGATGCTACGAGCCTTACACAGGCAGGCTACGTCGGTGAAGACGTAGAGAATATCCTTTTGAAGCTCATCATCGCTGCTGACTACGATATCGAGAGAGCCCAGACGGGTATCGTTTATATCGACGAGATCGATAAGATTACAAAGAAGTCCGAGAATGTTTCCATCACACGTGACGTAAGCGGTGAGGGCGTCCAGCAGGCATTGCTCAAGATCTTGGAGAGCACGGTTGCCAATGTACCTCCCAAGGGCGGCAGAAAGCATCCTAATGAAGAGTGCATCAAGATCGATACTACCAATATCCTTTTCATCGTCGGCGGCGCATTTGACGGCCTCGATGAGATCATCGCACAGAGAGTAGAGCAGAAGCAGTACGGCTTCGGTGCTGAGGTCCAGTCTAAGAGGGACCGCAACAGCGGATTCTATTTCCACGATGTTAAGCCTGACGATCTTATGAAGTTCGGACTTATTCCCGAGTTTATAGGACGACTTCCTGTTACTGTCGCTTTGGATAAGCTCGACAGAGATGCTCTTGTAAGAGTCCTCACAGAGCCCAAGAACGCCATCATCAAGCAGTATAAGAAGATGCTCAAGATGGATGATGTTGAGCTCGTCTTTGAGGAAGACGCGATCAATGCTATCGCTGACAAGGCTATCGAGCAGAATACCGGCGCAAGAGGTCTGAGATCCATCATCGAAGCGTCTATGAGAGATGTTATGTACAACATTCCTTCAGAGAAGGATGTCAAGGAGTGCATCATCAAGAAAGAGACTATCGTTGACGGCAAGCAGCCGGTTCTCATTTACAAGAACGGCACTCAGGAAAAAGGCTTTGGTGAGACTAATGCTGCAGGCGCAGCTTTAGGCGTAAGCTGAGATAAAACAAAAACAATTACGGGGGAGGGTATAAGTTATGGCAGAATCGTATAATCTTTGTCTGGATATAGGCGGTACAAAGGTTCTTGGAGTTATTTTCAATTCCAAGAAAGAAGTAGTTTACAGGCTTAAGAAGAAGACAAAGGCCGGCGGTGATTCTTCAGAGAACGTTGAAGAAGTCATCATCAATGTCGTAAAAGAACTTATCAATACCTCCGGTATCAAGAAGAGCGATATTCATGCTATCGCTGCAGGTGCTCCCGGCGTCATCGACCAGGAGAAGGGCATCGTTCTTTTCTCGCCCAATCTTCCCTGGAAGAATTACAACATCAGAAAGCCTATCGAAGACGAGTTCGGCTGCCCTTTCTATATCGGCAACGACGTTAATGTCGGCGTGCTCGGTGAGTATAAGTTCGGCGCGGCTAAGGGCTACAAGAATGTTGTCGGCCTCTTCGTCGGAACAGGTATGGGCGGCGGCCTTATCCTTAACGGCGACCTCTATACAGGCAATAAGTTCAAGGCAGCAGAGTACGGACACATGATCCTCGATCCTGAGGGACCTTTGTGCAACTGCGGACAGAGAGGCTGCCTCGAGGCTTTCTCAAGCAAGCAGGGTATGTCTTCATACATCAGACAGCAGGTATCACGCGGCAGAAAGTCTTCCATGGCCGAATTCGTTACAGACGGCGTGTTCAAGTCCAAGGCGCTCAAGAACGCTTTGTCAGAAGGTGACACTGTAGCCCGTGAAGCAGTCAACCGCGCATGCCACTACCTGGCAATCGCATCCGGCAATCTCGTAAACACATTCAGCCCTGACGTCGTTGTTTACGGCGGCGGCGTTATCGAAGCGGTAGGCGATATCTTCATCGAGAAGATCCTCGCTGAGGTGGATAAGTACTGCATGCCTTCGATCAGATCGACAGTAGATTTTAAGAAAGCAGCTTTAGGAGATGATTCCATTCTCTATGGCGCGCTCTCGATGATAAAGAAGTAAGAAATGAGGAAAGTAAGAACAGTTTATGGCAAGAATTGATTCCATCAGCAAAGCATTTGACCCGAATGAGGCAGAGAACAGGCTTTACAGCACCTGGATGAACAGCGGCTATTTCAAGCCCAAGGCAGGTAAGAAGGGCAAGAAGTTCTCCATCGTGATGCCGCCTCCGAATATTACAGGCCAGCTCCACATGGGTCATGCATTAGATAATACATTGCAGGATACTCTCACAAGATATAAGAGAATGGCAGGCTACGAGACTTTATGGGTTCCGGGTACTGACCACGCATCTATCGCTACCGAAGCCAGGATCGTTGAAACTATGCGTAAGGAAGGCCTTACCAAGGATGATCTCGGCCGCGACAAGTTCCTTGAGAGAGCTTGGGAGTGGAAAAAACAGTACGGCGGCAGGATCGTAGAGCAGCTCAAGAAGATCGGCTCTTCATGTGACTGGGATCACGAGCGTTTCACAATGGATGAAGGCTGCTCTGATGCCGTTAAGGAAGTTTTCGTAAAGTATTACAATCAGGGCCTTATCTACAGAGGAGAGAGGATCATCAACTGGTGTCCTCACTGCCTTACATCGATCTCAAATGCCGAGGTTGATTATGCTGACCAGGCAGGCCATTTCTGGCACTTAAGATATCCTTTTGAGGACGGTTCAGGATATATCGATCTTGCCACAACAAGACCTGAAACACTCCTTGGCGATACTGCTGTTGCAGTTAACCCTAAGGATGAAAGATATAAGGACGTCATCGGCAAGATGCTCATCCTGCCTCTCGTTGGACGTAAGATCCCCGTTATCGCTGACGATTATGTTGACATCGAGTTCGGTACAGGTGCGGTTAAGATCACGCCTGCGCACGATCCTAACGACTTTGAGGTAGGTCAGCGCCACGGTCTTGAAGTAATCACGGTTCTCACAGCTGATGCAAAGATTACTGATGACTATCCGAAGTATGCCGGAATGGACAGATACGAGGCAAGAGAAGCCATCGTTAAGGATCTCGAAGAGGGCGGATACCTCACTGAGATCGAAGATTATTCTCACAATGTCGGTACTTGCTACAGATGCGGCACTACTATCGAACCCCGTGTATCACTCCAGTGGTTCGTTAAGATGGAAGAGCTTGCAAAGCCTGCTATCGAGGCAGTAAAAAACGGTTCCATCAGATTCGTTCCGGAGAGATTCTCTAAGAACTACTTCAACTGGATGGAAGATATCAGAGACTGGTGTATCTCCAGACAGCTCTGGTGGGGTCACAGGATCCCCGCATTCTATTGCGATGACTGCGGAGAGCTCATCGTTACCAAGGACGATAAGTGTGTATGCCCTAAGTGCGGCAAGGAGATGAGACAGGATCCCGATACTCTCGATACATGGTTCTCATCTGCACTCTGGCCTTTCTCAACATTGGGATGGCCCGAAAACACTGAAGATCTCGCTAAGTTCTATCCTACAGATACTCTCGTTACAGGTTATGACATCATCACTTTCTGGGTATCCAGAATGATCGTAGCCGGCATGGCTCACATGAATGATGTTCCTTTCCGTGATGTATTGATCCACGGCCTCGTAAGAGACTCACAGGGACGCAAGATGAGTAAGTCATTAGGCAACGGAATCGATCCTCTTGAGATCATTGAACAGAACGGCTGCGATGCTTTGAGATTCGCTCTCGTTACCGGTAACGCTCCGGGTAATGACCAGAGATTCCAGGAAGACAAGATCCTCATGGGCAGAAACCTCTCCAACAAGATCTGGAACGCCATGAGATTCGTTGTCATGAATACTGATGACGATTTCACACCTGATATGGTCGATGAATCCATCTTCACGACAGAAGACAAGTGGATCCTCACAGAGCTCCACGACCTTATTTCCGAGGCTACAGTCAACATTGACAACTATGAGTTCGGTGTTGCTTTGAGCAAGATCGTTGATTTCCTCTGGGATAACTTCTGCGACTGGTACATTGAGATCACAAAGAGCAGACTTTACGACAAGGAATGCAAGACAAGAAATAATGCTATCTATCTCCTCAATTATGTTTTGGGCGAGGCTATGAAGCTCTTACATCCTTTCATGCCGTTCATCACTGAGGAAGTTTATTCCAACCTCGTATTGGCAGATAAGGCTGAGTCCATCATGATCGCTGACTGGCCTGAGGCTGATAAGGTTTTGGCAAGCACGGAAGACGCTGAGATGATGAACACCATGATCGATGCGATCAGAGGAATCCGCGCAGTCCGTAAGAATATGGACGTTGCACCTTCGAGAAAGGCACACATCATTGTAGTTACTGCATCTGATAAGATCGCTGATATGTTTACTCAGGGCGAGGGCTTCCTTGAAAGACTTGCATCCGTAAGCAGCCTTGAGACAAGAAAGACAAAGGAAGGCATCCCTTCAACTGCCGTTACTGCAGTATTCGGAGGCGGTGAGATCTACATTCCTTTGGAAGACCTTATCGATATTGCGAAAGAGCTTGAGAGACTTGATAAGGAGAAGACACGTCTTGACGGTGAGATCAAGAGACTTAACGGCAAGCTCTCTAATGAGTCATTCGTAAGCAAGGCTCCTGCGGCAGTTGTTGAGCAGGAGAGAGCTAAGCTCGCGAAGTATGAAGAAATGTTTGCTAATCTGTCTGACAGAATTGAAGTATTAAGCAAATAACAAGGAGGATCTATTATGGCTGAAGAACTGGGGAACAAAGAACTGATCGAGAAACTGCCTAAGGAAGGCGTCCACTGCTATCCTGCAAGCCCTTCGAAGATTACGAGAAACAGATTATTATCTGTAGTATTCTTCATTATCGGTGCTTTTATGGCATGCTATGGAATCATCAAGGTAAATGACGACATGATCATTAAGCTCGGACTCATCGTAGCCGGCTGCCTTATGGCTTTGATCTCTGTCCTTGTGTTCGCACAGTCATTCCTCATTGCTAAGTATCGTGTAGCTGTTGATTACAACGAGAAGAACGTTGTTCTGAGATACCGCTACAGCAAGATCGCTATTCCTTTCGAGAACTTCGACGGAAGAGACGGATCTCCTGATCAGGCAGAAGCTCTTATCGACAAGAACTTCAAGAAGGATGCAAATTATTATCTTGTGCTCGATGATGTTTTCGAGGACGCATGCTATCAGACATCTTCATCTGATCTTGAATCTGTAGAAGACTTCAGACAGCTCCGTGACGAGTGCTTCGCAATCGCTGAAGCATACGGTGCACGCAACAGCGCTGACAAGGTTAAGTTCTATTATGAGAAGGACGATAAGGACACCGGTTCTACAGATCTTGATGCCCTGATCGAAGAGACCAAGGCCGAGAAGAAGGCAGACGAAGAAGCAGAAGCTAAGGCAAGAGCTGAAGCTGAGGAAGCAAGGATCGCTGCTGAAGCTGCAAAGGAAGCTGAAGAGAAGGTCGAAGAAGCTGTAGAAAAGGCTGAAGAGACTATCGAAGAAAAAGTTGAAAAGGTAGTTGAAGAAGCTACTGAAGCAGCAAAGAAGGAAGAAGCCGGCAAATAAGCTTTCCTTATATAGCAAGAATTAATAAAGGCTGTCTCCTGGTGAGACAGCCTTTTTTGATGATAGATCTAAAGCAGATCATGAAATCGATTGAAGCAGTTCTTTCTTTTCTTCAGAAGTCAGATAACGCCATTTTCCGGACTCAAGATCTCCAAGATGGATATTCATAAATCTGATGCGCTTAAGTCTTGTGACTTTATATCCTAAGTACTCGCACATGCGTCTGATCTGGCGGTTTAAGCCCTGTCGCAGGATTATCTTGAATGTCTTGTCATTGACGGGTTTGAGCCGGCAGGGAAGCGTCAGCTGCCCGAGCACCGGAACGCCTGATTCCATTGATTTTAAGAAGTTTTTATCGTAAGGGCGGTTAACGGTTACGATGTATTCTTTCTCGTGACCGTTTTCTGCTCTGAGGAGCTTATTTACTATCGAACCATCGTTGGTAAGAAGGATTAGACCGGATGAATTCTTATCAAGACGGCCGACAGGGAAGATGCGCTCGCTGTAACCGATATAATCGATAATGTTAGAAGGATCTCTCTGATCTGTGGTGCATGTGACTCCGAGGGGCTTATTGAAAGCAATATAGACCATGGAATCATCGGGAGTGATCTTTTTACCTGACACTTCCACGATATCGCCGTCCATTACTTTTGTGCCCTGGACTGCGGCTTTACCGTTTATTGTCACTTTACCTGATTCGATGAGAGCATCGGCTTCGCGCCTTGAGCAAAGACCTGATGAGGCGATATATTTGTTGAGTCTTATACCTTCGGAATCAGTCCCAGACATCCGGAACCTCGGCCTTGGTCAGAGTGAATGTGAAGGTAGAACCTTCCTCATACTTACTGTTAACGGTTATGGTCTCACCCATGTAAGACAGGAGCTCTTTCGCGATGGAGAGGCCCAATCCTGATCCCTTCTTACCGCGCGCACGGTCTGCCTTAAAGAATCTGTCGAAGATATGACCGATATCGTATTCGTGGATTCCGAGTCCGGTATCTGCAACGGATACATAGACCTTTTTCTCTGCTTCGATATAGTCTGTGGAGATCGTGATCGTCTTGCCGGAAGGAGTATATTTCTTCGCGTTATCAAGAAGGATGACAAGTACCTGCTCAACGCGGTCAGGGTTACCGACTACGGTAGGAAGTTCGCCGTAGTTGTTCTGGACGGAGAACTTGATGCCCGCTTCCTTCATGATGGGCTTGAATCTGATCTCAATATTGGAGATGAGGTTATTGAGGTTGAACGGGAACGTCTTGAACGCAAGCGTTCTGGACTGGAGCTTGGACAGCTCTAACATGTCGTCGATAAGACGGGACAATCTCATTGTCTCGTTCAGGATGATCTGGTAGTAACGCTGACGGTCTTCCTCTTTCTTGACCATGCCGTCAGAGAGCGGCTCGATGAGACCTCTTAAGGTCTGGAGAGGAGTCCTGAGCTCGTGAGAGATGTTGGCAACGTAATCCTGACGGAAACGCTCGTTTTTCTGCTCTTCGAAAATATCACGGAAGAAGCCCGTAGCACCGATGATCGTATTGTTATCGGTAGAATCGAACTTCGGTATGATCGTTGACTGATATGCGTAGTCGCGGTTGTCGATCCTTCTGGTCTTTGTCTCGCCTGTGGCGATGCACTCTTCGAAGTCTTTCCAGACATCGTCGAACGGGATAAGCTGGAGTCTTTCGGTGAACATGTTGTTCTTTTCAGCACGCTCGAAAAGACTGTGAATAGCTTTATTCGTGGTTACAGGTACCGCTTTTGCGTCAACAACGACGATACCGTCTGAAATAACATCGAAGATATCCTGCAGCTGGTTACGCTCTGCGGTAAGGTCGCTGATGGATTTGGAGAGTCTGTCGGCGAGGAAGTTGAATGACTGGCCGAGCTCACCGATCTCACCCTTATGGGATTCATCGGCTCTGATGCTGAAGTTGCCTTTACCGTATTCCATCGCGACTTCGTTGATCTCCTGCAAAGGAAGTACCATGCGGCTTACGAATGCATAAGCAGGAACGAGCATTGCGGCTGCTGCCATAAGAGTGGAAAGGAGCAGGATGTTAAGGTATTTAACGATAAGATCGTTATTGGCATTCAGATAAGAGAAGGAATACAGATAGTAATCATTCCCGTTCAAGACTATATTGGTGCGGGTGACGATCACCATCTCATCGAGATCATAAGAGATAGGGTCAATGATGGCGTATTCCATGCCGTCGAATTCATCGTATGGAAGATCATTCAATATCGGGTAGAGAGTTGTTATGTCCCTGATGCTGAGATTTCTGTTTTCAAGACCGGTGGAATTTAAGATGTTGCCGTTATGGCTTATCAGATAATAGTCATGTCCTGATACATAAGTGGTATTAAAGAAGAAAAGTCTGAAATCAACATCCTCGAAATAATCAGGATTTGCTGTAAGGATCTTCTTGTACTTTGCGTCCTGGGCAAGTGCGTTATCGACTTCGCTGGTCAGGGTAGCGCTGCTTCCTGCGACGATAAATGCGATCGTAGCAATCAATGCCGAAGCCAGGAGTGAGACTACGACAAGCATCATTGTTCGCTTCAGAAGCGTGCTTTGAAACATTTATGAGACCTCGAATTTGTAACCGATACCGTAAATGGTCTGAATGGACCAGGGGGCATTATCGTAAGCGATCTTCTGTCTGATCCTCTTGATGTGCGTATCAACTGTTCTGGAGTCGCCGTTAAAATCTACGCCCCATACGGATTCAAGGATCTGCTCACGTCCGAATACCTGTCCGGGATGAGAAGCTAGAAGATAGAGGATCTCAACTTCCTTAGGTGTGCAGGGAACGCCTTCACCGTTGGACTTAACTGAATAGTTGTTGAGATTGATCTCTAGTCCGTCGAAAGAAAGGACTGAAGACTGCTTGGGAGTATCGCCGAAACGGCGGAGAACGGCCTTAACTCTTGCGATAACCTCGCGGGGAGAGAAAGGCTTAACGATATAGTCGTCGGCACCTAACTCAAGGCCTACGATCTTGTCGATCTCTTCACCTTTTGCCGTGAGCATGATGATAGGAGTAGCCATGGTCTTTCTGATCTCACGGCATACGTCGAGGCCGCTCATCTCGGGCATCATGACATCGAGAAGGATAAGGTCAGGCTTTGTAGCATGAGCCATCTCCAAAGATTCCTTGCCGTCATATGCATCAGCGTGAGAAAAGTTGTCGTTATCAAGATATAAGCTTAATGATTCGTGTACGACCGGATCATCATCGCAGATAAGAATATTAGGTGATACAGACATTTTTGACCCCCGAAAACCCCGAATTATATTGAATATTATATTATTCTTTAAGATAAATGTGAAATCAATTTGGAAAATCAAAAATAATTATTAAATATTTGTTTTTTGTCAAAAAAGAATATAGAATCAACCCTAAGGATAATGGAGGGCATGATTATGAAGACCAATTCATTTAAGAAAATCACTTCAGCAGTGCTGGTCATGTCGGTTTTAGCCGGCCTTTCGGGATGTAATCTCGGAGGAAATAAGATACTTATAGCCAAGGCTGAGCAGCTTGCTGCTTTCATGGTGCTTGCTAATGACCAGGAGCTTATAGACAATTCCTCTCTCGAATACGGCAGCGATGAGGCAGATAGTCTGACCGAGCTCCTTGATACGGATTCGGCTAATGCTGATGCCCGGGAGTTTTATGAAGCTGTTGAGGCGACTATGGAATACACTGTAGATGCCGATTCCTGCAACATCAAAAAGGATAAAGCTACGGTAGATATCATATTTACGATGGCTGATTATAATGCCGTCCTTAAGGATGACTATTCGGATATCGGAGCCCTTGTCAAAGCTATAAAGAAGGCTGATACCAAGGATGTTAAGTTTACAGCCGAATTTGTAAAAGACGGGAAGGATTGGGTAGCAAATAACGTCGGCAGCAAGAAGTTTATGAACTTTTATGCCTATAGGAAAGCGGACATCAGGATCGCCATGTCGCCTGAAATGATCGCAGGCTTCATAGACCAGGGCAAGAGCGGTTTTGCGTTGACTTATAGCGGCCAGTATTACAACACTCCGTTTATCCAGTATGATTTCTATTTCGATTCCGCAGTACATGATTATGCGGACCGCAATATTATGCTTCACACGGAGTTATATAAAGACGGACAGAAATTAAACCTCGGAGATGAATTCGTTTTCGGTACATCAACGCTCTATACGTTTAAGACTATTGCAACGGATTACTATTCCGGAAGCAGGGAGATCTTTGAGGGCGGCAAATATACGATCAAGCTCCTTACAGAAGATGACCAGGAAGTTGCTTCAGAGTCTGTTTCTGTCCAGGAGACTGTTGTTGCTACGACACCTGCTCCGGGTGGCGGCGGCTCAGATCTTTTCGAGGGTGAAGGCGTATATTTCTACTTCCTTGATGCTTCGTTCAGAAATGAAGTATTAGATCTTGAATGGTTTGACTATGATGACAAGATGACCAGTGAGATCACTTACACATCGGATGTCATTACGATCGCTTTCTCGATCGAGGTGTCTTCGGCATGCACAAGACAGGTAGATTATCTGTATGCTTACTGCACTTCAGATGATGAATCTGCCATTCTTGACGCTCTCCAGAATCCGGTATTTGAGAGATCCATAACTCCGACCAAGTATGATAACGGTTATTTCTATGACCTGGATTATTATGTAAACGGTCAGGCTAAATCAGGTTTCTATGTGCTTCTTATATCAGATGCAACGACCGGGGCATTACTGATGTACGCCTGCTGTGAAGTTTCTTAAGATTCTGCCTAATTGATTTATATCTCTTTTGGTATAATAAGTCGGAATAGCGTGGCGCCTTCAAAGGGCGCCACTTAACTGTCAGGAAAAGGAATTGTGATGACCGGAATTACTAAAAGACTGATCTCGTCTTTGCTGATAGCTGTTTTGGCCTTATCTTTGTTCGGATGCAATAATTCCGAGAAGTACAGGAAGGCTGCAGAGGCTGTCGGTACGACGTTTTGCGAAGCGGTATTGCTCGGTGATACCGGCTTGCTGATGAATTATATTAATGACCCTGAGATTTCCGAAGATACGCTTAAAGAGCTGATTCATCCTTCAGATCTGAATCCCGAACAGGAAGCTTATCTCGGATTGATCAAGGATTCCACAAGCTATAATGTCGATTACTCGCTCTATGATAAAGAACTTAATATGGTAACTGTAAGTGTAAGCTGGAAACAGTGTGATTTCTATTCGGAAGAGGCTCAGACAGCAGCTACCGTACAGGATTTTTCACTTGCTGTGTCAGAGGCATCTGAGCGTATTTTCACTGACTTGATCGAAGTTGACGTCAGCGGTGAAGATCCGAAGATCACAAATGCCATGGCGACGATCAATTCGGTTTATTCATACACAAAGGAAGAAAATAACATAATGCCCGGGATCCTGGCAGATTACTATACCGACGGAAGCTTTGTCCTCGCGCCTAAAGGCGTCTATACGAATACTGATACGATCGGCGTAAGGCTGAATTTTGATCCTGCTCTTTATGATTACAGGTTCATTCCGGGTGTTACTTATTCAGTCCTTAAGGGTGATGAAGTCTTATTTACATCTGATGTTATAAGTCTTGAAGATCACAGCGTAAGGCTGGATTATTCAGCTGAACAATCAAGCGACATTGACCTTAATGAAGAAGGGTTCCTTACAGACGGCACCTACACATTCATGGTTTTCGACGAGCACTATAACGAGATCGTTAAGCTTGACTGCAAGGTGGAGAATGAGGAGATTGAAGACGAGGAGATCGTTTTCAAGGATCTTAAGAATGATTACTATCTTGCTAATCTCGTATATGAGTTCAAGGACAATGACCTCATGGCAACTTCCTATGTCTTCATGTCCGGATGGTGGGATTATGACGGAACATCAGTAGGTAAGAGCGCATTTGCTTCAAATACCAAGACTTTGGGATTTTCACTGGCAGTCAGCAGCGACAATGATACTGAGCTTTATTACGAGTATTATTTCTCCGAGAAATCAAGCTTTAAGGACATTAAAGATGGCGAGCCGGTGTTCGAGTCTTCCTGCAGGCCGTCGCTTTACGACGACCAGGCATGCTACGATCTCGATTTCACTCCGGAAGAGCTTAAGCCGGGTTATTACGGGCTTGTCGTATACGCTGATGCGGCCAAGAAGCATATCGTTTTCCAGGCAGCCTGCCTTGTGGTTAAAGAGACTAGTGATGTAATCGGCTGACAAACCCTGATATAATCTTAAAGATCTGAATATTTCGAGAGGTCATATGGCGAATCGGAAACTTCGAAAGACAGCAAGAGATCTTTTGACGGCAGCAATTTTATTGGTGCTTGTGGTAAGCCTGTGTTCGTGCGCAGATGCTGTAAGAGCTCTGAGAGTGGTCTTTGATGACGATTATGACACTTCTGATGATGATGACGACGGCCGATCCGGCAGGCACAGGACCGTTCCGACAGATGTGACTTATGAGACGCTGCAGCCTACAGGGTCCTACAGCACGGAGTCATTAGATCCCGTAGATTACGATATCGACTATATAAGAAGCGTGTGCATTTATACCGTCTGGTACGATGCTACCGAGGACAATCCCATGACCGGGAATTATGTGGAGAAGGACAATGCCTTTGCCATTAAGGGAGTCTTTTACTTCAGCACACCTCTTACCACGACATTCGAAGCTAAGCTTTATCAGGACGGCGAGCTGATCCTTACAAAGGAGATAGTCCTTAACAACAATATCACCGCTGAAGCTGATTTCAGCGCAGGTCTTGAAGGATGGGGCACCTTTGATGCCGGATCTTATACGATCGAACTGTTTTTTGAAGGTGATTCGGTAGCGATCACGGATTCTTTGTATGTTGAGGAATAACGATAATGTTTGTATCCGGTAATTGGAAAGATTATGAACTGCTTTATTGCGGCGGAGGCGAGAAATACGAGCGTTGGGGCAATGTTACCTTAAGACGCCCGGATCCTCAGGCTGTCTGGCCGGTCATCAAAGACGGCAGAGTGATCTCCATGGATGACCTCGAAAAGCCTAATGCCCTTTATACCAGAAGCGATAAGGGCGGAGGCGAATGGACGAGACTTAAGAATTTTCCCTCGACATGGAAGATAGATTACGATTCTTTAGGCAAAAAACTGACATTCATTATCGAGCCGACTGCTTTTAAGCATACGGGGCTTTTCCCCGAGCAGGCTTCGAACTGGGATTTCTGCGGCAGCCTCATCGAAAAGGCGAAGGCGGCAGGAAAGAAGGATATCAAGATCCTTAATCTCTTTGCTTATACGGGAGCACAGACTCTTGCCTGCAGCGCTCACGGAGCGGACGAAGTCGTTCATGTCGACGCTTCCAAGGGCATGATCGCCAGAGCAAAAGAGAATATCAAAGAGTCAGGCCTTGAAGGCAATTATGTCAGGTTCATAGCCGAAGACTGCAAGAAATTCGTTGAGCGGGAGATCAGAAGAGGCCGTAAATACGACGGAATCATTATGGATCCGCCTTCATACGGCAGAGGACCTTCGGGCGAACTTTGGAAGCTCGAAGATTCTTTCTATGACCTGGTTAAGCTTTGCGCAAACCTTATATCTGACGATCCGCTTTTCTTTATCGCAAGCTCCTATGCTACGGGCATTACTGCCCAGGCTTCGGGCCAGATCTTAAGACTCGGCATCCCGGGCGGCAGGGTAGAGGCTGAAGAGCTCATGCTCCCTGTATCTAAGATGGGTGTGCTGCTTCCTTGCGGACAGACGGCAAGATGGACGGCAAAGTGACAGATACCGGTCACGGGGTAAAGATCCTTTTTGAAGATAACCACCTGATCGTGGCTATTAAGCCGGCAGGCGTTCTCTCCCAGAGCGACGGCAGCAATGCCCCTGACATGCTTACGATCCTCAAAGCTTATATCAAGGAGAAGTACCAAAAGCCCGGAGAAGTCTATCTGGGACTCGTTCACAGGCTCGACAGACCTGTTTCCGGAGTGATGGTTTTCGCGCGCACGAGCAAAGCCGCATCAAGACTTTCAGAACAGATCAGAAGCAGGAAGGTGGAAAAGATCTACCGCTGTGTAGTAAACGGCGTTCTGGAAGGGTCAGGAAGGCTCGAAAACTACATTTCCAAGGACGAATCCACGAATACGGTAACTGTATCAGACACAGAAAAGCCCGGATATAAGGCTTCTTACCTGGACTATAAGGCTCTTGATTCAAAAGACGGTCTTACTTTGGTCGAAGTAAAGCTCGGGACAGGCAGATCTCACCAGATCAGAGCCCAGATGGCACACAGCGGATTCCCGCTTATAGGCGACCAAAAGTACGGCAAAAAGGACGACAGGACAAAAGATATTGCGCTTGAAGCTTACAAATTGTCCTTCGAACACCCTGTAAAGCGCGAATTCATTACGTTTGAGGCACCTGTGCCCGGAAGTTATCCCTGGAGCCTGTTTGCTTGACTTTGAAGCCCCTTAATATATATAATTTTAACTTGCAAAATTATATATAAAGGTGAAGCAGGTTTATGTACAACAAAGTTTCAAAAGACCTCAATTTCGTAGACAGAGAGAAACAGGTTCTCGAATTCTGGAAGAACAACGACATTTACAAGAAGAGCATTGCTCCCAAGGCAGACGGTGCTCCGACTTTTACTCTTTATGACGGCCCGCCGACAGCTAACGGCAAGCCTCATATCGGACATATTAAGACCAGAGTCATTAAGGACGTTATTCCGAGATATCACGCTATGAAGGGCGAGACCATCGTCTTCAAGGCTGGCTGGGATACACACGGACTTCCTGTAGAGCTGGAAGTCGAGAAGGCTTTGGGCATCAACGGCAAGCCCCAGATCGAAGGCTACGGCGTAGAGCCCTTCATCAAGAAGTGTAAGGAATCCGTCTGGACATATAAGGACCAGTGGGAGCACATGAGCGACCGCGTAGGTTTCTGGGCAGACATGGAGAATCCTTACGTAACATACGACAACAACTACATCGAGTCCGAGTGGTGGGCATTAAAGCAGATGTGGGATCAGGACCTCATCTATAAGGGCCACAAGATCGTTCCTTACTGCCCGAGATGCGGTACCGCTTTGTCTTCACACGAGGTTGCACAGGGTTATAAGACAGTCAAGGAGAGATCTGCTGTCGTAAGATTCAAGTGCGTAGACGAAGATGCTTACTTCCTCGCATGGACAACAACACCCTGGACACTTCCTTCCAACGTAGCTTTGTGCCTTAACCCCAACGATGAGTATTCCAAGGTAAAGGCTTGCGACGGCTACACATATTACATGGCTACAGCACTGCTCGATTCCGTTTTGGGCAGTCTTGCAAAAGACGGCGAAAAGGCTTACGAGATCTTAGAATCCTACAAGGGTACTGACCTTGCAGGCAGATCTTATGTTGCTCTTTATCAGGGAGCAGCTGATGAAGCCGCCAAGCAGAAGAAAAAGGCTCACTACACAGTCTGCGACGAGTACGTAACGATGGAAGACGGTACAGGTATCGTACACATCGCTCCCGCATTCGGTGAAGACGACGCCAGAGTCGGAAGAGACAACGATCTCCCGATGGTACAGTTCGTTGATACAAGGGGTAACCTCACAGAGGAGACACCTTTTGCAGGCAAGTTCGTTAAGGATGCAGATCCGGAAGTATTGAAGGACCTCGATGCCAGAAGCCTTCTTTTCTCAGCTCCCAAGTTTGAGCACGAATATCCTTTCTGCTGGAGATGCGACACACCTCTGATCTACTTTGCAAGATCCACATGGTTCATCGCAATGAGCAAGAAGAGAGACGAGCTCTTGAAGTCCAACAACATGGTCAACTGGATGCCTGAGACCATCAGAGACGGTCGTATGGGCGACTTCTTAAGAAACGTTATCGACTGGGGTATCTCCCGTGAGCGTTACTGGGGTACACCTCTTCCGGTATGGGAGTGCGAGTGCGGCCACAGACACTGCATCGGTTCCATCGAAGAATTAAAGTCCATGAGCGACGACTGCCCGGATGATATCGAGCTTCACAAGCCTTATGTTGATAACGTACACATCAAGTGCCCCAAGTGCGGCGGCCAGATGAAGAGAGTTACGGAAGTTATCGACTGCTGGTTCGACTCCGGCTCAATGCCTTTTGCTCAGTATCACTATCCTTTCGAGAACAAGGAATTCTTCGATACACACTATCCCTGCCAGTTCATCTCTGAGGGTATCGACCAGACAAGAGGATGGTTCTACTCACTTATCGCTATCTCCACAGTTCTCTTCGGAAGAGCACCTTTCGAGAACTGTATCGTAATGGGTATCGTTCAGGATAAGGACGGTATCAAGATGAGTAAGCACTTAGGCAACGTCGTTGATCCTTGGGATGTCCTTGATTCACAGGGCGCAGATGCAGCAAGATGGTATTTCTATACAGCTAACCAGCCCTGGCTGCCTTCGAGATTCTCCAAGGAAGCTGTTAACGACGGCATCAAGAAGTTTATCGGTACATTCTGGAATACATACGCATTCTATGTAATGTACGCTGACATCGATAATTTCGATCCCACTAAGCACACACTCGAAAAGGCTACTTTAGGCGCAATGGACAGATGGGTTCTTTCACGTCTTAACACGCTTATCAAGGTAGTAAACGAGAAGATGGATAACTACGACATCGCCCAGTCCGCAAGACTCATTCAGGACTTCACGGAAGAGCTCTCCAACTGGTACGTAAGACGCTGCCGTGACAGATACTGGGGCGCTGAAGAGACTCAGGACAAGGTAAATGCTTACATGACGCTTTACACAGTCCTCGATAATCTCACAAGACTCTGCGCACCGTTCGTTCCTTTCATGACAGAAGAGATCTATCAGAACATCGTATGCTCAGTAGATAAGGAAGCTCCTATCTCCGTACACCTCGCTAAGTATCCTGTAGCAGATGAGAGCATGATCGACGCTAAGCTCGAAGAAGAGATGGAACTCGTTCAGCAGATCGTTACATTGGGCCACAGCTGCCGTGAATCTGCTTCTATCAAGAACCGTCAGCCTCTTTCTGAGATCTATGTCGTATCCGAGATCGGTCTTGACGACGAATATAAGCCGATCGTTCTTGACGAGCTTAATATCCGCAAGATCGAAGTTTTGAGCGATGCTTCAACTCTCGTTGATTACAGCTTCAAGCCCCAGCTCAGAACCTGCGGCAGAAAGTTTGGTAAGAATCTTAACGATGCCAAGGAAGTTATCGCAAACCTCCCGGGCAAAGAGACATACAACGCTCTTAAGAACGGCTCTGTAAAGATCACAGTAAACGGCGAAGAGTATGAGATGACAGAAGAAGACTTCCTCATCGAGACTACACAGCCCGAAGGATTCTCCACACAGAGCTCCGGCAATCTTACGGTATCCATCTCCACGGTTCTTACCGAGGAGCTTATCGAAGACGGTCTTGTAAGAGAGATGATCTCCAAGATCCAGAATCACCGTAAAGAGACTGAAGGACTTACAGTATCCGACAGGATCGTCCTTAAGTACTGCGGTAACGACAAGCTTGCCGAAGTAATCGAGAAGAAGAAGGATTATCTCGCATCTGAAGTATTGGCTGTCGAGATCACTAACGGTACAGGCGACAATTCCAAGGAATGGAATGTAAACGGCGAGAAGATCACATTCTCGGTCGTAAAAGCTTGAGGTAACCTATGCTCATTGACCTGATCAGAAACAGCGCAGGCCCCAAGGAAGTTATATATAAGCTTCTTATCTATATTTTTGCCTTGGCGCTGGCATTCTCTATCCATGAGTTCATGCATGCCGCTGTTGCAGTCTGGCTTGGTGATAATACGCCCAAAAACATGGGAAGGCTTACGCTTAACCCTATTGCTCACGTTGATCCGGTGGGAACGGTACTCCTGCTTATAGCGGGATTCGGCTGGGGTAAACCTGTTATGTATAACCCCAACAATCTCCACAGGTTCAAGAGCCACCGCGCAATGAACATCATGGTCCATCTCGCGGGCGTTACGGGCAACTTCCTGCTTGCGTATGTTGCTTATGTATTGTGCTCGTTGTTTGGCGCACTTGCATTCCAGTTTTCCGGTTCGCAGGTAGTATTCACTGCATTGATGGAAGCTTTCGGCTATACATATGCATTCTCGTTAATGCTTCTTGCATTTAACCTCCTGCCGATTCCTCCTTTGGACGGATTTCATGTCCTGGAAGAACTTCTTCCTTATAAGGCAAGGCATTCCAACGGATATCTGATTTTCCAGCGTGTTGCGCCGATGGCCATCTGGTTGGTATTTATTCTCAGCATAGTTTCCAATAACAATATCCTGTCTACTTTGATCGGCTGGATACAGACACCGTTCTTGTTCCTGATCAATCTTCTTGCAACACCGTTTATGATGCTTTTCGAATGGCTTGGACTGGTAGTTTAAGATGCTGGAGCAAGCCTTAAAGCCGGATATTAAGTTAAGACAGTTTGAAGGACCTTTGGATCTCCTTCTCCATCTTATCGAGAAAAATGATGTCGATATTTACGATATCCCGATAAGTACGATTACCGCCCAGTACATGGAATATATCGAATCCATGCAGGAATTCGATATGGAGCTTGCTTCGGACTTTCTCGTAATGGGTGCGACCCTGGTATCCATTAAGTCCAGAATGATGCTTCCCGGCATGCAGGCAAGCCTTATCGCGGGTGAAGATGTAGTAGACCCGAGAGAAGAGCTCGTTATCTCTCTTATGAGATATAAGAGATGCCGTGTTTTCGCGACTGACTTAAAAGAGAGAAGAGATAAGTTTGACGGCGCGAGATTCCGTTATGCATCGACTGCAAAGCAGCTCGGAATAACGATAGAACCAGTCCCGCAGACATTCTCCGTTGAGGAGTTTAACGATGCCGTAGCCGTTATCAACGAGCGCAACCAGATGCGTTTTACCGATATCACTTCGAAGATCACTCATATCCTGAAGAGAGATAAGCTCTCGATAAAAGAGAGGATCAAGACGATCTGGCGTTCGATAACGGGCAAGGGCAAGATCTTATTAAGTTCGTTATTCAATAAAGATACCGAGAAGATGGATAAAGTAGTAAGTTTCCTCGCTGTATTGGAGCTTGTCAGAGACAATAAGGTGAACGTGGAACAGGATAAGAATTTCGGTGAGATAATCATCGAGGAGAAAAAGGGCTAAACAATATGGATGATGATTTTAAGATAACCGCACAAGAATTACCCGGCGCGATCGAATCGATCCTTTTTATCTCGGGCGACCCTGTCCCGGTAGATAAGCTCGCCGATATTTTGAATTGCTCGAAAAATGCCGTCACGGAGGCCTTAAAGCACCTTACCGAAAGATATGCCGGCAATCCCTGGAGCGGCCTTGAGATAAGAAGAACAGAAGATTCTTATGCGATAATGACAAGACCTTCACAGAAGAAGGTGCTTGACCGCATGTTCGGCCCCAGACAGTCTCCGCCGCTTTCACAGGCATCTTATGAGACACTCGCAGTTATCGCTTATAACCAGCCTTGCACGAGAGCCCAGGTAGAGCTCGTCAGAGGCGTATCTTCAGACTCGATCATCTCAAGACTTTTAGACAGAGGATGGATCGAAGAAGCGGGCAATCTCGATGCACCCGGAAGACCGTCGCTGTTTAAGACATCCAAGAAGTTCCTTACCGAATTCGGCATTGAATCCGTAAGAGACCTGCCGCCGCTTGAGCTCATGAGCTACCAGACCATCAGGGATATGGAAAATTCCCTCAAGGAAGCAACTGCAGGTGAAGATAAGCAGATCTCCATCGACAGCCTCATGAAGCCTGAAGCTGAAGATAACAAGGAAGGTGAGACAGATGACGGGAACGCTTGAGCTTATTGAGAATGCCGTCTCTAACATGAGTAAAGGCCATAAGGCGATAGGTAATTACATCCTTGAGGCATATGACAAAGCTGCTTATATGACCGCGGCAAAGCTCGGCGAGGAAGTCGGCGTGTCCGAATCCACGGTCGTAAGGTTTACGACTGAATTAGGTTTTGAAGGTTATCCCGAATTCCAGAAAGCTTTGCAGGAAGATTTGAAGTCGAAGCTCACTTCAGTACAGAGATTGGGCCTTACCGAGAAATTCGATAACGACGGAGATGCCTTAAGATCCGTTGTAGCGCAGGATATCAATAACTTAAGGGATTCGCTCAATTCAATCGACGAGAAGGAATTCACCAGAGCGGTCAATTCCATCCTCGGAGCAAGAAAGATCTATATCATGGGTATCAGGGCATCTGCTCCTTTGTCTGAATTCATGCACTTTTACATGACGCTGCTTTTTGATGACGTCGTGCTCGTAAGAAGTACTTGTACGAATGAGCTTTTCGAGCAGATCATGCCTATCGGAAAAGGCGATGTAATGATCGGAATATCTTTTCCCAGATATTCTGCGAGAACCATTAACTCGATGGGATATGCCAAAAAGAAGGGCGCTACGATCATCGCAATCACTGATAAGGACGAGACGGCAATGACTGAATATGCGGATATCAAGCTTTTCGCAAAGTCATCGATGGCTTCGTTCGTAGACTCGCTGACAGCGCCATTGTCACTTATAAACGCGCTTCTCGTATCATTGGGAATGCACCGAAAAGAACACATCAAGTCATCTTTGGAGTCTTTGGAGAGCTTGTGGTCACAGTACCGTGTCTATGAGATCGGAAGAGACCGCAATACGGAAGACGGAGATATTTTATAAAGGAGTATATATATGGGTATTTATCAGATCGCAATCGACGGACCTTCAGGATCAGGCAAGAGCACACTTGCTAAAGGCGTAGCTAAAGAGCTCGGGATCATGTATCTCGACACGGGCGCAATGTACCGTACATGCGCTGTAGCTTCCATCAAGAGAGGAATCGACGCTAAAGATCCCGAAGCTGTAAAGAAGATGATGGACGAGATCAAGATCGAAGTCGAATTCATCGACGGCGTTCAGCACATGATCCTTGACGGCGAAGACGTTACGGGCGAACTCCGCACACCCCAGACATCCATCGCTGCATCTGATGTTTCCGCGCATCCTGTTGTAAGAACCGCAATGGTTGCTCTACAGAGGGAGATCGCTAAGAATCAGACATTCGTCCTTGACGGAAGAGATATCGCATCCGTAGTGCTTCCTGACGCGAAGTATAAGTTCTTCGTAATTTGCTCTCCTGAAGTAAGAGCAGAGAGAAGACTGGCTGAACTTGAGGCAGCCGGTGATCACTCACAGACAAAGGAAGAAGTATTGAGAGATATCCTTTACCGTGACGAGCAGGATTCCAAGAGAGCAACATCTCCTTTGATCCAGGTGCCTGAAGCAATCGTAATCGATACAGGCAAGTACGACATCGACGGCACAAGAGAGTTCCTCTTGAGCCATTTGGAAGAGGAAGATAAATGAATGTAACCATCGCCAGGTCATCGGGCTTTTGCTTTGGCGTCAAGAATGCCGTAACGGCTGCTGAAGAAGCTGTCGCAGCTAAGGCTGACGGCAGAAAGCTCGTTATGCTCGGCGAGATAGTTCATAACCGCTATGTAGTAGATAAGTTATTAGATGGCGGATTCGTTATTTGTGAGACAGCTGATGAAGTTCCTGAGAATTCGATCGTAATCATCAGGGCTCATGGCGTTACGCCGAGGGAGATCGAAGTCCTCAATTCCAAAAACTGCGAGATCAGGGATATGACATGCCCCTTTGTCTCCAAGATCCATAAGATCGTCAGGGAGAATGCAGAGAAGGGAATGAACATAATCATTACAGGAACGCAGGGTCATCCCGAGGTTACCGGGATCATGGGAGAGGCCGAGGGATATGGCGTAAAATGCGCTGTTATTAAGGCCCCGGAGGATCTCGAAAACCTTGATTTTCCTCTTGAAAGTGCGATATTGATCTCACAAACGACCTTCTCGAGCTATATGTTCGAAAAAATATGTAATATTGTTAAAAATAAAATTGAAAAAATAAATCTTTTTGATACAATATGTATTACGACTGAAAGTAGGCAAAAGGAAGCCGCTTCGCTCTCTGAGCATTCAGATTCGATGATCGTCATCGGCTCGGCTCACAGTTCGAACACCACTAAGCTTTTGGAAATCTGCAAAGGTCGCTGTGCAAGAACATTCCTTGTCAATTCCGGCGCTGAAGTAGGGCGCCTCATCTCGGAAGGGAAGATCCTTCCTGCTGATAAAGTCGGGATTACAGCGGGTGCATCTACACCGGAAGCTATTATTTTGGAGGTTGTTCAACAAATGAACGAAGAAGAGAAGATCACAAATCAGGGCTTTGACACAGAGTTTGCCAATGCTGTCGATTTAATTGCGCAGGTTAGAAGAGGTGCCGTAGTTAAGGGCACGATCACTTCTGCTGATGACGACTATGTTTATGTAGACGTACACGACAAGTCCGAAGGAAGAATTTCACGTAAGGAGTTTGATTCGGATCCTGACTTCGATCTTGACAAGGCAATTGCCGAGCACACAGAAGTTACCGTTAAGGTCAGAAGCATTAAGAATTCCGATCAGGGCAAGGAAATCATCCTTTCTAAGAATGACGTAGAGTCCGAGAAGGGCAGAGCCGAGATCGAAGAAGCATATAAGAATAAGACACCTATCGAAGTTAAGATCACACGTACTGTTAAGGACGGTGTTATCGGAACATATAAGGGTGTTGATATCTACATCCACAGAACACAGATCAAGACAGGCGACGTTAAGGACTTAGAGTCCTATGTTGGTCAGTCCCTCGAGATCCTTGTTACTAAGTTCGATACAGAGAAGGGCCGTCTCAGAATCTCCGGAAGCCACAGAATCATCGTTTCCGAAGAGCGTCGTAAGAAGTCTGCTGAGATCTGGGACAACATCGAAGAAGGCAAGCACTATACAGGTGTTGTAAGAAGCCTTGTTGATTTTGGTGCGTTCATCGATATCGGCGGTGTTGACGGACTCGTTCACGTTTCCGAGCTCTCATGGAGCCGTAACGCTAAGCCTTCTGATGTTCTCAAGGTTGGCGATGAGATCGACGTTTATGTCAAGGCTTTCGACAAAGAGACAAAGAAGATCTCTTTGGGCTACAAGAGACTTGAGGATGATCCTTACTACAACATCGAAGAGAGAATGCCTGTCGGATGCATCGTTCAGGGTACAGTAGTACGTCTTACAAAGTTCGGCGCTTTCGTTCAGCTTGAGCCTGATCTCGACGCACTCTGCCACGTTTCCCAGATCTCTTCCAGAAGACTTGAGAAGCCTGAGGATGCTCTTTCCGTTGGTCAGGTTGTTCAGGCTAAGGTTATCAAGATCGAACCCGATGCAAGAAGAATCTCTATCTCCATCAAGGAAGTAGCTCCTATCGATCCTGAGCTCCCTGAAGAGGAAGCAGCTGAGGAAGCACCTGTTGAAGAGGCACCCGCTGAGGCTCCTG
>JAEFBB010000049.1 GCA_016292215.1 Saccharofermentans sp. | reverse complement strand
GAAGAGATCCTCGCTTACCAGTACGACATCGTATGCAACGGTATCGAGCTCTCATCCGGCGCTGTAAGAAACCACGATCTTGAGATCATGAAGAAGGCCTTTGAGATCGCAGGATATTCCGAAGAAGAGCTCAAGACCAAGTTCGGCGCGCTCTACGGCGCATTCCAGTTCGGCGCTCCGCCGCACGCAGGAATGGCTCCGGGCGTTGACCGTATGATCATGATCCTCCGTGGCGAAGAGAATATCAGAGAAGTAATCGCATTCCCTATGAACGGTAATGCTCAGGATCTCCTCTGCGGCGCTCCGGGCGAAGTAACAGAGCAGCAGCTCCGTGAGACACACATCAAGATCAGACAGTAATGAAAGTATATTTCCTTACATTAGGATGCAGAGTCAATCAATATGAGACAGATGCCGCAAGGCGTCTGTTTCTTGATAATGGGCACGAAAATGCAGACACTCCGGAAGAGGCAGATGTCTGCATCGTCAACACCTGCTCGGTAACCGGTGAAGCCGACAGAAAGTCATCCCAGATGTTAAGGAGAATGGCCAAGAATAACCCTGATGCCGTCATCGTTGCGATGGGGTGCGCTTCAGAGCTTAAGAACGGTGAAGTGCCGGCTGATATCGTGATCGGTACAAGGGACAAGAACACCGTGGTTACAAGGGTAGAGGAGTTTTTCGCGCACCGCGGAAAGGAACTTACCCACAGCGCGTCCCACGTAAGACCTGAAGTCAGCAAGACCGACGAGTACCACGACTTCGGCACAGTCTTATCGCCTGAGGGCACAAGAGCCTTTATCAAGGTCGAGGACGGCTGCAACAACTTCTGCACCTACTGCGTTATCCCTTATGCAAGGGGAAGAGTCGTAAGCAGGAGCGAAGAGTCATGCCTGAAAGAAGCCGAATTCCTTGTATCAAGCGGTTTTAAGGAGATCATCGTATCAGGCATCCACCTCTGTTCTTACGGAAAGGATCAGGGCAAAGACATCCTGTCGCTCTTAGAGCTCCTTAAGAAGATCGATTCTATAGAAGGCCTTGAGAGATTAAGGCTCGGCTCACTTGAGCCCAAGTCCATGACTCCGGAATTCATAGCCGGACTTAAAGAACTTAAGCATTTATGCCCTCATTTCCATCTCTCGCTCCAGTCAGGATCGGATACGGTCTTAAAGCGCATGAACAGGAAATACACCACGGCTGAATATGAGGACAGGGTAAAGGCTTTAAGAGCCGAATTCCCTGACATGTCTCTTACGACAGACATTATTACGGGTTTTCCTGAGGAGACCGAAGCAGAGTTCAATGAGACCATTGAATACGCTAGAAAGCTTAAATTTGCGAAGATCCACGTTTTCCCGTACTCGGAAAGGGAAGGTACGAAGGCTGCATCCATGCCGCAGATGGACATGAGCATCCGTAAAAACCGCGCAAAGAAACTTATCGAAGTCTCTGATGAACTCGCTTCAGAGTTTGCTTCTTCCATGACCGGCAAAGAAATTGAGATCCTGATAGAGAAGATCGAAGAGCGGGACGGCAAGACCATAGCTGAAGGCTATACCGGGAACTATGTCAGAGCTTTTGCTGAAGTCGAAAAGGATAAGTTCTCGCGGGGCGATATCGTCAAAGGAACTGTCGTAAGGGCGGAAAACGAAAATATTTTTGTCATCTTTGGGTGATTTCTTGTTTTAATCGAGCAATTTTTTGCTAATTTGTTAAGAATTGTGATTTCATTGTGAACTCTAAACGATTTTTGATGTATAATCTTATGGTTAAGAACTTGTAATTTTAACCAAAAAGTGAAATTCGAAATTGGAGGACACTAGAGTGAAGAAATTTACAAAAGCTATCGCTGCGTTTTGTGCCATGGCTATGATCTTCGGTACGTTCTCTGCAACTGTATTTGCTGATGAGAATGAACCTCAGGCAGATCAGCCTGTTGCTGAAGAAGTGGCAGAAGAAGAGAAGCAGGATGAAGAGCCTGCAGCAGAAGCACCTGCATCTCCCGCAGCTGAAGAACCGGTAGCAGAGGAGCCTGAAGCAGATGCTGAGGCACCCGCACAGGATTCAGAGCAGCCTGTTGTTGAGGGGTCTGTCGAAGTTGCTGATGTAGAAGGCCAGGAAGCTGTTAACGAGGACGAGACAGAAACACTGTTTGCAAATGGCCGTATCTCACAGGATGATATTGATGCTAACGGCGGTAAGCTTCCTGAAACCCCCGGATCATATTATCTTATTGAGGATGTCACTGTTACAGAAGGAGCGGTACTGAACGAATCTGATTCAAGTATTTCGATCAACCTTGACGGATATACGATCGGTTATACAGGCAGCGAAAGTATGTATAAGGTAGGCTTGGTTACTTCAAAAGATACTTATAGTTCCGGTATCACTCTGACTATTTTTGATGATTCTTCTGATAAAACAGGTAAGATCTTTGCTGACCGGAGCAACGGTTATACCGGCGGCGGATCTGTTGATAACTGGATCAATGGTAATAAGATCGGACCTGACTCCGGTGAAGCAGGAAGAGGCGGATGTATCCAGGTAGAATACAAAAATACTTTTATTCTTGGGGCCGGTGAGATCACAGGCTTTTATGCATCAGAAGACGGCGGAGGTGTCTTCGTATCTAACGGTGCTCGTTTTGAAATGCATGGCGGAAAGATCACTAATTGTTCTGCTGCTAGAGGCGGCGGAGCTGTTGCCGTACATGCATCCAGTAATGCGAATATCGCCAAGGGCGAATTTGTAATGTACGGCGGTGAGATCAGCGGCAATACGGCTGATTTTGGCGGAGCAATAAGATGTAACAGAGCAGCTCTTTATCTTTTCGGAGGTGTTATCACAAATAATACAGCTACAGGTTCCCAGGGCGGCGGCGCCATTCTTTCAAAGCAGGACAAAGGTGTTGCTCCTTTAATTAAGTTAAAGGGTGATATCAAGATCTATGGGAATACAAGCAGTGATTCCAAGAAGGCAAACCTGTATGTTGATTCTCATACCAATGTTTATCTGGGCGGAGATCTTGCCGCCGGTGCTAAGATCTGTATTAACGGCTCGAATAACACTGAGGTCGTCACTGACAATCATGATTATTCCTTGAGCAGCTTTGTTTGTGATAATCCTGATCTGAGTCCTTATACAACTAATGACGGAAATATCAAGTTCTCTGCTTCAATGCCTAAGGTAGCAGGTTATCAGCTGGTTATAGGCGGTGAAATCAAGCTCAGAGCTTATTTGGATCTAGCGAAATATGCAAACACCAAGACAAGCGTAAGTTATGAGTATTCATATACCAAGGGCTCCAAAACAGTAAACGTTGAGAAAAATGCAGCTTTCAGAGATCTTACGGCAAGCGACAGCTTCTACACTGTCGATATCCCGGTCGAGTCTGCATGCATTACATCACCGATCACTATTTCGATTAATTATTCAGCAGGTCAGGTAACAGGTGATACTGTAACGATCGAACAGTATGCTAAGAAGATCATTCACGGCGATTATACACAGAAGGCCAAGGATGTTGCATGGGCACTTCTTTACTTCGGATCATTCGCTATGATGCAGTTTAACATCAACATGGATCCTTCAATGCGTCCTGACCTTGAGGAAACTGATGCAAATATCAATGATCCTAAGCCTACCGTTTATACGATCGGAGAAGGTGCTCCTTATTCACCTGCGCAGGATCCTGATGGTGCTTTCTATGGCGCGAGTGTTGCCTTCCTTTCCAAGACAGAAGTCAACATGTACTTCAAGAAATCAGCCTTCACCGGCACAGCGCCTGCGATGACTGTAACTTATTCAGGTGGTGCTACGGAGACGATCACGGCTACACTGAACGGCAACTATTATATGTATACGATCAAGGGCCCTACAGGTGACGGATTCGCTGCTACGTTATTTGATGTACCGTTCAGCTATGAAGTAGGTTCCGTATCAGGCGAGTATTCGATCGAGACTTACCTGAAGGTTGTTGAATACAAGTATCATGGACAAAGCCAGAATATTCTGTTATACCTTGTCGAGAGATACTATGATTTCGCAAAGAAGTGCCAGCAGTTATAAAGAAGGGGGATGCACATGGAGAAAACAAAATACGAAGAGTGCAAGATCGAAGTAATTGTTTTTGACGGACAGGATGTAATCGTAACCAGTCCCGGTGACTGTGATATGGAGACAGATCCTCTTTAATTTCCGTTCAGCAATCTAAAAGATGTACAAGGCCTCCTTGGGAACTTCCCGGGGAGGTCTTTTTCAGACATTTTTTTATTATTCTGGTGATAATTATCATTTACAATATAAAAAATCACATTTCCTTGATATATAATAATAAAATTAAGTAGCATGCATATTTGCGCAAAAGTGAAATTCTGATAGGAGGACACTCAAGTGAAGAGATTTGTTAAATCTATTGCAGCCTTCTGTGCCATGGCAATGATCTTTGGCGTTTTCTCAGCTACTGTATTTGCTGATGAGAATGAACCTCAGGCAGAGCAGCCTGTTGCTGAAGAAGTGGCAGAAGAAGAGAAGCAGGATGAAGAAGCAGTCGCTGAAGAAACGGCAGTTGAAACACCGGCAGCAGAAGACCCTGCAACTGAAGATCCGGCAGCAGAGGAGTCTGAAGCAGATGCTGAGGCACCTGCACAGGATTCAGAGCAGCCTGTAGTTGAGGAGACTCTCGAAGTTGCTGATGTAGAAGGTCAGGAAGCTGTTAATGAGGGCGAAGGAAATGAGGAAGTTCCTCAGCAGGCAATACCTCCGTTTGCCAATGGCCAGATCACACAGGATGATATTGATGCAAATGGCGGCATGATGCCTACAGTCAGCGGTACGTATACTGTTGCCGAGCCTGTCACGGTTTCTGCTTCAGCCGAGCTTCTAACACCCGGTGAATCCATCACGATCGATCTTAATGGACAAACCATTACATATACCGGCGTCGGAAGTTTTTATAAACTCGGTTACAATGAGATCGTCGATGGTGCGATCCATGTTTATGGCAACATAAGTCTTACTATCAAGGATTCCGGCACAGGCGGAACGATCCTTGCTTCCGGCGGAGCAAATAAAGGCTCCGTGGATCATTGGGTCAGCATTACCGCGAAAAACGGTGTCGCTAAGATTGGTACTGATGAGTACAGAGGCGGCTGCATTCTTATAGAGAACGGCTGTACATTTACGTTTGAAGGCGGAACGATAAGCGGATTCCATGCCGGAGATGAAGGCGGAGGAGTTCATACATCCAACGGCGGAACTTTTATAATGACAGGAGGCTGTATCACCGGTTGCTCTGCTTCTAAGAACAGCGGTGGTGTCGCTGTTCACGGAGCATCTAACGGTACTACTACAAATTCATCGATCTATTACCATAGCAATGCAGGAGATGATCCTGTTTACGGCCCTGTCTCAATTGTTGCTTCTGCTTATATTTCAGGTGGCGTTATTGAGAATAACACGACTTCAGGTGTCGGCGGAGGTATCAGAGCCCTCAGAGGAAACATTGAGATCACAGGCGGAACGATTACCGGAAATAGAGCTAATGGCGGCGGCGGCGGTATAGCAGCTACCAAAGGAAATGTTTATACCCCTTCGTTTACTATAAGCGGTAATCCGAAGATTTCCGGTAACAACAGTAATTCAGCTAAATTCAGCAATCTGTATTTTACGGATGGCGCAAGTTTCACTTTGTCCGGAGATCTGGACTCAGGTGCTGAGATATATTTCAACAATTCGAAACCGGGTGGTAATAGCTTTATTACCGGCTCATATACATATTCTATTGACAGTTTTTCCTCTGATGATCCTGCATATATTCCCTATGCTGCATCAAATGGAAATATCCAGCTTAGCACTATTCCTAAGGTTGCCGGATATAATCTGGTAATTGGCGGAGAGGTCATGGTAAGAGCTAATCTGACACTTGGCTCTTTCAATAACAACACTACAACGGTTAACTATTCGTATTCTTACGATAAGAACGGAACTACGAAAAATGTTGAAAAGTCATTGACATTCTATCAGCTGACAAAAGGCGGAGATTATTACTATTTCTACATTCCCGTAGAGTCTGCCTGCATGACGTCAGAGATAACTGTTACGATTAATTACGCGAACGGTGAGGCATCAGCTTCATCCAGTGTAGTTGAGTGTGCAAATTATATTATCAATCATGAGACTGACCAGAACTATACTGCTGAGGCTAAGGCAGTTGCAAAGTCGCTGATCTATTTCGGCTCCTGTGCACAGCTGCAGTTCAATATCAATACAGATAACATGCCGGCCAATGCAGTTCCGGGCGATCCTTTCTACACATATACAGGTGCTTCTTATACGCCTGCTCAGGATCCTGACAGTGCTTACTATGGTACAAGTGTGGCATTCCTTTCAATGACAACCGTTAACATGTACTTCAAGAAGTCAGCTTTTGAGGGCGATGCACCTGCCATGACTGTTACTTATGACGGTGGCGGAAGTCAGACGATTACAGCTACACCTAACGGTAACTATTATATGTACTCGATCATGGGACCTTCAGGCAATGGCTTTGCCGCAACGGAAGTTGATCTTGATTTCACATATTCTGTAGGCAATGTAAACGGTACGTATTCTATCTTTACTTACCTGCAGGTAGTAAAGGATAAGTATGAGGAATCATCCGGCAATGTCTTGTTAAAACTGACTGAAGCATACTATGATTTCGCAAAGAAGTGCTTGGATTATAAGAATTCTGTAGCATAAAGAGGGGGATACACATGGAGAAAACTACATACGAAGAGTGCAAGATCGAAGTAATTGTTTTTGAAGGAACGGATGTGATCGTAACCAGTCCCGGTGACTGTGATATGGAGACAGATCCTCTTTAATTTCCGTTCAGCAATCTAAAAGATGTACAAGGCCTCCTTGGGACTTCCTGAGGAGGTCTTTTATTTGGCCGGTCCCCGAAAAGTCCGAAAATGTCCATTTATCAGACGTTTATCCCAACATTTTAATTAAATCTTAATTATTTTTGTTAATATATGTGATAGAATGAAAACACCGAAGATTACTTCGTTTGGAGGTTTCTGTGGACAGCAACACAGCAAAATTCGATTTATCCGGTGATAGAACGGCTGATGTACACGCACTCATGTCGTATGTTTTGAGCGCGCTTAAGGAGAAGGGCTATAACCCGATCAATCAGCTCGTCGGATACTTTATTTCCGGCGATCCTACGTATATCACCAACTATAAGGGAGCCAGGGGTCTCATCAAGCGTATTGACCGTGATGAGCTTTTGGAGGTAATCATCAACGATTATTGCTCCAGACTGTAAAAGAGTATAAGATACCGGTATTAAGCGGTAGTGGCGGCTTATGCCGCCTTATTTTTTGAAAGGAACTGAGTATTTATGGGCAAAGCACCCGGCAGAGTAATGGGGATTGATTTCGGAATGAGGCATATCGGCGTTGCCGTATCCGATGAGTTGAGAGTGATAGCAAGGGGAATCGAGACCGTCAACTGGAACGGCGAGGACCCTGAGTGGGCATTAAACCGCATTTGCGAGATCATAAAGGAGATGGAAGTCAACGCCATCGTGCTCGGAATGCCCGCAAGGACCGACGGCACGAGATCTGCCACACAGGACAAGGCGGAGGCTTTTGGAGCGGAACTTGCCAAGAGATGCGGCATTGAGCCTGTCTATAAGGACGAGCGCTTTACGACGGTCCTTGCATCCAGATATCTTCACGAGAACAACATCAAGGCCAAGAAACAGAAGAAGGTCATAGACCAGGTGGCGGCGGAGATAATTCTTCAGGATTACCTTAATATGCTATAATTAAATAATAGAGTTTCAGCTAATATCAAAAGACGAATAAACAAGGAGAAATAACATGGCAGATAATATGAACGGACCTAAGGATGAGCTTATCGACGCAATCGCACAGCTTGACGACGAGGGCGACAGAGTCATCGAACTTAAGGACGAGGAGACAGGCGAGGTTACAAAGGCCGTTGTAGAGAGCACATTCCTCTTTAACGGTTCCACATATGTAGTTCTTATCGTAGATACGGACGAGAAGGATGAGGAAGGCGAACTGATCTCAGCTTACGTGATCATGCGCTTCGTTGACAAGGACGGAGAAGTCCTTCTTGAGAACCTTCCCGAGAAAGAGGAAGAAGTGATCTACGACTATTACGACAAGCTCTGCGATGAGCTTTACGGCGACGATGAAGAATCAGAAGACTAATAACAGGCCGGCAGGAATTAAGAAGAAGATCGCCCTGGAGAAAGACCGCAAGGCTAAGCTTGCGGGCGAGCATCTCAAGGAGAGCAGGGGCGACGAGCTTCTCGTAATGCGCGATCCTTATTCCAAGAAGGATTACTACATGTCGCGCATAGATGCATTCACGCTTCAGAAGACCGAGTATGTAGTCATGTATAACTATGTGCCTGATGACGGAAGCCATGCCAAGCCCGAGCTCGTCATAATGCGTACGGCGATAGGCGAGAACGGGGATCGTGTCTATTATTCGATCAAGGATCCCGAAGAGCTCGAAAAGGCTTTCGTTTACTTCATGAGAAGGTATTACGGCGCTCAGGCACCTGAGACCAGAGCCAGGAACGGAGTATCATCCGGAGATCAGAAATAACGATGAGTTTAGGGAAGCAAATCCTTAGCAAACTTGGAGCAATTGGAAAAGCATTAGTCTGGTTGCTCTATTTCATTTGCGCGGATGGTGCGGTCTACTATTCTTTCGCGTTCTTCGGAATCGACCGCAGCATATATAAGGGTCTCTTCACACTGATCAGCAGCATCGTCGTTTTCATCACGATGATGGTAATATCCAAGCTCCTTTCGATGAAGAAGGAACCCCTTATCAAGATCAAAAAGCTTGCTCCCGGACAGGTGATATCACTCGTGGTGATAGCTCTCGGAATGTTGGGATTTGTAACCCTTTACATCATTATTGCAGGCAGGATCGCGGAATATCTTGAATCGCTTAAAAATGCGATGGAGGAATACCGTGACAGCGTCGACAGGTTCTCAGACACGCCGCAGATCGTGGTCCCTGCCTGGGATACCGTCTTATATGTATTGATGCTTTGCTTCGTGATCCCCGTTACCGAAGAGATCACTTTCAGAGGAGTTATCTTCGGGCAGCTCAGAAGAGCATTCGGACCGTGGGTATCGGTATTCATCAGTGCCCTGATCTTCGGAGCCATGCACGGGATCTCAGTCCATATCGGATATGCTGTTGCCTGCGGCATCATCATTGCCGCCTGCTATCACCTGACAGACAGCATTTTGGGACCGATCCTGCTTCACAGCATCTTTAACATCTTCGGATCGGGAATTGCTACTTTCATGTCATTTGAGGCTTTCGGAATACCCGAACAGGTCTCATCAGACTTCATGCTCGGAACCAATCTCTTATCCATGATGATGATGCCTGTGGCAGTCATTGCGTTTGCATATCTTGTAAACCATAAAAGAAAGATAGAAAAAGAACTTTTAAAACTTGAAGAAACAAGTAAAGTTCAAGTAGAATTAACCGAAGAAGCCAACGCTGCTTCGGTTGAAGAGACGCAGGCTGCATCAGAAGAGATACAGATAGAGGCTAAGGAATGAAGAAGCACGGCCGGCCGATATTCGGAATAACCAAGAGGACACGCTTTGCGGCGGCGATGGTCGTCGTAGCGGTCGTTCTTGTACTGGCTATCGTAGTGTTGAGCTATGTCGGCGTATTCGGCTTAAGATCTGAGCTCTGCGAAGTATCCGCTACGACGGACCGGGCAGACGATACTTATGGCGGCACGGGGATCAACTGTGATCTCATACCCAATATCAATCTTGTAAGGGATGCTTCTTTCGAGAGCTCCACGGACTATTCGAGCATGCTTATTGCAGGCGCTTCGGAGAAGAGCGTGTTCTTAACGCCTGACGCTGTTGCATCTGCAGGCTACGATACATCAAACTGCCAGGGCGATACCGCGAGGATCATATCGATCGACAGCGAAGGCGTCATGAGCGAGAAGTTCACGGGATTCATTACAGGATATAAGCCGGCAAGACTCGGCGCAGTCAACCTTATCAAGGACGAGAAATCCCTCTGGGATGAAGACCGTATCAAGGAAATGGCCTTCTATGGCAACATGGCTCTTGCCCTGACCGAGAGCGGCAGACTTATCTATGATCTTACGAACAGCCAGCTTATTGGTGTCGTTAATGCCAAAGAAAGATTTACACTCATCGATACCAATGATTCAGGCGTTGTCGCAGTTGCTCTGAACGGCTCGGTCTGCTATTCGCAGGACGGAAAGAACTATGCGGTCGTTTATGAACCTGAGAATCTCACATTAGGAAAGAATGTCTGCGGTATCGGAAGCTCCGGCGCGATCTCTGTTGTCTGCTATAAGGACGGAACGGTCGTTACCGTAGCTAACGGAAACATTGCGGTATCAAGCCTTCCGAATACCGATGCAACGGCTTTTGTATCTGACGGAAAGCACTTCCTGGTATCCGACAGCAAAGGAAACATCTATTCGTCTACTAACGGAATGGTCTTCGAGAAGATCGGCGAATCAGAGCTTTTGAAGGACAAGACAAAGCTTCTGGCTGATGCAACTTCAGGTGTCTTCTGCTTTGTATCCGACAATACCAATGCTGTAATCGTTAAAGCTGATGACAAAGGCTTTGTCCTTGAAGAGAGCGACATAGCCAAGGCAACCGGCTCACTCATCAAATCCGTTTACCTTACAGATTCCGGCCTCATTATCACCGGAACTACCGATAACAAAGCGTTTGCGGTGAATATGGAGACAGCAAAGACTGTAAATCTCACATCCGAGAACGTAGTCATCGAGAACATCATCGGAGTCAACGGTGATAAAGTCTTCTACGATTCAGGCAAGGAGATCTACAGATCACAGATCTTATCGGAGCTGTCCATTGAAGGCAATCTCGAAGGCATAGACATCATTGCTGACGACATCCTTATCGCAGGCCATCTCGACAGGGCTGCAGGCGGTGCCATCAGCACTTCCGACAGCAGGGAGCATGCTTGGGATACCTCGCTTGATTCCACCTGGGATGTATATGGCAAAGGAACCAATGTCGTAACGACGGACAGAGCCTACAGCGGCAGATACGGTGCAAGGATCACAGGAAGCGGAAGCGGTGTCCATGCTCTTACACAGCGCCTGCCGGGCAAGGCAAAGGATAACTTCATACCGGGTACGTTCTACCGTCTGAGCCTTTATGCAATGTCTGACAAGGCCCCTGAGAAGGTTTACTGCTGGATCGAAGGCGAAGACTTCGGAAGATACGGCCTTGAGCTTACCAATATCGGCAAGAACTATAAGCTTTACAGCTATGTTTTCGCTGTCACGGACCAGATGGCAAATGCTGATGAGATAAGGCTCTCCATAGCATTTGAGGGCGCCGGATTCGTTCTGGCAGATGACATCTACTTAGGTCCCGACAGCTACAATGCTGCAGGCATCCCCCAGTATTATTCCGATACTCTGAAATCAGGAAAACCCACAGCCATGAGGCTTAATAACCTTAATATCGGCTGCAGCGGCTTTGCAGAGTCTTCACTCTATCTCCCGGCCATTGACTCGGTATCAAGAGAGGTCAGGGGAACTACCAGCAAGATCGAATATGATGACGAAGACAACAGCGCTCCCGATAAGCCCAACCAATCGGTAACAGGGTCTCTCGAAGACAGCTTAAGGCTCGTAAAGCAGTGCTCATCGACGCCTTGGTTCGTTATAGGACCTTATGTCAATCAGGACGATATCGATAAGCTCCTGGAGTATATGTGCGGTTCACTGACCTCCGAATACGGCGGCCGAAGGATCGACAACGGAACGGCGCTTCCGTGGAGCAGACAGTTCGCCAGATTCTACATTGAGATCAATGACAGCGGAAAGGTCTTCCAGAGCGATATCCAGAAGGCATCCTACGTCAATTACGTTAAGTCGATGTTCACGCAGTCCGAGTATTTCAGCGACATCAAGGATAAGACTCTGTTCCTTGACGGCATGGAATACAGCGGCGGCACGATGATGTCTGACGCCGATTACCACACGATGGGTGTTAGCCTTGTCGCCAACGACAGCACGGCAAGCTATATCGATAACATCCGAACGAGCTATGTCCTCGCACAGTATGAGACACCTCATATCGTTTCAGGCAGCAAGAGCGGCGAATACATCAACAGGCTTAAGACAAGCGGATCCAACTGCGGCAAGGTCCTTTCTGCCATTATGATGAGCGAAGCTGATTTTGCAGATATGTTCCTTTTCGATGCCGCCGTAAACTTCGTGCCATCGAAATATAACGGCAGCGAGATGTTCGTCGGCAAGGATGAATTCATCAATATGATGACCGTATCAGGCCTTACCACGGTATTTGCAGGCTTCGACGAGCTCTATATAGACATCAAAGAACCGCTTGATAAGACCGTGCCTGTGAGCGTCGAGCAGTTCATGAACAATGTAACGACAGCTTGCTTTGACAAGGGGAATAAGACCTATATCGTGGTCGCCAATTCATCCGCCACACAGCAGAGCTTCCTTATCAATGACAACAAGCTCGGAAGGGCAGAAAGCGTGATCAGGCGCTATGACGACAAGGGAAGGCTCATAACCGAGCGTAAGGTGAGATCTGACCATCTCCGTCACATCCTTCAGCCGGGTGAATTCATTATCGTTGAGGTAACTAAGAAGGGTTAAGATCCCTTAATTAAACAGCTTGAGAAGTTCTTCCGGAGCTTTTGAAGCGACCTTTTTCCACTGTTTGCAGATCTTTACGGCCAAAGCCTCATCTTCAACAGTAATGGAGCATGAGAAGGGCTTGCCATTGTTGTCGGCAGCAAGGCTTACGAGGAACCTGCCGTCTTCCTTGGGCTCTAAAGAAGCCGTAATGCCTGAGTTCCTGCTCATCTCGCTTGCGATCTCAGCCGCAGCTTCATTCAGATGGTCTATAAGGGATGCGGAAAGGGATGAGATAAGATCCTTCAGAACGGCTCTGCCGCCGTCTGTAAGTGTCAGATTCTCGGTGGAACCGACGGCATCGCCCGTAAAATCACCGGATCTGCTCTTATCCATGAGATTGCCTGATATGAGCTCCTCATAGGCTCTGGAGAACGTAAAGAAGTCCGTATAAAGCGATTCCATGCACTTCTCCATCAAGAGATGATAGCTTACGCCGGGTGCACGGTCGACGAGATACAGGATTTGGATCTTTGACTCCGCGATCGAAATATCAGACATCTTGTATTCCTTTATTTTTCGTTGTTTTTTGTAATATTTACACGACTAATTATACTCGAAAAGGTAAAAATACGGGTGTATACTCTGTATGATTTTTGAATAAACCTGTAAGGAGAGTTTAAGATGATTACATTTGATTACCAGAACGCCCTCGATTTTATCGGAGGTGAAGAGGCAGTCGCTAGAATGGAGCCCCAGGTAAAAGCCGCTTCTGATATGCTTCACAAGAAGAACGGCCCCGGAAATGATTTCCTCGGATGGCTCGACCTTCCCACTAACTATGACAAAGAAGAATTTGCCCGCATCCGCAAGGCTGCTCAGAAGATCAGAAGAGATTCTGACGTCCTCATCGTTATCGGTATTGGCGGTTCTTACTTAGGCGCACGCGCCGTAATTGAGCTCTTAGGCCATTCTTTTGCTAACGCAGCATCAAAGAAGGTAAGAAAGAGCCCCCTGATCCTTTTCTGCGGAAACTCCATCAGCGCTACATATCTTGCTGACATGATGGACATCATTGAAGGCAAGGATATCTCCCTCAACATCATTTCGAAGTCAGGTACGACAACAGAGCCTGCAATCGCTTTCCGTATCCTCCGCGCTTACATGGAGAACAAGTACGGCAAGAAGGGTGCCCAGGAGAGGATCTACGCTACAACAGATAAGGCAAGAGGAGCGCTCAAGGGTCTCGCAGACGAAGAAGGCTACGAGAGCTTCGTAGTACCTGACGATGTAGGCGGCCGTTTCTCCGTTCTTACAGCAGTCGGACTTCTTCCTATCGCTGTTGCAGGTATCGACATCAGAGAGCTCATGAAGGGCGCTAAGGACGCTTCAAAGGCTTACAAGAAGCTTCCTCTTTCCGAGAACCCCTGCTATCAGTACGCTGCAGTACGTAACTGCCTGCTCCGTTCCGGCTATTCCACAGAGGTTATGGTCAACTACGAGCCTTCTTTCCACTACATGACAGAGTGGTGGAAGCAGCTCTACGGTGAGTCTGAGGGCAAGGACAGAAGAGGTATCTTCCCGGCAGGCGTTGATAACACAACAGATCTCCACTCCATGGGTCAGTTCATCCAGGACGGCGCACGTATCATGTATGAGACAGTTGTCCAGATCGACCAGCCCAGAAGATCTTTCGAGATCCCTAACGACAAGGACAACCTTGACGGTCTTAACTTCCTCTCCGGCATGGACATGAATGAAGTTAACGCAAAGGCAATGCAGGGTACTATCCTTGCTCACGTTGACGGTAAGGTTCCGAACCTTTTGATCCACATGCCTGACCAGACAGCTTACTCTCTTGGTGAGCTCATCTACTTCTTCGAGAAGGCTTGCGGCATCTCAGG
>JAEFBB010000073.1 GCA_016292215.1 Saccharofermentans sp. | reverse complement strand
TGCTGGTACCCTCTGGGAGGAAGAGGACATACATCAGAACTTCTCGGTGATGAGACTATAAAATCCATTGCAGAAGCTCACGGAGTATCATCTGCGCAGGTCATTTTGCGTTGGGATCTGCAAAGAGGCATTGTGGTCATACCGGGATCAGGAAATCCGGATCATATAAAAGAGAACCTCGATCTGTTCGGGTTTGAACTGACAGAAGATGAAATGGAGAAGATTTCGCTGCTGGATCGAGGCGAAAAGCATGACTGGTATTGACTGAATTATTTGATTCTTTATTTGCGTAGCGTACTATTCTTTATTATACCGGAAGTTAAAGCGGGAAAGCCACTGCATCTTTGTACAGCTTCTGAAGTGTTTGTATAAATGCAGCAAGACTCTCGCGACTATCCGTTTTGTGGGTGCAGAGAACACAGTGAAAGCATTCCTTGCTGTCATAAGGGATCCACGCAAATTGTCCGCTGTGGTCGTTCAAGAATCCGGGAGCAAGGCAGATGCCTTTGCCGGATGCAACATTCACAAGAGTAGAATCGTGATCGGGACTGTTAAAATATTCGATTTTTCCTGAGAAGATGAGCTTCTGCTGGACAGATCGTAAGGCGTTTGGAGATCCGCCGCCTACCATGAGGGTGCGTCCATGGATATCTTCATCCGTGATGACGTTCTTTTTCGCCAGTGGATCGTTTTTATCGGCAATCAGATAGATTCCGGAGTCAAAGAGCTTGTGGACGTTGATCCCCGGGATATGTTTTGTCTGTTCTATAAGCGCAAAGAGGATGTCGGACTCATCCTTTAAAAAGCTTTCCACACCGTTATCGTACTGAAACAGAGGAGTAACCTGGACACCGGGTTGCTCCTTTTCAAATATGCGGATGGCCTCCGGCAGGAAGTATATGGCCTGTCTGACCATCATGGAAACGGTTATGTTGTCAGCATACCTGGCACTGAAATTCTGCCCCTGTTCTATGGCTCTTTTCATATCCTCGCGCATACCGGAAAGGTACGTTACAAACTGCTGACCGGCAGGAGTCAGTGCGGCTCCCTTGCCATTTCTCTCAAATATCTTGAAACCAACTTCATCTTCCAACAGTTTTACCTGATAGGAAAAGGTGGGCTGGCTCACAAATGCGTTCTCTGCGGCGCGGCTGAAATTGAGCGTTCGTGCCAGTTCTATACAATAATCGATCTGTTTGGTAGTCATCGTGTAATCTCCTGAAAATCTGCTATTTAATAATTAAATCAATTATAGGATATTTGAATTGGAAATTTCAAGTGCTTTGTGCAATAATTTAATCAACGAAACAAATAAACGGAGGATAACACGATGGCTAAAACACTGATCGCATTCTTTTCAAGAGCGGATGAGAACTACTTTGGCGGAGCAATGAGATACGTAAAGATCGGGAACACCGAGATCGTAGCAGGTTTTATGAAGGAACTGATTGATGCGGATACATATAAGATCGAGATGAAGGATCCTTATTCACCGGTCTACGTGACCTGTATCGATGAAGCAAAGAAAGATAAGCAGAATAATGCAAGACCCGAGCTTACCGGATACTTAGACAGTATCGATGAGTATGACACAATCGTTCTTGGTTACCCGAACTACTGGGGGACTTTCCCGATGGCAGTCGCAACTTTCCTGGAAAGATATGATTTCACCGGAAAGACCATCCTTCCACTTTGCACCAATGAAGGAAGCGGAATGGGATCCAGTGAGAGTGATATTAAAAAGTCTGCCAAAGGAGCAACAGTAAAGAACGGACTTGCGATCACCGGTTCTAAAGCGGCAGATTCCAAGGATGCGGTAAAGAAATGGTTTGCAGCTAACAGGCTGATTTAAATTGACGAGTTCAAAGGCGTCAACCTATTAATGAATGGAGGATTGTGCGATGGAACACGTAACACTTAATAACAAACTGGAATGTCCTGTGGTCGGGATCGGAACATTTATGCTTTCGCCTGTTGATGCAGAGAACAGTGTAAGAGAAGCGCTTAAGATGGGATATCGTCTCATTGATACTGCCAATGCATATGTAAACGAACGGGCAGTAGGAAGAGGCATGAAGGACAGCGGTGTAAAGAGAGAAGAGATCTTTCTTTCCACAAAGCTCTGGCCCAGTGAATATGAGAATCCGAATGCCGTAGATGAGACTTTGGAGCGCCTTGGGGTTGACTACGTGGACCTTCTTTATATCCATCAGCCTGCCGGTAACTGGCTCGCAGGATACAGACAGCTTGAGAAGGCTTATAAGGAAGGCAAGGCTAAGAGCATCGGTATCTCAAATTTTGAAGGGAAGTATACCGAGGAGCTTGAAACAAAGTGGGACATCGTGCCTCAGTTTATTCAGGTAGAGGCGCATCCATATTTTACACAGAAGGAACTGAGAAAAACGCTTGATAAGTATGACATCAAGCTTATGAGCTGGTATCCCTTGGGACACGGCGATAGGAGTCTTATAAATGAACCGGTATTTGCCGAGATTGGAAAGAAGTACGGAAAATCTCCCGCGCAGATCATTCTCCGCTGGCACACTCAGATGGGATTTGTGGTGATCCCCGGCAGCAAAACGAAAGACCATATCAAAGATAATCTCAACATTCTCGATTTTAAGCTGACGGACGAAGAGTTGGCTAAGATAGCGGAGCTTGATAAAAATGAGAGATATTATCACAGGACAGATGAGCAGCTTGTCCAGTTTGCAGGCTGGAGACCGACCTTTGAAAAGGCGTGATAT
>JAEFBB010000072.1 GCA_016292215.1 Saccharofermentans sp. | reverse complement strand
GTGCGGCGCATGCACAGGTGCGCTCATGGTGCTTGGAGCTCTTTACGGTCAATACGATAAATCTGATCCGGAGAGCAGGATCAGGGCTAATGAAGTCAATGAAAAGATGATGGAAAAGTTCGCTAAGGTAAACGGATCTTACATCTGCAATGATCTTCTGAAATGTGATGTTTCGACGCCGGAAGGCAGAAAATATGCATTTGACCATAATCTTTTCACGGAGTTTTGTCCGCTTATGGTGGCAAACGCCGTCGATGTTTTGGAGCAGATAATAAAAGAAACAGATGAAAAACGATCCTGACGGTTAGGAGGAAGCAGTATGGACAAATCAAAAGTGTATTTCACCGATTTCAGAACAGGCCTGGGTGTAAGCCTCACGGCGAAGCTTCAAAAGCTCATTAGGATGGCCGGTATCGGCTCGATCGATTTTGACAATAAATTCGTTGCGATCAAGATGCATTTCGGAGAGCTCGGAAACCTCGCTTATTTAAGACCGAACTACGCAAAAGCGGTCGCTGACGTCATCAAAGAAAACGGCGGATTGCCATTCCTCACTGACTGCAACACTTTGTATCCGGGATCACGCAAAAATGCATTAGAGCACCTTGATTGCGCGAATATCAATGGCTTTAATACGGTAACTACAGGTTGTCAGATTATCATCGCTGACGGCTTAAGAGGAACGGATGACATTATCGTTTCTGTCCCGAACGGTGAATATTGCAAGGAAGCATATATCGGACGTGCTGTCATGGATGCGGATATATTTATTTCTCTCACACATTTCAAAGGTCACGAACAGGCCGGCTTCGGCGGTACGATCAAGAACATCGGCATGGGATGCGGAAGCCGCGCGGGCAAGATGCAGCAGCACCAGAGCGGCCATCCTCATGTTATTACCGAAATGTGCAGAGGATGCAGAAGATGCACCAAGGAGTGCGGTTCTAATGCGATCAGTTACGAGAACAATAAAGCTTGGATAGATCCGGCCAAGTGCAAGGGCTGCGGCAGATGTATCGGTGCGTGCGCCTTCGATGCTATTGAGAACGATAACTGGGATGCTCCTCAGATGCTCGGCTGCAGAATGGCTGAATACACTGCTGCTGTAATAAGCGGCAGACCGAACTTTCATATCAGCCTTATAACTGATGTATCACCTAACTGTGACTGTCACGGTGAGAACGATGCGCCGATCCTTCCTGATATCGGAATGCTCGCTTCATTTGATCCTGTTGCATTGGATCAGGCATGTGTTGACCTTTGCTCCAAGGCAGAGCCTATCAGGAATAGCCAGCTGGGCGACAATATTGCGGATCCTCATTTTCATGACCATGGAGACCATTGGCATAACAATAATCCAAACGTTTCCTGGGCTGAGACTCTTGAGCATGCCGAGAAGATCGGTATCGGTACGAGAGAATATGAGCTCATTACGATGAAGTAATCAGGAAAAATGTCCTATTAATCTTATAGATAATTTCTTTCTCTCGGGTATAATGTCTGAATAATCAGACGAAGCCTGCGGGAGTTTTTATGTTAAAGAACTTAAGAAAGCTCATAAGTTATTACAAGCCGTATATGGGGACATTCCTTTTGGATATGTTCTTTGCTGTCGTGGCTTCCGCTATAGCACTTGTCATCCCGCTGGTTGTCCGTTACATAACTTCTGATGTTATCTACATGGAGCAGGGCGCGAAGGAGAGAATCATCTTTCTCGGTATAGTTTTGGTGTGCCTTGTGGTGGTCCAGTTCTTTGCGAACTTTTATATAACCAATGTCGGTCATGTTATGGGCGCTAAGATGGAATACAACATGAGGGCTGAGATATTCTCACACTTTCAGAAGCTCTCATTCTCATTCTTTGACGATCAGAAGACCGGACAGCTTATGAGCAGGATCACGAACGACCTGTTTGAGATAACCGAGCTCCTGCATCACGGTCCCGAGAATATCGTAATATCTCTGATCAAGATCATCGGCGCTTTTATAATCCTCATGGGCATAAGCAGCTATCTTACGGCTGCGGCATTCGTCATGCTGCCGTTTATGTTCCTTTTCGTTTTCTTTATTAACAGAAGGATGCGCAAAGCTTTTAAGGAGAACAGGAAAAAGATCGCCGAGATCAACTCGCAGGCAGAAGATAACCTCTCGGGCATAAGAGTCGTAAAGTCCTTTGCAAATGAGGGCATCGAGATCGGTAAGTTCAAGAAGGGTAATGATGCTTTCTTAAAGGCCAAGAAGAACACGTATCTTTATCTTGGCTTGTTCCAGTCTGGAATGACAGCTTTTATCCTGCTTGTAAATATCGTGGTCATCATAACAGGTGCGGTGCTTATCTCGGAAGGCCTTGTGCAGATCCCTGATTTTATTGCGTTCCTGCTCTATATCAATACGTTCACGGAACCTATCAGGGTATTGGTCGATTTTACAGAGCAGTTCCAGAACGGCTACACAGGCTTTGAAAGATTCACCGAGATTTTAAATATCGAACCTGATATCAAGGACAAAGAAGGCGCTGCCGAGATGACTGATGTCAAAGGCGACATCTTATTTGATGACGTATCGTTTAAGTATAAGGACGGCGCACACAGGGTACTGCGTCATATCAGTCTCGATATTAAAGCGGGTTCTTATGTTGCTCTGGTAGGTTCGTCAGGCGGCGGCAAGACAACGCTCTGCAGCCTCATTCCGAGATTCTACGATGTAACGAACGGCTCCATTAAGATCGATGGCAAAGACATACGCGACATTAAGCTTAAGAGCCTTCGTGATCACATAGGAATCGTGCAGCAGGATGTATA
>JAEFBB010000048.1 GCA_016292215.1 Saccharofermentans sp. | reverse complement strand
ACACTTGGTGAAATTCCACTTGATGTCAGGCTTAGAAGCATATTCCTTGTCCTGCTTGCTGAGCATCTTGCCCATTAAAAGTGCCGTGGGGCCTTTGCCGAAGCCTTCGAAGCCCTTTTGGGACTTAAGATATGTAAATAAAGGAAGCTCGTTCTCGCCGTTGACGTCAGACTTCTTCATCTGAGGGAACTGTGTCTTATACTTGAGCTGGCAGAACTCGTGGATCTCCTCATCCGTTCCGGGTGTCTGGCCTGCGAACTGGTTGCAGGGGATGTCGATGACTTCAAATCCCTTGTCGTGGAACTGCTCATACATCTCCTCGATCGGCTTGTAGTGAGGAGTAAATCCGCAGCCTGTAGCGGTGTTGACAATAAGTATGACCTTTCCTTCGTAATCCTTAAGAGAGATCTCTTCTCCTTTGGGTGTGGGAACTGAATAATCGTAAATAGACATGTTGTGTTCTCCTTTCGTTTGTATTTGATAAAATTATATTGTATCAAATACAAATTGTCTTTAGGATTACCGTCATTTTATGTTAAGTTTTTGTCTACGCATAAAAAGGCAGCCTCGATAAAGTGAACCCCGGAAGTCAGACAATAACTTCCGGGGTTCACCTCTCTATGGATGCTTTTTTTCTTACATCGGAGACGTAAACCACAGATACCCGAGTATCACGACGCCCGTTACCATAACGGCTATCAGGATTATTCCTGCTGCCCGCTTCTTTTTCGCAAAGGCAAAAACAGTAAGTCCTATCAATAATATGTATAAGATAATAAGCCACGTTGTCGCGCCCATAAAACCTCCTAACGTATCTGATATCCGTCCTGGGCATTGCCCGTGAGAGTCAGCGTATCATTGCCGCCGAGCTTAACCGTACCGGTGTAAACGCTGTCTATTACAAACTGACTGCCATTCATTGAAGTAACTGTGAAATGTATCTCGACATCGAACGGTTCATCAAAATCGTATTTGTCATGCAGATGCATCTCCGGTATCGAGAGCTCGTAGACATCATCCTTCATCTCTGACCAGTCGGCATTGCGGACGCCGGCCGAGCCATCGGTATCTCCGTTTATCGTGAAATCCATTGCAAGCTCCATAACATCCTCTGCTTCGAAGTTTACATCGATCCTGAATTCTCTCATCTCGGAATAGCTGCCGGACTGGCCCCACTCCTCATATTCCAGGGAATTTATGTATTCCGGTGTGAATATGTCTTCATCGTATGTATCAAAGGCGCGCCAGAACTGCGGCTGCTCCATGACCCCGTTAGTGTTGATCATCACGATATAGTCATCGTACGGATCTTCGCTGAGCGAATAGACTCTCGTGTTCTTATCGTCATCCACATATCCCAGGCAATCCCTGACGTAATCATCCTTAAATCTTCCCTTAAGCGTTCCGTAAGGCGCATATGTCCTACCGCCCACATCAATGAGCATCATGTCAACGCTGTCAACTTCATACATCTCATACGATGTGGCGTTGTCAGGAAGACTCGGGATTCCTGCATACGCATTAAAGAGCGAACAGCCTGAGAATAATGACGCGAAAAGGATCGCACCGGCAGCGGTTAATACCTTGATCTTCTTAATAGGTTTCATGTTTTTTCTACCTCCCCATGTGAGGTTATCTTATCACGCCTATCCTTGTAATGCAATAAAAATTTATTGTAATTCGATATATTTTTATCTTTCATCAGGAATTGCCACATTTTCGGGCCAAAGAAAAAGGGCACCCGTAAGGATGCCCTTGAAGTTTTTAAAGACTAATGCTTCGGGAAGATTAATTAAGCTTACGAGTTTAAATTATTCAAAATAATCTTGGATAGTAAAGTAATATGCATTGTCAACTTTTCCCATTTCAATTAATGACCAATACCCATATACATCATCATTAATTGATGCACTCCAACGCGTACCTTCTTGATAATTAAAATAAATGTCATTCTTATACTTATCATCAGATACAACTAGGTTATAAAAGTCTACCGCCGTCTTATAATCCGAGATACGCAAATTTATTTTTATAAAAAGGAGGCCTTTGTAATCAACAGTACCATCCATTTCTTCATAAACTCTGTCTGGACAAATGCTAGTTATACAGTTATCAATTGTATAGTCTGCCTCTCCATCGAAATAAAAACCAGAAAAATCAGCAGAATGACATTTAAACAATGTCAAATAATCTTCTTTCGTCATTCCGGAACAGCCAACTATAGTCTGATATATTGATTTGCACTCAGCATAAATCTCCTCAGCTGATAACCCCTCTAATGAATAGTTAGAGGATGATTCTTGATCAGAAGTCTCAGTATTATTTTCGGAAGTTTCGAGTTCAGAAGCCGTACTTGTTTCCGAAGTAGAAGTAGTTGTAGTTGATTCGTTAATACGGCTTTGTTCTTGTTCTAATTTAGAAACACGTTCTTCAAGCTGCTCATAGTCAGCCTTGGACACACAACCTGTTAAAACGATGCTGCTTAATAAACAAATACAGATAGCTCTTTTCATATCCATAGCCTCTATCAATTCTCGTTCGGATATACCAGACGCCTGTCAGTATCAAACCACTCTGCGATCGTCCTGAACATCTTAACGATGAACTTGCCTCTCTCGGTGATCGAGTAAGAACCGTCGGGGTTTTCCACGATCGTGCCGGTCTCGACCTGTTCGTTAAAGCGCTTTTCGAACGCGCCGTAATCTTCAACATATTTGGTCGTAAAGACTTCGCCGACAGACTCCTGAGTGAAGGTCTGGTCGGAATTTTCTTCCATGTAGCTGAGCATGAATACAGATACCGAACGCTCTACCGTGACAGGAATGAGCGTAAAGAGAACTGTGTTTACGCAGCAGAAGATGGTGAACATCATGATGATGTCCCTTACCGTTACGAACTTCCAGAACTTGCGGACGATCCCCATGACAACGGCTGCAATGACGCCCGTGATGATGATGAACACGATGCCCCTGTACATGAGGACATCCATACCCTTAAGAATACCCGTGTGGAACAATCCGATGAACATTGCGGTACACACGATATAGATAAGCGCATAGATGCCTACGAGCCCTGCTACCTTCTTGAAGTTGCCCTTGCCGCTCTTCTCAGTTTTGGTCATTTGTCACGCCCCCGGTCTTAAGCCTGATATCTTCTTCAGCTTGAGCTCTTACCTTCTCAATAGGGTCAGCAATATACGCGATGCCGCCGCTGCTTACCTGAATTGCAGTACCGCAATACTCGCAAAATCCTGTCGAGCCTCTGCGGATGCGGTTGCCTGTAGCGCCGCAGTTAGGGCACTCGACAGCCACACTGTCGCGCGCGATCTGATCTTCCAGCAAAGTTCTTCTGTATATTGAATTCTCTTTAGTGGTTCTCTCTCTGGATGCTTCAGCTTCAAGTCTTGCGCTCTCGGCTCTTGCCCTAGACTGCTCGATCTCCTGCTGTCTTAAAATATGATCACTTACTCTCAGACCTATCCTTACGAGATTACCAAGGCCTATCCCAAACACATTAGTATCCCCCCTTTTTCCCTAAAATTATTCCAATGATTATTTTAACATGCCGCTTATCTCGCGCGCCAGTCTCGGAACGGGCAATCCGACTACGTTTGAGTAGTCTCCGTTTATGCATTTGACCAGTAACGCGCCCTTGTCCTGGATGCCGTATCCGCCTGCCTTATCGTAGGGCGAACCGCCGTCGCAGTACGCTTCTATCAATTCTCTCTGGTAATCATCGAGCGCGTTGAACTCGACGTAGGTTTCTTCCGTAAATATCTTTACTTTTGACCCTGCGAAAACCGCAACTCCGGTCGCGACGACATGCGTCTTGCCTGACAGGAGCGACAGCATGTCCACCGCTTCCTGACGGTCGTTTGGCTTGCCGAAGATTATGTTATCCAAAACGACCGAAGTGTCGGCTCCGATAACGACGGTGTTCTCTTTTTCGAGGTCTGACAAAGTATCGAAAACAGCCTTCGCCTTGAGCTCAGCTAAGCCCTCGCTCACTCTTAGCGCAGGCACGCCCTCTTCTTCCATCCTGATCTCGGCGGAGCGCTCATCGACGTCGACTGTTATTACTTCGAATCTGTCCGTGACCAAAGACAGCAATTCGCGCCTCCTGGGAGACGCGCTTGCAAGAATAATTCTTTTATTAATCTTATCGAATACCACTTATGACTCGCTGTTCTCCGGAGCTATAGGAGGATTGACCGGTGCTTCAGCCTGAGGTGCTGCCGGCATGGGAGGCATCTGAGGGATTATCGACTTAACAGGCTCAGCTGCCTTGAGAGCTTCCGGCTTGGGAGCTTCTGCAGAAGGATTCATGGACGGGATAATGGACTTGACCGGAGCCTCAGCTGCAGGAGCAGGTGCGCCTGCCTTCTCTGCTTCAGCTCTTTCCCTCTCTGCTCTTGCCTTAGCTGCTGCCTGAGCCGCAAACGATGCGGGCCTTGAGTTTGCAGGTCTGGCGGGTGCAGCTGCCGCCGCTGCAGGTGCTGCCGCTGAAGGTGCAGATACTGCAGGCTTTGCAGGTGCCGCTGTTGTACTTGCAGCAGGCTTAGCCGTAACAGAACTCTTTCTCTTAAGTATTGCATCCATCGCATCATCAGCAGATACGCTCTTCGGTGTGGACTTCTGGATGGTTGCAGAAGCAGCCTGTGTACCGCCGGTCTGTGCGCCGCTGATCGTGTCGCTCAAGGATTCCTTGAAGCTGATGACATTCTCGGGAAGGATGCCCTTGCTGTTGTCTTCGAAACGCGCGTCCGGATTATCTCTGAAGAGCGTGTATGCCTCACGCGGATTCTCCTTGTGAGTGATCTTGTAGTAGAAGTTAACAAGCTTAACGAGGGACTTGCTCATGACGAGCTTCGATGCGGTCTTGACCGGAGCATCGATACCCTTGATGTCGTTAACGTCCTTGAAGAACTCGCCGCTGGTCTTGTACTCACCGCTGATGATGTAGCCTGCACCGGGCTCGCCCTTATCTGCCAAAGTGAGCATCGCGTTAGCAACGACTCTTACGTCTACGAATGCGCGGCCGCCTTCCTTCGGAGGAGTCGTGCCGTTATTGATGAAGCTGTTCAAGACCTTATTGATCTCGTAGTCCTGTGAATATCCGGGGCCGATGATGAACGTAGGCAGTACCATAACCGCGTTGAGCTTATTAAGCGCAACCTTCTCCATGACATAAGCTGCGGCCTCTGCCTTGGACTTCGCATACTCACCTTCAACCTTGTTGCGGTCGAAGTGGATCGTGAGGTTGTCACCCGTAACCTCAGGATTAAGTGCGTATGCCGAGCTTAAGTAAACGAGCTTGCCGATCTTGCGCTTGAGGCACATATCAACTACGTTCTCGGCACCGATAACATTAACTCTTCTCATCGTGAGATTCGTAGCATCGGTAAGCGATACATACTCATCTGTGTGGAAAAGAACACACGATCTCGGATCTTCGAGCTCGAAAAATTCTTTCATGGAATCTTTATCTGTAGAAATACCATAGCAGATCTCAATATTGGGATTGTTCCTGTAGATCCTGGTATCGGAAAGCTCGCTCATGAGGATTCTTACCTTCTCGCCACGCTCCAAGAGCATGCTGATAACGAACTTACCTAATGCGCCTTCACCGCCTGAGACTAAATACTTAACTGACATACACTCTCTCCTCGTAATACGTATGCTGTTAATTGCCCAAATACCGCATTAATTGATGCTATCATTTTACACTGTCAAGCGAAACTGTGCAAAAACTAAATGAAAATTCTTGTTGACAATTGTGTTTCATGAGTATATTCTGATGTAACATTTCGCTGGTTAGCGGAATTAATACAATTGAATAACTCTAAAGGCTGTGACGAAGAAAGCCGCAGAGATTCGGTCAATACAGAGAAGTGCTGTTACGCTGAGAGGCACGTGACGATATTTGCAAAAGCTATCCCTTCCGAGCCGGCATTCCGAAAAGGAGCGATCCCTAGTAGACAGTGCCCGTGATGCTGCGTTAATGCAAAGGAGTTGTTAGACTTCGTAAGTGGCAAACATAAAGTTTGCAAATTGAGTGGTACCGCGGATTTTATTCGTCTCAATGTCCAAGAAGGATGTTGGGGCATTTTTTTTGCCCCGAAAAAGACAGATTGACAGAAAAGGAGAAAGCGTATGTCAACACAGTACAACGACAGTAACGTTGAGCTAAAACTATCAGAAGTAGCTTCACGTGTTCACGGCCTGAGACTCGATATGGGTCTGACACCTGAGGAAGTAGCCTCCAAGCTTGATATTTCCACAGAAGAATATCTCAAGTTCGAAGAAGGCTCCCAGGACTTCAACTTTACTTTCATTTACAAATTTGCAAATCTCGCGGGCGTTGAAATCTCAGACATCATGGAAGGATCCTCTCCTTCCCTCAAGGAATATGCGATCACAAGAAACGGCCAGGGCAGCCCTATCACAAGACGTACAGGCTATAAGTACCAGCGTCTGGCATCAAGATTCAAGAACAAGCTCTGCGAGCCCTTCCGCGTCGTAGTCCCTTATTCTGAAGAGGCTCTGAACCCTCCGTATCACCTCGTTTCACATAACTATCAGGAGATGAACATCGTCGTTAAGGGTACTCTGAAGGTCATCATCGGTGACTCCTCCGAAGTACTCCACGAAGGCGACTGCATCTACTTTGACTCCACACAGCCTCACGGCGAGTTCGCTTTGGGCGGCGAGGACTGCGTCTTCTATGCGATCATCCTTAACCCTGAAGCATGGGGCAAGGGCGAGAACTACACCACACCTTACAATTCAGAAGAGATGCGTACTGACAATGTTACAAACGTTGACGCTGCTAATCTCGAAGATCCGGTATATGCAAAGTATCTGAACGGCGTTCTCGACGAGAACGGCACAATGGTAGACGTCGACGTCAACGTCCCTGCATGCAAGAAGTTCAACTTCGCATTCGACTGTGTAGACGTTATCGCTGACAAGAATCCCGACAAGCTCGCTATGCTCTGGGTCGCAAAGGACTGCGTAACAGAAAGAAGATTCACCTTCGGCGACATCAAGAAATATTCCAACATGACTGCCAACTACTTCAAGTCACTGGGCATCGGCAAGGGCGACAAGGTCGTTCTCGTTCTAAAGCGTCACTACCAGTTCTGGTATGCGATGATGGGCCTCGAAAAGCTCGGCGCTGTAGCTATCCCTGCTACACACCTTCTCCGTGACCACGACTACGAATACCGTTTCAACGCTGCAGGCGTTAAGGCAGTATTCTGCACAGCAGATGACGATGCTGCAGACGAGTGCGAGAAGGCAGCAAAGGTCTGCGGAGTTGAGACACTCATCCTCTGCAACGGTTCAAGACCCGGCTGGCACGACTTCAATGAGGAGTTCAAAAACTTCTCTGATGTTTTCGAGCGTCCTGCTGATTACGCATGCGGATACGATCCGATGGTAATGTTCTTCACATCAGGCACAACAGGATATCCTAAGATGGCTCTGCACTCATACATGTATGCTATCGGTCACATCCCGACAGCCAAGTACTGGCAGAACGTAGATCCTAACGGTCTCCACTTCTCCATCTCCGATACAGGCTGGGGTAAGGCACTCTGGGGCAAGCTCTACGGTCAGTGGCTCTGCGAAGCACCTGTCTTCACATTCGACTTCGACCGCTTCAAGGCTGAAGAGATCCTTCCCATGTTTAAGAAATACAATATCACTACATTCTGCGCACCTCCGACGATGTTCAGATTCTTCATCAAGGAAGACCTCTCCAAGTACGATCTGTCTTCACTTAAGTATGCAGTTACTGCTGGTGAAGCTCTGAACCCTGAGGTATTCAACCGCTTCATGGCAGCAACGGGTATCCGTCTCATGGAAGGCTTCGGCCAGACAGAGACCACACTTGCTATCGCTAACCTCGTAGGCGCTAAGCTCCGTATCGGCTCAATGGGTAAGCCCAATCCGCTCTACGACGTTAAGATCCTTGATCCGGACGGCAACGTATGCAAGCCCGGTGAGACAGGCGAGATCTGCATCAACACACAGAACTATCACCCGAAGGGACTCTTCCTCCAGTACTACCTCGCTCCTGAGCTCACGAACGAAGCATGGCACGACGGCTGGTACCACACAGGTGACACTGCATGGGCAGACGAAGACGGCTACATCTGGTACGTCGGCCGTACAGACGATGTCATTAAGTCTTCCGGTTACCGTATCGGACCCTTCGAGATCGAGAACGTCATCATGGAGCTCCCTTATGTTCTTGAGTGCGCAGTTACAGGCGTACCTGACCCCCAGGGCGTAAGAGGTATCGTCGTAAAGGCTACTATCACACTCGTTAAGGGCACTGAAAGAACTGAGGAACTCAAGAAGGAGATCCAGAACTACGTTAAGGAGAAGACAGCTCCTTACAAGTACCCGAGAGTAGTCGAGTTCGTTGATGAACTCCCTAAGACATTCAACGGCAAGATCATGAGAAAGGCCATCAGATCTTCTTCTGAAGAGCAGAAGTGATCCTGAGTCTTTAAGAAGCTTTTAACCAGAGCGGCTCTATCGCAGAGCCGCTTTTCTTTTGGCCCGGTATGACCCTCACGTCAAAGCGTTTGTCTCTTATGAAGGGCCATAAGCAGTCGTATGCTTCTTTGGGATCCTTAAATTCGGGCATCGGGAAATCGGATATGTCGAGCAGCATATTCTGCCCCGAATAACGCTCGAGAAGCAGATGATGACGCTTGTCGTATACGATAAGATCATCGATATCGCGGCGCTTTAAGATGGACTGGCGTATGAGCGGAAGCACGGAATTCCTGGGATTGATCACTGAGCATCCGGCCTCTTCACCCAGGTAGAAATCGATATCCTTAAGCACCGACTGCGCCTCCCTGTAGAGGTCTCTTATCGCCATCTGTATGCCGTTCATCATCTCGCTCGAATAGTCTTCGGCGATCCTCGCGCCGTACTTGAGCGAACAGAAGATCATGCGGTAAAGATTGATCTCGAGGCCCGTGCTGTCGGTAAGGAAATAATCGGCCGTCATCTGCTGGACCTCGGCGCTGCTCTTGGAAGATATCATCGAATAAAGATACTGCGCGTCCTTGAGGCTCGTGGAGATATTGAGCGCGTCATCCGGGCAGTCAGCGCTCCTCCTGTCCGTTATCGAAGCAGGCACTCTTCCTGATCTCAAGGCTGCGAGCACCGCGCATAAATAACCTTCAAAAGTGCCGTCGTATGTATATCTTCTGCCCTGATCTGACATAATGTCTGCCCCCTTTGCTTTAATGGTGCAGTCATTCTATCACCCCGAACATATGTTTGTAAATGCCCGTTTTCGCACCTGTACGAATATTGGTACTAAAACAAAAAAATCCCCGGCTTTTGTGTGCCGGGGACCTTGGAATCTAATTTAAAAACTTATTATTACTGCGGCTTAGGGAATCCGAGAGACTTAAGAACGTTGTCGATCTTCTCCTTGTCACGCTTGCTGCCGTCAACGGAGAATACTTCGATGTAGACATTATCAACAACGAAGACGCCGCCATAGAACTCTGTATCAGAATAAGAATAGAAAGATGTGTAGTAGAAATAGAGCGGTGTGCTGTCTTCGAGATCGCCGTTGAAAACAACAGTCGCGCTGTGCTTGGTTACGGCATTCTTGTGATATCCTTCGAATTCGTCATCTTCAATGGCCTCGGAGAAGCTGTCATAGAAGCTGTCTTCGAAATAATCCATTGCGTCTTCGGCGTCCTTGAATCTCAGGTATGAATAGTAATTGTCGCCGTCACGTGCAACGATCATGTACTCGACCTTATCACCGTTAGCATAAGTATTCTTCTCGTGATAGCAGTCGTCCTCATCGATCTTGGCGCCTTTATCAAGGGCTTCATAGAAAAAATCTTCGTCCTGAAGTTTCTTGGCATTTGAGCATCCCGTGAATGACAGAGCGGTAGCGCAGGCAAGAACAGCAGCGATAATTGTGCGCATCTTCTTCATATATGTTCCCTCCTAAAGCGAAAAATTAAATAGCTTTAATATATTTTACGACAGGCAAAATTCCATTTCAACGAATAACGCCCGACAAACTGTCCTAAAAATAAGCATAAAAATCCCCGACATCAACATATGCCGGGGACTTAATAACCTGATTATAAGAGACTTATCAGGCGAGTTTTAATCTGTGGTAATTCTTCTTACCCTTTCTTACGATAGCCTCGCCGTTAGCATCGAAGTCTGATTCCTTGAGCTCATAGAACTGGTCTTCAACAGCTGCGTCATTGAGGTAAACGCCCTTCTGCTGGATCATTCTTCTTGCTTCGCCCTTGGACTTCATGAGGCCTGCCTTTACGAGCGCGTCAGCGATCTGCATGCCGGCATTAAGCTCATCATTGGTGATCTCTGTCGTCTTCATGTCCTCAGATCTTCCTGCGTTCTCGAAAAGATCCTCAGCGGTCTTTTTCGCGATATTTGCTGCCTCTTCGCCGTGAATGATCTTTGTAACTTCGTAAGCGAGTCTCTTCTTAGCTTCATTGATTGCAGCATCAGTGAGCTTTGCATACTCGTTGATCTCATCCATCTCGAGGAATGTCAAAAGCTTCATGCACTTGATAACGTCAGCGTCATCAACGTTTCTCCAGTACTGGTAGAAGTCGAATACAGGTGTCTTCTCAGGATCGAGCCATACAGCACCCTTAGCTGTCTTACCCATCTTCTTGCCTTCGCTGTTTGTAAGGAGCGTGAATGTAAGGCCGTAAACGGATTCGCCCTTCTTGCGGCGTACAAGTTCCATACCTGCGAGGATGTTGGACCACTGGTCGTCACCACCGAACTCCAAGTCGCAGCCATAGTTCTCATGGAGATAGTAGAAGTCATAACCCTGCATGAGCATATAGTTGAATTCGAGGAAGGACAGACCCTTCTCAAGACGCTGCTTGTAGCACTCTGCAGTGAGCATCTTGTTTACGGAGAAGTGTGTACCGACTTCTCTTAAGAACTCAATGTAGTTGAGGTTTCTGAGCCAGTCAGCGTTGTTTACGATGAGAGCCTTGCCCTCGGAAAAATCAACGACCTTGCCCATCTGCTTCTTGAAGCACTCAACATTGTGGTCGATCGTCTCAACTGTCATCATCTGACGCATGTCTGTACGGCCGGAAGGATCGCCGATCATACCTGTGCCGCCGCCCATGAGAGCGATCGGTCTGTGACCTGCCTTCTGCATGTGGCTCATAACCATCATCTGGACGAAATGGCCTACGTGAAGTGAATCAGCTGTCGGGTCAAAGCCGATGTAGAAAGAAACACCGGGCTTGCTCAAAAGCTCATAGATCTCGTCTCTGTGTGTAGCCTGTGAGAAGTAACCTCTCTCTTCAAGCACATCGAAAACATTTCTGTACATATATTCCTCCAAAAAATTGTTATCCGTTAAACACCGAGCTTGATGTAGTCGATCGCAGCCAAAGCCGCAACTGCGCCGTCAGCGCACGCGGTAGTAAGCTGCCTTACCTTCTTGGTCCTTGCGTCGCCTGCAGCGAAAATGCCTTCGACATTGGTCCTGCAGTTCTCGCCTGCTTCGATATATCCGCCCTGCAGAGTGATCAGGTCCTTAAAGTCAGCCGTCTTAGGCTCCTGGCCGATCGCAACGAAAAGTCCGTCTACATCGACCGACTTCTTGCTGCCGTCTTCCTTATTTGTAAGCTCTACGCCGGAGAGCTTGGGCTCACCCGTAAGGCTCTCGATGACATAAGGCGTAACGATCTCAAGATTGGGAAGCGCCTTTGCCGCACTGACGAGGACCTCGTCAGCCCTGAATTCGTTTCTGCGGTGTATAAGATATACCTTGCTCGCGATACCTGCAAGATATATGGCGTCTTCTACTGCGGTATTTCCGCCGCCGTTTACCGCAACGACCTTGTCTTTATAGAACGCTCCGTCGCATGTGGCGCAATAGGAGATGCCCTTGCCCAGGAGCTCGTCTTCCCTTGCAATGCCAAGGTGGCGGTTGGAAGCGCCGACTGCGAGGATTACTGCTTTTGCGGTATCTGTCCTGCCTGATTCGAGAGCTACTTCGAAGCCGGAATCTGTTTTCGAGACGGCCGTGACCTTATCGAATTCAAGTGTCGCGCCAAGATTGATCGCCTGGTTATAGAGGTCGTTGGCAAAATCGAAGCCGGAGATCTTTGCGATCGCCGGATAGTTCTCGATCTCGGGGGTGTTGATGATCTGGCCGCCGTACATTTCGCGCTCATAAAGCGTCGTGCTCATACCCGCGCGCCTTGCGTAGATAGCTGCCGAAAGTCCTGCCGGACCTGCGCCTACGATGATTATGTCTGCCATATCAACCGTCCTTTCCGTTGACGAGCTCATCCATCCTGTCGTGCGCCTCGGGATTCGTCTTCTGCAGCGAGAGCACCCTGCCCTCACGGCTGATGAAGCAATGCTCGCTCGTTCCCGTGCACCTTACCTGCTCAGTCTCCTTGTCGAAAACCGTATATTTGATATCGAATCTTACACCCGTATATCTTGTGATCTCAGCCCTTATCACGACGACGTCGCAATACTTGGCCATGGTCTTGTACTTCGCCGTAAGACCTACGACCGGGCTTATGATGCCCATCTCTTCCATTCCCTTGTAACCAAGTCCGATCTCCTCGAAAAGCTTCGTCCTGGCCTCTTCGAACCACCTGATGTAGTTTGAGTGATGGGTCACGCCCATCTGGTCTGTCTCGTAATACTGTACGAGATGTTCGCAATCTGTAACTGCCGCCATTTTCCTTATTATCTCCATTCACGATAGATTGTTTAATTGTATTTTGAGTACAGAAAACTGTCAAATATTATAATAATAAAAAAGGAATGGCGTTACGGAAAACAGGTGTAATTTAATCAGGCAGAAATCCACATGAGTATTCTTAAGACGCTATATAAGAGCAGGACGCAGTCAACGACCAGGAATATCCAGAAAAGGAAGCCGGCAGACCTGCCTTTTTGAACTAATATCCTGCGTATGATCAGCATAACGGCAGAAATAGCAACGGCTGAGATCAATCCGATCCAAGCGAACACCGTACGCTCTTTGGCCTCTTTCTTTAAGCAGTCTTCCTGTGCCTCTTCATAATCGGAAAGCACACGTTGATAGTCTTCCAACTTGCTTATGTGGATAGCGCTGTAATAAGGCGTATCAAATGAGTCATTAGTATTTTCAGTGCAATCTCCCATGTTCGAAACAACATCAGCGTGTTTAACCTCCCCGTTTGGGAGATGAACAATGGCTTTGCCAAAATAACACTCATACGATCCGTCTTTTTCAACTATTTCCGAGTCACGCGTTATATATTCTTCAAGCGTTATTTTGGTTCCCTTAGGAAACAGCACGGGCTCAGTATATTCATTGGCATATGAAGCTTTGTCGTTATAGTAAACAACATCTTCAGCAAGCGAAGCCTGATATTCCCATTTAACCGACACACCACGGATGTCGATAAACAGATTAAAATACATGCTGAAAGTGTTGCTTATAACAAACACAGCCAGCATAACTATTAACGGAACTCTGCCAGATAATCCTTTACCTTTCATATGCATGTCCCCCCTGCCCACATTATATGCACAACCTGAAAATATAACTACTGCCGAACTGTTATTCTGCCCGAAAACATATATAATGTCTGCTATGGATACCGAACTCTTCATCTTGATCACCGACATCATCGGCACTGTGGCTTTCGCAGTGTCAGGTGCCATGGCAGGTATCCGCAAAAAGATGGACATCTTCGGCGTCAACATCCTGGCGCTCCTGACGGCCACGGGCGGCGGCATCATCCGTGATATCGTCATGGGTGAGATCCCTCCGACGGCCTTCAAGAATCCTTTTTTCGTAATCATCGCGGCAGTCGCTGCCAACATCACATTCATTTTCGTCTTTTGGAAGCACAAGAGTAAGAAGGCCTTCTCCGACAAGACCCTCGCGGTCTACGACAAGCTCTTCTTCTGGTTCGATACGGTAGGCCTTGCTGCCTTCACCGCGGACGGCGTCCACACCGGCCTTTTGAGCGCGCACTCGGGCAACGCCTTCCTCGTCATCTTCCTCGGCGTCATCACAGGCGTCGGCGGCGGTGTCTTAAGAGACGTGCTCTCACTCGAGATGCCGGTCATTTTCGTAAAGCACATCTACGCGTGCGCTTCCATCATCGGCGCCGCCATCGTCTACGTCATCCACTACTTCACGGGCTCTTCCGAAGCCGCAATGCTCGCAGGCTTCTTCTTCGTCTGCGTCATCAGATACTGCGCGGCACACTACGGATGGAATCTGCCGAAGGCGTACCGGGATTCCTGAAACTTAATTTGCCCCGGGATCTGCTTAAAGCTAAACGGGATTCCTCTTAATTTGCCCCCGGGATCGAAAAATCAGCCCTTCAGGGGCAAAAATCTTAAGAATTTGCCCCTGGGATGCGAAAAACGACTCTCTGGGGGCAATCTTGCTTTGCGAAAACGGTCCCCTTAGGGGCAATCTTGTTTTGCGCTCCCTTAGGGGCAATCCTTCTTTCAGTTGCTGTCCGGTACAGCCTTGATCGCAGCCAGGAGCTCAGAGAACTCCTCGAACGCGGGGATATCCGGATTATCTGCAATGATCTTCTCAGTGCTCTTGAAGAGAAATCCTGCCTTGGAAGCCTTGATCATGGCGAGGTCATTGTAAGAGTCGCCGGATGCGATCGTGTCAAAGCCTATGGACTGAAGGGCGCGAACGGTCGACAGTTTTGAATCGGCAATCCTCATCTTGAAGTCTTCGATCATGCCGTCTTCACCGACGATCAGGGAGTTGCAGAAGAGGGCCGGATAGCCGAGCTTTGCCATAAGAGGCATTGCGAACTGCGTAAAGGTGTCACTGATTATGATGACCTGCATGTCCTTTCGAAGCTCGTCCAAAAATTCCTTTGCGCCCGGGAGCGGATCTATCTGCGCGATAACATCCTGGATCTCCTTAAGGCCTAAGCCGTGCTCTCTTAAAATGCCTAATCTCCAGTGCATGAGCTTATCGTAATCAGGCTCGTCTCTGGTCGTGCGTGTGAGCTCCGGGATGCCGGTCTTCTTTGAGAACTCGATCCAGATCTCAGGTACCAGGACGCCTTCCATATCAAGACAAACGATATTCATAAAATGATTTCCCCCTTTAGATTCTTGCGTATATGAATGAGCCGGAATCGTAGCCTAAGCCGTACATTCCGAAAATAAGCGTTGCAATAACGAGCACCATAAAGGCGGCCCAAAGTAAGACGATGCCCTTGCTCCTGAGCATGCCGGTGAAAGACCTGGGCTCTTCGTCTTCGCCCGGACGGTACTTGTAAGCGTCAACCAGTACGAGCAACAAAACACCGGCGCAAAGCACGATGAGGTTCGCGAGATCCAGGCCTGAAGCAGAGAAGTTTGCCCAGTTAAGAGGAACGTCGCTCTTGCGGAAGATCGCTGCGTACATGTCGACAGCATCCCTGACCGATGCGGATCTGAAGAATACGAAGCCCGTGAGCATCAGGATGAATGTGCGGACCGATTGGAAGATCCTGAAGTAGAGCTTGTCTGCCCCGATCTTGGGTCTGATCTTCTTGAACAGAGGCTCGAAGATCATGCCGAGCACGATATAGATAAAGTGCAGAATGCCTGAGCCGATAACGTAGTTCCAGAGGCCGCCATGCCAGTAACCTACAGCGAACCAGAGGATGAGCAGCGCGATATAAGTAGGAACCTTCTTGCCGTTCTTCTTGCCGAACTTTGTCTTGGACCAGTCGCCGATCTTAATGAGCGGCGTGCT